>NZ_JBHYIM010000040.1:0-1171 GCF_042739655.1 Mesorhizobium sp. NPDC059025 | reverse complement strand
GTAAAAAGAAGCACACTCGGAATGATAATTCGTTTCCTTTTGATTCCGCTCCTTCACCACTTACAATCCCCAAAGGCAACCGACAAGGGAACATTCGTCCCTTATCGGCACCTCCGGAAATTGTACAGCAAGGGGTCACTCCCAATAAAAAGACTACGACATATAAAACAGGTTTAGCTTCAGAGAAAAAGAGCATAAGGAAACTCGGTGCCACCCTAAAAAAAAGGGTGTCAAACAGGCTGTGCCTGTTGAGTTTCTATGCTCTTAGAACAGGTGCCGTTTTTGAAGCCAAAGATATAGCATAGATACCCCATAGATATAGCAGGGATATACCAAAATATCTCTAGAGATACGGGTATCTATGCTATATCTCTCTACAAGATTCCTCCACACGCTTGACGGAAATGCTTCAGCATTTTAGCACTCACTCGACAGAGTGTATAAGTGCGCCATTCGGAATTTCAAAGCTTCAAATTTCACAGAGAGTGCCCATTTATACACACCCCCTAAATCGTGGTGTGACAATGGGTTCTCGCCGGCTCGAAATCGGTTTGTCATTCTGACAAATAACCCTTCGGGAAATAAAAAAAACGGCTCCATAAAGAGGAACCGTTTTGCTTCAAAAATCACGTTTTGTGTTATACTGGAGAAACGAAATTGTGTTTTCAAAATTGTCATTTTCGACATGATAACTTTTCTCGTAGTGTGGTTTTGCCGAACCCACTACTTTTTTTATGTCTCCGAACTTCATTTCTTCCCGTTCCGGCTTAACAATCCCTTTTGATTTTCGATACATATTCATTCCGGAAGGATACATGTGCAGCCGTCCGCCTTTTAAAAATTTCTTTTCCCGACCTTCTACGATCTTTGTTTGCACCTCACAGCCCTCTGAAGCCACTTTTAAGGCTGTTTCCCTGTCTTGGACATCTTCTAGGTCTATATCAGTCAAATAAGCGCTCAAATAGGCTCCTATGTTGTCTATATCCTTTAATGACTTGATTGTTACAAATCCTAAACCCCATAGACTCCTTAATTCAGCATTTTTAATATAAATCTTATCCAAATCATTAAAGCGCATTAAAACATGACAATGCCAGGCTCCACGTCCTTGTGGCTCTACCACCGATAAATAATCTATCGAACTTTCTTTCTTGTATTTATAACGCAACCT
>NZ_JBHYIM010000039.1:0-1307 GCF_042739655.1 Mesorhizobium sp. NPDC059025 | reverse complement strand
TCGCCGCCGACATCACCGGTGCCGGCGACCTGACCAAGACCGGGGCGGGAACCCTGACGCTGTCGGGGCAGAACGACTACACCGGCACCACCACGATCTCGCAAGGCACGCTGGGCGCCAGTGTCGCCCATTCCTTCTCGGCCCGCAGCGCGGTGTCGGTGGCGGCAGGCGCCAGCCTCGACCTCGGCAGCCTCGACCAGATCATCGGCACACTCTCGGGCGCCGGCTCCGTTGCACTCGGCAGCGGCAACCTCACCGTCGACGAGACCAGCAACTCGACCTTCTCCGGTTCCCTCTCCGGTGGCGGTTCCTTCACCAAGTCCGGTTCCGGCAAGCTGATGCTGTCGGGAACCAGCACCTATACCGGCCAGACCTTCGTCAAGCAGGGCACGCTGTCGGTCAACGGCTCGATCGCATCGTCAGCGGGCATCACGGTCGAGACAGGCGGCACGCTCGGCGGCACCGGCACCCTGGCTTCGGTGACCGTGGCGAATGGCGGCACGCTGGCGCCCGGCAATTCGATCGGCACCGTCACCATCGCCGGCAACCTGGTCATGGGCGCCGGCTCGACCTATGCCGTCGAACTCGATCCGGCTTCCGCCGACCGCACCAATGTCAGCGGAACCGCCAATCTGTCGGGCGGCACGGTGTCGACCAATTATGCTGCCGCCACCTACATCCAGAAGACCTACACCCTGCTCAATGCGCAGGGTGGGCTCGGCGGCACCAGCTTCGTCGGCCTGACCGGAACCGCCCCCACCGGCTTCAAGCACAAGCTCGCCTATGACGGCAACAATGCCTATCTCGCGCTCGATCTCGACATGCGTGAGCCCGGCAATCCCGGGGAGCCGGGCAAGCCAGGAGAGCCCGGCGGCAGGCCGGTCTTCGATCCGCTCAACCGCAACCAGCGCTCGGTGGCCAATGCCATCGTCGGCTATTTCGATGCCAAGGGCGGTATCCTGGCCGAGTTCGGTGCCCTCGACAGCGCCGGCCTCTCGCTGGTCTCCGGCGAGCCGGCAGCCGGCGCGATCAGCTCAGGCATCCATGGCACGGACCAGTTCCTCGGCCTGCTGTCGGGCGAGGCGCTGGCGGGCCGTGGCGGGCAGGGCGCCGGCGACACTGCATCGGCTTTCGCCGATGACAAGCCGGCAGCAGATGGCGACAAGCCCTTCGCAGCGCTCGACGCAAAGTCGGATCGGCTTGGCGGTCTTGTCGCAAAAGTCTTCGACAGTCGCTGGCGCAGCTGGGGTGCCACCTATGGCGGCACCTCCGAGATCGGCGGCGATGCCGCTGCCGGCTCGCACGAC
>NZ_JBHYIM010000038.1:0-1698 GCF_042739655.1 Mesorhizobium sp. NPDC059025 | reverse complement strand
ATGGCCGAGTACAAGAGTGACATCGAGATCGCGCGCGGCGCGAAGAAGCAGGCGATCCAGGCGATCGGCGAGAAGATCGGCATTCCGAGCGAGCATTTGTTGCCCTACGGCCATGACAAGGCGAAGGTCTCGGCCGAGTTCATCAAGTCGGTCAAAGGCAACAAGGACGGCAAGCTGATCCTGGTCACCGCCATCAACCCGACACCGGCCGGCGAAGGCAAGACCACCACCACGGTCGGCCTGGGCGATGGCCTGAACCGCATCGGCAAGAAGGCGGTGGTCTGTATTCGCGAGGCTTCGCTCGGACCCAATTTCGGCGTCAAGGGTGGTGCCGCCGGCGGCGGTTACGCCCAGGTCGTGCCGATGGAAGACATGAACCTGCATTTCACCGGCGACTTCCACGCCATCACCACCGCCCACAACCTTCTCTCCGCCCTCATCGACAACCACATCTACTGGGGCAATGAACTGGGCATCGACATCCGTCGTGTCGCCTGGCGCCGGGTCATGGACATGAACGACCGGGCGCTGCGCCAGATCATCGTCTCATTGGGTGGTGTCGCCAACGGTTTCCCACGCGAGGCCGGCTTCGACATCACGGTCGCCTCCGAAGTCATGGCCATCCTGTGCCTGGCCACCGACCTGAAGGATCTCGAAAAGCGCCTCGGCGACATCATCGTCGCCTATCGCCGCGACAAGACCCCGGTCTATGCCCGTGATCTCAAGGCCGATGGTGCCATGGCGGTGCTGCTCAAGGATGCCATCCAGCCCAACCTCGTGCAGACGCTGGAGAACAACCCGGCCTTCGTGCATGGCGGTCCCTTCGCCAACATCGCCCATGGCTGCAACTCGGTGGTTGCCACCACCACGGCCTTGAAGCTTGCCGACTATGTGGTCACCGAGGCAGGCTTCGGCGCCGATCTCGGTGCCGAGAAGTTCTTCGACATCAAGTGCCGCAAGGCGGGCCTGAAGCCTGCCGCCGCCGTCATCGTCGCCACCGTGCGTGCCATGAAGATGAATGGCGGGGTCAAGAAGGAAGACCTTGGTCAGGAGAACATCGAGGCGGTGAAGAAGGGCTGCGCCAATCTTGGCCGCCACATCGAGAACGTGAAGCAGTTCGGCGTGCCGGCGGTGGTGGCCATCAACCACTTCGTCTCCGACACCGATGCCGAGATCCAGGCGATGAAGGCGTTCGTGGCGGCACAAGGTGCCGAGGCGATCCTGTGCAAGCACTGGGCGCAGGGCTCTGCCGGCATCGAGGAGCTTGCCCACAAGGTGGTGGAGATCGCCGAGAGCGGCGCCTCGCAGTTCTCGCCGCTTTATCCCGACGACATGCCGCTGTTCGAGAAGATCAACACCATCGTCAAGCGCATCTATCGCGGTGACGAGGCGATTGCCGACAAGTCGATCCGCGACCAGCTGCACCAGTGGGAACAGGCCGGCTACGGCAACCTGCCGGTGTGCATGGCCAAGACGCAGTATTCCTTCTCGACGGATCCGAACCTGCGTGGTGCTCCGACCGGCCACACGGTTCCGGTGCGCGAGGTTCGCCTGGCTGCCGGTGCCGGCTTCGTCGTCATCATCTGCGGCGAGGTCATGACCATGCCCGGCCTGCCCTCCAAGCCATCCTCGGAGAAGATCTTCCTCAACGATCAGGGACAGATCGAGGGACTGTTCTAACAGGAAAGGCAGTAGGGC
>NZ_JBHYIM010000037.1:0-1840 GCF_042739655.1 Mesorhizobium sp. NPDC059025 | reverse complement strand
TCGACTTCGATCCCCCGATAATCCGACTCCAATGGAGAACAGGCATGCCCCAGGTTGCGAGTGTTTCCACCCTTACTGATTTGCAGGCGCTTAGTCCGGCAACATATACTTCCGCGATAGTGACGGGGGCAGGCGCTCGAAACGGCACGTTTGTGTGGAATTCTTCGAACCAATCTGCTTCCGTGTCTCAAGACACCATGCAAGGTATCTTCGTTCCACCTTCGACGGACACCACCGGAACAAGTGGCGCGTGGATTCGCCAATTTCACGACGAGATTTTTGCGGCCTGGTTTGGCGCTATCGGCGACGATGTCACCAACGACACCGCAGCTTGGCAGTGCGCCCTCAAATTCGCTGCGGGCAGAACACTTTGTGGAGAGCAGGGTAAGACATACAAGCTAACCGCCGAGTTAGAGTTGCCAGACGGATGCACGTTGGCCCTGTGCAAGTCGCGGTTGAATTTCCGTATTTCGGGATCGGTGCGATGCGTTGTTCCTGGAAACAACTGCCGCGTCTACAATGGCACCATCAAGAATTTTGGAACGACACCGGGCATCCCGGGCGACTTTCAGTGCCCGATTGCGATCGGCAAGTTCACCGCGAACGTCTCGGTTGCAAACGTCCATGTCTTCAACATGACGATTGAGAGTGACTGGGTTGAAGGCAACGGCATCATCATCACCGCTGCGTCGAACAATATCCTGATCGAGAACATCAAATTCCCAAACAGCCCAATGTTCTGCCCGGTGCTAGCTCACTGGGGAGGAACGGCCGCGGGTACCGGACACCCGCATGACGTCATCATCAGGAACATAACTTGCGGCAACATAAACCAGGCGGGATATCTGATTTCTCTCGCGGCTGCTTACAACGTGCTCGTGGAGAACGTGAAGGGTGGCACCTGTTACTATGGCTTCCACAACTATGCCGGCGATTTCACCAACATGTATGCGTCGGCTGATGTTAAACCTCTTGTCGGCAAGAGCATCGTCGCACGTAATATCGTAGCAATGGATGTGCAAAACGCAGGAATTTGGGTCGACGGGCAGAGCTTCAATCCCAACCTGACTAGCCCGCCAACTGTTCCTCTGGAAATGGATGGCATCATTGAAAGCTGTCGTTTCTATGGGGCAGGGGCGGTGACCCAGTCACCTGAACCAACGGCAGTCTGGGGCGCTAAACTTGCGAACTGCAGAGATCTCGAAATTAGGAACAACCATTTCGAGTGGTTCCAATATGGGGTTGTCCCTGCTGGACCTACTGAGCGCGTCTACCTCATCGGCAACCTCATCCGATCATGTAAGTCAAACGGTATTGCAGTAGGCCATTCGACCTATCCACCTGTCGACTGGGTGATCGAGAGGAACGCTCTGCAAGGAAACAACCGCGCTGGCTACACAACTGACGATGGCGCAGCCATTTTGGTTACGTCCTCTTACAATACCAAAATCCTGGGCAACCGGATCGGCTTTGCCGGCTCCGAGTTTTCGTATTTTGGAATTAGGGTCGCTGCCTCAGCTGTATCGCCAGTGCTTTGCGATAACTGGGTCAACAAGCTGGCTGCAAACGGCGTTGCCTATTCTATCGGGGTGTTGACGTCTTACGATATCAACGCGAGCGGCAGCAACAACAGAGCCGCCGCAGGTATCGCACTCTGGGGAGGTACAACATTGTTCAACAGCCTTGCGGGCCCTAGAGAAGGGGTTGCCGTTCAAGGAGCCGAGCCGACAGCCGGCAGTTGGAACGCTGGAGACAGGCTCTATAGCCGGACGCCGACATCCACTGTAATTGGGTATGTTTGCACAACAGGAGGCTCGCCCGGCACTTGGCGATCATTTGG
>NZ_JBHYIM010000036.1:0-2041 GCF_042739655.1 Mesorhizobium sp. NPDC059025 | reverse complement strand
GCCTACGGTCCTGATGGGGTACGGGTGAAAAAGGCTTCGGCCTTCGGCACCACGCTTTACCCGAGCGCAGATGTCGAGATCGATCCGGCGACGCCCGGAGCGGAGAAGTACACCCGCTATCCGCATCCCGATATCAAGGTGGTGAACGGCGCCAAGTTCTTCCTGCATCGCGATCATCTGTCATCTGTGCGCATCGTCACCGATGCCGCCGGTGCGGTTGTCGAAAGCACGGGCTATGCCGCCTATGGCGAGCGCCTGAACTCGGGTTTCCAGACGCAGAAGGGCTACATTGGCGAACGCTTCGATCCTGAGACCGGGCTGCTCTATCTCAATGCTCGTTACATGGATCCGGACCTCGGCCGTTTCCTGTCACCCGATGATTTGGACCCGGTAAAGGAGGGCGTCGGGACCAATCGATATGCCTATGCTGGCAATGATCCGATCAACAAGTCGGATAAGAACGGGCACATCTTCGATCAAGAGATTGAGTACGCCTACTATGCGTCAGCATATCCCGACCAGTCACAACGCGATGCGGTGCTGACATCGGAGGCGAACAACTGGGCTTCCCGCGCTGATTTGGCCAAGTCTTCTCTGGAAGCAGGTGGCCCGCAGGACGCCATGCAATTTGGCCACTGGGCCGCTCAATACCGCTCCATGGTCGGCTTGACACAGGAGGAGCTATACGCGCGTTCGGCAAGCGGCGCAGTGACTGCTGCAGCCTACGGTGTGCTCGGCGCTGGAGTGGGAGGGGCACGCGCGCCACAAGCGTCGGCTACGACAATCGAAACTTCAACTTTTAAAGATATTGCCACTCCGTACGGTCAGGCAAAACAGAGCCTTAAGCCCGATGCTCTTGCTGCAAGAAACGCAGTTCAGAATGGAGCTACCCTTTATCGGCTAGGTACTACAGGGAAAAGTGATGCTGCCGATGCTCAGTTTTGGGCACTAGAACACCCGTCTACGCCTGGCTATGCCTCGCGCTACGGAATTCCCGCCGGCAACATAGCGAATTCTGATTTCATCGAATACGCTAAGATAAGACCGGGAACAGATTTTGTGACACGAGAAGCCCCCGCGGTCGGGGCGAATCGAGGAGGAGGTATCGAAGTTGTTGTCCCTAGAAACGGGGTGTCGATGAAGTTCTTTGGAAGTAAGTGGTGAGGAGCTTTATGACGCAATACGATCAGTATTCCGAGGCCTTAGCAATTGCCGAAAGAATGGAAGCCTGCGGTTTACGCCGACATGCAGTCGATATCAGGAATTCCATTGACGATGGTGTATCGGGAACCGAGATTTTTATGAAACTCCGTTTCTATCTCGTCTCCATTGCAACGGCAAAGGAGTTAGATGTTGAGACGCGGGCACGTATTAGAGTTCTTATTGAGCATCTAAATGCCGCGCTTGAATAGGCAGGCGAAGCAATTATCACAAAGTGAAAGCCTCTCTTTGGGGAGTAATTGATGACTTCCAATCTCCCAGTGAATTCAAACGCTTGGAGGCGTGGTTGAACGTTCAAGTCGGCTCCTGTGTCGCGAAAGAGGTTCTCGTGGAGAAGCCATACTTAGAAGCAAACATATTGCGGGAAAAATGGTACCAACACATCGGAAGCGGCGAGGTTTGGCGGTTGGTGTGGCCGGACTTCCCCTTTACTGGGCTATTTCAACGAGTTGGCGATGACTAGTTATCTCAAGTAGGAGTCATCCTTGTCTAGAATCACTTGTTGATTGGCTCAGAGAGTTTGTTCCGGCCCTTAGGCGGCGATCGACCGCTGTCGCACCTGCTGATTGAGATAGTCAGGCGCAAGGGCTGCGAACTGAAGCAGTCCATCCCGGCCTACGATAAGTGCGGCGCGATCTATTCCAACCTGTCGGCAGACAACCCGTCGGCGGCGCCCGATGCGAAAGCCAAGCCTAAGGGCAGCTAGCAAGCTCTCAACTAACTTCTCGACTTCGATCCCCCGATAATCCGACTCCAATGGAGAACAGGCATGCCCCAGGTTGCGAGTGTTTCCACCCTTACTGATTTGCAGGCGCTTAGT
>NZ_JBHYIM010000035.1:0-2177 GCF_042739655.1 Mesorhizobium sp. NPDC059025 | reverse complement strand
GCCTACGCGCCGACACTTAGCTCCTACATCGTCTCCAAGTCGCGCTATGAGGCGATCCGGGATTCTTTTGATCCCAACGCGTTCCCGATCAAATACGACCTGTTCTACTACGATGGTTCGACAGACAATCTGGCGCAGCCGACCAAGGGCGACCTGACGTCGATCATCCATCGGGTGCGGGCCGATTCCAATCAGCCACTCTACCAGACCACCGAGACCTTCACCTACGACAGCTACGGCAACAAGGCATCGCACCTCGACGGTGTCGCCAACCGCACGGAATGGGATTACGATACGGCATATCGCCTCTATCCGGTGGCAGAGCGGGCGCCGAAATACTTTGCCAACGGCGCGTTGGCTGCCGACACGCGTTTCGTCTCGACGGCCACCTACAATCCTGTCTGCGGCTTGCCGGCGAGCAAAACGGACTGGAACGGCATCGTCACAACCTACAGCTATGATGCTTATTGCCGGCCCTCGGAAATCCGCAACACGGCCACCGGCTACTATGACAGGGTCCGCTACATCAACGAGGGCAATCCATCGGGTCAGCATCTCGTCACGTATTCGCCGCTGCCCAATGCCTCAGGTGAATATTACAGGCAGGCCTTTTACGACGGACTTGGCCGCGTCTGGCACGAAGACATGCCGGGATGTGATGCGCCGGGCGTCTGGACAATGCTCAATACGGAATACGACCAGCGTTCCAACGTGGCGCGCAAGTCATTGCCGCGTTGTTCGAACGAAACCGATCAATGGACAACCACGCGCTACGACTGGGCGGATCGGCCGACATCGATCGTCAATCCTGACAACTCCGAGCGGAGCTACACCTACTATCTATACTATTCGCCGCTGGTCCATTCGACGAATGTTACCTACGGCCTCGTCATCCAGAAAGACGAGCTCGGGCGCCTGAGCCACAATTTTACGAACAGCCGTGGCGATACGATCCGCCTGACAAATGTCATGGCCGATGGTTCCTATATCTCCGAGCATCGCAACTATGACGCCTTGCACCGGCTGACCAGGCTTGTCGATGACAGCCTCGCTACCTGGACCTACAGCTACGACATGGTCGGCAACCGGCTGACAGCCTCTGATCCCGATCTCGGCACCTGGACCTACAAATACGATGCCGCCAATCGTTTGGTTGAGCAGACGGATGCGCGCGGTGCAGTCGCCACTTTGTCCTATGATCAAATGGGACGACTTCTGACCAAAACCGCAACCGCCGCGGGCGGCGCACCTGCTACGCTCACGCAGAACAGCTACGACCAGGTCGAGCCCGATTATTACAACATCGGCCAACTGACCCGATCAGTGAATGGTGCCGCGACACAAGCCTACAACTATGATGGTTTCGGCAAGATACGATGGCAGAACACCACCATCGATGGGTTGAGCCATTCCACCTACATGGCGCGGGACCGGTCCGGTCTTGTCGTCTTCCAGAACTATTCGCCTTCTCCGATGGATTTCGGAACCAATGCCGATCGTCTCGGCTACACCGGCGGCAACCTGTTGTATTCGGCTCCCGGCTACATCAGTTCGATCAGCTACGAGGCCGACAACCAGACGCGGCAGATCGTCTACGCCAACGGCGTGAAGACGAACTTCAGCTATTCGCCGACACGACGCTGGCTGACCAGGGTGGTGACGACCGGGCCAAGCGGTTCGGTGTTGATGGACAACACCTATACGCGTGACCTTGCGGGGCGCATCATCGCCATCAACGGCGCGCCGACGGCACTTGATCCGTCGGGTACGGCCGAGGATTGGACCTACACCTACAACAACCTCGATTGGCTGATGACTGCCGCTAATAGTGCGAACGTTGGTCTCAACGAGACGTTCAACTACGCAACCAATGGCAACATGCTCTCCCGGAGCAGGGTCTCGGGGGCATACGTTTATCCAACCGCCACGTCACCACGCCCGCACGCACCGCTGACGGTCGGTTCGCGCAGCTTCGCCTATGACGCCAACGGCAACACCATCTCGGATGGCATCCGCACCCTGGCCTGGGACGAAGCCAGCCGGCTGAAGACGGTCACGCAGGGCTCGGCGATCACAAGCTTTGCCTACGGTCCTGATGGGGTACGGGTGAAAAAGGCTTCGGCCTTCGGCACCACGCTTTACCCGAGCGCAGATGTCGAGATCGATCCGGCGACGCC
>NZ_JBHYIM010000034.1:0-2362 GCF_042739655.1 Mesorhizobium sp. NPDC059025 | reverse complement strand
CCCAACACAGTGGACGCGAGCAACTGAGGACAAGCCCTCGGCCTATTAGTACCGGTCAACTCCACCCGTTACCGGGCTTCCACATCCGGCCTATCAACCCAGTCGTCTACTGGGAGCCTTAACCCCTCAAGGGGGTGGGAATACTCATCTCGAAGCAGGCTTCCCGCTTAGATGCTTTCAGCGGTTATCCCTCCCGAACGTAGCCAACCAGCCATGCCCTTGGCAGGACAACTGGCACACCAGAGGTTCGTCCGTCCCGGTCCTCTCGTACTAGGGACAGCCCTTCTCAATACTCCTACGCGCACAGCGGATAGGGACCGAACTGTCTCACGACGTTCTAAACCCAGCTCGCGTACCGCTTTAATGGGCGAACAGCCCAACCCTTGGGACCGACTCCAGCCCCAGGATGCGACGAGCCGACATCGAGGTGCCAAACCATCCCGTCGATATGGACTCTTGGGGAAGATCAGCCTGTTATCCCCGGGGTACCTTTTATCCGTTGAGCGACGGCGCTTCCACAAGCCACCGCCGGATCACTAGTCCCGACTTTCGTCCCTGCTCGACCCGTCGGTCTCACAGTCAAGCTCCCTTGTGCACTTACACTCAACACCTGATTGCCAACCAGGCTGAGGGAACCTTTGGGCGCCTCCGTTACCCTTTGGGAGGCAACCGCCCCAGTTAAACTACCCATCAGACACTGTCCCTGATCCGGATCACGGACCGAGGTTAGACATCCAGCACGACCAGAGTGGTATTTCAACGGCGACTCCACAACCACTGGCGTGGCCGCTTCAAAGTCTCCCACCTATCCTACACAAGCCGAACCGAACACCAATATCAAGCTATAGTAAAGGTCCCGGGGTCTTTCCGTCCTGCTGCGCGAAACGAGCATCTTTACTCGTAGTGCAATTTCACCGGGCCTATGGTTGAGACAGTCGAGAAGTCGTTACGCCATTCGTGCAGGTCGGAACTTACCCGACAAGGAATTTCGCTACCTTAGGATGGTTATAGTTACCACCGCCGTTTACTGGCGCTTAAGTTCTCAGCTTCGCCACGACGAAAGTGACTAACCGGTCCCCTTAACGTTCCAGCACCGGGCAGGCGTCAGTCCGTATACATCGCCTTACGGCTTCGCACGGACCTGTGTTTTTAGTAAACAGTCGCTTCTCGCTGGTCTCTGCGGCCACCCCCAGCTCACCGTGTAAAACGGATCACCAGTCGTGGCCCCCCTTCTCCCGAAGTTACGGGGGCATTTTGCCGAGTTCCTTAACCACAGTTCACCCGAACGCCTCGGTATTCTCTACCTGACCACCTGAGTCGGTTTAGGGTACGGGCCGCCATGAAACTCGCTAGAGGCTTTTCTCGACAGCATAGGATCATCCACTTCACCACAATCGGCTCGGCATCAGGTCTCAGACTATGTGTCAGGCGGATTTGCCTACCTGACGTCCTACACCCTTACCCCGGGACAACCACCGCCCGGGCTGGACTACCTTCCTGCGTCACCCCATCGCTCACCTACTACAAGTCTGGTCCGTCGGCTCCACCACTTCCCTTTCCCCGAAGGGTCCGGAACGGCTTCACGGACTTAGCATCGCCTGATTCGATATTGGGCGTTTCAAAGCGGGTACCGGAATATCAACCGGTTATCCATCGACTACGCCTGTCGGCCTCGCCTTAGGTCCCGACTTACCCTGGGCAGATCAGCTTGACCCAGGAACCCTTAGTCAATCGGCGCAAACGTTTCTCACGTTTGTATCGCTACTCATGCCTGCATTCTCACTCGTGAACCGTCCACAACTCGCTTCCGCGGCTGCTTCACCCGGCACACGACGCTCCCCTACCCATCCATACTCCCGTTGGGGATATGTGTATGAATGACACGACTTCGGCGGTACGCTTGAGCCCCGCTACATTGTCGGCGCGGAATCACTTGACCAGTGAGCTATTACGCACTCTTTCAAGGGTGGCTGCTTCTAAGCCAACCTCCTGGTTGTCTCTGCGACTCCACATCCTTTCCCACTTAGCGTACGCTTAGGGGCCTTAGTCGATGCTCTGGGCTGTTTCCCTCTCGACCATGGAGCTTATCCCCCACAGTCTCACTGCCGTGCTCTCACTTACCGGCATTCGGAGTTTGGCTAAGGTCAGTAACCCGGTAAGGCCCATCGCCTATCCAGTGCTCTACCTCCGGCAAGAAACACACGACGCTGCACCTAAATGCATTTCGGGGAGAACCAGCTATCACGGAGTTTGATTGGCCTTTCACCCCTAACCACAGGTCATCCCCCAGGTTTTCAACCCTGGTGGGTTCGGTCCTCCACGAGGTCTTACCCCCGCTTCAACCTGCCCATGGCTAGATCAC
>NZ_JBHYIM010000033.1:0-2516 GCF_042739655.1 Mesorhizobium sp. NPDC059025 | reverse complement strand
TCCTTCGCCTTCCGCGCCATTCTGGGTCAAGGCGAGAGGCAGTCTCAAGATGACGAGCGTGCCACCACTCGAACGATTCTGAAACGACATCGATCCGTTGTTCAGGGCTATGATCTCTCTTGCGATTGCAAGCCCCAGACCGCTTCCAGGCGCGCTCTCGTCAAAACGCCGCCCTCGCACGCCGACCAGATTTAAGTTCGATTGGTCGATTCCCGGTCCGTCGTCGCCTATTCTCAGTTCAGCGACATCGCCGTCTTTGTGGAGTCGGACGCTCACTGCGGATCTCGCCCATTTTGCGGCGTTCTCCAGAACGATCCCGACAAGTTCGATGAGGTCGTTTGCATCGATATCGACATCGAGCTGATCTTGCATGTCGGTGCGCCACTCGAGGCGTTCGCCTTCTTTTGTCTTCTGCAGAACGAGCATCGCCCGCGTCACCACGGGGTTAAACGGAGCCCTCAGCACATGCAGCCGTGCGCGATGACGCAGCCGGGATAGCCGCAGTTGATAGTCGATGCGCTCGTGCATCTCATTCGCCAGGTCGGAGATGACGGCCGCATGGTGATGATCGCCGCGCACCTCCAGTTCATGCGCGATGGTGCCGATTACGGACAGCGGGGTCTTGAGCCCGTGTGCGAGGTCGGCGGCGCGCGAACGTGCGAACTCGATGGATTTTTGCTGCAGCGCCAGCAGTTCGTTGACCTCGACGACCAAGGGGACAACCTCTGCGGGATAGCTGCTTTCGACCGAACTGGCTGTCCCCTTGCGAATGCTCTCGACGTCCTGACGCAGTTTCTTGAATGGCAGGAGACCGAAATGCACCTGCAGGACAGCAACGACGACGAGAGCACCGCCCAGAACAAGCAGGGCTATCACCATTGACCAGGCGAAGTCCTTGATGGAATCGTCGAGTATGGAGCGGTCCTGGGCAACGATGATCTGGTAGCGCTTGTCCTGCTGGTTGGTCTTGAAGTTCGCGTTCAGCGACAGGGCGATCAGTGACTGCCCTGCAGGTCCCGTCATCGTCGAGAACCGCTGCCCCTCCAGCTTGGGATCCGTCTCCAGCATGCGGTCCCAAAGCGAACGGGAACGTATCGTCCGCTGGGAGTCCATATCGCGGACCTGCCAATAAAGGCCGCTGTGTGGCGTGTCATAGCGGGGGTCGGGCAATCGGCCTGAAAGACGCGGTACAGCACCGGTCACGTCCAGATCGACCAGCGCCACAAGACGCGCCATGGTTGCCGAAAGATCGGACCGCGCTCCCCGCTCGACGCTTTCAACGAACATGTAGCCAAGCGCGATGCCGGCCAGAACGAGCGCAAAAGCAATCGAGACGGCGGTCCCGACAATCATCCGAACCTTGAGCGAGCCAAATTTCATCAGAAATTGCCGCCGAGCGTGTATCCCAGCCCCCGGCGCGTCACGATCACATCAGCGCCCAGCCGTTTGCGCAGACGAGCGACCAGGACCTCGACGGAGTTGGAGTCCCTGGCGAAATCCTGCGAATAGAGATGCTCTGTTATCTCCAGTTGCGAGACAACTCTCGCCCGTTGATGCACCATGAAAGCAAAGAGGCGGTATTCCTGCGGTGTCAGCGATACCGGCAGCCCGTCGCGGGTCACCTGCTTCATGCGCGTGTCGAGCATGTATTGTCCGACCTCGATCTGGGAGGACGAAAACCCGCTCGCGCGACGCACAAGGGCACGTATCCGGGCAACGACCTCTTCGATACGGAAGGGCTTGACCACATAGTCGTCAGCACCCGCCTCTATGCCTTCCACCCTCTCATTCCATTGCCCGCGGGCAGTCAGGATCAGCACAGGCATGTTGCGTCCTGCTCGACGCCAGCGCTTGAGGATCGTCAATCCGTCCAGGTCCGGAAGTCCCAGGTCGAGGATGACGGCATCGAATGTCTCGGTATCGCCGCGAAACCAGACATCTTCCCCCTGGGAGGCGAACTCGATCGCAAACCCCGCCGCGGCGAGTGCCTGGTCAAGCGCCTGGGCAATGCGGCGATCATCTTCAGCGACCAGAACGCGCATCCGTCATTTCACTCCGACCAGGCGACCGCTTCGGGCATCGAACGAATAGCGACGGAGCTGGTCCCCGGATTCAAGAACCTTCATTTCATAGCGAAGTGATCCACCGACCGACTTCAGCTGCGCGTCCAGGATCTGGCCGTTGGTCAACTTCCGGGTCGCGGCAGCGATGGCGTCCAAGGGAAGGGCGTGCTGGTTCTGCACCGCATCCAGGGCTGCGTCCCTGCCCCGATCGGCATCATCGGGTTCCGGGGACGGTCGCGAAACCGAATAGCCCCCCCAGATGCCACCGTCCTGCTCGCTGCCCGCGTCTTCGGACTCCGAATCCGAATTGCTGACGCCGCCGTTTCCGCCGTCGTCCGAGCCCTCGCCCGAATCCTGAGCGTGCGCGCCTGCCGATAGGAGCAACAGCAGCACCCCGCATGTCACGAGACACCTCAAGCCAGCCAGTCGTCTCACAGCAATCTCCGGATCTGC
>NZ_JBHYIM010000032.1:0-2778 GCF_042739655.1 Mesorhizobium sp. NPDC059025 | reverse complement strand
TGAAGCGCCGGTCGGCGAGATCGAGACGATGCTGGCCGGCCTGTGGAGCGAGTTGCTGGGCGTCGAACGCATCGGGCGCCGCGACAGCTTCTTCACCCTCGGAGGTCATTCGCTGCTGGCGGTGCGCCTGATCAGCAGAATACAACAACTGGGGCATGCTGTTGATGTTGCTGCTCTGTTTGAAAGTCCACAACTGTGTGACCTGGCTGCAAGGCTTGGGCAAAAACCAGTAACTATTGTACCGGCCAATACCATCACACGAGAAAGCACGGCCATCTCGCCTTCAATGCTTCCGTTGGCCGATCTGACGCAGGCAGAAATTGATCACGTCATGAAGCAGGTTCCTGGCGGCGTTGCCAATATCCAGGACATTTATGGACTGTCTCCCCTTCAGGACGGCATGCTGTTCCATCATCTGCTGAGCGAAGCTGGTGATACATATATTGTTGTCTCGCAAATGGCGTTTGCAAGCCGCGAGCTGTTGGATCGATATCTGAGCGCGGCGCAAGGCGTTGTCGATCGTCATGATATTCTGCGTACCAGCTTTGTCTGGGACGAGCTGTCATCGCCGGTGCAGGTGGTGTGGCGTCATGCTTCCCTCGATGTGAACTTCGTTGAGCTGGATGCGTCGGCTGGCCCTGCGTTGGAGCAGTTGAGGCGGCGCTATGATCCGCGGCATTACCGGATGAATCTGGGTCAGGCACCGCTTATGCGTCTTGTCGTCGGGCAAGACACGGAAAGCGAGCGCTGGTTGATGCTGGAGCTTTCCCACCATCTGATTGGGGATCATTCGACCCAGGACGTGTTCAACGAAGAAATTGGGAAAATACTGGCGGGTGAGGGCAATGATCTGCCCGAACCGCAGCTGTTCCGCAACCTGGTGGGACAGGCACGCCTTGGCGTCTCGCAGGAAGAGCACGATCGCTTCTTCCAAGCGATGCTGGGTGATGTGGATGAACCAACACTGCCATTTGGTTTGAGCGATGTCCGCCGCGGCGACAGCCTTGCTGACGAGACGCATGAAATGTTGCCGCGGGATCTGAATGATCGTTTGCGCGGGCAGGCGCGTCGCATGGGGGTAAGTCTGGCGAGCCTTTGTCATCTGGCGTGGGCGCTGGTCATTGCCCGTACGTCGGGACGCAAAGATGTTGTCTTCGGCACAGTCCTGCTTGGGCGTACGCAAGGCGCGGCGGCTCTGGACCGGGCGATGGGGTTGTTCATCAACACGCTTCCATTCCGTTTGAGCCTGGATGAGACGGGTGTGGAGGCTGCTGTACGCAGGGCGCATTCGCTTCTTACCGAGCTCTTACGGCACGAGCATGCCTCGTTGGCGCAGGCACAGCGCTGCAGCGGTGTCGATGCGCCGGCTCCGTTGTTCACTGCTCTGCTGAATTATCGGCATCAAGCTCAAGCCGCGCCGGACCGGACTGAAGCACTGTCGGGTATCGAGCGGTTGGGCGGACAAGAACTGACAAACTATCCGATTGCGCTATCCGTCGAGGATTATGGCAAAAGCTTGGGCCTCACAGCTCAGGTCGTGGGAGGGGTGTCGGCGGCGAGGCTGTGTGCCCTGATGCGGCAAGCCCTCGAGGGTCTTGCGGATGCGATTGCTCACCGGCCAACGGTCCCGTTGTGTCAGCTTGATATTTTGCCGGAAGCTGAGCGCCGGCTTCTGCTCGAGGAATGGAATGACACTGCGGCAGCCTTTGCGGAGGACGCCTGCATCCATGAGTTGTTCGAGGCCCAGGCAGTGCGGTCGCCGGATGCGATCGCGCTGATCTGCGACGATGAAGAGATCAGCTATGGCGAGCTGAACATACGGGCCAATCGTGTCGCGCACCGGCTGATCGAGCTTGGCGTGCGCCCTGATGCGCGGGTTGGCATCTGTGTCGAGCGGTCGCCGCTGATGATCATCGGCTTGCTCGGTGTCCTGAAGGCGGGGGGAGCCTATGTCCCGCTGGATCCATCCTATCCCATGGATCGCCTCGCCTTCATGCTGTCGGACAGCGCGCCGGTGGCGGTGCTTGCGGATGCAAGGACATCAGGGCTTGTCGCCACGATGCTTGAAGCGGGAAGCCAGCAGTGCCCGCTGCTCGATCTGACGGCCACGGCAGGGGCGGGCGATTGCGATGCCAATCCGCAGCGATCGGCACTCGGGCTGACCTGCAGGCATCTGGCCTATGTGATCTACACCTCCGGCTCAACCGGCAGGCCAAAAGGCGTCATGATCGAGCATGCAGGCCTTCACAACTACGTCAGTTGGGCAGCGGACTATTATCCGTTTGGTGACGGTCGTGGGGTGCCGGTCAGCACGTCGCTATCATTCGATGCAACGATTACCTGTCTATTTCCTCCCCTCGTATCCGGTAAAACTCTCCATCTTCTCCCGGACGAGCCGGAGTTCACGGATTTGGTCCAGCTCATCAAGGGAGGGCGTTTCAGTGCTCTCAAGGTGACGCCGTCACATGTTGAGCTTCTAAACGAGACGGTAGCGGCTGAAGATCTCGGCAACATTGCACGCAGTCTCGTGATTGGAGGGGAAGCGCTTGGTGCGTCGACCCTGCTGCCTTGGCGCAGCCATGCGCCGCGCACGCGGCTGTTTAATCAGTATGGACCGACAGAAACGGTGGTTGGCTGTGCTGTGTATGAAGTGGGGCTGGATAGTTCGATCGGTACTCATGTCCCGATCGGGCGTCCGATCTCGAACACGCATGTCTATGTTGTCGACGCTCATGGCGGGCTTTGCCCTGTCGGTGTCGCCGGGGAATTGTGGATCGG
>NZ_JBHYIM010000031.1:0-4109 GCF_042739655.1 Mesorhizobium sp. NPDC059025 | reverse complement strand
AGCGGCGACCGCTCGACACAGATGCCAACCCGCGCATCAGGGCGCACGCCAAGCTCGATCAGCCGGTGCGCGACACGATTGGCCCGTATGTTCAGCTCGCCATAGCTGATCTCTTCATCGTCGCAGATCAGCGCGATCGCATCCGGCGACCGCACCGCCTGGGCCTCGAACAACTCATGGATGCAGGCGTCCTCCGCAAAGGCTGCCGCAGTGTCATTCCATTGCTCGAGCAGAAGCCGACGCTCCTGCGGTCCAAGCAAGTCAATCCGGCCGACCACGCATGCCGCATCCGCAACAAAACCGCGCAGCATTGCTTCCAGATAGCCAGCATGACGTTCAATCGTCGATGCATCGAACAATGCTGTCGCATAGCCGAGACTGCCGACGATCTCGTCGCCAGCTTCACTCAGAGCAAGATCGAGATCGAACTTCGCGACCTCATAGGCCGTATCGACCGGCCGCACTGCAAGATCATCAAGCATTGCCGACGCAATGGCATCTTCGTTCTGCCAGGAGAACATCACCTGGAACAAGGGAGTGTGATCCAGGCGACGGGCAGGCTGGACGATCTCGACAACCTGCTCGAATGGAAGGTCCTGATGGTCCTGGCCCGAAACAACCTTCGAACGAACCCGCGACAGAAGCGTCCCAACTTCGGGCGATCCGGAAAGATCGATCCGCAGCGCCAGCGTGTTCACGAAGAAGCCGATCAGGCCCTCCGTCTCCGTACGACCGCGGTTTGCAACGGGCGTGCCTATGACAACGTCATCCTGGCCCGAAAGCCGCGACAGGACACCTGCCCACGCCGCCAGAACCGTCATGAACAAGGTCGTTCCGTGCCGGAGGCTCAATGCCTTCAGTTCGCGCGTCAGTTCGCCATCGAGCCGGATGCCGACATGCGCGCCTGCCGGTGATTGTTGTGGTGGACGTGGGCGATCCGTCGGCAATGCCAGCAAGACCGGCGCGTCAGCGAACTCGGAACTCCAGTATGTCGCCTGCGACACCTGACGTTCGCCCGAAAGCCATTCACGCTGCCAGACGGCATAGTCGGGATATTGCACATCCAGCGCCGGCAACGGGTCCTCTCGCCCGTGCATGAACGCCCCGTACAACAGCCCCAGTTCACGCAGAAAGACCTCAATCGACCAACCATCCGAAACAATGTGATGATGGGTCAGGACAAGGACATGCTCCTCATCCCCCAGTCGGATCAGACTGCCGCGAACCAGCGGGCCACGCTCGAGGTCAAAAGGCGTATCCGCCTCCTTGCGGCAGATCTCTTCCTGGCGCTCCCGAGCGTGATCCTCGCCCCGAAGATCGTACTCAACCAGTCCAAAGCCGGCATCCGCATCCAGAAGCTCGACATGCGGCTCGCCGCCCTGCGCGACAAACACGCTCCGCAGCCCCTCGTGACGCGCCCACAACCTGTCCAGGCTGCGGCCAAGGGCCTCGCGATGAAGAGGGCCGCGCAACTGAAGCGCCAAGGGAATGTGATAGCTCGCGCTCACCCCATCCAACTGGGCGAGGAACCACAGGCGCTGCTGCGAAAACGAGAGCGGCAACACGCCCGCGCGATCGACAGGCCTGATCGACGGCAGCACCTGGCGACCCGAACTCCCGACAAGGTCGGATATCGCCTCGGCCATCTCGGCCAGGACTGGCCGGGCAAAAAGCTGCGCCAGTCTGAACTCGATCCCGAACTCCCGACCGATGCGGCTGATCAGCCGCACCGCCAGCAGCGAATGGCCTCCGAGGATGAAGAAGCTGTCGCGGCGCCCGATGCGTTCGACGCCCAGCAACTCGCTCCACAGGCCGGCCAGCATCGTCTCGATCTCGCCGACCGGCGCTTCACTGGCTCCGCGCGCATACGCCTCGTCCGCTGGCGCCGGCAGCGAGCGACGATCCACCTTGCCGTTCGGCGTCAGCGGCAAACGGTCAAGCACCACAAAGGCCGCAGGAACCATGTGATCCGGAAGGCACCCGGACAAATGCCTTCGCAACAGTGCCGCGAACCGGCTCAAATCCTCGAACTTTGACGGATCATGCGCAAAATCTGCATACTCCCCCACGGCATGATGCGGGAGGTACAGATCTTTTGGCGCACTCCAGTTCTCCGGCAGGAAGAGAACGTCCAGTTCTCCATATGGAGAATTGTGTGACCAGGTCGCAACCACGCGGTGACCGGTCGTCTCACCGAGCGAGATCAATGCCTCGACATGAATGGGGTCGCGGCCAATGTTCTCAACGTATTTGGCAAGGCCAGTTTCATCGTAATCAGCGATGAGGGATAGATCGTCGCATAGATGCGCATTCGGGAAATTACAAAGGCGAAATCCATTCGGATGGCTTGCAGCGGCAGCCGCAATGGAAGTGACATCCTTTACGGAATTTCCCCAATAAATTTTGGGCAGATGCGCCGCAGATTGGGATGACCCATCGCCCTTTCTTAAAACGACGTCATACCGATATCGACTGAGCTCGTTGGAGGACAATCCCCGCTTGATCCGGATATCGACCCCGGAGACTCCATCGACGACATCTTGCAACGCAACGAAGAAACGCGGGTCCAGCGCAATTTCTTTCTCAAGCACGAGACGTCGCTCGACAGCCGAACGAACGGATTCAAGCGATGGCTTCCCTTTCGTATTTGTAAGCTCGACGGCGGTGGAAAAATACCGAAGCAAAGGCAAGCTGCGGATGTCGCCAAGGAATATTGCACCTTCCGGCCCCAATAGGCCTATCGCCTGGCGTATTACATCGACGAAATACTGGGGTGTCGGGAAATACTGTGCAACCGAATTGATAACGATTGCATCGAACGCGCCCGCTGGCAAACCATCGACGACATTCGCTTCCTGGCAACGAAGATGGGTACGATTTGACAAGCCCGGCAGTGCGGCAATCTGGTCCTGCAGCCTGTCAATAATGCGCGGGGAAAAGTCGACACCCCAATATTCGGTACAGTTCGGGGCAAGGCGCGAAAGCAGCAGCCCTGTACCAACTCCGATCTCCAGAATCTTCTTGGGCTGCAGGTCCAGAATTCGGGCGACGGTCGCGTCTCGCCACTCTTCCATTTCATTCAATGGGATAGGTTGACCATCATAGCTGCTGTCCCAGCCATGAAAATCATCTCCAAAAGGGGCTGATGACTGCTGGCTGTTTTCTTCCTGATAGACTTCCTGCCATCCCGCTACGGTTTGACTTTCACGCTTGACGTCCCGGGCCGATCGGGACCGCGGGACCACATAGGCAACCAGCCGCTTGTCACCGGATGCCTCCTGGCGTGCCACGACAACGGCCTCGCGCACGCCAGGATAAGCCGTCAATTGCGCCTCGATCTCGCCGAGTTCGATCCGGAAGCCACGGATCTTCACCTGATCATCGTTGCGGCCAAGGAATTCCAGGTTGCCGTCCGCCATCCAGCGGACGAGATCCCCGCTCCGGTAGACCCGGGCGCCGGGAACCGTGCTGAACGGATCGGCCACGAACCGCTCCGCCGTCAGCATCGGCTGGTTCAGATAGCCGCGCGCGACCCCTGCCCCGCCGATCCACAATTCCCCGGCGACACCGACAGGGCAAAGCCCGCCATGAGCGTCGACAACATAGACATGCGTGTTCGAGATCGGACGCCCGATCGGAACAGTCGGGCCCCGGAATTGTGGTTCGCCTTCCTCGAGCGGATAAGCGCAGGCCGTTACAGTGGTCTCGGTCGGCCCATAAAGATTGTAAACCTGGAAGTCCGGCCAGCTTGAGCCGAAGCTCTTGCTGGACAAGGCCTCGCCTCCGACGAGAACCAGGCGAAGCGCTGGCAGCCGGTTCAAATCCTGTGCGAATGTCCCGGCAAAATATGCAGGCGTGAAGTTGGCGATCGAGACCGAGAACCTGTGCATGTTCTCGATCAGTTGCTCTCCGCCCCATATCTCGTTGCCCCGGACGATCAGCGTCGCGCCTGCCAACAGCGATAGAAACGCCTGCTCGGCAGACGGGTCGAAGCTGATGCTGGCTAACTGCAACACCCGGTCGGAAGGACTGATCGCATATCTGGCAATGCCGTCTTCCACATCGGCAACCAGGCTTTTGTGCTCGATCATGACGCCTTTTGGCCTGCC
>NZ_JBHYIM010000030.1:0-4491 GCF_042739655.1 Mesorhizobium sp. NPDC059025 | reverse complement strand
TGGAACTGAAGGAACGCAACGCCCGCCTCGCGCTCGCCACCATGTGCATCGGTGTCGGACAGGGCATCGCCATCGCACTCGAAAGGGTCTGAGCGGAAAGACGTTTTAGGGCGTGTTGAGGTTCATGCCCAACACGGAGTATCCAGCCATCATGGACAGGCCTGCATCGCCGCTCGAAACTCAACACGCCCTGCTCGATCGGCTTTTGTCACACAAATGCTCGTTGCCGGGCCGAAAGGCGCCGGATATGGTTGTTCGAGGCTTCAACAAATAAGGCCTGTCGGCGCAACGACGTCGCGTCCCACACGGGGAACAGGGGCGACGAAACAAGGAAATTCGAAGATGATGATGCACAAGATCACTCTCCGCTCGCGCACCTTCCTGACCGGTGCCGCACTTGCCGCCCTGGTTTATGCCGGCGCCCCGGCGCTGGCCGACACCCCGCCCGACACGCTGGTCCAGGCCTGGGCGATCGATGATATCATCTCGCTCGATCCCGCAGAGGCGTTCGAGCTGTCGACCGGTGAGATCACCGGCAACACCTATGACATGCTGGTCCGCCTCGATGCCAACGACACCACCAAGGTGGTCGGCGGCATCGCCGAAAGCTGGACCGTCTCCGATGATGCCCTGACCTACACCTTCAAGCTGAAGCCGGGCCTGAAGTTCGCTTCCGGCAATGAGATCACCGCCGCGGATGTGGCCTGGTCGTTCGAGCGCGCCGTCAAGCTCAACAAGAGCCCCGCCTTCATCATCCAGCAGTTCGGGCTCACCGCCGACAATGTCGCCGAAAAGGCGAAGGCAGCGGATGCCTCCACCTTCGTCTTCACGGTCGACAAGGCCTATGCGCCGAGCTTCGTGCTGAACTGCCTGACCGCCACCGTCGGCGCCATCGTCGACAGCAAGCTGGTCAAGGAACATGTCGCCGCCGCCACGCCAAGCGCCGACTACAAGTTCGACAATGATTTCGGCAACGCCTGGTTGAAGACCAACTATGCCGGTTCCGGTCCGTACAAGACCCGCGAATGGCGCGCCAACGAAGTCGTCGTGCTGGAGCGCAACGACAACTACTACGGCACCAAGGGCAACATGACGCGCGTGATCTATCGCCACGTCAAGGAAAGTGCCGCGCAGCGCCTGCTGCTGGAGAAGGGCGACATCGACATCGCCCGCAACCTGCAGCCGGGCGACTATGAGGCCGTCGGCAAGAATGCCGACCTCGCCACCGCTTCGGTGCCGAAGAGCACGGTCTATTACGTCAGCCTCAACCAGAAGAACCCCAACCTCGCCAAGCCGGAAGTGCGGGAAGCGTTCAAGTACCTCATCGACTACGACGCGCTTGGCGACACGCTGCTCAAGGGCATCGGCGTGGTGCACCAGAACTTCCTTCCCAAGGGCATCCTCGGCTCGGTGGATGGCAAGCCCTACAAGCTCGATATCGCCAAGGCCAAGGAACTGCTGGAAAAGGCCGGCCTGAAGGACGGGTTCACCATCACGCTCGACACCCGCAGCGGCCAGCCGGAATCCGGCGTTGCCGAATCCATCCAGCAGACCGCGGCGCAGGCCGGCATCAAGATCGAGCTGGTACCGGAAGACTTCAAGCAGCTGCTGACCCGCTACCGCGCCCGTCAGCATGATGCCGCCATCCTGATGTGGGGCGTCGACTACTGGGATCCGAACTCCAATTCGGAGACCTTCGCCACCAACCCGAACAATGCCGACGATTCCATGAACAAGACGCTGGCCTGGCGCAACGCCTGGGACGTGCCGGCGGACATCCAGAAGGAATCGGCGGCGGCCTTGCTCGAGCGTGATCCCGCCAAGCGTACCCAGATGTATCAGGACGTTCAGACCAAGATCCGCGAACAAGGTCCGTTCAACTTCATCTGGCAGCAGACCGAGGTTGCCGGCCTGCGCAAGAACGTGCAGGGCTTCAAGCTCGGGCCGACTTTCGACACCAATTTCGTGGCGCCGGTAACCAAGTAACCGACCTTGTCGCTCGCCCACACGACCAATGAGCCGGGGCGGAGGCGCAAAAAAGCCTCCGCCCTCGGGCTCGCGCTGCTGCGCTTCATCTTCATCGCCGCGGTCACCTTCCTGGGGCTGATCGCGGTCACCTTCTTCATCGGCCGCGTCATGCCGATCGACCCGGTGCTGGCGATCGTCGGCGACCGCGCTCCGGCCAGCGTGGTTGCGGCCGCGCGCCAGCAATACGGCTTCGACCTGCCGGTCTGGCAACAGTTCCTGCTCTACGTCCAGAAGGCGCTGCAGGGCGACTTCGGCACCTCCGTTTTGTCGACCTATCCGGTCATGCAGGACATCCGCCGCGTTTTCCCGGCAACGCTGGAACTGGCGACGGTCGGCACGCTGATCGGCCTGCTGTTCGGCATCCCGCTCGGCGTGCTGGCGGCGGTAAAACGTGGTTCGTTCATCGACCAGGCAGTGCGCGTTATTGGCCTCATCGGCTATTCGATGCCGATCTTCTGGCTAGGCCTGCTCGGCCTGCTGGTCTTCTACGCAAGACTCGGCTGGGTCGAGGGACCAGGTCGCATCGGCATCGCCTATGAATACACCTTCACGCCGATCACCGGGCTCTATCTGGTCGATGCCGTCATCCAGCGCGACTGGGGCGCGTTCCGCGACGTATTCTCGCACATTATCCTGCCGGCCTCGCTGCTGGGCTACATCTCGATGGCCTATATCAGCCGCATGACGCGCTCCTTCATGCTGAACGAGCTTGCCCAGGAATACGTGGTGGCTGCCCGTGCGAAAGGCCTGTCGGAGACACGCATCATCTGGGGGCATGCGCTGCGCAATGCGGCCGTACCGCTGGTGACGGTGATTGCGCTGTCCTACGCCACCTTGCTCGAAGGCTCGGTGCTGACGGAGACGGTGTTCTCCTGGCCTGGCATCGGGCTTTATCTGACCAACTCGCTGCAGAACGCCGACATGAACGCCGTGCTCGGAGCCACCGTCATGATCGGCGCGGTGTTCATCGCGCTCAACCTGTTGTCGGACCTGCTCTATCAGCTTCTCGATCCGAGGACACGGTCATGAGCATAGCCGAGACCTCAAAGACAGGCTGGCGCGAGTGGCTGCTGTCGGAACGGCCGCAATCGCGCACGCAGGCGCGGCTTGGCCGCTCCTACATGACCTGGCGCCGCTTCACCGCCAACAAGCTGGCGGTGATCGGGCTCTTCATCATCCTGGCACTGGTCTTCGTCGCCATCTTTGCCGGTCTGCTGGCCCCCTACTCGCCGGTGGTGGGCGACCTGCGTGGCTCACGCCTGCTGGCGCCCGACTGGACGCACTGGATGGGAACCGACGACCAGGGGCGCGATATTCTCTCTCGCGTCATCTACGGCTCGCGGCTGACGCTTTATGTCATCGTGCTGGTTGCGCTGATCGCCGCGCCCATCGGCCTCATCGTCGGGACCGTCGCCGGCTATGCCGGCGGCTGGACCGATGCGATCCTGATGCGCATCACCGACATCTTCCTGGCCTTCCCGAAGCTGATCCTGGCGCTGGCCTTCGTGGCGGCGCTCGGGCCAGGCATCGAGAACGCCATCATCGCCATCGCCATCACTTCATGGCCGCCCTATGCCCGCATCGCCCGTGCTGAAACGCTGATGGTGCGCAACTCCGATTACATCAAGGCCATCGAGATCATGGGCGCCTCGCCGGCGCGGATCGTGCTGCGCCACATCATGCCGATGTGCATCTCCTCGCTGATCGTGCGCGTCACCCTCGACATGGCCGGCATCATCATCATTGCCGCCGGCCTCGGCTTTCTAGGACTTGGCGCGCAGCCGCCGTTGCCCGAATGGGGAGCGATGATTGCCTCTGGCCGTCGCTTCATCCTCGACCAGTGGTGGGTGGCGGCCATGCCCGGCATGGCCATCCTCATCGTCAGCCTCGGCTTCAACCTGCTCGGCGACGGCCTGCGCGATGCGCTCGATCCAAGGAGCTCCGGCCAATGAGCGCGACGGATGCAAAGTTGAACGCCGGCACCCTGCTCGAGGTCGATAATCTCAGGGTCCGCTTTCCCACCCGCACCGGGGTCATCGAAGCGGTGCGTGGCGTCTCCTTCTCATTGGGACGCGAACGCCTCGGCATCGTCGGTGAATCCGGCTCCGGCAAGTCCCAGACCGGCCGCGCCATCATGGGCCTCACCGATCCACGTGCCGAGGTGAGCGCGGACCGGCTGCAGTTCGACGGCATCGATCTTCTGTCGCTGCCGGCGCGCGAACGCAGGGCGCTGCGCGGCAAGCGCGTCGCCATGATCCTGCAGGATCCGAAGTATTCGCTCGATCCCGTCATCAGCATCGGCCGCCAGATCGTCGAGACCCTGCGCACCCATGAGAAGGTCTCGAAAGCCGAGGCAAGGGAACGTGCTCTCGACATGCTGGCGGCGGTGCAGATCCGCGATCCGAAGCGTGTCTTCGATCTCTATCCGCATGAAGTCTCGGGTGGCATGGGCCAGCGCGCCAT
>NZ_JBHYIM010000029.1:0-2500 GCF_042739655.1 Mesorhizobium sp. NPDC059025 | reverse complement strand
AGGCCAGTGGCTTTTGTGAGATAAGTGGAACCTTCTGGAAAGTAGGGCCATAGTGGGTGATAGCCCCGTACACGTAATGCGAACAAAAGTCCTTGAGTAAGGCGGGACACGTGAAATCCTGTCTGAACATGGGGAGACCACTCTCCAAGCCTAAGTACTCGTGCATGACCGATAGCGAACTAGTACCGTGAGGGAAAGGTGAAAAGCACCCCGACAAGGGGAGTGAAAGAGTACCTGAAACCGATTGCCTACAAACAGATGGAGCCCGCAAGGGTGACATCGTACCTTTTGTATAATGGGTCAGCGACTTAGTGTGTCGAGCAAGCTTAAGCCGGTAGGTGTAGGCGCAGCGAAAGCGAGTCTGAACAGGGCGTTCAGTTCGACGCATTAGACCCGAAACCGAGTGATCTAGCCATGAGCAGGTTGAAGGTAGGGTAACACCTACTGGAGGACCGAACCCATAACTGTTGCAATAGTTCGGGATGACTTGTGGCTAGGGGTGAAAGGCCAATCAAACTCGGAAATAGCTGGTTCTCCGCGAAATCTATTTAGGTAGAGCGTCGACCGAATACCCTGGGGGGTAAAGCACTGCATGGGCTAGGGGTCCTCACCGGATTACCAAACCTAAGCAAACTCTGAATACCCAGGAGTACTAGTCGGCAGACACACGGCGGGTGCTAACGTCCGTCGTGAAAAGGGAAACAACCCTGACCTACAGCTAAGGTCCCCAAGTTATGGCTAAGTGGGAAAGGATGTGAGGATCCCAAAACAACCAGGATGTTGGCTTAGAAGCAGCCATCATTTAAAGAAAGCGTAACAGCTCACTGGTCTAAATAAGGGTCTTTGCGCCGAAAATGTAACGGGGCTAAAGCCATACACCGAAGCTTAGGGTTCGCAGTAATGCGAGCGGTAGCGGAGCGTTCTGTAAGCCAGTGAAGCCGTACCCGTGAGGGACGGTGGAGGTATCAGAAGTGCGAATGCTGACATGAGTAACGTAAGGGGAGTGAGAGACTCCCCCGCCGAAAGACCAAGGGTTCCTGCTTAAAGTTAATCTGAGCAGGGTTAGCCGGCCCCTAAGACGAGGCGGAAACGCGTAGTCGATGGGAACCACGTTAATATTCGTGGGCCTGTGGGTAGTGACGGATTGCACAAGTTGTCCAACCTTATCGGATTGGAAGGGCAGCGGAGCGGTTCCAGGAAATAGCTCCCACTTATAGACCGTACCCGAAACCGACACTGGTGGTCAGGTAGAGTATACCAAGGCGCTTGAGAGAACTATGCTGAAGGAACTCGGCAAATTGCACGCGTAACTTCGGAAGAAGCGTGACCCTTCTATGCGCAAGCATGGGAGGGTGGCACAGACCAGGGGGTAGCGACTGTTTATCAAAAACACAGGGCTCTGCGAAGCCGCAAGGCGACGTATAGGGTCTGACGCCTGCCCGGTGCTGGAAGGTTAAGAGGAGGGGTGCAAGCTCTGAATCGAAGCCCCAGTAAACGGCGGCCGTAACTATAACGGTCCTAAGGTAGCGAAATTCCTTGTCGGGTAAGTTCCGACCTGCACGAATGGCGTAACGACTTCCCCGCTGTCTCCAGCATAGACTCAGTGAAATTGAATTCCCCGTGAAGATGCGGGGTTCCTGCGGTTAGACGGAAAGACCCCGTGCACCTTTACTATAGCTTTACATTGGCATTCGTAGTGACATGTGTAGGATAGGTGGTAGGCTTTGAAGCCGAGGCGCCAGCCTTGGTGGAGCCACCCTTGAAATACCACCCTTATTACTATGGATGTCTAACCGCGGCCCGTTATCCGGGTCCGGGACAATGTATGGTGGGTAGTTTGACTGGGGCGGTCGCCTCCTAAAGAGTAACGGAGGCGCGCGATGGTGGGCTCAGAACGGTCGGAAATCGTTCGCTGAGTGCAATGGCATAAGCCTGCCTGACTGCGAGACTGACAAGTCGAGCAGAGACGAAAGTCGGTCATAGTGATCCGGTGGTCCCGTGTGGAAGGGCCATCGCTCAACGGATAAAAGGTACGCCGGGGATAACAGGCTGATGACCCCCAAGAGTCCATATCGACGGGGTTGTTTGGCACCTCGATGTCGACTCATCGCATCCTGGGGCTGGAGCAGGTCCCAAGGGTATGGCTGTTCGCCATTTAAAGCGGTACGTGAGTTGGGTTCAGAACGTCGTGAGACAGTTCGGTCCCTATCTGCCGTGGGTGTAGGAATATTGAAAGGATCTGTCCCTAGTACGAGAGGACCGGGATGGACGTATCTCTGGTGGACCTGTTGTGGCGCCAGCCGCATAGCAGGGTAGCTATATACGGACGGGATAACCGCTGAAGGCATCTAAGCGGGAAACCCACCTTGAAACGAGTATTCCCTGAGAACCGTGGAAGACGACCACGTTGATAGGCCGGGTGTGGAAGAGCGGCAACGCTTGAAGCTTACCGGTACTAATAGTTCGATCGGCTTGATCGTTCTCATTCCTTATGTCCATC
>NZ_JBHYIM010000028.1:0-9151 GCF_042739655.1 Mesorhizobium sp. NPDC059025 | reverse complement strand
CTCGGCCGTGAAACGCTCCAGCGCCAATGGTACTTCGTCTCAAGACGCGGGAGAGTAGGTCGCTGCCAGGTCTGCTAAATGCACGTAAGCTTCTCGATATGATCAAAGCAGCCATCGGCCTGATGCCGGTGGGTCTGCTGCAGAACAATCTCTCTCATACTCAAATTCAGTCGGTTTCGCGCTTCGTCGCCCAGCAACTTTGGCGCAATGTGCCGGGGCTTGCCATTAACCCTGGATGCCCCGCTGCTTCCGGAACGACAATCGTCGTCGGCAGGAGCTGCCCTTCCCCGACACACTGGATCCACTCGGCGCCGATCGGCAATGCCTGTGGGACGCGGGCGCGAACCATCGCCATTCCCGGAGACCTGATTTCAGATCCTGGCGCTGCCGACCTGTCCAGACAGCAGAAAAATCTGGCGGCAGTCTCCGAGCCTTACGGTGTCGGCGCGACCGCCTTGATTTGCCTGTACAAGCCTGTCTTGTGTGACACCCAAGCCGGGTCGCGTCGCTGTGCCAAAACGGATCTGTTCCTGCTGTCCGGGCCGTTTTCGGAAGGGACTGTTAACCATCGGTTCCTATGTCTCAGGGGACATTCAATCGGCGAGTCTCCAGTATGGCATCCATGCGTTTTTCTCGGGCAAATCTCACGGCTGCAGCGCCTGGAGAGGATGAGCAGCATCGCCACGAAGCCGCGCAGCTGCATGCGATCGATTTTGCCGGCCGGATCACCAGCCGTGACAGCAACGCGCACACATATGTGAAGCCCCAGAACGATGGCGCGGTGTTCCCCAATTTCGGCGGCGAGGGTGAGTTCGCCCGCCCGGAATGGCAGGACTATTTCTTCCTGGCGCCCAATGTGCGTTTCACCCGCACGCCCGACCGCGAGATCAAGAAGATCTCGGCCGAAGAAGGGGAGCATGAACCGCAGGCCGAGCAGCCGACCGGCGCTGTTGCACAAGCTGCCGTGCCTGCTCCGGCTCCAGCCATGACCGCAAGACCAGCTTCGCAGCAGACCCAGCCGGCAATCCCGTCCGCACATAAGCCGTCGCCTGTGCGTGTTGCACAGCAGGCTCCGGTTGCGCCTGTGCTCGCTGCACGCACTGTTGCCCCTGCGGTCGTTGCTTCCCAGCAGCCAGAGGCCCCGGCACCGCGGCGCAATACACGTTGGTCCTACATTTCGGATCACGCCTTCTTCGAGTTTGCTTCGGAATTCCAGCCACAGCACGCAGCAGCCCCTGCCCCGGTGGCACCGGCCGAGGCGTCAGCCATCACGCCGCGCCGGGCCGACCTACGGCCGCTGGTGTCTCCGGATGTGACCTCTCTCTACAAGGTCATCGAGGTGTCGACCTCCATGCAGCTGACGCCGGTCGAAACGACTAGGGCAGCGGTTGTTGCGGAAGTTGCCGAAGTGGCTACGCCCGTCGTTGAAACACCAGTTGCCGCGGCAGCGTCCGCCAGCAGGCCGGTTGCCGCCAACGATGCCGCGCCGGCTGCTCCGGCGCGCACCGTCGAGATCACCATGCCGACGCCGCGCCAGTCGCTGCCGATGGTCGGCAAGGTAACCCAGGTTGAGCCGGGCGACTACGAGCTGCCGTCGGAAGAGCTGCTGCAGCTGCCACCGGAGGGACAGGGTTTCTACATGTCGCAGGAGCGACTGGAGCAGAATGCCGATCTTCTCGAAAGCGTGCTGGAGGATTTCGGTGTCAAGGGCGAGATCATCCATGTCCGCCCAGGCCCCGTCGTCACCCTCTACGAGTTCGAGCCGGCACCGGGCGTGAAATCCTCACGCGTCATCGGCCTCGCCGACGACATCGCCCGTTCGATGTCGGCGATTTCGGCGCGTGTCGCTGTTATCCCGGGACGCAACGTCATCGGCATCGAACTGCCGAACGAGACCCGTGAGACCGTCTATTTCCGTGAACTGATCGAGTCCGACGGCTTCCGCAACACGGGTTGCAAGCTGGCGCTCTGCCTGGGCAAGACCATTGGCGGCGAGCCTGTCATCGCCGAGCTTGCCAAGATGCCCCACCTGCTCGTCGCCGGTACCACCGGCTCTGGCAAATCGGTGGCCATCAACACCATGATCCTGTCGCTGCTCTACCGGCTCAAGCCGGAGGAGTGCCGCCTCATAATGGTCGACCCGAAAATGCTGGAGCTGTCGATCTATGACGGCATTCCGCATCTTTTGACGCCGGTTGTCACCGATCCCAAGAAGGCAGTCACCGCGCTCAAGTGGGCGGTGCGCGAGATGGAGGACCGCTATCGCAAGATGGCGCGGCTCGGCGTGCGCAACATCGACGGCTACAACCAGCGCGCCGCGGTCGCCCGCGACAAGGGCGAGGTCGTGGTGATGCAGGTCCAGACCGGTTTCGAGAAGGGTACCGGCGCACCGCTGTTCGAGGATCAGGAGATCGACCTCGCGCCGATGCCTTACATCGTCGTCATCGTCGACGAGATGGCCGACCTGATGATGGTCGCCGGCAAGGAGATCGAAGGCGCCATCCAGCGCCTCGCCCAGATGGCCCGTGCCGCCGGCATTCACCTGATCATGGCGACGCAACGCCCATCGGTCGACGTCATCACAGGCACCATCAAGGCCAACTTCCCGACCCGCATCTCCTTCCAGGTCACCTCGAAGATCGATTCGCGCACCATCCTTGGCGAGCAGGGTGCCGAACAGCTGCTCGGCCAGGGCGACATGCTGCACATGGCTGGCGGCGGCCGCATTGCCCGCGTGCATGGCCCGTTCGTCTCCGACGCCGAGGTCGAGCATGTCGTCAACCACCTCAAGTCGCAGGGACGGCCCGAATATCTCGAGACGGTCACCGCCGACGAAGAGGAAGAGCTGCCCGAGGTCGATGAGAGCCCGGTGTTCGACAAGAGCGGCATGGGCGCCGAGGATGGCGACAACCTCTATGACGAGGCGGTCAAGGTGGTGCTGCGCGACAAGAAGTGCTCGACCTCCTACATCCAGCGCCGCCTCGGCATCGGCTACAACCGCGCCGCCTCGATCGTCGAGCGCATGGAAAAGGAAGGTATCGTCGGCGAGCCCAACCATGTCGGCAAGCGCGAGATCATCCGGTAGACGGGATCGCAAACCGCTCCCAGAAAAGCCGCCCGGTCTTCGGGCGGCTTTTTTTATGATACGTCTGGCCCGCGCCAGAAGACCTGGTCAGCTGACATCGCTGTTCCAAGGCAATGCCGGCACCTTGGAACAGCGAACGGGAGACAAAAGATGCGGATTGTCGTTGCCAGGCTGAACCATGAAACCAACACCTTCTCGCCGGTCGTGACGACACTCGCCTCCTTCGACCCGCAATGGGACGAAGCGGCTCGGATTTTCGGCAAGGGTTCCAACACCGCGCTCGGCGCGTTCCATGCATACGCAGAGCGGATCGGTGCCGAGCTGGTGACGCCATTGGCAGCGACGGCCAATCCCAGCGGGCCGGTCGACAACGAATCATTTGAGACGATGACGGGCGCCATCCTCCGGGCGGTGGAAGCGGGTTGCGATGCGATATTGCTCGACCTGCACGGAGCCATGGTCACGGATCGTTTCGACGATGCCGAAGGGGAGCTGCTCGCACGTATAAGACGGAGTGCGCCGCGGGTCCCGCTTGGCGTCGCGCTCGACCTGCATGGCAATGTCACGCAACGAATGGTCGACAATTGCGATTGCATCGTCGGTTTCAAGACTTATCCGCATATCGACATGTATGCGACCGGCGAGCATGTCACGCGCATCATCGACAGGATGCTCGACGGCACCGCCAGCCCGAGGCAGCACTGGGTCCACCCACCCATGCTTGCCGCGACATTGCGCATGAACACCAATGTCGCCTGTGCGATGACCGAAATCGTCGATCTGGCGATCGAGGCGGAAAAGCGCGATGGAGTCCACGCCGTCACTTTGTTCGGCGGTTTTCCGATTGCGGACATAGCGGAGACCGGCGTGTGCGTCGTGGTGGTGGCAGATCATGCGGACACAGCCCGGGCAGTGGCCAGTGAGATCGCCGAACAGGCCTGGCGGCGACGTGCCGAATTCCTCTATGACGAGCTGTCGTCGGAGACGTCCCTGGCGGCCGCGGTAGAGGCCTCGCAGAGACCAGGGACAGGACCAGTGCTGCTGCTCGACCATGGCGACAACTGCATGTCGGGTGGTACCTGCGATACGATGGATGTGCTGGAGGCCATGCTTAGAATGGGCCTCTCCGGGATTGTCGCCGGCCCGATCTGTGATCCCGCGTCGGTCGAAGCCCTGATTTCCGCCAGCGTTGGCGCGGTCACCACCATCGATCTCGGCAACAGGATGAAGGCGGAAGGCTTCGTCGCGCCGCGAGAACCCTTAAAGCTCCAGGGACGTGTCGCTGCGATCAGCGACGGCAGCTACATCGTTTCGGGTCCGATCTATACGGGCCAGCTTTGCAAGATGGGGCGCGCGGTCAAATTCGAGACCACCAATGCGTCGATCCTGATCACTGAGCTGCCGCACGAGCCGTGGGACCTCGGTGTCTTTCACTGTGCCGCGATCGATCCGCTGGCGGCGCGTTTCCTGTTGCTCAAGTCACGCATGTATTGCCGGCCGGTGTTCGAGCCGCGTTCGAGGGCTGTCGTCGAATGCGCCAGCTCCGGCGTCACGAGCTCCAACTACGAGCTGTTCTCGTTCCGCAAGCTCGCAAGGCCGGTCTATCCGCTGGATACCGGCGTCCAGTGGGCGCCGCCTGCCTAGAGCGGAAAGCGATCAGGACGATTCGACACTCCGCTCTATCTTTCTGTCTGCCGCATGATCTCATCCGAAAAGCCTGCAACGTTTCGGCATCATGCCCTATGCGGCCTGGAGCTTGTCCCCGACCGGCGTCGCCTGCGCAGGGACGAGATTGACCCAGGCCTTGATCGGGAGATGGTCGGAAGCCAGCCGCGCCAGGGGCGTATCGTGAGCGATGACAGGCGACAGGATATCCTTGCGGTTTGAGATCAGGCGGTCGAGCGCCAGCAATGGCAATCGTGATGGAAAACTGGGGACGGCGGGCGGCAGTTCCCCAAACGCGGTCTCGAACATGGCGAGCGCGGAACGGTCGTTGAGGCGCCATTCGTTGAGGTCGCCCATCAGCAGGGTCGGGGTCTCGCGCCTGTCGTTCATGATATCCAGGATCGCGCGAACCTGCCGGGTGCGCGAACGGCGAAGAAGACCGAAATGCGCCGCGACGATCCGGATGATGCCACCCGCTTCCAGTTCTATTTCCGCGACCACTGCACCGCGCGGCTCCAACCCGGGCAGCTTGACCTGGTGGACGTCGCGCACACTGCCGCGCCTGAAGAGAACGACATTTCCATGCCAGCCATGTGCCTTGAGCTGCCCCGGGATCGGCACCGCGGTGAGCCCGGCTTCACGCTCCAGGCGCACCAGATCCAGCAAACCGGTGCGATCACCGAAGCGCTTGTCCGCCTCCTGCAGGGCGATGACATCGGCATCGATCTCGTGGATGACGCGGCCGGTCCGTTCCGGATCGAACTTCCCGTCGGTGCCCACGCATTTATGGACATTGTAGGAGGCGACGAGCACACCGGCCTGCTCGGCGCTCGCGATCGCCGGTTCCGCCTGGTCCCGGCGCATGCGGATGCGCTCGAGGATGTTTGCAGGGATGCCACCGCCCAGCCGGTGCATGGTGCTTCTTGATTCCTTGCCGATCATCAGTCCCAAGCCCGTGTCGTCTTTTTCTAACTAGAGCAGTTCCAGGAAAAGTGTGTAGCGGTTTTCTCTGCAACCGGCAGAACGCCAAAGGACTCGGTCAAAGATAAGGCGAACCAAGCCACAGAATCCGGTCGATCAAGCGTACAAGAAACGGACGCTGACGCAATTCCGGCAGCGTGACCTCTTTTGCCGAGCCGACCGCGGTTTCGATGCGTGCCTCGATTTTTTCGGCAAAGGCAGGATCCAGCACTTCGAGGTCGATCTCGAAATTCAACCTGAGCGAGCGAGGGTCGAGATTCGACGAACCGATGAAAGCCCAGGTGGAATCGACGACAAGCAGTTTGGAATGGTTGAATGGCCCCTGTGCGCGCCAGACCTTACAGTAGCTTCGGAGGACCTGGTCGAACTGGGCGGTCATGGCACGGTCGACGAGAACGAGGTTGTTGACGGACGGCACGACGATATCGATATCGACGCCGCGCCGCGCCGCGGTGGTCAGGGCGCTGATCAATTCCCGGTCCGGCAGGAAATAGGGCGACATGATGCGTATGGATCGGCGGGCGACCGAAAAGGCCGCCATCAGCATCTTGTGATTGGCCTCCAGGCTGGCATCGGGTCCGGAAGGCAGCGCACGCATGAGTATTGGCGAGCCCGGATCTCCGGCCGCGTCAAACGCGATATGCCAGGCATCGCCCTGCAGCTGCTCCCCGCTGGCGAAAAACCAGTCTTCGGCGGCAACCGAGAAGATGTCGGAGACTACCGGACCGTCGATGCGGAAATGGGTGTCGCGCGCCATGTCGGCGCCGGCGAATTCGGCGGTGAAAGCCTGCCTTATGTTCATTCCACCCATGAAGGCCACTGCGCCATCGGCGACCAGGATCTTGCGGTGGGTTCGCAGATTGGCATAGGGCAGACGCAGCCCCACGATGATGCTGCCGTTGAACACGTCGGTGGGGACGCCGCCCTTCTGCAGATAGCCGACAATGCTGGGAACCGAATAGCGGGCCCCGACCGCATCGATCAACACACGCACGGCAACACCGCGTCGCACGGCTTTTATCAAGGCATCGGCGATGCGCAGTCCGATCGGATCGCGGTCGAAGATGTAGGTCTCGAGGATAATGCTGCGTTGCGCGCCGTCGATCGCCGCGATCATGGCGGCATAGGCTTCATCGCCACTTTCGATCATGGTGACGGCATTTGCCGTGGTCAGGACGTGGTGGGTTATCCTGTCGCCAGCGGTCTTGAGCGCCACAAAACGCGGGCCGAACCGGGCTTCGATGGAGCTGTTGGTTGCATCGAAGCGTGTGTGCTCGAGCACCGCGCGCCCGGCCGCCGCCCGCTCCGCCGCGAGCGAGACGCCCCTGATCCGGTTTATGCCGGCAATGGCATAAAGCGCGGCGCCAATGAATGGCGACAGGATGATGATACCGACCCAGCCGATGGCCGCCCGCACTTCATCCTTGGTCATCGCTGCATGTGCGGCAGCGACTGCCGTAATCACCATCGAGACGGCGGCGAGGAATTGGGCCCAATGGGTGGTGATCGATGTCCACATGGCGGACATCTATGCAGTTATCTTCAACGCCGTCGATTGATATCCTTGAAGGGGCCGACGGGTTCCCATCAGCTTGCCGACCCTATCGCCGGATTCCGTTGTGGGATGGAATGTCCTCGTCTGGAGCCGGTCTCCCTTCCTCAGGGGCCGGGCCTTCTTCGTTCGATGGCATCGCCTCATCCGGCCGCAGGGTTTTGCCGCCATCGTCGGGCAGCTCTTCATCTACAGGCGAGTCGATCTCGGGCACCTGGCCTCGGTCTTCGAGGGCCTCGCTCTCGCCCCGCTGTGAAGACTGGGGTTGCTCACGGCTGAAGTTGGTGTTCCCGCCATCGTCTTCGTTGTTTTCCGATCGCACATTGGTTTCATTTGTCGCGGCCTATTCAACGGTGAAGTCGACATCTGCCGGCAGGGGCTCAACAGCTACCCGCGACAGGTCTTCTTCGGGCAGCGCAACATAGATGTTGGTCGTCTCGTTGGTCACATTGTAGATCGTCTCATAGGTGACGTCCTGATAGATCGCCGGCTGACTGACTTCCAGGATGGGGTTGTCAATGATGATCGGGTCGTCGTACCAGCTTGAAGCCAGGCCGTCATAGTAACCGTCCCAATAATCGTCGAAGCGCGGTGATATGTAGTAAGGGTTGTCGAAATATACGTAATAAGCGGGATAGTAGGTTCGTGTCGTCACAACGAAAGCGTCGAAATATCCTGCGAACACCACAAGCATGAACGCGGCGCGCTGATAGACCACCGGATCTTCGAAGCGCCCGTCGAGATAGGCGATCTCACGATGCATGCGCCGAACTTCGGCCCGCAGCGCGGCGTTGTCCGCCACCTGGTTCTCCAGAATGCGAACCCTGGCGGTGAGATTGGAGACTTTCCTTTTGAGAGCATGCACTTGTGCCCTTGAGGCCTTTGGGGTCGATTTTGCCGGCTTGGAAAGCACATAGCGCGAGGAGTATGCGGACCAGGCCCCATTGAGCCGCTGCAACGCTTTCGTGGCGTCGCTGTTCTTCGTTGCCGACAGCGCGTATCGGGTCTGGAGATCTCCTACGGCCCTCGACACAGCTTTTGTGCCTTTGGCGATGGATGCCGCGTTTTTCGATCCCAACGCCCCTTCGAGATTCTGCATGGCCCTGGACGTTTCAGTCACGGCCGCAACGACGTTTGCGCCGCTCCGACGCCTGCTGTCGGCGGAGGCGTCCCTGAAGCTGAAGGCCATCGCTGCCAGAGATCCGCGCATGTCCTTGAGCAGGGCGGGAGCATTCATCTCAACTGGCGCGGATGCATGTGCCTCGGTCGCCATTGCGAGACGGGGGCCGAAAATGGGCGCGATCAGCGGCGTCGCGGTGTTCATTGCTGCTGCTGCCAGCGCTATGCCGAGCGTGAAAGGCCGCTTTTGGGTCGAGATCAAGGGACGTGTCTCCTGGGAAAACGTTGCGGGTTGGCATTGCCGGTCAAAAGTCCGGTGTTCGGGACGTGTCAGAACCGAACTCCAGCCAGTGCGGGAGGACTTGCTTCAACGGCTAAGAAAGCAGCCCATGTGTTTCCACTCATGGCATTGCAGCACTCGATACAGGTTCGATGAGGGTCGGTGCTGCACCAGGGGGATTGCGAGTGCTATCGCGCACAGGATGGTTACGAAAGCGAAGCCGGGGATGAGGCGAGACACCCTTCTTCCCCCTTGCCTGCCGTGACGCATTTGTGGGTTGCCCTGTTTCATAGCGCGTTTCTAAACCGGCCAAGCTGACAGGCCCCTGAAGCGATTGTCAGCGAATTTTCAGCTACGTTCCTATAGAGTGACGAGCAGATCCGGAGATTGCTGTGAGACGACTGGCTGGCTTGAGGTGTCTCGTGACATGCGGGGTGCTGCTGTTGCTCCTATCGGCAGGCGCGCACGC
>NZ_JBHYIM010000027.1:0-11264 GCF_042739655.1 Mesorhizobium sp. NPDC059025 | reverse complement strand
GCTGGAGACAGGCTCTATAGCCGGACGCCGACATCCACTGTAATTGGGTATGTTTGCACAACAGGAGGCTCGCCCGGCACTTGGCGATCATTTGGTAGCTGATCGGTCTTCGTTGATCGGCGGAACGTCTTGAGATCAAGGGCCGGCTAGAACAGGCTCCAAGCCACTGGCCGGCCCGCTACAGGCCATAGCCGGCCAGATAGAGCAGAGCACTGCCTACGATGATTGCGTAAGGCCATTGCTGGTCGCGCGTGGGGCGACGGTCACGGCGCCAGGTCATTCTACCCTCGCCCGTCGCTAGACGTTGAACGACTTTGATGCATTCAATCCCAACGCTGTAAGAACGCAGTGGCCGACGTATTCGGCACCTTTCTCATTTGGTCGAACTTCGATGAAACCTCGCGCTTCGAGCCGTGCTTGAGTCGTCAAGCCTATACTCGCCTGTCGATGGCTTACGGTTTCCCCGATTCCGAACTTGGACAACACTTCGAGGGCGGCTATCTCACGTTTGTTAGGTGGTTTGCTCACAACGTGAGCTTGAAAATCATCCCACTCCCAGTAGTACCCCTCTGCCAAAATTTTTCGGGAGTCGGGGTCCATTTGGGCAACTGCCGCAGCGAAATCGCTGGCGGATTCGGCAGCCTTCTCGTTCCGACTTTTTTTGGCCTCCAGACGATTGTCGCGATTTTCGAGCCACTGCTGTAGGTCTAAATCGAGATCTTTCTCACCTTGGTTTGCCAATGGGGTGATAGTTATTGCTCCGTCGACCTCTAGCCTCACCGACACGCCGAACTCTTTCGCCACTTTCGCGGCCGCGCGCATCTGTGCCGGAGTGAAGTTCAAGCGACTGGTCATTGACGATTGAGTTCCTTCAAAGCTTCTGCTCGATGCAGATCGATGTAGTTCGCCAAATCTAAAGGTTCACGGTCTACCGCTCCTGAAGTTCTTCGTCGTCCACCGTCATTCTCAATGAGAAGCCACGAATGTCCCCCGACCTTATGACATCCGAATTCACCTCGAGAATGAAGAACTTTAGCCGATCGGCGACTATCAGGATCGGGGAGAGCATTGTGGCTGGTATCGATATCAACGGCTCCCATTGCGATCTTGATCGACCGAGATGACCTATGCTGTCGCCGGATGGGGCATCGTCAATATCTGGTCCAGTCGGAATCAGGGTGAGTTGGATTTTCCGTAGTTTGAACCTCGTCGGAAGGATCAGATTGCCTCGAAAAACTAGGTGCCGAAATTCTTGATGCTGCCACGTCTCGGATTTCGATCGCTTGGTCGTGCCCAGAAAGTAATCCCACTCCCAGCTTTCGATCTCCGCGATCAGTCGTATGGTTTCATATGTTGGTCTCGGAGCAGGTGGATCTGCACTCGCTGTTTCGCTCCATCCCATGCGAGCTAGTCGAGCGGCGAAACTCTCCCCTGATTTTTGCTTGGAACGCCCGTCCTTCACAATGTTGGCTCGCAGATTAGGGGCTCATGCGGGAGCCGCATCGCATGCGCATTCCTAGTCCGCGTCAATCCACTGAACATGGCGCGCCCTTCCCATTTGCTCCCAAGCTGATCGTGATGCAAAGGAGGGCAAACGGTCAATCCATGTCGTGTGAACGACAAAATCTACGTCGGGCACGATGCGAACAATCAATATATCTCGCCGCGAGCTGTACGAGAGAGCCTGGGAAATGCCCTTGCGAAGGGTCGCCGAGGCTCTGGACTGCGACTATTCGAGTTTAAGATTGGCGTGTATCAATCGGTTCATTCCAATCCCACCAAGGGGGTATTGGATGAAAGTCGTCCACGGCAAAACGCTGCCGCCACGACCGCCGCTACCTGACCATCCAAACGGCTATAGATCGGTGCCGCTACGCGTCGGGCTCTCAGAGCAAAGAAAGACCGAGGAAGAGCGACGCACATTAAGCCAGAGCATCGCAGCGTCTAACTTGCTCAAAGTTCCCGCACGCCTCGATGAGCCACACCCTGCAGTGGCTGAAATCATGAGTAGCACGGGGGCACGGCCCAATAGCTGCATGAGGCGTGGATACCGAATAGCGGACACGATTGCGCGGGCGTGTCAAAATGCGGGGTTCCAGGTGGAGGCTTCAGGCCAGTTTTTACTTATTTGTTCAGACTACCGCCGCATCCATATCGCTGTCAGCGAAAAGTTGAACCAAGTCTCAGTCCTTTCGCCAGAGAAAGCTAATCAGACCGGCGCACAACGTCGTGGCAGACACCAGGTCGTGGACTTGATACCAACTGGTTACCTGGAAATTTTTCTCTCTGATCGCACATGGGCGGAGGAACCCGGGGACGATCTAGAGTCCCAGCTTCCCGATCTCTTGGCCAAATTGATCACGGCCCGCAGGCTCAAATCACTGTTGTTCCACACCCCCCCTAATCCGTTTGATCTGGGCAAGGGCTGCGTCGGGGCCTTCGTGCAACGGATCCAGAGTATCTATTTTCGTGCGGAGCCAATCGATAGTGGGTTGCTCCACAGACACGGCTCCGTTTGCTTCGATCGCAGCTAAAAAGCTGCGCGCATGGTTTGTACTCACCCATTGCGAGGCCAATTGCAGAAACCGCTCAAACGCCGCGGCCTCCTGTTCGGCGATCCTTTTTTCTCGCGCTCTCGTAGCCGACGCAATTTCTCGCAAGCGTTTGCGCTCGGCGGCTTTTTCCGCCTCGTCGGCATCGTGCTTGCGGTCCATGATCAATTTGGACAAGAGCTCAGGAAGCTGGACTTCAAGATCGTTTAGAGGTTCCTCCCCCCATTTGTGATCAGAGAGCATAATCTGCAGATAGCCGGTTGGTATGAGCTCAAAAGCCTGGTGTCGTCCCCGACTCTGTGCGGCGGTGTGATTAGCGTTGTCCGGCGCGAGAATTGGGACTTGGCTCAACTTTTCACTGACACTAATAGGGGTGCGCCTATAGTTGGAACAAATAAGAAGCGACTGGCCCGACGCCTCCACCTGGAACCCTGCATTTTCGCACGCGCGCGCAATCGTGTCCGCCATTCGAAATCCGCGCCTGGTGCAGCTATTGTGCGATGCCACAGGATTGCTCATGATTTCAGCCACTGCGGGGTGTGGGGCATCGAGGCGTGCAGGGATTTTGAGCGACTGAGACGCAGCGATGCTCTGGGTTAATGCGCGTCGCTCTTCCTCGGCTTTTCTTTGCTCCGAGAGTCCGACGCGTAGTGGCACCGATCTATAGCCGTTTGGATGGTTAGGCAGCGGCGGTCGTACCGGCAACGTTTTGCCATGGACGACTTTCATCCAATACCCCCTTGGTGGGATCGGAATGAACCGATTGATACACGCCAACCTTAAACTCGAATAGTCGCAGTCCAGAGCATCGGCGACCCTTCGCAGGGGCATCTCCCATGCTTTCTCGTATAGCTCGCGGCGACGTAGGGTTTCGTCGTTCACACGACATGGATTGACCGTTTGCCCTCCTTTGCATCACGATCAGCTTGGGAGCAAATGGGAAGGGCGCACCATGTTCAGTGAGGACTTCAATCGAGACTTCTCTCGGCTATTGGAGGTCGAGCAGACCAAGCTGAACGAACAGATCAAACGCGATATTGCGTCCGAGGAAGCACTCGCGTCCAGCAAAGGCGTCCTCAACAGCTCCATGGCAAATGCAGGCAGTCGTTCGAGTTGCCAGCAAGGGAGTTCCAATTTACGCCCAAACCGCGTTCAATCTCATTCTCCGCTGCGCAACCGCTTATGGCCTACGCCTCGATCGTTCGAATGTGATGTATTTCGAAGCCCGCCTCTCCGAGCGCATTCAGTGGGAATCCGGATACTTGAACGATCTGGTTCAGATATCTGCGCCATTTAGAAACTCGGTACCTGCCAACCTCTTGGCCAGTATTATGTCCGATCTCAACAAGGTCACTTCGCTCGAACTCCAGCGCATATCGGGTGAACTCAATCTCACCGCAGCTAGCAACGCACGCGTGGCTGACGTGCCAGCCCCGAACACGCACGTGATAGTGAACGCACCCGTTGGCGTGCTACAGACGGGAGCCGGCAGTTATGGAGTGGCCAGTTTTACGATAGATAGCTCGGCCGCGGATGCACTCGGCAAGGCATTCGAAGACATTCAAGGCCAGCTTTCCGTTCTCTCGGATAAGGACGTTGGGTTCAATCGCCAAGAGATCTTGGATATGGTGATGGAAGCGCAAGCGGAAACAAAAAAAGAAAGGCCGAACTCTACGAAATTGAAGGCATTCGTGACCGGTGTTGGGTCCGCAATCTCCTTCACTCCAAAGCTCAAGGCCGCTTCCGACACACTCAAATGGGCGGGAGCTCTTGTAAGCATCCCGCTGCCATGACGACAAAGCCAAAACTCCGACTTCCTCCTGATGCAACATTGGGCAGCATTGTACGATCACTTACCGGACCAGAGGACTTTGTCCGATGCGTGTTCCACAACATGCGCGATTGTTACCGGGACTGCCAAGTTCGACTGGCGATCAACAGCAACCCACGTGCTCCCGACTATGTCGTGGAGATGCTGTTTGACGACCAGATTGATGGGGAGGAAGTTCGAGTACCTCAGACGCTCGCCGTTTTCAGTGGCCGCACACATAAGAGCGGCCTCAATCAAGATGATCATCGCCTCCGGGTGTGGTCGTCAGCAGCAATGGAATGGGGCGAGGTTCAGTCTCTGCTGGGGACGCTGAGAGGCTTGCCGCCACGACGATGAAAGCTAGCATGAGACAGCCAAAACCCATGCATTCCGCCAGGGTGCTGGCCCGCTCGTATGAACGCGGACATGGCGGCCGCATACGTTGGCGAATCCAGTGCGGTGAAGTTTCTAGCGCGTGTCGGGATCGAATACCCGCCCCCGTCGGTGGATGATGACCTTGGCAAAGGGCGGCGCCGGCTGTGGCTCAAGCGAGATCTCGATCGAGCGATTGGCAATTGGGTTGAAGGTGAGCCTGATCCTCCGCCACTATGATCCTCCAACCGTCGGAAGCCGCATGGAAGGAAGTCAGAAGGCCGCTAGAGGGGGCCATCCGCAGGATCTGGCGGGCTACATCGACGTCAGACGTGCGAAAGCTATCAAGGAGCTCAATCGCCAATGACCAGCCGTTTGAACTTCACCCCAGCGCAAATGCGAGCGGCCGCGAAAGTGGCGAAAGAGTTCGGTGTGTCCGTGAGGCTTGAGAGATGATCGTGCTCAATGGTGAACTGCAGGAACGCCTCGAGCAGCTTCGCGGAGCCAGCGCGTCCTCTGGCCGCGGACGGGCGTGTTAATGACTGGCAGTTGTAGGGGCTGGTGAGATGGCAGCGAATAGCTTCTGGTGGATCGTCCCAATAGTAGGATCAATTTGCTTATTTTTCTGGGCTTTCAAGGTCTACTATTTGCATAAATCGATGAACTGGATAGGGGCCGTCGGCCAAATCTACGAAATATCCATCACAGGTGGTGGCGATGCAGAAGTGTTGTCGGCGATCGTCAGATATGAACACGACGGCAACATTTACACGACCAAGGCGCTTGACCCAGGCGACTATGACCTCAGCGACAAGTCAGTAATTGGCCGGAAAGTGCCGATTTTGATCAATCCGCGAAATCCGAAGCAGATCGTCTTGACCAACAACGGAGGCGATTTTTTCAACCGCAGCGCACTGATGTTTGCGAAATTCATCTCGACCCGCTCAACGGTTTGACTAGTGATCGTTCCGTTGACCGGCTCACAATTGCCGATACAGTGCCGACATGTGGTTCAACCCGCCTAAGCGCCAGGATCCATATCCAGACCGGCAAATCGACTGCCAGGAAGCGCTTACGCCGGGGTTCGAAATCCTGATCGAAGAACTGACGGCCGTCGGCTGGACGCGTGATGAAATCCGCGCCGCCTTCGTTGCGCTGCTATCAGCCTACGACTTGGCCGGCGAAGCTAGCGCCGACCTCGAAACCGAGCTGGCCATCATGCGGGCACGGCTGCGTCTGCCACCGACTTGAGCAAGCTTAGATGTGATGTTAGCGTCCAAGTGCGGGTGGTGTTGGGGAGTACCGCTGATGACCGTTCAAGAACGCGACTATCCGGCGCCTCGGTTTGCAAGAGACGATTGGCAACAGCCAAATCGGGCGTTCTATCGATGCGCACTCACCGTGCTGATGGCAGGCATAGCTCTGACCGCCGCCCTTCGCTGGCTACTTCCCGCAGTAATCTAATCCATGGCCAGTAAAAGCAGCCGTGTCTATTTCGCTTGGGCTTACGGTCGGGAAGCCGCTCGCCTCGGCCGGGCACGCGAGGTCCCCGAGGGTGATGACGGCCGGCCGCGCTCATCTGGCAATATTGCAGCGTTCTTAGAAATCAGCTTAGATCGCCTCGCTCTGGGGAGGGCTTGGGGATGGAACGCGCACCAAAATCGAGTTGCAAAACGAGGTGGCATCCCCGCTCTTGCGGCTCGCCGCTAGAAGTCTCCCCTGCTCGGGAGGTTTGACAGTGGTGCCGGGAATTCGCCTAAGGGCAAAAATCTTATTTTGTTCACCTAGCCTTGACATATTTGTTGACTTATATGGCAACAATTGAAGAGCTTATCGATCTAGACGAACTTGCTCCCGTGGCCGTCAAATTGACGCGGAGAGAGTTCGCTGAACGACGAATGTTTGGGACACCTGAGTTTCATAGGTGGCTGAATGTCGATGTCAGAGGCGCAAAATCAATCGACCCTCATGAGCTTCCGCCGCGACTTCAAGCGTATGATTTCATACGAGCATTTCAGCTTGGCTTACCTTTCTCCGTCGGCCGCACTTTCAAACGAATGCGGCCAATTGACAAAGATGTCTTTGAGTTCTCGACCTATGATCTCCGCATTTTCGGCTGGTTCTATCGCAGGGCCACGTTCATTGCGGCTTGCGGAGACTTTATGGAACACACGCACTCGAAGGCGGGCGTCTACGACAAACATCGAAATTTTGTCGAGCAGCTACGCAGCGAAATAGATTTGGATCCACCAAAGTGGATTGTCGGAGAGAAAGAAGATGATGTCCTCGACCTTTGAACTCGATCACCCGAAGGAAGAGGCTTCTTCGCGTTTCGTGGCAGACGTGGGCAGGCTTCTGCAGTCGGCCCTGGTTGAACGTAAGGCAATTTCAAAGCTCACACAGCAGGAAATAGCTGATCGCCTCGGCATCGACCGATCGAGCGTCAACCGAAATTTCTCTGGGTATCGGAACCTAACTTTATCGAGTCTTGCTGAATTGTGCTGGGCTATGGATGTCGAGCCCCAGCTCATCATTGAGCAGATCTTGGAGCCGGATTCTTGCAATTACCAACCGCCAAGGTCTGTGCCGGTACGCACGATGCCGTCCGAGCCAATGAAATCCGCTTCATCAGGCTCAAACACCGTTTCTTTTACTGTGCGTGAAAACTCAATTGGTGCTTGACGTGGAAAACCTGCGTTTTGAAATCTTGTTTTGCGACGATGTTCGCCAAGAGGCCAGCGGGAAACACATACTCATTGGTGTCTTTGGCACAGACATCTTGCCGTCCAATCTTCCAGGCGTACTACCTTTGGCGATGTATCTGAGAGTGTTCGGCATGACCAAGGGAGACCATCATTTCAGAATCACTCTAGTGACAAGCGACGGCGATTGGCGAGGAGAGATCGATGGTCAAACAAGGGTAATGGACGATACAACCGCCTCTATCTTCCCGTTTGGCGCCATACCAATTCATATTGAAAAGCCGGGTGCAATTATCGCGAACCTATCCATCGACGGCAGTAATGCAGTACCAATTGGAAGCATTACTGTTCGAGCACCAATAGAACCTTCTGACACGCCCTGATAGCGTGCTCCCGGCTCTGGCCGGGGTTTTCGTTTCTGCCTCCTGCTTCCCCCAAATGGATGATGCTTGATAGTTCCAAGTGGGTGATGCCTGACCAATCCCAAATGGCCTAGCCTGTGCTTAGCGCTGGAGTTCCTGGTAGCGCAAGGCCGGCGCGCAGTTAACACCTCCTCTGCGCACCGGCCGTTTTTATCCTCCAAATGAAAAAAGAAGCCCGCCCAGCCGAAGCTGAGCGGGCCCGATTACCTGAGATGCGCCAGCCAACGGACAGGCGCGGCGTGCGCGTAGTGGCACTATGTGGCGAGAAGAAGAGTGCTTAGCTGGACGGCTCCGGCTTCACCCGCCGCACGATGGCCTCGAACACCAGATCGCTGATCCACATAGCGACTGTGCCGATCAGAAAAGCCATGGCGTAGACGGCAGTCATGTCATCCGGCACCGGTGGCCAGCCGTAGTACCGTACGATGTGGATAGCCCAGGGCGTGAGGTATCTGACAAAAGGCCGGGAAGAGAAGGAAGAAGAGTTAGAGAGATCCGCCCAGCGGCGGAAGCACGTCCTTCGCGGGACGAAGGATGAGGTGAGTTCGCGATCATGGGCGTACCGGTCATGTCATGCTGGCCAGGACGCGAATCAGATTGTTCCGCCTTATTCTCTGAATCCCATCAAGGGAGGGCCAACGGGCTGATCCCGGAGAGAAGCACGAACCCGCGAATGATGTCAGAAGCTGGATAGGCAAAAATGACAAAAACGCTTGACCTCAAGCCGCCGAATAGAGAAGCCATGATCCGAGCTCCAAGCAGCTTGGGCGTGGTCAGGCTGGGCGCAGTGTTACCGCACTCCGCTCAGCCACTTATGCGAACCAAATTATATCAGGGAAATAATTTGGCATTCCGAAAGTTATGTCAAGGTGCTAATTTTTGATAAGCGAAGAGCAAATACGTATGGCCCGTGCGGCCTTAAGATGGGGTGTGCGAGATTTGGCTCGCGAAGCGCGCGTTACGGCAGCCACTATCACACGGATTGAAGCTGGAAAATCTGCCCATGTTTCGACCCTGAAGGCCATCCAGGCGGCGTTTGAAGCCGCCGGCATTGAGTTTATCCCCGAAAACGGGGGTGGTGTCGGCGTTCGCTTGGCGCGCCGATCGGGCGAGGATTAGCGCAAAGCGAGCGCATCAATCTCCCCACGCATATCTGGGCGGCGGCGGGTTTCCTTCCGGATCGTACAGTTCGTCCGGCTCTGGAAAGAGGTCCTGATCCCGCAGATTGGACGTGAGAGTGTCCAATTGGTTCTGTGCCTCCAGCTTCGCCAGGCGTTGCTCAGCCCAGGCGATCATTCGTCGATATTCAGGACTGTCCTGCGCCAGCAGTTTGGAGGCATGATCGATGGTGGTCCGCAAATCGTCTGCCTCTCTTCGATCGTCAGCGAGTTGACGAAGGAAAAGTAATCTCTTTTCCTCCCGCGCCTGGCGCTGTTTGTGAAGCTCCCTTCGCTGAGCGAGGTGTTTGCGGCGCCGCTCATCAGCCTCTCGTTCTTCCCGCTGAGCTTTCTCAAAAGACAAGTGGAAAAGGACGCCATCCGCAAGTCCATCCAACATTCCTTCCAGGTTCTGCTGCTTGCCGTCGCTCCACCGCTTGCGAGCGCCCTGCGCCCAGTTTTGGATGTCGAAACTTAGCTTGCCGGAGTGGAAGTAGTCGTACTCGGGCCAGAAATTCTCCGGAAAGAGCCACTGTCCTCTTCGCTGGGCAATCTCGCGACGCTTTTCAAAGTCTGCTTTCTTCTTCAATTCAGCGGGTGACGGAACGTGCTTTTCTCTCTTCCGTTCTTCGGTGATTTCCAATCGAACGTCATCTGGGCCGATGGCTGCCGAAATACCCTTGTCGCTATAACTAAACCTGATGCCTCTCTCCTGCAGAGCAATCGCCAAGTGGTGAAGGATCGAAACAAGCCGCGTTTTCGAACTGTGGTGAATACGTATGCCAGCAATCGACAACTCCCCTATGTTGTCGGGAGCTTCGGATTTTAGTTTGGCGACAAGTCCGGAGATGGCGGCATCCGGTCGCCTTACCGGATCGAAGGCGACCAATTGCTTTGGCTGGCGCATGCTTGCGGATTTCTCGGGAGCTTCCTCGGTTGGGCGAGAGAATTTGCGTTCTCTTCGCGAGGCCTCGACGTCGCCGTTCGCCCTTTCAATGGCGAACGCGACGTAGGGATTAACAGCCGGCCTATGTCCACCTAGATGCACCGTTTCAAGCGCTGGATTGTCTAACTTCCACAGAGGCGTCTTCGTGGCGCTCAGACCGGCTTCGATTTTGGCCCAATAGCCGCGCCCCGGAACTGGGATCTGATGTCGGGCACGCGTCTTGGCCAATCCTCGATCGGACAACTGGAAGCGCGCTGCAAGCGTGACAATCGGAGTTGACCAAACCAACTCATACAATTCCCGCCGCGTGAACGTTTGCTCCATACTGCCATACCCCCTGAGAGTCGCTCGGGAACATCGAAACTTGCTGCCGCGACAAGTCAAGGAGAGAACCGCTTCGAACGGCGTGGAGCGCAGAGCGCAGACCACGCGTCAACCTAGCGGGTTTATTTATCTGAGGCGGGCCTCACCGCAAAGCTCATCGCCCTGGTGAGGGGTTTGAGTTTTCGTTAGTTTCTTCTCTAAGCACTCTGCCTCGACCCTCATGCCCACAACGTGCAAAAAACCCCGTTATTCCAAAGCGTTGATATGAAGGTGCACCGTGCGCATAAACACCGCACGTTGCGGTTCGCGTCAAAATTTTCAGCAAAAACAACCGTCCGAACGAAGCGCACCGTGCGCGCTTTTATCTTGCCATCGCTCGGCTGTGACAGTAAGCGTCCGGTCCCTGCACATATTTGGGGTAGTGCAATCTCGCATCATGTCGGGTTCCTTCGTCACGTGGAGGATCTCCGATGGCGCCTCGCCGCTCCTGGGCCAAGGCCAACAGTCCGTATTGGTCGTCGCATGTCGCGAACTGGTTCCGCAGCAGCCAGGACGTGCAGGAATACTGTCGTCGGCGTGATCTTTCCGTAGCGACATTCGAGCGGTGGCTGCGCCATCTGGTGAGCAGCGACGATCTGCGTAAACGTGCGGAAAAGCTGCGGAATTTGCGCAGGAAGACGGCAGCGTGTCAGCACAGGACGGCGCCGCCGAAGCGACCCAAAAGGCCTCCGCGCTATCGTTACAGCATGCGCACGGACAGCGGCCCGATCGCACTTCGGGCGTTCTGGGCAATGCATGTCGAGGCGATGAACTGGAGCGGGATGGGTCATGCGGAGTATGCCGCGGCGCTCGGGCTGTCGCCGCGTGCGTTGCGGATCTGGCGCGATCGCCTGGAAGAAACCGGCGACGAAATGGACTGGCGAGCGCTGCTTCATCCGAGTGCCCAAGCCCAATTAAGCAGCGCTGCTAATTGCGCACG
>NZ_JBHYIM010000026.1:0-16211 GCF_042739655.1 Mesorhizobium sp. NPDC059025 | reverse complement strand
CTGATGGGCTATTACAACCCGATCTATGTCTATGGCGTCGACCGCTTCCTGACCGAGGCCAGGACCAGTGGCATAGACGGGCTGATCATCGTCGATCTGTCGGCGGAGATGGATGAGGAACTGTGCATCCCGGCGCTGAAGGCCGGCATCAACTTCATCCGCCTGGCCACGCCGACCACCGACGACAGGCGCCTGCCCAAGGTGCTCGAGAACACTTCCGGTTTCGTCTACTACGTGTCGATGACCGGCACCACCGGCTCCGGTCGGGCGAACAGCACCAAGGTGGCGACCGCAGTACAGCGCATCAAGCAGCACACCGAACTGCCGGTCTGCGTCGGCTTCGGCATATCGTCCGTCGACGAGGTCGCGGCGTTTGCAGGCTTTGCCGATGGCGTGGTGGTGGGCACGGCGATTGTCAGCACCATCGAACGCGGCACGCAAAGTGGCACGCCGGTGGAAGATGTCAGCGCGTTTGTCGCACAACTGCGCAGCGCCACGGCCGCCGCTTAGGCGATCTTGCCCTCAGGACGAGGTTGCCTCAGCGCTAATCCGACAGGCTCCTAATCAATCCTCCAGCAATATCCGCTCGTCGTCGGAAAGGGCGGCGAAGGCCTCCCGCGCCTCGGCCGGCGTGGTCTGGCCGTCGATGGCACCCTCGACGATGTCGCGCGTCGCATGATAGGCGGCACCGCGCCGCGACTGCGGCCAGTCGATGAGTATATCAGCAGCGCCCTGGACGGACGTCACCAGTCGGGAGGAAGCGCCTGATATCCCGGTCCTGATCCGCACCGGAACGTCGAAGGGCAAGCCGCCATCCATGGCGTCGCTGATGTCGACGGTGATCCCGGCGAGGATCTTGGCTTCCCGGGCCGCCTCGGCGAAAGCCTCGCGGGCAACATTCGGCTGCTGCTCGCCATGCAGGACAGCCAGGCACACCGTTCTTGCGTGGACATGGGTTGCGGTTCCCTGCCGGGGCCAGCGGTTGATGAGCAGATGCGCGGCTTCGCGGGCGTTGGAAACCCTATGAACGGTCCTCACCGTGCCGACGATGACAGGGATTGGTTTGTCGAACCATCCTTTCTGCATGAGAGTCCTCCCGACGCTGTGACGATAAGAGGTCAACGCAGCCGGCGCGGCGAGGTTGCATGATTGCCTGGCCGGGGCCCGGCCTAGCCATTCAACGCATCCAGCGACGTCTTCAGCTTCTCCTGCAGCACCGAGCGTGCCATCCACCAGTCGCTGCTTCTCACGGGCACCCTGGCCGTCATCGAGATGCTGGTATCGCCGAGCGTTTCGACCAGGATTTCGGGCCTGGTGCCGGGCGGCGAGAATTCGGTTTCGAGCGCAGGCGACACCTTTGATCGGACGACGTCGAGATCGGCGTTGCGCGGGACGTTGAAGGTGATCTCCACCATCCGCGAAGGCTCGCGCGTGTAGTTGAGGATCCTGGCGTTCGACAGCTTGGAGTTCGGCACGAAGATGTAGACGCCGTCGCGCGTCCTCAGCTGCGCGGAGAACAGGCCGACCTCGACGACCGTGCCGACAATGCCGTCGGCATCGATGAAGTCGCCGGTGTTGAAAGGGCGCAGGAACACCAGCATGATGCCGGCGGCGATGTTCGACAAGGTGCCCTGCAGGGCCAGGGCGACAGCCAGACCTGCAGCACCCAGCACCGCCAGGATCGACGCCGTCTGCACACCAAACTGGCCAAGCACGACGATGATCGTCACCGCCATGATGGCGTAGTGGATCGACTGGCCGACGATCGGCACGATGGTCTGGTCCTGCTGGACGCTGCGCGACAGTAGCACCATGGCATAGCGGGAAACGATCCTGGCGATGAACCAGCCAGCGGCCAGCACCAGGAGTGCAACAAGCAGGGACCAGAGATTGGAGATGAGCCAGGCCGTCGAGACCCCAGGAATCACGTCATCATTCACAAGACACTCCCTCGGCTGAGCCCCCTTCCGATAAGGGCAGAATTGCCGGGAAGGTTGCATAGGGTTGCAGCAATGCCAAAACGCTCCGTGTGCTGCGCCGGAAGGATCGCTTCAACCGAAGAGGCCCTTCGACCTCAGGCACTGGTACTCCGAACGTGCCGCTCGGGCCAGTTTCCATAATAAGAAATTCCGCCCGGACCGGAACCGGCCAGAACCAGGAAGCCACCGGCAAGCGCCAGGTTCTTCATCAGGACGGAAGGTTCGTGGATGTGGACGACGACGGCGGTGACAACACACCAGGTGGCAAACAGGATGCTGATCGCGCGGATCTGGAAACCGATCACCAAAGCCAGACCGCCGATGATTTCGCACAGCGCCATCAGCCAGGTCAGTGTGGTTGGCGCTGGCAGGCCGAGACCGTCGAGATAGGTGGCCAGATCGGGGATGTTCCAGAATTTCTGCAGGCCGGAAACCAGGAACAGGAAGGCGAGCAGGCAGCGCCCGATCAGCAGCGTGAAGTCGTCCATCTCGTCCATGTGGCTTCCATCCATCGACCGGCCCTGGTCTCCACGCCCTGTGTATGAGGAGACACCGAAAGCCGCACGATTATTCCCCTCGCCGGCCAGACAATTTGTCTTGAACGGGGAGTGAGGCGATATCCCGCAGGCGAGACGGTGCGTTCGAGGCTGGGAACACGCCCGCGCGGGATCAGCTCGTCAGCGGCCCCCGCCCTGGATACCTTTCATTCAAGAATGCTGATGTACAGAAGGCGGATCGGCGTTCCGCAGCCGGAGCACGCGACAAGCGAATGCCAGCGCCTTTAGAGGAGCCGCATTGGGCCGGTCCCGCATCATCACCATTGCCAGCTGCCTCGCCATCCTGGCGGGCGGGCTGCCGATCCTGGCGACGTTCTACATGTCGTGGAGGATCGTCGAGACCCGCCGGCTGACGCAGCTTTCCGATCTCGCCGGCTACGCGCTGGCGCGCACCCAGGCGACGTTCGCGGACGCCACCGATGCCCTGGAGCAGGCGAAACAGCTGACGGAACCCGCCTGTTCGCCAGCGCATGTCGAGGCCTTGCGCCGGATCGTCGTCAACACGCGTTCCGTCGAGGACGTCGGCTATTTCGACAACGGCACGCTTCAGTGCAGTTCATGGGGGAAGCCGGCAATTTCTGTGGCCCGCTCACCCGTCGACATCACCATGAGCAACGGCATCGGCGTGACGGCCAGCCTTCGCCCCGCCATAAGCGGCGGTACCCCTCAGATGGGCTTCCACGCCGGCGCCTATGTCGCACTGACCAACCCCGCGCGCTTCATCGACATCCCGGCAGGCAAGGATACGAAACTCGCCGTCCTGGCCGGCACGACAGAGGTGGTCGGCACCCTGCACGACCCGGACCAGCAACTGGTCCGCAAGCTGGCTGCCGGCACGACGCCAACCGGCCCGTTCCTGCATGACACCGCGCAGGATCGGGACTGGACCGTTGTCGCTACCGCGCCGAAGGTCGACGTCTTTCGCGACCTCGGCGACGATCTGAAGCGGCTCCTGCCAGCGGGTGCCGCCACGTCGCTGCTGATGGTCGGCCTCGTCGTGTGGCTGTCACGGCGACGCCTGTCCCTGCTCGGCGAGCTGACGACGGCGATCCGACGCCGCGAGTTCATCGTCCACTACCAGCCGATCATCGAACTGAAGAGCGGCATATGCGTCGGCGCCGAGACATTGGTGCGCTGGCGGCGCAGCAATGGCGAAACCGTCCGGCCGGATATCTTCATTCCGCTGGCCGAAGAGAACGGGCTGATCGAGGCCATCACGCAGCAGGTCATCGAGATGGCGGTGACCGAACTGAAAGACATCCTCGCCGCCGATCGCTCATTGCACATCGCCATCAACCTTGCCGCCGACGACATCCGCTCCGGCCGCGTGCTGCCTTTCATGGCCAGGCTGCTGGACGCCAATGACGTTCATCCGCAGCAACTCTGGCTGGAAGCGACGGAACGCGGCTTCATGAACGCGGCACAGGCCCGCACCACGCTGGAAAAGGCGAGACAGTCGGGCCACTCGGTCGCCATCGACGACTTCGGCACCGGCTATTCGAGCCTGCAATATCTGCAGGACCTGCCGCTCGATGCGCTGAAGATCGACAAGTCCTTCGTCGACATCATCGGCACCGACGCCGCCACCAGCGCGATCACGCCCCACATCATCGACATCGCGAAAACGCTGGACCTGTTCATCGTTGCGGAGGGTGTCGAGCGGCAGGAGCAGGCCGACTACCTGTCGCAGCGCGGCGTGCACTATGCGCAGGGCTGGCTGTTCTCCAGGCCTCTGCCCAGAGCCGAATTCATCGAATACTACCGGAACCGCCAGCAGGCGAAGGGATCGGCGCCGGCGGTCATCCAGCGTCCCGAGGGCAGGCATTCTGCAGGCGGCGCCAGCTGATCGCTGCCATTGCGGCGAGATACCAGGACGCTAGCGGCCCAGCGGCCGGCGCGAGAGCTCGATCAACTCCTTCTCGTCGCGAATGCCGAGCTGGTAGTTGGCGATGATGCGCGAGGCGCGCTTTTCCCTGTCGTCGGCGGTCTCGCCATCGACAGCCGTCGCGGCATAGACCTTCATGAGCAGGTCGACCTCGTCGGGCAACAGCACCGCGGCATCTTCAAGCTTTTGTCTGATAGGCACGTCTTATACCTCGCAAACGGACTTCAGCGAACGAGCCGGCATGTCATCCAAATGTGCAATTTGTGGGACCTGACCACCGTTTCCGCAACCCGGAAGCGTTCGAAAGCTCGGCGGACAGCTGAAGACTGCGCCGGCTGGCTCAAACCATGCAACTGCCAGCCGTAGCCACGGGCGCTGCCTGTCCGGCTATGGTGGAGATTGTCGAGGAGGAAGCCATGCTCAGGATCGGTTCCATCGTCTGGGGCGTGCGCGATGTGCCGCGCGCCATCGCATTCTGGTGCGCCGCGCTGAACTACAAGCCGTTGCGGGAGCCGTCGCCGGACTGGGCCATCCTTGTGCCGGCCGAAGGACCGGGACAGCAGATGGCGATCACCGTCGTCTCCTCCGATGCCGCCACGCACCAGCGCCATCATCTCGATCTCTATGCATCCGACCAGGAAGCCGAGGTCGAGCGGCTGCTGTCGCTTGGCGCGCGGCGGGTGGACTGGCGCTATCCGGAAGGCGCGGACTATGTCGTGCTTGCCGATCCTGACGGAAACACGTTCTGCGTCGTGGAGAAGCAGGCATAGCCAACGGACCGGCCGCGCAATCCGGGCACATCCCATGGGCGCTTGTTAGAATCGTGGAAAGCTGTTCTGGTCCGGCCGCGGAGAATATCAGGCAATCGAGGGCCGGCATGCAACTACATCAAAAGGGCGTCGAACTGCTTGTCACCTTGATGGATGCGATCGACCATCAGGACAAGCTGAAGCCGACCGACGTCGACTGGTTGCTGCGGGAATCGGCGCATGTGCTGGGCGAGCTGCTGAAGCGCGATGTCCCTGTCGACAGGCGGGGCGAAATCGCCAACCAGCCGTAAGAGGCCGAAGATCGGCCTGCCCGGGGCTACGCCAGAGCATTTTGTAGCCAAGTGGAATCACTTGGCGTTACAAAAATGCGACGAAAACAAAAACTTAGAGCGGTTCCGCGTTTCCGTGAAAAACGGAAACGCTCTAGGCGACACGAATTTTGGAACGGACTGCCGACGTCACAAGTTTCGAAAGAGCCGATGATCTTCCCTGTCGGCATACCCCCGCCGGCCCGGTGCGTTGTCCCTCATTCCGTATCGGGCCGGTTTGGCGCCGCATGGCCCGGCCTTCAGCTGAAACCAGCCGGCACGAATGCCAGGGCCAGGATATGCGACGAGATCGAAACCCGCATCTCGATACGCCGGCCGTTTGCAAGGGCAACCACGCCCGCCGCAAGATCAACCGCTATGTCCTCGAAGCCGAGTACCCTGCCATCAAGCGGGAAACTCGCCTTGTAGGCTGCTTCCTTGGCCGCGAAAGCGATCTTGCCGGCGATGGCCGCATCGCACCCGTCCAGCCGGTCGCGCGGGTTCAGGACAACAGGCTCGAGCTCCGGCGGCAAGGGCAGCGTTGGCTCGATGTCGACGCCGACAGCGCGCATGGTTTGGCTGCGCGCGGCAACGGCCATCGCGAAGTCGGCATCATGGGCGATAGACCCGACCACGCCGGCCGGCCAGACCGGCTCGCCTGTCTTGCCGCGCGCAATCGCAACGCCGGGATGTCCCAGTTGCCGCAGCAGCCGGCGGGCCAGCAATCGGCCGGCACCGCTGGCATCGCGCGCGGCCGTCGCCCTGGACAGGATCGTTGCGCTTTCAGCAGGCAGGATATGGCTTGCGTCGCCCATCTCGATGCGGCGGCAGCCGACAAGCAGGCCGGGTGGCGCGAGCATCGCCAGCGCCTGTTCCAATGTGCTGGCCTGGTGCTGAGAAACCGGTCCGGCAATCATGATGCCGCGCTCACGGCCTAGCGGCGAAGGTCGAGCTCGGCGATCATTTCGCCATCCTCGTCCAGTCCCTGCTCGACGAAGCCGAACGACGCGTAGAGTCGCCGCGCCGCTGTGTTGGCAGGCTCGTAGCAGATCGAGACCTTGCGCACATGCGCCAGGCCTGCGATTTCGCTGAGCGCCGCCGCGATGCCGGCGCGGCCGAGACCCCTTCCCTGCTCGCGGCGATCGATCATGAAGCGATAGATGTTTGCCTCGTCGTCGTTGGAAGCATCGTACATCAGGAAGCCGACGACACGGCCATCGGCCACGACCGCGCGCGGAACCGCATCGCTGTCCTCGCCGGCCTCCTCCAGCGAGTCGGCGTTTGAAGCGACGAAGTCGTGCTGGCCGGGCAGCAGTTCGAGGGCAAGGATCGCCCGGCGGTTCCGGTCGGTGACCGGCTCCAGCACCACCGAAGACGCCTTGCCCGTGCCCATCAGGCGCGGACCTTCTGCTCGACGATCGGCGTGACGATGCCGTGCAGCTTGGCCGGGTTGCCGCGCCAGACGGTGTTGGGTTCCAGCACCTCGCCCTTCATGACGAAGCAGTCGACGTCGGCGACCGAGCCTTCGCCCATCACCACGGCGTAGTGCACGAAGGCGGCCGGCGCCAGCGTGCAGCCGTTGCCGATGCGGATGTAGTCGGACTTGAAGGCGCCTTCCTCCAGCGAGTGCGCCTGGATCACGCAGCTTTCGTTGAGCGTGACGTCGTCGCCGATCTCGACCAGCGAGCGCTCGGTGATGATGGAGCCGCCGTCATAAAGCCGCTTGCCGACCTTGACGCCGACCGCGCGCATGATGAGCGGCTTGAAAGGCGTACCGGCGAACAGGCGCATGATAGGCGAATCCGACAGCTTCCAATGGCGTTCATGGCGCCAGAAGATCGGATCGTAGATCGTCGCCATGCGCGGCTTCAGGCGCCGGAAGCCGAGGCTGATGCGCTCCAGGAAGATGTAGAACGGGATGGCGATCGCCGAGGTGAGGAACACCGCCACGAACAGCGCCGTCTGGCCCCATTCGGTGTAGTAGTTCAGCGCCCGGTCCCAGATGGCCAGCGTCAGGAACAGGATCAGCCATTGCGAGAACACGAACAGCAGTGCCGATATGCCGTTGTGCAGGTTCTTGAGCGGCAGGCGGCGCTTGCGTTCCTCGTCGGAGATCAGCCCGAGCAGTTCCTTGTCGCGGTTGACGATGCGCGGGATCTCGAAGGGCGGCGAGCCGAGCAGGCCGACATTCTCGCGGACCGGACCGTCGACAGGCACATGCACCTTGGTGCCGAGCAGCACGTTGTAGCCGGTGCGCGAATCCGGCGAGTAGATGATGTTGTTGCCGAAGAAGTTGCGATCGCCCACCTTTGTATGTTCGAGGCGGAACGAGTTGGCCGACTTCTGCATGTTGATCATGAACAGGCCGTCGGACACCATGGTCTCCGAGCCGATCTCGCTCAACTGCGGGTTTTCATGGCGCTGGTTGGTGCCGAAGTTGGAGCCGGTCTGCTCGACCTTGTTCAGCTTCCAGCCGATGGCGCGCAGATAATAGACGATCGCCGATGAATCGCCGAACAGCGTGTTGAGCAGGCGCACATTGCTGACCATCTCCAGCATCGACTGCAGCCAGTAATGGAAGCCGTAGAGCGAATAGTTGCGTCCCGGCTTCAGGAACAGGTTGAACAGGCGTGGCAGGATGGCCGCCAGCAGCACGCCGCCGACGATGAAACCGGCGACCGTGACCGTGGTGCCGATGGCAACGATACCGATGGTCTCCTGATAGTCGTCGCTGACGTTTTCCCAGAAGGTGTGGAACAGCAGCGGGAACGGCGTGACGATGGTGAACAGGATAACGAGCTGGATCAGCTCGTAGATGACCCGGCGCGCACTGGAGATCGGCACGTTGGAAATCGGCGAATAGTCGGCGGTGGTCGGGATGGCCGGCGAGCCGTGCCAATGTTCACCGGCCGGGATCGCCTGGCCGCGATGCAGCGACGAGGCATGGCCGAGCTGGGAACCGGATTCCATGCGGGTGTCGATGTCGAGCGTGGAGCCGACGCCGACAAAGGCGTTGTCGCCGATATGAACCGGCCCCGTATGGATGTAGCCGGCCTGGGCGCGGAAGCCCAGCACGCTGGATTCCTTGCGCAGGATGGTGTTGTCGCCGATGGTGATCAGGTCGGTGCAGACCGGCACGGAACGGCACTCGATCACGGTGCGGTCACCAAGGCGCGCGCCGAGCAGGCGCAGATACAGGCTGTAGAGCGGGCTGCCGCGGAACAGCACCACCGGCGCGGTGCGGATCAGCGTCTTGACGACCCAGAAGCGGTAGTAGCGCCAGCCCCAGATCGGGAAGGTTTCCGCCTTCCAGCGGCCGACCAGCACCCATTTGAGCACGACGGCCGCGCCGGTCAGGCCAAAGAACATGCCCGCCGACAGGATCACGCAGCGCATGTAAAGCGTGACCGGATCGTCGAGCGCGTCATAGACCCAGTCGAGGCCGTCGTTGAAGGCCCACAGCGACAGGTAGCTGTAGGCGGCATAGAACGCGAGCTGCAGGAAGCCGGTGCCCCAGTACTGCAGGTTGGTCGCCTTGTGGGTGAGCATCGGCTCGTTGGCCGCGACCGCCACTTCCGCCGGCGCGCGCAGGTGATCCGCCAGCTTGGCGACCGTCGGATGCAGGTAGATGTCGCGCATCGAGGCGGTCGACCAGTCCGGCCTGCCACGGACGCGGGCACAGAACCGGGCCATGAGCAGGGAGTTGGCGCCGAGATCGTCGAAGAAATGATCCTCGATCGAGACCCCTTCGAACTTCAGGACATCGGCCAGCGTCTCGGCGAGGAACTTCTCGTCGTCGTTGCGGTAGTCGACCATCGCATTGCCGGCGGTGACGCGAACGCTGGTCGGCTTCGGCAGCTTGCGCAGGTCGGCCTTGTTGGAGACCGTCATCGGGATCGCGTCAAGGCGCTCCAGATAGGCCGGCACCATATAGTCGGGCAGACGCCGCTTCAGCTCCTGCGCCAGCAACGTGCGGTCGATCTCGACGACATCGCTCTTGGGCGCGAAATAGGCGACGAGCTCGGTGCGCTCCGGCTCGATCTCCCATGTGGTCACCGCCGCCTGGCCGATGCCGGGCTGGTCGAGCAGAACGGCCTCGATCTCGCCCAGTTCGATGCGGTAGCCGCGGATCTTGACCTGGGTGTCGATGCGGCCGCGATATTCGATCTCGCCCTTGTCGTTGATGCGGCCGAGATCGCCGGTGCGGTAGATGCGCCCGCTCGGATTGTTGGGCAGGCCGATGAAATCCTCGATGAACTTCTGCTCGGTCAGTTCCGGCCGGTTGAGATAGCCGACGGCGACGCCCATGCCGCCGATGCAGATCTCGCCCAGTTCGTCGCCGGTGAGCAGACGCGGTTTTTCCGGGTCGAGGATGGCGATGGAATAGGTCGGCAGCGGCACGCCGATGGTCACCGGCTCATCCGGCTTGAGATAGGCCATGGTGGCAGTGACGGTCGCCTCGGTCGGGCCATAGGTGTTGAGGATCTGTCGGCCGGGTGCTGCCCAGCGGTTCACCAGCTTCTGCGAACAGGCCTCGCCGCCGACCAGGATGGCGCGCAGGCTCGGCACATCGCTTTCGACCGACGACAGCAGTGTCGGGCTGCAGGCCATGCAGGTGATGTGATGGAGGCGCAGGAAGTCGGCGAGTTCCTCGCCGACGAGCGGCTGCTGGCCTGGTGCCGGAACCACCGTGGCGCCGGCGGCAAACGCCACCCAGATCTCTTCCGACGAGAAGTCGAAAGCAATCGTCATGCCCTGGTAGATGCGGTCGCTGGGCTTGTAGCCATAGGAAGCCGCGGCGACGCGGATGAAGTTGCAGAAGCTCTGATGGGTGACGACCACGCCCTTCGGCTTGCCGGTGGTACCGGAGGTGTAGAGGATGTAGCAGGTGTGATCCTGAACGCCCTGCCGCGAAGGCACCCGCGAGGGTAGCGTTTCAGGCTTCAGCGCGATCTCAGAGGCGGCGGAATCGATGGAGATGTGCGGAACCGGCAGTTTTTCGACGCGCGCCGCATAGGCCGAGACGCTGATGACCAGCGACACCGAGGCGTCCTCGATGATCATCGCCATGCGCTCCACCGGGAAGGCGGTGGCCAGCGGCACGAAGGCGGCACCGGCCTTCAGCACCGCCAGGATGGCGACATAGGTCTCGGCGGACCGGTCCAGCAGCAGCCCGACCCGGTCTCCCGGCCTGATGCCGCGTTCGATCAGCAGATGGGCGAACTGGTTGGCGCGGTTGTCCATCTCGCGATAGGACCAGACCCGGCCGTCGGAGATCACCGCAGGCGCGCTGTCGAACCGGCCGGCGAGTTCGGCGAAAAACTGGTCGAGCCGCTCATCCGGCTTGCCCTTGCGGACGAAATCCGGACCGATCAGCAGCTGCCTGGCCGGCGGCGGCCCTTCCGGAGCCTCGGCCTTCCTGGCTGTGCGAGGTTTGCGAGGTGCCTTGACTGCTTCACTGGACATTTGGATATCGACGTTTCGGGCCTGAGGTTCACGCGGGATCGCGCTCGGAAAAATGCCTTAGCCGGTTGTTGCCATTACAACTATGACACCCGGAACCGAAGGCAATTCTGCCTGTGGATTGCGGCCGGCAGCGCCCTCTGGTGCCGAATAAAGGCAAATCTATGCCATAATCGGCCGAGGCGTGAAGACTCATGGGGCAAGAGCTGCGGAACGCATTCATGCCCTTGCCACAATTTGGTTTAAACGACTGCGGGCTTTGCCGCGCTGAGCAGATTCAGAGTGGCTTCGCACAGGCTTCGTCAACTTGGTCATTGTTCTGTCGCGGGTTCTGATCACAAAACCGTGTGTCACTTTGCGGCTCAGGGGTTGCAACAAACATCATGAATGATGCCGAAGCTCAGGTCGAAGAGCAGAATCTCGGCAGCCGTCTTTCACGGGTCATCGACCGCATCGTGGAACCGCGCGTGCTCGGGCCGATCGTCGGCGCGGTCGCCGTTGCCATCGCGTTCCTGTTCATCCGCGAGATCGGCGGCAAGATCCGTGTAAACCATACAATCGACGCCATCGCCGCCACATCCCTGTCGACGGTGGCGCCGGCACTGGCCTTCACGCTTGTCAGCCTGATGGCAATGGCCTTGTACGACGTCATGGCCATAAGGCACGTGGCGCCGGAGAAAGTGCCGGTGCCGCTCGCCCTGTTCGCCGGATTTGTCGGCTACAGCTTTTCCAATGCGATCGGCTTCCACGTTTTCGTGGGCGGTCCGGTCCGCTATCGCATCTACCAGTCGGTCGGCCTGGATGCCGCCGACGTCGGCAGGATCGTCGGCGTCTCCTTCCTGACTTTCTGGGGCGGCCTGCTCACCGTCGTCGGCATGGCGATGCTGTTCGACCCGGCCGGCGTACCGGCACTCAGCCTGATTTCACCCGTCGACGACCGCATCATCGGCGGAGCCATGCTCGCCGGCATCGTGCTGGTGTTGTTGTGGCTGTCGCAAGGCAAGCGGCAGGTCTCGGTGCTGGGATGGACATTCCCGTTCCCTTCGGCACGCAGCGCAGCGGTGCAGATCCTGATCGGCGCGGTGGATATCGGGGCAGCGGCGGCAGCGCTCTACGTGCTTCTGCCGGCCGACGTCGCACCGCCGTTCACTGTGTTCCTCGCCCTGTTCGCGGTTGCGATCATCGCCACGGTGATCAGCCATGCGCCCGGCGGCCTCGGCGTGCTCGAAGCGACGATCCTGTTCGGCCTCGGCGCCGGTACACGGCCCGACGTCATTGCCGCGCTGGTCGTCTTCCGTGTCGTCTATTATCTGTTCCCGCTGGCGCTGGCGGCGCTGGCCCTGCTCGTCTTCGAGGTCTACCGCGTGCGCAGCGCGGTCTCGACCGTGGCGGGCCGAACGGTCGCGCTGACCCGGCATATCGTGCCGCCGATCAGCGCCACGCTGGTCTTTGCCGGTGGACTGGTACTGCTTCTGTCCGGTTCGGTTCCAGCCAGCGGCGTCCGCACCGACTGGCTGAGCGATATCCTGCCCCTGCCTTTCGTCGAGGCCTCGCATCTTCTCGGCAGCGTCACCGGGCTGCTGCTCATCATCATCGCCCGTGGTCTCTATCGCCGCATCGCGCTGGCGCGCTTCGCGGCGATCGTCCTGCTTCTGACCGGTGCCGCCTTCTCCATGCTGAAGGGGCTGGACTGGGAGGAAGCGATCGTGCTGACCGCCGTCGCCGCCTCGCTGTTCATCTACAAGGACGCCTTCTACCGCAAGGGCGACTGGCGCTCGTTCCGGCTGGACGCCACCTGGATCGGCCTTTCGGCGATTGTCATGACCGCCAGCGTCATCGTCGGATTGCTGGCCTACCGGCATGTCGAATATCAATCGACGCTGTGGTGGGAATTCGCCTGGGACGGCGACGCGCCGCGCTTCCTGCGCGCCAGCATGGCCGTCGCCATCGTCGCCGCCGCGCTCGCCATCGACATGGTCATCAACCGCCCGGCCCGGCTGAAGGGTCCGGTGCTGACGCCGGTGCCGGATGCCGTGCGGCGCATCCTTACGACCTCGTCCGGCACGGAGCCTTGCGTGGCCTTGCTCGGCGACAAATCCTTCATGATCTCGCCCTGCGAGAAAGCTTTCCTGATGTATGCGCGCTCCGGCAGCAGTTGGGTCACCATGGGCGATCCTGTCGGCGACCCGCAGGCCGGCAGGACGCTGATCTGGCGTTTCGCCGAAGCCGCCGACCAGGCCGGCGCGCGTGCCGTGTTCTATTCCATCCAGCCGGAATTCCTGACCCATTATCTCGACATGAGCCTGGCCATCCTGAAGATCGGCGAAGTGGCCCGCGTCGGCCTGACCGACTTTTCGCTCGAGGGAGCCGTGCGGCAGCCGCTGCGTTATGCCTATGGAAAGTCAGCGCGCGAAGGACTCACCTTCTCCGTCATCCCGAAAGCGGACGTCGCCAGCGTCCTGCCCGAACTGCGCGCGGTCTCCGACGAATGGATGGGCAAGAAGCATGGCAGCGAAAAGGGTTTCTCGCTCGGCTATTTCGACGACGACTACATGCTTGAATTCGACTGCGCCGTGCTGCGCAAGGGCGACGACATCGTCGCCTTCGCCAATCTGTGGCGCAGCGGCGATGGCGAGGAGCTGTCGGTCGACCTGATGCGCTACAGGCGCGGCGTCTCCAAGATCATGATGGATGCGCTGTTCGCGCACATCCTGCTGCTCGGCAAGGCGGAAGGCTACAAATGGTTCAACCTGGGGGCAGCGCCGCTGTCGGGGCTTGCCGATCACCCGCTTGCCTCGACCTGGAACCGGATCGGCACCTTCATCTACAAGCGTGGCGACGAAATCTACAATTTCGAGGGCCTGCGCGCCTTCAAGCAGAAATTCGACCCGGTGTGGACGCCGCAATATCTGGCCTGTCCCGGGGGACTCGCCATGCCGCAGATCCTGCTCGATATTACAACCTTGATTTCAGGGAACCCGATCCGAATCTTCAAACGATGAAAATCCTCGCCTCCCTCCTCGCCCTGCTGATTTTTCTCTGCGGCACCGGCTTCGCCAACGCGCAATCCAATACGGCGGCATCGTCCCTTTCGGTCGAGCGGCTGCAGAACGTGCGCCTGCTGCCCGCGAAAGGCGACGCCAAGGCGATGGTGGTCTACTTCTCCGACCGCGCGGGATGGACCGCGAATGACGACACCATGACGGCAGCGCTCAGCGAAGACGGCAACGTCGTGCTCGGCGTCGATCTTGCCGCCTATGCCACGGAACTCGACAAGGCCGACGGCGTCTGCCTCTATGTCGTCGGCGAGATCACCGACCTTGCCCAGACCGCGCAGCGCCAGCTCAACATCCAGACCTATCTGCCGCCGATCGTCGCCGGCACCGGCGAAGGCGCCACATTCGCCTATGCGGCGCTGGCCGATGCACCGGCCAACACGCTGGGCGGAGCGGTCGCTTCAGGCTTTGCCGACCGGCTGACGCTGCGCCTGCCGTTCTGCCCCGGCTCGACGGCGAGCAAGACCGCCGACGGCAAGGCCTACAGCTATGCTTTCGACAAGCCGATGCCGGAGGCTGCGACCCTGTTCGTCGCCGCCGATACGCTCGACACGATCCGCACGCAGGCCGCCCAGCAGCCGAACATCACGGTGGAGGCGCTCGACGTCGACAACGCCACCACTCAGATGGTCGGCACCGTTTCCTCGCTGGTCGATGCGATCTCGCCATTCGGCAAGCTGCCCGCCGTCGACCTGCCGTCGACGACGCCGCCCAAGGCGGTCGCCATCTTCATTTCGGGTGACGGCGGCTGGCGCGACATCGACAAGACCATGGGCGAATGGCTGTCGACGCAAGCGGTCCATGTCGTCGGGCTCGACGCGCTGCATTATTTCTGGTCCAAGCGCACGCCGCAGGAACTCGCCGCCGACATCACCACGCTGATCAAGGGCGCGGACCCGCAGGCGAAGCTGCCGGTGATGCTGATCGGCTATTCCTTCGGCGCGGACACCATCCCCTTCGCCTATCCGCTGCTGTCGAAGGAGTTGCAGGACCGGACGAAGGTCCTCGGGCTGATGGCGCCAAGCCTTTCCACCTCGATGCAGGTCACCATCAGCGGCTGGCTCGGCATCGACGACAGCGGCTATCCGGTGCCGCCCGCGATCGCCGCCCTGCCGAAGGACAAGGTGCTCTGCATCTACGGCAAGGACGACGACGAGGGCGGCTGCGAGGACCCGGCTGTCAAGGACATCACCAAGATCGAGACGGATGGCGGCCATCATTTCGACGGCGAATACACCGACATAGCAAAGCGGTTCCTCGACAAGCTCTGAGCATCATCCTCCGAGGCATGCGCGCGGCGGCATCATGACGGATCGCAAGGCCGCCAGGTCAGATCCCGATCCCGGCTCTGGCTCAGCACAAGATCGGCATTGCGCAGATCGTTGCCTTCGACCTTCCGGCGCGCGACATCGGCCGAGAAGCCCAGGTCGAGCCACCGGCTCATCAGGCGGCGCTGCAATTCCCGGCGTGGCACGTCGATGAAGATGGTGCAGTCGAAATGCTGCCTGAGCATCGACCACGGCCCTGAATGGAGGGCGAGATAATTGCCCTCGACAAGCACGTATCTGACGTTCTGGCCGATCATGATCGCGCCGGCCCTCGCGACATCGAGCGCACGGTCGAACACCGGGGCAACCACGTCGGGCTCGATGCCCCTGATCCGTCGCAGCAGGATTTCGATGCCACGACAGTCGAACGTGTCGGGAGCGCCCTTGTGCTCCCTGCGGCCCAACCGGTCGAGCAGGGCGTTGTCGAAGTGGAAGCCATCGGCCTGCACGATGACGGTTTCATCCGGCGGCAGCGCTGCCGCCAGCGCTTCCGACAAGGTGGATTTTCCGGAGCCGGGTGGTCCCGCCAGAGCCGTCAGGTATCGCCTGGAGTGCTGCGCACGGTCGACGATTGCCGCCGCAAGTTCCTCTACGCTCGACATGCTCAGCCGATCTTCTGGCCGGTCTTGGCCCAGTCGGCGAGGAACTGCTCGAGCCCCTTGTCGGTGAGCGGATGCTTGACCAGGGCCTTGAGCGTGGCCGGCGGGATGGTGGCAACGTCGGCGCCGATCAGCGCGGCGCGCTTGACATGGTCCGGCGTGCGGATCGAAGCGGCCAGGATCTCGGTGTCGAAGCCGTAATTGTCATAGACCTGGCGGATCTCGGCGATCACTTCCATGCCGTCGAAGCCCATGTCGTCGAGACG
>NZ_JBHYIM010000025.1:0-21900 GCF_042739655.1 Mesorhizobium sp. NPDC059025 | reverse complement strand
ACTACTCCAAGGCGCTGCCGCTCGCCCAGGGCGTCTCCTTCGACATCGACTGAGCACCTTTCCACATTTGATCTCTGACGAACGGCGGGCCTCGGTCCGCCGTTTTTTCTTGGTCTTCGCAACACTTGCGTTCCGGGTGGCCCTGCACCCGTCCGGGGTGGGGTTTCGCCTACCCGGCAGGCAGGTTCGGCCCGACGCTTGATGGCGGAAGGTTCCACCTTGGCAGGTGTTGTGAGGATCTGGCCAGGAAAACATTATTCTTCCCACGGCGGAGCCCGCCGAATGCCTGCCGGTCCCTTGAAGCCGGCGCAGACAGATCGGGAGGATCATCATGGCTGGTTTCACGCATCTCTTCGTCCCTGGGCCGACCAACGTGCCGGAAGCCGTCCGGCAGGCGATGAACCTGCCGATGGAAGACATGCGCGCTTCGACCTTTCCGCAGCTGACGCTCGGCCTGTTCGAAGGCCTGAAGAGGGTGTTCAAGAACGAGACCGGCCGCGTCTTCATCTATCCATCGTCTGGAACCGGCGCTTGGGAATCGGGCATCACCAACACGCTGAGCCCCGGCGACCGCGTGCTGATGTCGCGCTTCGGCCAGTTCTCGCATCTTTGGGTCGACATGGCCGAGCGACTGGAGCTCGATGTCGATGTCGTCGATGTGGAATGGGGCACCGGCGTGCCGGTCGAGATTTACGCCGAGCGGCTCGCCGCCGACAAGGAACACCGCATCAAGGCGGTGTTCTGCACGCACAACGAGACGGCCACGGGCGTCACCAGCGATGTTGCCGGCGTACGCAAGGCGCTGGATGCCTCCGGTCATCCGGCATTGCTGTTCGTTGACGGCGTCTCATCGATCGGCTCGATCGACTTCCGCCAGGAGGAGTGGGGTGTCGACTGCGCGGTCAGCGGTTCGCAAAAGGGTTTCATGCTGCCGGCGGGGCTCGGCTTCCTGTCGGTCAGCCAGAAAGCACTTGCCGCCGCGAAGACGGCGAAAGGCCGACGCTGCTACTTCTCCTTCGAGGACATGATCCGCGCCAACGACACTGGCTTCTTTCCCTACACCCCGGCAACCCAGTTGCTGCGTGGCCTGCGCGTTTCGCTGGACCTGATCGAGACGGAAGGGCTGGAAACAATCTTCGCCCGCCATCACCATCTGGCCGAAGGCGTGCGTAAGGCCGTCGACGCCTGGGGCCTCAAGCTCTGTGCCAGGGAACGCAAGTGGCACTCGGACACGGTGAGCGCGGTCTATGTGCCTGAAGGCATCGACAGCGCCGAAGTCGTGAAGCGCGCCTACCACAAATACCAGACCTCGCTCGGCGTCGGCCTGAACAAGGTCGCCGGCAGGGTGTTCCGCATCGGTCATCTCGGCTGGCTGAACGAGGTGATGGTGTGCGGAGCGCTGTCGGCCGCTGAAATGGCATTGCGCGACTGCGGCGTGAAGGTGGCACCGGGCTCAGGTGTCGGAGCCGCGCTCGAACACTTCCGCCTGGCCGAACCAGCCGCGGTTGCAAAGGCCGCCTGACGCGCCGGAGGGAGGAGACCCACGATGAGCCATACCATCAACCATCTGCGCAAGCTGCGGCTGCAGCGCTCCGAGCTTGCGGTTCCGGGTTCCAACCCGGAGATGATCAGCAAGGCGGCGGCGAGTGCGGCCGACTTCATCTTCCTCGACATAGAGGACGCGGTGGCGCCGCCCGACAAGGAGCGGGCGCGCCGCAACATCATCGAGGCGCTGAACGACATCGACTGGCGCGCCAGGGGCAAGACGGTATCAGTGCGCATCAATGGCCTCGACACGCACTACATGTATCGCGACGTCGTCGACATCATGGAACAGGCCGGCGACCGGCTGGATACGATCCTGGTGCCCAAGGTCGGCGTTCCGGCCGACCTCTATATGGTCGAGGCGATGGTCAACCAGATCGAGATGGCCAAGGGCTACAAGACCCGCGTTGGGCTGGAAGCCTTGATCGAAACGGCGCTCGGCATGGCCAACGTCGAGGCGATCGCCGCCTTCGGCGGACGGCTGGAGGCCCTGCATTTCGGTGTCGCGGACTATGCCGCAAGCTGCAAGGCGCGCACCGTCAACATCGGCGGCCTCAATCCCGACTATCCGGGCGACCAGTGGCATTTCGCGCTGTCGCGCATGACCGTCGCCTGCCGTGCCTATGGCCTGCGTGCCATCGATGGCCCGTTCGGCGATTTCTCGGATCCGGAAGGCTACATGGCCGCTGCCCGCCGTGCCGCGGCACTCGGCATCGAAGGCAAGTGGGCCATCCACCCTTCGCAGATCGAACTCGCCAATGCGGTGTTCTCGCCGCCGGAGAAGGAAGTCACCCGCGCCAGGCGCATCATCGAGGTGCTGAAGGAAGCGGAAGAACAGGGCAGGGGTGCTGCTGCGCTGGATGGCAAGATGATCGATGCCGCCTCCGAGCGCATGGCCCGCAACGTCCTCGTGACCCACGACGCCATCGAGCAGTCGGCGCGTTCGCGCCAAGCATTACCGAACTGAGGAGGAGTTCGACATGGATATTCATGAATACCAGGCCAAGGAATTGCTTTCGCGCCATTCGGTGCACATTCCGCGCGGCGGACTTGCCTACAGCCCCGAACAGGCGGCCTATCGTACACGTGAGATCGGCGGCGACAAATGGGTGGTAAAGGCCCAGATCCATTCCGGTGCGCGCGGCAAGGCCGGCGGCATTCGCATCTGCAAGTCCGACAAGGAAGTGTCCGATGCGGCGGAAGCGATGCTCGGCCGCAAGCTGGTGACGCATCAGACCGGGCCGCGCGGCAAGCTGGTCTCGCGCCTCTACATCGAGGAAACCGTCGACATCCGCCAGGAGATCTATCTCGGCTTCGTGCTCGACCGCAAAGCGGAACGCGTGATGATCGTGGCCTCCGCCTCGGGTGGCATGGAGATCGAGGAGATCGCCGAACGCCAGCCGGATTCGATCATCCGTGCCACCGTCGATCCCGGCGTCGGCATGCAGCAGTTCCAGGCGCGCGAGATCGCGTTCGGGCTCGGACTGGAAAACAGCCTGATCGGCAAGGCGACCGACACCATCATGGGCTGTTACCAGGTGTTCCGCGACTATGACGCCTCGATGCTGGAGATCAATCCGCTGGTGGTGACGCGCGAAGGCAATCTGATGGCGCTCGACGCCAAGATGTCGTTCGATGAAAACGCGCTGTTCCGTCGCCCGGAGATCTCGGAACTGCGCGACAAGTCGCAGGAAGATCCGCGCGAAACCTTCGCCAGCGACCGTGGCCTCTCCTATGTCGGGCTGGAGGGCAACATCGGCTGCATCATCAACGGTGCCGGGCTCGCCATGGCGACGATGGACATGATCAAGATCGCCGGTGGGGAGCCGGCCAACTTCCTGGACATCGGCGGCGGCGCGTCGCCCGAACGTGTCGCCAAGGCCTTCCGCGCCGTGCTCGCCGACAAAAATGTCGAGACGATTCTGGTCAACATCTTCGCCGGCATCAACCGCTGCGACTGGGTGGCGGAAGGCGTGCTGAAGGCGATCCACGAGGTTGGCGTCAACGTGCCCCTGGTGGTGCGGCTGGCGGGTACGAATGTCGAGGAGGGCCGTCGCATCCTGAGTGCTTCGGGTCAGTCGATCATCGTTGCCGACACGCTTGCCGAAGCCGCCGAGAAGGCGGTTGCGGCGATGCGCCAGTCGACACTCAAGAAAGCCAGCTGAGGGAGGACGAAATGTCAGTTCTGCTCAATCGCAATACCAGGGTCATCGTCCAGGGCCTCACCGGCAAGATCGGCTCCTTCCACGCCGAGGACATGAAGCGCTACGGTACCAATGTCGTCGGCGGCGTGACACCGGGCAAAGGCGGCCAGTCACAGCAGGGAATCCCGGTGTTCAACACGGTCAAGGGCGCGGTGCGCGAGACCGGCGCCGAGGCCAGCATCGTGTTCGTGCCGCCGCCCTTCGCTGCGGACTCGATCATGGAAGCGGCGGATGCCGGCATCAAGCTCTGCGTCTGCATCACCGACGGCATCCCTTCGCAGGACATGATGCGGGTGAAACGCTACATGCTGCGCTATCGCCGCGAAGACCGCATGACGCTGATCGGTCCGAACTGTGCCGGCGTCATCACGCCGGGGCAGGCGCTGATGGGCATCATGCCGGGTTCGATCTACCTGCCCGGCCGCGTCGGCATCGTCGGCCGCTCGGGTACGCTCGGATATGAAGCGGCTTCGCAGATGAAGGCGCTCGGCATCGGTGTGTCGACCAGCGTCGGCATTGGTGGTGACCCGATCAACGGATCGTCGTTCAAGGATATCCTCGAACTGTTCGAGAAGGATGACGAGACCGACGCGGTGGTGATGATCGGCGAGATCGGCGGTCCGCAGGAGGCGGAAGCCGCCGAGTGGGCGAAGACGAACATGAAGAAGCCGCTGATCGCCTACATCGCCGGTCTGTCAGCTCCGAAGGGCAAGCGCATGGGGCATGCCGGTGCCATCATCTCGGCATTCGGCGAGTCCGCGCAGGAGAAAGTCGAGATCCTGCGCGATGCTGGCGTCACCATCGTTCAGACCCCGGCCTCATTCGGTCCGACCGTTGCGGGTGTACTGGCCGAGCAGCGTAAAGCAGCCTAAACAGGGCTAGGACAATCGTCTTGAGGGGCGGCGCCGGGTCCAGGCGCCGCCTCAACCATGCCATGCAGGAGCAGATGATGAAGCCACGCGTGATCGTGACCAGGAAGTGGCCGGCGGCTGTCGAGCAGGTGCTTGCCGAGCGCTTCGACACCACCCTCAACGCGGGCGACATTCCGTTCACGGCGACGCAGCTCAAAGCTGCCCTGCTGAATTTCGATGCCGTGCTGCCGACAGTCAGCGACAAGCTGCCAGCTGAAATCTTCCCTGAGGAACAGCCACGGGCCAGGATCATCGGCAATTTCGGTGTTGGCTTCAGCCATATAGATGTCGAGGCAGCGAAGCAGCGCGGCATCGTGGTGACCAACACGCCAGGCGTGTTGACTGACTGCACGGCCGATATCGCGATGAGCCTGCTGCTGGCGGTTGCGCGCCGCACCGGCGAAGGCGAGCGCCAGCTGCGTGCCGGCGAGTGGAAGGGCTGGTGTCCGACCCACATGATCGGCGCCAAGGTGACGGGCAAGACGATCGGCATCATCGGTATGGGCCGCATCGGCAAGGCGATGGCCCGTCGTGCGCATTTCGGCTTCGGCATGAAGGTGGTTTTCTTCAACCGTTCGCGTGTGGACGACGAAGAGACGCGCGCGATGGGGGCTACGCAACTGCCCTCGATCGAAGCGGTATTGGGGCAGGCCGATTTCGTGTCGCTGCATTGCCCCGGCGGCGCGGAGAACCGCAACCTGATCAATGCCGAGCGGCTCGCCCGCATGAAGAAGAGCGCCTTCCTGATCAACACGGCGCGTGGCGACGTGGTCGACGAGACCGCGCTGGCCGATGCACTGGAGAGCGGCGTGATCGCCGGTGCCGGGCTCGACGTCTTCGCTCAGGAGCCACACGTTCCGGAACGGCTGGTCGGGTTGGAGAACACCGTGCTGTTGCCGCATCTCGGCAGCGCCACTGAAGAGACCCGTGTCGCGATGGGCATGAAGGTGGTCGACAACATCACTGCCTTCTTTGCCGGCGAGCCGATTCCAGATCGCGTCGTCTGATAGCGATCTCTCGCTGAGGAGGCTGAAAGCGCAAATCCCTTGCTGAGCCGTTGACCCCAAGCGGATCGGTTTTCTCCGATCCTCGCACACTTCGCCGCATTGAGCCTTTGGACTTGAACCAAAGTGTGAATATGTTTACCTATGGTGAACACGCGAAGTTCCGAGGGTATATAATGGACAAGTCGGTCAAGGATGGTAAAGGCGCCAGCGCTGCTGCCCAGGCGACCAACTCATCCAAGAAGGGCCTGGCTTCAGCACAGCTCAAGGCGGCGCCGCTGCACCAGGATCCGCACGCCGTCCGTGATACGCGGGAAAAGGTTCTCGAAGTTGCCATCGGCCATGAAGTGCGCGCCTTCCGCAAGAAGCTCGGCATAACCGTCGCCGACCTTGCCGCTACCACGAATATTTCGCTTGGTATGCTGTCCAAGATCGAGAATGGTATTACATCACCTTCGTTGACAACCTTGCAGGCTCTGTCGCGCGCTCTTGGCGTACCGCTCAGTTCTTTCTTCCGGCGGTTCGAGGAAGACCGCAATGCTGTCTTCGTGAAGGCAGGCGAAGGTGTTGACGTTGAAAGGCGAGGCACCCGCGCGGGCCATCAATACAACCTGCTTGGTTATATCAGTTCAAACACAGCGGGTGTGACCGTCGAACCCTATCTCATCACGCTGACCGAAAATTCCGATGTGTTTCCGGCGTTTCAGCACGATGGCATGGAATTCCTCTACATGCTGGAAGGCGAGGTGGTTTATCGCCACGGCAGCAATCTGTACCGGATGCTGCCCGGCGACAGCCTGTTCTTCGATGCCGATGCACCGCATGGGCCGGACGAACTGACGACGCTGCCGATCCGCTATCTCTCGATCATCTCCTACAGGCAGGGCTCCGGAAACGAATAGCGCGCCTTTCGGCGCGCTATTGTCTCACCGGGTAGAGGGTTATCGCCCCGTTTCAGTCCGGGAGGAAACCCGGCGAGGTGGGGGTTCCGTCGTCATATTTCGACAGCCATTCGAGGGTGGTCGGCCGATAGCGGGTGAGGCCCTTGTATTCGACCAGTTCGTTCGGCAGGTCGCGCAGGACGCGGTGGAAGCGGCGCGCCCATTTCGGCACGGTCACCAGTTCCTCCATCTTGATCAGATAGCAGCGGATCGGGAAGACCAGCGCGTTGGAGCGTGGCAGGCGCCAGAAGCTCTGCAGCTCGACACGCAGATGGACCTTGTCGCCGACATTGTCGGGCGTGACGGTGGTCCGGTCCGGTCCCCATTTGTGATAGTTCTCGGGGCTGGTGTCGAGGCGCGGGTTGATGGTCATCGTCCAGTTCAGCCGCCGTGCCGGCTTGCCCTGCTGGATGTTGGTGAGGAATTTCAGTGCCCGGGTGAAGATGCCTTTTTCGTGCGCCAGCGGCACCGGCGCGTGCCACTCGAAGAAGTTCATGCCGATGTCGAAGTCCAGCGACCAGTCGGCCTGGGTGGTGACCATTCCGGCATCCATCCACAGATTGCCGTCGCGCTGGTCGAGGATGCAGAAGTCGCCCTGGCTCTGGCGCGTGATGTATTCCATCGGCCCATAAGGCAGGGTGGAAAGGTCGCCGAAGGTGAAGCTGTCGTCGATGCCGAGCGGTCGGTTGATCCAGCGCCAGCGATCGCCGTCGCGGGTGAGCGTGAAATGCTCGGGATAACCCTTGGCCTGCTCGGTCATCAGGAGCTCGAGCAGGTCCCAGCCGGCCAGCGTCATGTGGGGCAGCGACTGGCAACGCAACGGATCCTCGGCGAGCACCTTGGCACGGTCCTGCATCTCGGAAACATAGTGCTCGTCGACGTCGATGAGGTTTTCAAGCACGGTGCCGTTTGGACCTGGTACATGCGGCTCGATGTTGACCGCATACATGTAGGCGTCTTCGTGGAACGGGAAGGGAAAGCGCCGGATGAATTCCGGGCTGTTCCTGAAGGTGAAATCGTCCCGGAATGTTTCCTGCCTGAAATTGATGCCCATAGGTTCCTCCCCGTGGTTCCAACTCTTTGTTTCTACGCAAGTCCGGACGCAAAACCGCTGCGCTAACGCTCAAGCACGAGGGACTTGCCCTCGAAGCGTGAGACGCACGGCATGATCTTCTTGCCCGAACAATGCTCGGCCTCGGTCAGCCAGTGGTCATTGTGTCTGAATGCGCCGTCGTAGGAGATGACATTGGTCTCGCACTGGCCGCAGACGCCGCCACGGCATAGATAGGGCGGGTCGATACCGGCGGCTTCCATCGCCTCGAGCAAACTCTGTTCTTCGCCGACACTGATCTGCATCTTGCTGAGCGCCAGCGTGACATCGAAGGGCAGGCCCGGCTGCGGCGCAGCGAAATGTTCGTAATGCACGGTTTCATCCGGCCAGCCGTGCGCCGCCGCCGTTTCGCGTACCCAGCGGATCATGCCGGCGGGTCCGCAGACATAGAGGTGTGTTCCGAGAGGCTGCGAGCTCAGCAGGCGTTCAAGCGGCAGGCGCTCGTTGGTGTCGTCATAATAGATGTTGATCCGCTTGCCGTAGCGATCACGCAGTACGTCGGCATAGGTGCCAAGGGCCGGCGTGCGGCAGGTGTAGTGCAGTTCGAAATTGCCGCCTTCGCCAGCAAGCTGGGCAGTCTGGGCCATGAACGGCGTGATGCCGATGCCGCCCGCCAGCAGCAGGTGTTTCCTGGCCCTCAGGTCGAGCGAGAACAGGTTGACCGGATAGGAGATCACCATTTCCATGCCGCGCTTGACGCGGTTGTGCATGAACAGCGAGCCGCCACGTCCTGCATCGTCACGGCGCACACTGATCGTATAGTCGCGTGTGTTGTGCGGCGAACTCATCAGCGAATAGGGATTCAGCCTGGACTTGTCGCCGTCGCGCATTTCCACCACGACATGGGCACCGCCGGAAAAGGTCGGCAGGTCGCCGCCGTCGGTGCGCTCGAAATGGAAGCGCTTCACCAGCTCATTGACCGCAACCACGTCGGTCACGGTGACGTTCAGTTTCGTTGTTCCCGCGCTCACCGGAAAATCTCCTCTTTCTGAGGGATCTCGCTCGGATCCTCGGCGTTGATGCACACGCCCTGGAAGGCAGCAAGGCGGCGCGAATAATGGTCGCGTACGAGAAGCAGCAGGCCGCAATGCGAGCAGGTGGCCGGCTGCGTCGTGACGTTCTCGGTGACGCCCTTGCAGTGGACGCACTGCACCCGGCGCGCCCAGGAACCGCGATGTTCGGTCTGGATCGAGGAATGATCGATGCCGGCTTCCAGCGCCACCTGCATGGCCTGGCCGATCAACCCTTCGGTGCCTGCGAGGTAGAGCCTGAGGCCCATATGGGCGTTGGCAAGCGTCTGCCTGAGACGGGGCAGGGCAGCAGCGATCGAAGGACCTTCATAGAATTGGGCGGGCTTCAAGGCCTTCAGCGGCGTTTGAAACTGGCTCCTGGTCGTCTCGGGTATGAACATGATGTGCGTGCTGGCGAAGAAATCGTCCGGAGCCTTCTTCGCCAGGTCGAGGATCGCGGATGCGCCTTCGGCATCCGCGACGAAGAGATGGTTCTTGCCGGTCTGGGGCGACAGGGTTCCGTAGACCGGGCGACTGAGGATCGTCTTTGCCGGCATCCCGTCCAACGGATCAGCCCTTTGCCGTGCGCTTCAGCTTCTTGGGATCGTCGAATGGCAGCGCCTGCGCCGTCGCCTTGACCGATCCGGAGGCGTTGCGGACTTCGAGTTCGGTGCCGACGACAGCGCAGTCGACGTCGAGGCGGGCGATGCCCATCGATTTCTTCACCAGCGGTGAATACATCGCGCAGGTGACGACGCCGACCTTCTTGCCATTGCGATAGATCGGTGCGCCTTCGTCAGCGGGCTTGGTGCCCTCCAGCAGGACGCCGAAAATCTTGAAGCGTTCCTTGCCCTTGAGGCGATAGTGTTCCTCGGCACCGCGGAAGCCGGTCTTGCCGGGGCTGACGGTGAAATCCAGCCCCAGTTCCCACAGCGTGTCGCCAGGCCCTTCGTTGTCGAAGGGATATTTCTGCGAATTGTCGTAGGGATAAAAGAGCAGGTAGCTCTCCACGCGCAGCATGTCGAGCGTGGTGAAGCGGCACGGAATGATACCCTCGCTCTTGCCTTCATCGAGGATGCGGTCCCAGATCGTGCCGGCATCCTGGCCACGGCAGAAGATTTCATAACCGCGCTCGCCGGTGTAGCCGGTGCGCGAGATCATCACCGGCAGGCCGAACAACTGGGTCTGCATATGGTGGAAGTAGTTGAGGTCGCGGATGCCGGGCACATGCCTGGCGAGATAGTCGACAGCGGTCGGGCCCTGCAGCGACAGGTCGTGCAGGTTGTCGTCGAAGCGAACCGATACGTCGCGCCCAATGGAGGCGCGGGTCAATTCCTCATGACCGGTGCCGGAGCCATGCACGACCATCCAGGAATTGGTGCTGATGCGGTAGACGACGCAGTCGTCGGTGAATTTCCCGGCTTCGTTGAGCATGCAGGCGTAGACCGACTTGCCGGGATAGATCTTCTCGACATCGCGTGTCGTGCACAGGTCGATCAGGTGCGAGGCATGCGGGCCGGTGATGTGGACCTTCTTAAGGCCCGAGACATCCATCAGGCCGGCCTTGGTGCGGATGGCGACATATTCTTCGTCGGCGTCCTTATCATAGGTCCAGGCCGTGCCCATGCCGCTCCAGTCTTCAAGCTTGGAGCCCAGGGCGCGATGGCGGTCGGCCAAAGTCGAGAAACGCCAGGAAGCTGTCATGCGGGTGTCCTTCTCCTCAAGGGTACCTTCGAAAAGCGGCCATTCTTTTCTTATCAGCCTGCTCTTTCGCCAGACGCATATTGACTCGAATTCCGTCGTCGGGGCAATATCTTTGTGCAAGAAATATTACTGATAGGCAACTTTCCCCGGGTCCGACTTTAGTCCTCCCAGGAGGCCTCGGTTCCGCGGCGAGGTACAATGCGGGACTTTTCTGTAAGGAAAAAAACATTCATAGCAGTTGAATTGGATTTTCAAAGCTGCTAGCGTTTGATCATCGGACCGCTGCCATTGGAGGTAACGTCGTGTGCGGAATTGTGGGACTGTTCTTGAAGGACAAGACATTGGAGCCGCAACTCGGCGCCATGCTCTCTGAAATGCTGGTGATGCTGACCGACCGTGGCCCCGACAGCGCGGGCATCGCGGTTTACGGCGCGACCACCAAAGGCAAGGCCAAGGTTACGATCCAGTCGCCGTCGCCGGCGACGGATTTTGCTGGCCTGGAAGCCGAGCTCGGAAAGAAAATCGGCGCGAAGGTGACGCTGCTGGCCAAGTCCACCCATGCGGTCATCGATGTGCCAGCCGGCAAGGTCGAGGCGGCGCGCGAGGCGATCGCCGAACTTCGTCCGTCCGTGCGCATCATGGGCGCGGGCGATGCCATCGAGATCTACAAGGAAGTCGGCCTGCCCGTCGATGTCGTCAAGCGCTTCGATGTCAGCAAGATGACCGGCACCCATGGCATCGGCCACACCCGCATGGCAACCGAATCCGCCGTTACCACGCTGGGCGCGCATCCCTTTTCGACCGGCCCGGACGAATGCCTGGTCCACAATGGCTCGCTGTCCAATCACAACAATCTGCGGCGCGAGCTGATCCGCGAGGGCATGAAGTTCGAGACCGAGAACGACACCGAGGTGGCGGCAGCCTACCTGTCATCGAAGATCGCGCATGGCCAGAACCTCGGCCAGGCACTGGAAAGCAGTGTCAATGACCTCGACGGCTTCTTTACCTTTGTCGTCGGCACCAAGAATGGTTTCGGCGTGGTGCGCGATGCCATTGCCTGCAAGCCGGCCGTGCTTGCCGAGACCGACCGCTATGTCGCCTTCGGCTCGGAATACCGCGCGCTGACCAAATTGCCCGGCATCGAAGACGCCAAGGTGTGGGAACCGGAGCCGTCAACCGTCTATTTCTGGGAGCACTGAGCCGATGAACGTGACCACTCTCGCCAAGTCGCCTCAGCGCGAAGTCAATTATGTGCCGCGCATCTTTGATCTCGATGCGGCACCGCTGCGCGAACTCAACCTCGCTCTGCATCAGGTGACGGACGCAGCCGACGAACCAAGCTGGGAAGTGATCAACCCGAAGGGCAGCCACGCTGTGGCTGCCGGCGTTGCGCAGCCCATTGCCGTTGAGGTGCGTGGCAGCGTCGGTTACTACTGCGGCGGCATGAACGACAAGGCCAGCATCACCGTGCACGGTTCAGCTGGGCCGGGCGTTGGCGAAAACATGATGTCAGGCCAGATCACCGTGAAGGGCGACGCCAGTCAGTATGCCGGCGCGACCGGTCGCGGCGGCCTGCTGGTCATCGAGGGCAATGCCTCGTCGCGCTGCGGCATCTCGATGAAGGGCATCGACATCGTCGTACGCGGCAATGTCGGACATATGTCGGCCTTCATGGCACAATCGGGCAATCTCGTGGTGCTGGGAGACGCCGGCGATGCGCTGGGCGACTCCATCTACGAAGCACGCCTGTTCGTGCGTGGCACGGTGAAAAGCCTCGGCGCCGACTGCATCCAGAAGGAAATGCGGCCGGAGCATATCGCCAAGCTCAAGGAGCTGCTCGACCGCGCCGGCATCACCGACGTCAAGCCGGAAGAGTTCACACGCTACGGGTCGGCCCGTACGCTCTACAACTTCAATATCGACAACGCCGACGCGTACTGAGGGGACGCCTAAATGACCTATCACAATCCTCCGACGACGCCTCGCCGGTCGGCTACGTTCGATGACTACACGATGTCGGAAATCCGCCGCGCCGCGGCGACCGGCATCTATGACATCCGCGGCTCCGGCGCCAAGCGCAAGCTGCCGCATTTCGACGACCTGCTGTTCCTCGGCGCCTCGATCTCGCGTTATCCGCTGGAAGGCTACCGCGAGCGTTGTGACACCAGCGTCACCCTCGGTGCCCGTCACGCGAAAAAGCCGATCCAGTTGAAAATCCCGATTACCATTGCCGGCATGAGCTTCGGCTCGTTGTCGGGACCGGCCAAGGAAGCACTCGGCCGCGGCGCGACGATTGCCGGTACCTCGACGACCACCGGCGACGGCGGCATGACGGAGGAAGAGCGCGGCCACTCCCAGACGCTCGTCTATCAGTATCTGCCGTCGCGCTACGGCATGAACCCGCGTGACCTGCGCCGCGCCGACGCGATCGAGATCGTTGTCGGCCAGGGCGCGAAGCCAGGCGGCGGTGGTATGCTGCTCGGCCAGAAGATCTCCGATCGCGTCGCCGAGATGCGGACGCTGCCCAAGGGCATCGACCAGCGTTCGGCCTGCCGTCATCCCGACTGGACGGGTCCGGATGACCTGGAAATCAAGATCCTCGAACTGCGTGAGATCACCGACTGGGAGAAGCCGATCTACGTCAAGGTCGGCGGCGCGCGGCCTTACTACGACACGGCTCTTGCCGTGAAGGCAGGTGCCGATGTGGTGGTGCTCGACGGCATGCAGGGCGGTACTGCGGCAACGCAGGAGGTGTTCATCGAACATGTCGGCCAGCCGACGCTCGCCTGCATTCGGCCAGCGGTGAAGGCGCTGCAGGATCTCGGCATGCACCGCAAGGTGCAGCTCATCGTCTCCGGCGGTATCCGCAATGGTGCTGACGTCGCCAAGGCTCTGGCGCTGGGCGCCGATGCGGTCTCGATCGGTACTGCCGCGCTGATCGCGCTGGGCGACAACGACCCACGCTGGGAAGACGAGTACCAGAAACTTGGTACGACGGCTGGTGCCTATGACGACTGGCACGAGGGCAAGGATCCAGCCGGCATCACCACCCAGGACCCCGAGCTGATGAAACGCGTCGATCCGATTGCCGCCGGCCGGCGTCTGGCGAATTATCTCAAAGTGATGACGCTGGAAGCACAGACGATCGCTCGTGCCTGCGGCAAAAATCACGTGCACAACCTGGAACCGGAGGACCTCTGCGCCCTGACAATCGAATCCGCGGCCATGGCTGGCGTTCCGCTTGCCGGCACCGGCTGGATACCTGGAAAGGGCAGCTTCTAGGCGATCTCTTCATTCAATCAAAACAACAAGAAGAAGAACAACCCAGGGGAAAACAATGGGAACCAATTTCGAGGCCGGCACGGCAGTTACCGCAGAGCTGAAGGATTTCGCCCGGGCGCGTAACGTCAAATATTTCATGATCTCCTACACCGACCTGTTCGGCGGCCAGCGTGCCAAGCTGGTGCCGGCACAGGCGATTTCGGACATGCAGAAGGATGGAGCCGGCTTTGCCGGCTTTGCCACTTGGCTGGACCTGACACCGGCGCATCCAGACATGCTGGCGGTGCCGGATCCGGATTCGGTCATCCAGCTGCCATGGAAGCCGGAGGTCGCCTGGCTGGCTTCGGACTGTCTGATGGAAGGCAAGAGCGTGGCGCAGGCGCCGCGCAACACGCTGAAGCGCCTGGTTTCGGAAGCCGCCGAATTCGGCATCCGTGTGAAGACCGGCGTCGAGCCCGAGTTTTTCCTGACGACGCCCGATGGCAAGCAGATTTCCGACGAGCACGATACCGCCGCCAAGTCCTGCTACGACCAGCAGGCCGTGATGCGCCGCTACGACGTGATCGCCGAAATCTGCGATGCGATGCTGTCGCTGAACTGGGAGCCCTACCAGAACGACCATGAGGACGCGAACGGCCAGTTCGAGATGAACTGGGCGTATGACGATGTGCTGGCGACAGCCGACAAGCACTCCTTCTTCAAGTTCATGGTCAAGTCGATCGCCGAGAAGCATGGCCTGCGCGCCACCTTCATGCCGAAGCCTTTCCAGGGCCTGACCGGCAACGGCTGTCATGCGCATATCTCGGTCTGGGATCTCGGGGGCCAGACCAACGCCTTCGCTGACAAGAACATGGAGCTCGGGCTTTCCGAGCAGGGTCGCCACTTCCTCGGCGGCATCATGAAACATGCCTCGGCGCTGGCTGCGATCTGCAACCCGACCGTCAATTCCTACAAGCGCATCAATGCGCCGCGCACCATATCGGGTGCCACCTGGGCGCCGAACACCGTGACCTGGACCGGCAACAACCGCACGCACATGGTGCGTGTGCCTGGGCCGGGCCGCTTCGAGCTTCGCCTGCCGGATGGCGCCGCCAATCCCTATCTGATGCAGGCGGTGATCATAGCAGCCGGCCTCGACGGCATGAAGAGCAAGGCCGATCCGGGCCCGCGCAGCGATATCGACATGTACAAGGACGGCCACACCGTGACCCACGGCGCCAAGCTGCCGCTCAACCTGCTCGATGCATTGCGCGAGTATGACAAGGACACGTCGCTGAAAGCGGCGATGGGCGAGGAGTTCTCCGCTGCCTTCATCCGGCTGAAGCAGCAGGAGTGGAATTCCTATGCCTCGCATTTCACCCAGTGGGAGCGCGACCACACGCTCGACGTGTAGCCGCCAGAGCAATTCCGGGCGTTTCCGCAAAAACGGAAACGCTCCAGGATAGAGGCCAGAACAGACTGAAATGCGGTACTCGATCTTCTCGCTCGCCAAGGCGGCGCTTTCGGGCCACAAGGGCTGGACGCGGGCCTGGCGCGATCCCCAGCCGAAGAAACACTATGACGTGGTGATCATCGGCGGCGGCGGTCATGGACTGGCCACCGCTTATTACCTCGCAAAGGAATACGGCATCCGCAACGTCGCGGTGCTGGAGAAGGGCTGGATCGGCTCCGGCAACGCCGGGCGCAACACCACCATCATCCGCTCCAACTACATGCTGCCGGGCAACACCGGTTTCTACGAGCTGTCGATGAAGCTGTGGGAGCGGCAGGAGCAGGACCTCAACTACAACACCATGGTGAGCCAGCGCGGCATCATCAACCTCTATCATTCCGATGCGCAGCGCGATGCCTTCGCCCGGCGCGGCAACGTCATGCGCATCAACGGCATCGACGCCGAACTGCTCGATGCTGAGCAGATCCGCAAGGTGCTGCCGTTCCTGAACTACAACAACGCCCGTTTTCCGGTGATGGGTGGATTGTGGCAGCCGCGCGCCGGCACAGCCCGGCATGATGCGGTGGTGTGGGGCTATGCACGCGCCGCCGACTCCTTCGGTGTCGACATCATCCAGAACTGCGAAGTGACCGGCTTTGCACGCGACCAGAACGGCAGGATCACCGGCGTCGAAACGGCGCGCGGCACGATCGGAGCCGGCAAGGTCGGCATGGCGGTGGCCGGCAGCACCTCGCGCGTCGCGGCGATGGCCGGCATGCGCCTGCCGATCGAAAGCCATGTGCTGCAGGCTTTCGTGTCCGAGGCGATCAAGCCGCTCATCCCCGGCGTCATTACCTTCGGTGCCGGCCATTTCTACGTCAGCCAATCCGACAAGGGCGGGCTTGTCTTTGGCGGCGATCTCGACGGCTACAACTCCTATGCCCAGCGCGGCAACATGCCGGTGATGGAGGACGTCTGCGAAGGCGGCATGGCACTGATGCCGATGATCGGACGCGTGCGCCTGCTGCGCCAGTGGGGCGGCATCATGGACATGTCGATGGACGGCACGCCGATCATCGACAGGACGCCGATCGACGGGCTCTATCTCAATGCCGGCTGGTGCTACGGCGGCTTCAAGGCGACACCGGCCTCCGGCCTGGTCTTTGCCCATCTGCTCGCCCGCGACGAGCCGCACGAGGAAGCGAAACGCTTCCGGCTCGACCGTTTCCGGCGCGGCGCGATGATCGATGAGAAGGGCCAGGGCGCCCAACCCAACCTGCATTGAAAGTGAGTAAGGCGCCATGCGCATAGCATGCCCATTCTGCGGAGAACGCGAGCTCGGCGAGTTCACCTATCTCGGCGACGCGGCACCGAAGCGGCCGATGGCTTTCGCAGCTGACGGGGCCGAACAGCCGGACGCGCAGGACCTTTTCTTCGACTACGTCTACCTGCGCGACAACATCGCCGGAGACATGGATGAACGCTGGTATCATGGCGGCGGCTGCCGTTCCTGGCTGACTGTCACCCGCAGCACGACGACACATGAAATCAAGGCCGTGCACGCGGCACCGGGTGCAGGTGCGCAGAAGCCGGCCAAGGCAGGCGCGACATCATGAGTGCGACCAGAACCGGCCGGATATCGGGCGATGCCGCGCCGCTCGCCTTCAATGACAAAACCACTGCCGATGCACCGACGCCGCGTTTCGTTTCGGCAGGCACGCAATCTCACCGCCTGTCGAGCGGTGGCCAGATCGATCGCAAGCAGCCGCTCGGCTTCACCTTCGACGGCAAGAGGATGGTCGGTTTCGCCGGCGATACGCTGGCTTCGGCACTGGTGGCCAACGGCGTCAGGCTGGTCGGCCGCTCGTTCAAATATCATCGCCCGCGCGGCATCCTGACCGCCGGCGCGGAAGAGCCGAACGCGCTGGTCGAACTGCGCAGCGGTGCAAGGCGCGAGCCCAACACGCGTGCGACGACCGCCGAGCTTTATGACGGGCTCGCGGCGGAGAGCCAGAACCGCTGGCCCTCGCTGCGTCACGACGTCATGGCGGTGAATTCGCTGTTCTCGCCGATCTTCGTCGCCGGCTTCTACTACAAGACCTTCATGTGGCCGGCGAAGCTGTGGGAGAAGCTCTACGAGCCGGCCATCCGGCGCGCTGCCGGCCTTGGCAAGGCGTCGGGCGAAGCCGACCCGGATCACTACGAGAAAGCCTGGGCGCACTGCGACGTGCTGGTGGTCGGCAGTGGCCCGGCCGGTCTCGCCGCCGCACTCGCCGCCGGCCGCGCTGGCGCGCGCGTTATCCTGGCGGACGAGGATAGTCGTCTCGGCGGACGGCTGCTCTCCGAGAACGGCGAGATCGATGGCAAGCCGGTGGCGGAATGGCTGGCAGGTGCACTGCACGAAATTGCAGGTCTGGCGAACGTCCGCATCATGGCTCGCACCGCCGTCTTCGGTGTCTATGACGGCGGCACCTATGGCGCGCTCGAGCGTGTCAATGATCACGTCGCCGTGCCGCCTGCACACCAGCCGCGCCAGCGGCTCTGGCGCATCGTTGCCAGGCGCGCCGTCGTTGCGGCCGGTGCTATCGAGCGTCCGCTCGTCTTCCCCGGCAACGACAGGCCGGGCGTGATGATGGCGTCCGCCGTGCGCAGCTACATCAACCGTTTCGCGGCGATGCCTGGCCGGCAGGTCGCGCTGTTCACCAACAATGACGACGGCTGGCGCACGGCCGAGGCCGTGCAGCGCGCCGGAGCGTCCGTCGCTGCGGTGATCGACAGTCGCGGCGTGGTTCCCGCAGGCTATCGCGGGCTCAATCTGCGGCAGCTCGGTGGTGTCGTGAGCGCGGTGAATGGCGGCGTCGACGGTGTGCGCAGCATCGTCGTGCGCGACGCCAGCGGCCGGACACAGCAGATCGAGGCAGATTGCCTGGCCATGTCGGGTGGCTGGAACCCCAATGTGGCGCTGTCGTCGTTCCAGCGCGGCAGGCCGGTCTGGCGCGATGACATCGCGGCCTTTGTGCCCGGCCAATGTCCGCCGGGCATGGTCATGGTGGGAGCGGCAGGAGGAGACTTCTCGCTCGCCGCCTGTCTGCGTGAAGGCCATGCGGCCGGTGCTGCTGCCGCGAAAGACTGCGGCGCCAAGGGCAAGGCCGGCACTGTTGCGCAGGGCGACGACGAAGGTTTTGCCATCAAGCCGCTGTGGCATGTCGACGGCGGCAAGGCCTTTGTCGACTTTCAGCACGACGTGACCGCTTCCGATGTGAAGCTCGCGCAGCGTGAAGGGTTCGAGAGTGTCGAGCACCTGAAACGCTACACCACGCTGGGCATGGCGACAGATCAGGGCAAGTTGTCCAACGTCAACGGCCTTGCCTTGATGGCCGAGGCGACGGGGCGCGACATCGCCGATACCGGCACCACGATCTACCGGCCGCCTTATGCGCCGGTGGCGATCGGGGCCCTGGCCGGACACCACCGTGACGAAAATTTCCACGCATGGCGCCTGACGCCGTCACATCACTGGGCTGCTGCCCGGGGCGCGGTGTTCGTCGACACCGGCCTGTGGAAGCGCGCGCAATGGTACCCGATCGCCGGCGAGAAGGACTGGCTGGAATCGGTGACGCGTGAGGTGCGGGCCGTGCGCAACGGCGTCGGCTTCTGCGATGTCTCGACGCTCGGCAAGGTCGATGTGCGTGGTCCGGACGCCGGCACCTTCCTCGACCGCCTCTACATCAACACCTTCTCCAATCTTGCCGTCGGCAAGGCCCGCTACGGGCTGATGCTGCGCGAGGACGGGCTGGTCTATGACGACGGCACGACGTCGCGTTTGGCCGAGGATCATTATTTCCTCACCACCACGACCGCCAAGGCCGGGCCGGCCATGCAGCATCTCGAATATTGCCGGCAGGTGCTGTGGCCCGAACTCGACGTGCAGTTGACCTCGGTCACCGACAAGTGGGCGCAATTCTCGATCGCCGGCCCCAACACGCGCGATCTTCTGAAGAACCTGTGCGACCCGGCGGAAGATCTCTCCAATGAAGGTTTCCCCTTCATGGGCGTGCGTGAGGTGTCGCTGCGCGGCGGCATGCGGGCCAGGCTCTACCGCATCTCGTTCTCGGGCGAGATGGCGTTCGAGATCGGCGTGCCGGCGCGCTATGGCGAGGCCATGGCCGAAAACCTCATGCGGGCAGGCGCCGAATTCGGGGTGACGCCCTACGGCACGGAAGCGCTCGGCGTGATGCGCATTGAAAAGGGCCATGTCGCCGGCCCCGAGCTCAGCGGCACCACGACGGCCGATGATCTCGGCCTCGGCAAGATGATGTCGAAGAAAAAGGACTATGTCGGCCGCGCCATGGCCGGGCGCGAGGCGCTGATCGCGCCGGACCGGCAGGTGGTGGTCGGCATCAAGCCGGTCAACAAGGCCAGCAGGCTGCGTTCGGGCGCGCATGTCATCCCGAAGGGCGCGGCTCCCGGTCCCGATACGGACCAGGGCTACCTCACTTCGGTCTGCTATTCACCGATGCTCGGCCACTGGATCGCGCTGGCGCTGGTCGAGCGTGGACGCGAGCGCCATGGCGAGATCGTGCGGGCCTACGATCCGTTGCGGGGCGAGGACATGGAAGTCGAGATCACCAGTCCGGTCTTCTACGATCCGGAGGGAGGGCGCCAGCGTGGCTGAGTATTCCTGGGAGGCGCAGTCAACGCTGCGCAAGGCGTTTGCGCCAGGGCGCATCGGCCTGGCCTCCGGCGATGCCGGTATCGCCATGGCGGAGATCAGCGGCTTCAGCCTGGTGCAGGTGATGGCGCGACGTGGTCAGGTCGCCAACGTGGCGAAGGCAGCCAAGAGGGTCTGGGGGGTGTTGCCACCGGAAAAACCTGGAGCTGTCGCCGGCAAGGGCGTTACGCTGATATGGACCGGTCCGGATCAGTTCTTTGTGTTGAGTGCCGGAAACGTGCCCGATCCTGTTCCGCCGCTGGCGGCTGTCTTCGACGGGACGGCATCTCTCAGCGATCAGTCCGGCGGGCGCTGCTTGATCCGATTGTCGGGTGCCAGGGTGCGCGATGCACTCGCCAAGGTATCGTCGATCGATCTGCATGACGCCGTGTTTCCGGTCGGAGCGGCCGCTGCCACCTCGATCGACCACACCGGGGTCAATCTCTGGCGTGAATCCGACGCTGCCGACGGCAGTCCGGTCTACAGCCTGCTCGTCTTCACCAGCTTCGCCGACAGCCTCTGGCACACGCTTGCCGATGCCGCGGCTGAATACGGCATACAAGCTTCCCGTGTGCCGTTGTCCTGATCCGTGGCGGTCTCGCCGCCGTAGACGGTTGGACATGTCAGCATTGTCGATCTGTGCCATGGCGTGGCTGCGAGGTGCGCGTTAGGGTCGCCGCAGTCCGACATCCTGCACAAGGTAGATCCATGAGCGACCAGATCGAACGCGCGCGTGCTTTCCATGCCCTTCATGTCAAGGGCGACCCCGTGGTGCTTTTCAACGTCTGGGACCCAGGCAGCGCCCAGGCCGTCGTGAAGGCTGGCGCCAAGGCTCTGGCGACCGGCAGCTGGCCGGTTGCTGCAGCGTTCGGCTATCCGGACGGCGAGAAGATCCCGCTGGCGGTGGCGCTGGACAATTTCCGTCGCATAGCCGCCTCGGTGGAATTGCCGGCCACGATGGATCTCGAAAGCGGCTATGGGCCGGCGCCAGCGACGGTTGCGGCCACCGTGACGCAGGCAATCGAGGCCGGCGCGGTCGGCTTCAATTTCGAGGACCAGATCGTCGGCGGCGGTGGCCTTTACGAGATCGCAGTGCAGGTCGACCGGATCAAGGCGGCCGTGGACGCGGTCAAGTCAGGCGGCGTGCCGGCCTTCATCAATGCCCGCACCGACATCTTCCTGAAAGCCAAGCCCGAAGAGCACAGCGAAGCACTGGTCGAGCAGGCGATTGCACGTGCTGCAGCCTATGAGAAGGCAGGCGCGCACGGTTTCTTCGCGCCCGGTCTCGGCGACCCTGCACTGATCGAAAAGCTGTGCAAGGCGGTTGCGTTGCCGGTCAACATCATCGCGCTGGCGCATGTGCCGCCGCGCCAGAAGCTGGCGGAACTCGGTGTCGCCCGTATCAGCCATGGGCCGGTGCCGTACCGCAAGATGGTGGCGTGGCTGGAAGAGCAGGCGCGCGCCGCGATTTCCGGTTGAGAGCTAATCCTGGTTGCGGGCGATCTCAGCCGCCCGCGCCAGATGCTGCATGAGGTGGCTGGCTGTCGGTTCGGCGATGGCAGCAGCGGCTACAGCCTTGGTCATGCATCTGAGCCAGAGGTCACGCATCTCTGGGCCGATCGGAACGTGCTCGTGAATCTCGCGCAGCCGCGAATGACCATGCCTTCGCACATAGTGTTGCGGGCCACCGAGAAAGCCGGAGAGGTAGTCGAACTGTTCGATGCGGGAATGAGCGACTCCGTGGCCGCGACGGTGGAGCAGATGCAGTTCCTGTGCACCCTCGTCCTGCTCGATGATGTCGTAGAAGGCCTGGACCAGCCGCTCCAGGCCATCATCGCCGCCGATGGCTTCGTAGAGTGAGAGTTTCTCCGGCGAAATCATCTGGCCGAAGCTCCTTGAACAGGCAGTAGGGCAGTGAGGTTTGGGCTGATACTGCCCTGATCCCTTACCGCCCTACTGCCTTTCCTGTTAGAACAGTCCCTCGATCTGTCCCTGATCGTTGAGGAAGATCTTCTCCGAGGATGGCTTGGAGGGCAGGCCGGGCA
>NZ_JBHYIM010000024.1:0-44633 GCF_042739655.1 Mesorhizobium sp. NPDC059025 | reverse complement strand
ATCATGGGCATCGGACCGGTGCCGGCAACCCGCAAGCTCTGCGCCCGGCTCAACCTGACACCACGGGACTTCGATGTGGTCGAGCTCAACGAGGCGTTCGCGGCGCAGGGCCTCGCCGTGCTGCGCGAGCTTGGGCTGCCGGACGCCGCCGGCCACATCAACCCGAATGGCGGTGCCATCGCGCTCGGCCATCCGCTCGGCATGAGCGGAGCCCGCATCACCGGCACGGCGGCGCTGGAACTGAAGGAACGCAACGCCCGCCTCGCGCTCGCCACCATGTGCATCGGTGTCGGACAGGGCATCGCCATCGCACTCGAAAGGGTCTGAGCGCGGCCAAATCGTACTCAAGCCGACCGACAGTTGCTTGCTCTGGCTTGAACTTTTCCTGATGGATATGCGCTGACCAGAGCAATTCCAGGAGAAGTGCGTAGCGGTTTTCCGTGCGGAACTGCGTAAAAACAAAGAGCCGGAGCGTTTCCGTGTTTCCGTCAAGAACGGAAACACTCTAGCATCAGCTTGTCGTTCTCAGTATGACAGCTATACACTGTTGACCGAAGGCTGTTGTCCAACCGGGAGCAGACACCAACGTTTCCACCGAAATGCCGGGGTAGTGGCTTTGGCTCAAAGGCAAAGACAGATCGCATCCGAGGATAGCGAGGAACGGAAACTTCGCTACCTGCACGTCTATGACTGGATCCTCGATTTCATCGCCAGGAACGATCTGACCGGTGGCGACAAGCTGCCGAGTTCGACCGAACTCGCCAGGCTGACCGGCGTCAGCCTGATCTCGGTGCGACACGCCCTCGACAAGCTGGAACATGCCGGCAAGATCCATCGTCACCAGGGTATAGGCACCTTCGTCGCCAAGGATCGTATCGTCAGCGAGCCGAGCAGAACCGGGCGTCTTCTGGAAACGCTCTCGCCATCCGGCGGGCCGGAACTCGCCACGGAAGTGCTCGCCATCAACGTCGGCCTGCCCGGACCGGAGATCGCCAAGGCGCTGTCGATCGAGATCGGCCAGCCCGTCTGGGAAATAATGCGACGGCGCAGCCTCGGGACAACACCGGCAATCCTGGAGCAGGCAGTGCTGCCGCTCAGCCTTGTCCCGGCCATCAACGAGAGGGATCTGCAGGCTGGCGACTCGCTCTATGCCTTGCTCGCGGAACGCTACGGGCTGCGCGACGACTACGCCGAACAATCACTTGAGGTGGACAAGCCGACCGCTGCGGAGCGCGAGGCCCTGGACCTCGGCCCGCGCGACCAGGTCGTCCGGATCAGGGGCGTGTCCTTCACCGCTGACGGCAAGGCCTTCGACTGCTACCAGCAGACCTACAAGGCCTCGGATTTCGTGTTCTACACATCGGGCTCGGGCAGCCGGCATCTCCTGCAGCCGACCGATATGAAGCAATGGGTGGTGCTGCCGCTCCATGGCGGCAAGCCGGCGTCTCCGATTAAGGCGGCTGGCCGTTCAGGTCGATAGATTGGCCAGGGTCGAGCGGTTCGGATCCGGGTGAGGGATGCTGGCAAGCAGCGCCCGCGTGTAGTCGGCCTTCGGCGAACGGACCACCGCTGAAGCGGCACCTTCTTCCACGATCCTGCCTTGATGCATGACGGCAATGCGGTCCGCATAATGCGCCGCAGTCGAGAGATCATGCGTGATCATCAGGATGCCCATCCTGGCGTCGGTGCGCAATTCGTCGAGAAGTTCGAGCACCCCGGCACGCACCGACACGTCCAGCATGGACACCGGTTCGTCCGCAAGAAGCAGTTCAGGCTTGAGTACGATCGCGGAGGCGATCGCCACGCGCTGGCGCTGGCCACCCGACAGTTCATGCGGAAAGCGGTTGAGATAGCGTTCGACCGGGGTCAGGCCGACGCGTTCGAGAGCCGCATGGATCAGGCCATCGCGTTCCCTGGCCGTGAGGCCGATGCCGTGGACACGCAATGGCTCCTCGACCGTGGAACGCACGCGGTAGCGCAGGTCGAGGGATTCGTACGGGTCCTGATAGATCATCTGCACCTGGCGGCGCAGCGGTCGCCATTGTCCGCTGGTCAGGCTGGTGACGTCGCGGCCATTGAGATGGATGGATCCGGAGCGCGCCTTGATCATGCCGAGGATGGCCTGCAGCGTCGTGGTCTTGCCGCTGCCGGACTGTCCGACCAATGCGACCATTTCGCCGCGCTCGACGCGCAGCGAGACGTTCTCGACGGCGGAAGGCGCTTGGGGTTCAACCCCGCGCATCACATCGCGGAAGCTGCGGACGCGCGGATAGGATACGCTGATGTCTCGCACTTCGAGCAGCGGCGATGCGGACTCCGTTTTCGTTGATGCCGGGGAGGTTCTTACGGGAGCCTCCGGCGTGCTGAACACATCCGGCGTCGCCTCGAAAAGCTTGCGCGTGTACTCATGCTTTGGGCGATGATAGAGGTCGCCGACCTCTCCCTGTTCGACGACCTCGCCTTTCAGCATGACTGCTGCCCGGTGGCAGCTTTGCGCAACGATGGCGAGGTCATGCGTGACGAGCACGAGCGCGAGGTTCAACTCCTTGCTCAAGCGCACCAGCAGCTTCATCACCTGGTCCTGCACCATGACGTCGAGGGCCGTTGTCGGCTCATCGGCAAGCAGCACCTTCGGCTCACATGCCAGGGCCATGGCGATCATGGCGCGCTGGCGCATGCCGCCGGACAACTGATGCGGGAAGCGTGTGGCATGGTCGGCGGGGATGCCGACCAGTTCCAGCAATTCACCGATCCTGCGCGTCATGGCGACGCCGCGCGCAACGCCATGCATCTGCATGGCTTCAGCGATCTGCCAGCCGATGGTCCGTACCGGATTGAAAGCACTCATGGCGCCCTGGAAGACCATGGCGATGTCCTTCCATCGGTGAGGTGCGACGCTGGCTTCTCCGCTGCGCAGGATATCGGTTCCGTCCAGCAGGATACGACCGGAGACCTCCGCATTTGCCGGCAGCAGTCCCATCGCTGCCAGAATGGTGGTGGTCTTGCCGGATCCGGATTCGCCGACGAGCCCCAGCCGCTCGCCGGGGGCGAGTTCCAGGTTGACGTTCTTGACGACGTGGAATTCGGCGCGGCCGTTGCCGGTGTCGGCGCCGAACCAGATGTTCAGGTCTTGGATTGCGAAGGCGCTGCTCAAGCTGGAATTCCTTGTCAGATAGCATCGGGCCCGCGCCCGACGAGCGGGCGCAGCTTCCAGCCATGCAATGAGAGATATGAGACCTTGAGTCGGGGATTGAGTCCGTCCTCGATCGAGCGGCCGAGCATGTAGCAGCCCATGATCAGCACGGCGACGGCAACGCCGGCGGGGACGATCGCCCACCAGGCCCCGCTGCTGACGGCGGCGCGGTCGAACGCGTGTTCCATGATGGTGCCCCAGGTGATCGCGGTCGGATCGGATAGGCCGAGGAATGCCAGCGCGGTCTCGTTGAAGATGGCGACGGTAATGGCCAGCACGGTGTTGGCGACCAGCAGTGGTCCGATCTGCGGCAGGATATGGCGAATGATGATGTGGAAGTGGCTGGCGCCGAGGGCCTCGACGCGTTTGACGTAGACCCGCTCGCGCAGGCTCTTGACCTGGGCACGGATGAGGCGCGCGGTGCTCGTCCACATCAGCGCGCCGATGACGATGATGACATGGGAGAGGCTCGGGCCCCAGACCGCCGCGATCACAATCATCAGCACGATCTGCGGGATGACCAGGAAATAGTCGGTGATTCGCATCAGCACCGTATCCACCCAGCCGCCGAAATAGCCCGACAGGATGCCGACGGTCGCACCGATGCCGATGGCGATGAGGGTTGCGGTCGCGCCGACGATCATCGAGATGCGGCCTCCGCGCAGCACAAGGCTGAACACGTCAATGCCGCCGTCGTCGCAACCGAACCAATGTTGCCGGGATGGCGGCTCGAATACCGCGCAGGTGGCTTCATGCACGCTGTAGGGCTCGATCAGCGGCGAGATAAGTCCGAGCAGGACGAAGATGCCGACGATGGCAAGGCCGGCAAGCGCGGCGCGCTGGTGCAGCACGTCGTTCAACATCGGCCAGAAGCCGAGCCGGGTCTCGGCTTCCGGGGCGGCTGGCCCAGGCAAGGAAAGGGTCATGTCGTTATCCGGGGATCGAGCTTGTAGTAGATGAGGTCGGCGATGAGGTTGAAGGTGATCACCACCACGGTGATGGCCAGGAACCCACCCTGAAGCATCGGGTAGTCGCGCTTGAGCACGGCCGTGTAGAGAGCCCGACCGATGCCTGGCCAGGAGAAGATGACCTCGATGAGGATGGAGCCGGTGACGACCGCGCCAAGCGACATCGCCACCATGGTGACGATCGGCAGCATGGCGTTGCGCAAGGCGTGTGCGCGGATCAGCCTGCGCCGCGGCACACCCTTGGCCTTTGCCGTCAGGATGTAATCCTCGCCGAGTGTTTCCAGCATCGCGGAACGCACGATCAACGCGTTCTCCGCATAGAGCGTCAGGGCCAATGTCGTGACCGGCAGCACCATGTGCTTCAGCGTGTCGAGGAAGGTATCCCATCCCGAACCGCCCATGGCGAACGGGTCGTTCATGCCGGCCGAGGGCAGGACACCGGCGAATATGATGAGCAGCATCATGCCGAGGAACTGCGTGGGGAAGGCGTAGAACAGGACGGCGATGTTGGTGCTGAGATGATCGGTCATGCTGCCCCGGCGTACCGCTGAAATGACGCCGACAATCACGCCGAGTGTCAGGGCAAGGATCGTGCCCGTCGCAACCATGGGAATGGTGTTGCCAAATGCCTCGACAAGGTTGTCGAACACCGGCTGCCGGTTCATGTAGGAAACGCCGAAATTGCCCTGCAGCGTCTGCTGGAGATAAAGCAGGTATTGTTCCCACAGCGGCTTGTCGAGGCCGAACTGCGCGGTAAGAGCCTGCTTCAAGGCAGGCGAGGCGTTCGGGACGCGCGAGATCTGGCTGACCGGCCCTCCGGGAAGCACACGGAACAGAATGAAATTGAGCGTCAGGGCCACAAAAACCGTGACGACAGCGAAAACTATCCGCTTCCAGATATAGGCCGATCCCCGCAACGCCTCTGCTCCTCCCAAGCGGCTTGACATGTACTCATCATACTCAGTAGCCTGAATATGAGGCAAGTCCCCATTTTGGAGAATCTTGCGTCTCGGGAGATCACAATGAAAAAGAAACCTCACCAGAGTTGGAATATCCGCGCCCTGGCGATCGCCGCAGCAGTCGCGGCAACAGCCGTTTTTCAGGCGCCCGCCATACCTTCAGCTTCAGCGGCTGAGATCCTGCGTATCGGTGCGACACAACCGATCGACTCGCTCAATCCGTTTGTCTCGGACTCCGATTACAGCTCAGTGTTTTATCAGTATGTGTACCCACACCTGACTGAATATGATGCCAAGCTCGAGATCGTGCCGTCCTTCGCGACCAAATGGGAGACGTCTGCAGACGGCAAGGTCTGGACTTTCCATACCGTTCCGAACGCAAAATGGTCCGACGGCGAGCCGCTCACGGCGAAGGATGCGGCCTTCACCTTCAATCTGATCCGCAAGTTCCAAAGCGGTGCCACCGGCAAGCTGGCCGGCTGGGTCGCTCATATGGAGGATGCCAAGGCCGCGGACGACAACACGCTGGTACTGACCTACGCCTTGCCGGTCGCCAATGTGCTGACGCAACTGCAGGCGCTGCCGGTTCTGCCGCAGCACATCTGGGAGCCACTGACGGAGGGCAATGGCGAGCAGATCTCGACCTTCCCGAATGCGGCCCCCGTGGTCGCGGGCGGTCCGTTCATGCTGACCAAACACGAAAATGAGCAGATCGCGCTTTTCGCCCGCAATCCGAACTGGTGGGGCGAGAAGAAGCCGGTGATCGACGGTTTCGGCCTGCAGTTCTTTGCCAATGACGATGCCATGATCACCGCGCTTGTCACCGACAAGCTCGACATGATCGGCGAGCAGACGCCACCGACATCCGTCGAGACCCTGAAGAAGGCCGGGATGACCGTTTTGAGCGGACCGGGTGTCGGCATGAAGACGCTGATCATCAACACGAGTGCAGACAAGCCGAAGAACCGTGAGTTGCTCGACCCGAAGGTGCGCGAGGCCCTGGAGTACGCCATCGACCGGGAAACGATCGACAAGATCGTCTGGCTTGGCTTCTCGACGCCCGGTTCAACCATCGTGGCACCGGCAAGCGGCTACCATGACGAGGCCATCAAGCCGCTGCCCTACGATACCGACAAGGCAAACCAGATATTGGACGAGAAGGGTTACAAGAAGGGCGGCGACGGCATTCGCGTCGTCGATGGCAGGCGCATGGCCTATGAAGTGATTTTCCCGACGGAAGAGAACGGCACCGGCGATCGTGCCTTCCAGATCATCCAGGCCGGCTTCAAGAAGATCGGCATCGAGATCACCCAGCGCAAGATGGATCCGGGTGCCGCGACCGAAGCCATCCAGGCTCCCGAGGCCAAATATCTCGACTATGATTTCGCGATGTGGAGCTGGGTGCCGCCGGTGGAGCCGGACTTCATGCTGAGTATTGTCACCTGCGCCGCTCGCGGCGGCAACAGCGACAGCGGCTACTGCAATGCGGACTACGACAAGATGTACCTGAAACAGGGCACGCTGCTCGACAGCAAGGAGCGCCGGGCCGAGATTTCCGCGATGCAGAAGCACATCTTCGAGGCTCGCCCCTACATCGTGCTCAACTATCCCAACGTCATCGAGGCCCATAGCCCGAAATGGGAGGGGTTCGTGCTTTCGCCTCTCGTCGGTTCGGTCAACAATCTGTCGACCGAAACGCTGATGAACGTCCACAAGGTGAAGTAGCATGACCACCCTACGCTTCGGCAGCGAGCCGTCCGTTCTGGCCAAGGCAGACATTCTGGTGATGCCTGCTTTTGCGGGAGCCCATGGTTTTGAAGTTGCCGATGCCGAGTTGGCGGGGAAGGCGGCACATGGCGGGCAATTTGCCCGTCATGTGCTGCGCCTTGATCCATCTTTCCAGGGCAAGGTCGGACAGCTTTCGGCGCTCCTGGTGCCAGCTTCGAACGAACCGGCGGTGCTTCTGGTCGGTGTCGGAGCACGCGACGCTTTTTCCGCAAACACCTTGCGCGATGCCCTCATGCCTGCAGCGCATTTCCTGCACAAAAGAGGTTCGTCCGTCATCGCCTTGAACGGATTTGGCATCGATCCGGCGCTGGTCGTGCGTGCGGCTGCCGAGGCTTGCCTGATCGGTGCTCATTTCCGTTCTGACGAGACGGAAACGATGATCGAGCTTCTGATCGCTGAAGCCTCGAAACTGAAACGAGCTTTCGAGGTCGGGACGGCTGCCGGCAAGGCGGTCAACTGGGTACGCGATCTTGTCGAGACCCCGGGTGGCGATCTTGTGCCTGAGTGTCTGGCGCAGGTGATTGCCGAGCGTGCGCGCCAGCTGGATATTGCCGTCGAAGTCTGGGACGAAGCCGAGCTCGTTAAGCACGGTTTCGGGGCGACGCAGGCTGTCGGTCGCGGCAGCGCCAACAAACCGCGCGTCGTGCGGCTTTATCCAGATCGACAGAAGGCCGGGCTGGGCCTTGCCGGCAAGGGCATCACCTTCGATTCCGGCGGTATCAATCTCAAGCGCAACGCGCAGGAGATTGCCTGGATGAAGGCTGACATGGCTGCTGCGGCGGCGGTAGCCGGCGCCATTTTCGCGGCCGTCGAACTCGGTCTTGATCCCGATGTCACCGCCGTGCTGCCGATGGCGGAAAACATGCCGGGCGGCCACGCGTTGCGTCCCGGCGATGTCGTTGGCCATCCCGACGGCCGCAAGACAGAAGTTGTCGATACCGATTGCGAGGGCCGCCTGGTCCTGGCGGATGCGATTGCCCACCTCGCCAGGAATGGCGTTGGAGAGATCGTTGATGTCGGCACGCTCACCGATGGCGGTGGCGTTGGCCCTTTGCTTTGGGGATGCTGGTCGACATCGACCGCGCTCGCCGATGCGCTCCGCGACGCCGGCGAACTTGCCGGCGAGCCAGGCTGGCGATTGCCACTCAGGGCCGAATATGAGCGCCTGATCGAATCAAAAGTCGCCGACATCGCCAACGCGCCCTTGTCGGTGCCGGACAGCGGTCAGCTGGCCGCCACCTATCTGCGCACATTTGCCGGCAATGCCGCCTGGGCGCATGTCGACAACGGGTCGAGTGCCTACCTCGATCAAGGCTTTGAACCATGGTCCGTAGGTGCGACGGGTTCACCCGTCAGGGCGCTGCTGCAATTGCTGCTCAACCGGGCTGGTGAATAGGTTCCGACGTCATGACATCGATCGAAATCGTGGTGCAGCGGCTGCGCGCACTGGCTGATGAATTCACGCAGCATTGGCCAATTCCCGGAGGCATCGTCATCGCCGTTTCGCGCGAGGAGACCTTGCTCGAACTTCCTTTTGGCCTTGCCAATGTCGATGCGCGTCAGCCGGTCACGCGCGATCACCTGTTTGCCATCGGCTCGATCAGCAAGGCTTTTGTCGGTCTGACCCTGCTCCAGCTCGCCGAGGAAGGGAGAGTCGATCTCGACGCTCCCGTCACAACCTATCTGCCCTGGTTCAGCGTAGGCTCGGACTATCCGATGTTCACGCTTCGTCACCTGCTCAACCATTCCGCCGGATTGCCGGCCGGCACCGACTCCTTGCCGGACGAAATCGGGCAGGGCTGGTGGCTGAGGGAGCTTTCGACGGGCTTTGCACCCGGCAGTGCGTTCCACTACTCCAACATAGGCTATATCCTGCTCGGCCTGGTGGTGTCCGCCGTCACCGGGCAGCCGACGGTCGAGGCTTGCAGGGAACGGCTGCTCGAGCCGTTGGGGATGGCGTCCAGCACACCTTGTATCTCCAACAAGGATCGGCATCGCTTCGCGGTCGGTTATGCGCCTGCCGCCGACGATCGCCCATGGTTGCCGGGCGAAGCACTGGCACCGGCGACATGGTTCGAAACCAATACTTCCGACGGCAATATCGCCGCCACCGGTCCGGATCTCGCCCGCTTCGTTCGTGTGTTGCTGGGATCGGGGCGATTGGATGGAAAGACCGTTGTCAGCACGAAGGCATTCGAACAACTGACCGGCCTGCTGGCGCCGTACGGGGAGCCGATCGTCGAGTTCGTGGCGGATGCGGGCGTCGAACGGAGTGTCTACGGCCTCGGCATCAATGTCGAAACCGTCCGAGGCAGCCACTGCCTCACCCACGGCGGTGGCATGGTGGGCTACGCCACTTTCGTTCTGGCCGATCTGTCCCGTGATGTCGGGATCGTGGTCCTGACCAATGCCAATGGCGATTGTCCGGGCGCGCAGGTGATTGCCCGCGCGGCACATGCCTGGCTGACCGGCAACGAGATGGAGCTGCCACCGATCAAGCTTGACCTTGACGTGCTCGATCCGGTTGCTTTCCAACCCGCAATGCTGGGCGATTTTTCCGCACTCGATGCTGCCGGCAAGATGGTTGCGGTCTCTTTCGCCACGGACAATGAGGGCAAGGTGGAGCTTTCGAGCGATGGTATTCGAGGGCGCGTCTTCAAGACATGGTCGTCGCGCTACGTGACCGATCATCCGGCCTTTGCGGTGTTTCACCTCACATTCGAATCGGGAGCGGACGATGGGGAAGGGGGCTGGAACCACGGTCCGCTCGAACTGCGCCGAAAACCGGCTGCTTCGGTAGACGGTGGCAAGGTTTCCAAGACCAGCGTCGGCCACTATCGCTCGCACTCACCCTGGTACACGAATTTCCGCATCGTAGCGCGCGGCGAGCGACTGTTCCTGATCGCGCCCGGCGGCGTCGAGGCGCCTGGTGACGATCTGGAACTGGTGGAGCTGGAGCCCGGTGTCTTCAGGGTGGGAGCCGAGACCCACGCGCCGGAGCGCCTGGTTCTCGGTCCGACGATCGACGGCAAGGTCGTGTCGGTGACCCGGGACGGCAATCGCTATTCGCGGACCTTCACGGACTGAACGGCGCGCATATTTCGTTTCGCGTCATTGACATGTCATCATACTCATTATAATAAGTATGCAAACTTGTTCTCCGAGGAGAGATTTAATGCCTGCATACAAGACACCCTCGCGCTCCACCCGGAGCCGAGACTATTTTGCCCGCTCCAGCGAAATCATCCCGAGCGGTGTCAACAGCACGGCGCGTGCCGTCTGGTCAGGCTGGGATCCCTATCCGCTGTTTGTCGACCATGGCACGGGTTCGCGTCTCTTCGACGTCGACGGCAATGAGTACATCGACTATCTGCTTGGCCTTGGGCCGATGATCCTCGGTCATCGTCCGAAGAAGATCACCGATGCGGTCGTGGATTTCATCCAGAACCGCGGCACTGTTTTCGCCATGCCTGCAGCCGAAGAAATCACGCTGTCGGAAAAGATCATCGCTGCGGTACCGGCGATCGAGCAGGTCCGCCTGTGCAACACCGGAACCGAGGCCGTTCTCTATGCTGTCCGTCTCGCCCGCGCCTTCACTGGCCGCAAAAAGCTCATCCGCTTCGAAGGCATGTATCACGGCTTCTCCGACGGCGTTTACTGGAGCAAGCATCCGACGCTGGAAACGGCAGGTCCCGACAAGACGCCGAAGGCCATTCCGCAAGGCCCCGGCATGCCGGCCGGCCTCGACGATTCCCTGATCATTCTGCCGTGGAATGATGTCGAGGCGCTGCGCGACGCGATCGCCCGCGAAGGGCAGAACATTGCTGCCGTCATCACCGAGGCGGTGATGTGCAACACCGGCTGTATCCTGCCGGAGCCGGGTTACCTCGAGGCGATGCGCGAATTGACGGCCAAGGCCGGCATCATCCTGATCTGCGACGAAGTCATCACCGGCTTCCGCCTCAGCCTCGGCGGTGCGCAGGGTTATTACGGTCTCCAGCCCGATCTCTCCACCTTCGCCAAGGGCCTCGGCGGCGGCTTCCCGGTCGCAGCACTCGGTGGACGCAAGGATATCATGGCGCTTGTCGCGGACGGCACCGTCTCGATGGCAGGCACCTATGCGGCCAACGGCATTGCGGTGACGGCGGCAAATGCGACGCTCGACCAGCTGGCGACGCCCGGCCTCTACGACACGCTCTACCAGCGTTGCCAGAAACTGTTCGACGGGCTGGAGAAGGTGATCGCCGACAACGACATCCCGGCCTATGTGACTGGCGTCGGGCCAGTCATGCAGCTCTGGTTCGCAGACAAGCCAATCCGCAACTATCGCGACGCTGCCCGCCATGCGCGTCATGACGTGTTCCGGACCTGGTGGGAAGAGATGCTCGACCGTGGCGTTCTTTTCCACCCGGGTGCGTTTGAAAACCTGTTCATCTCCTTCGCCCACACCGAGGACGATATCGCACAGACCATCGCCATCGCCGGTGAGGCGATGCGTGCGGTCAAGGCAAAGCACTAAACTTCCGACGAGGCGCCTTTGCATGCAGGCCAGAAGCCTGCAAAGCTCAGGCGCCTTCTCCCTTCAGGGACTGCAATGAAGAACGAGAACGTCATCCTTGGTATCGATCTCGGCACCTCGGCCATCAAATGCGTGGCGATGTCGGTGTCGGGTCGCGTTGTGGCGACAACCGAGGCGGCGTTTCCCGTGACAAGGGAATTGCCTGGCCAGGCCGAGCAAAATCCGCTCGACTGGCTGGCTGCCCTGGAGGCAGCGGTCAAGCAGCTGGACGGAGAGGTTGCGAAACAGGTCTCTGCCGTCGGCCTGACCGGCCAGTTGCCCACCCTGGTCTGCCTGCAAGATGGTCGGCCGCTGCCGTCAGCGATCACCTGGATGGATAGCCGTGCCGATGCCTGGGCATCAGGTTTCCTCGATGAGCCGACGCGGCAGATGATCTATGAGCGGACGGGCATGCCCATCGACGGGCGTTACCTGGCGCCGATGTTCCGCCATCATCTCGACTGTTTCGGCAAGGGCGTGACCACGATCCTTTCCGCCAAGGATTTCCTGCATTTCGCGCTGACGGGAGAGTTGACGACCGACCCGTCTACGGCGGCGGGATACGGGCTCTATGATCTCGACAGCAAATCCTGGGCGCCGGAGCTTTGCGGCGTATGGGGGGTCGAGAAGCCATTGCTGCCGGCGATCCGACCGGCCGAGGCCACGAGCCCGCTTCGAGGCGATGTGGCGACGCGCCTTGGTTTGCCGGCTGGTGTGCCCGTGGCCGTCGGCTGCGCGGACTCGGTTGCCAGCGTCTATGCCATGGCGGGGCTCGGCAGTGGCACGGTGTGCGTCACCACCGGTTCCAGCACGATCATCATGGACAGTCTGAGCGATCCGTTGCGCGATCCAAAGCGTCGATACCTGCTGACCCCTCACGCGGTCGACGGCGTATTCGGGCGCGAAATGGACCTGCTTTCGACCGGCACGAGCTATCGCTGGCTGAACGACCTGCTCGGTTGGGACAATGGCAGGATCGATGCCGCCGCAGCGGCATCGCAGGCCGGCGCCAATGGCCTGATGTTCTCGCCCTATTTGGCGGGGGGCGAACAGGGCGCCTTGTGGAATCCGAACCTGCGCGGCGTCCTGCATGGCCTGACGGTACAGCACAAGGCGCAGGACATCGCCCGTGCCTATCTGGAAGGCGTGCAGTTCGAAATCAGGCGTTGCATCGACATCCTGGCGGAGACCTCGAAGATCGAACGTGTCGTGCTTGCCGGCCACGCGGTGTCGCATTTCTCGACCCGGCAGATGCTGGCCGACATATTGGGACGTCCCGTGGTGAGCTACTATCACTCGTCTCCAGCGGCGATCGGGGCGGCATTGCTGGCTGTTCCTCAAAGTGAACGTCCCGCGCCGACAGCATCACAGACGGATGTGGTCGCGCCTTCCGCCATCTCCACGAACTACGAAAAGATCTACCGGCGCTACTCAGCGCTCTTTCCTGCGATTGCCGAGGCTTCAGACTGAGATGACGAAATTGAACGTGACCTGGGCGGCGGATCGCGCTGCCATGGCGGAGCTTGCCGCGAACCAAGTCAGCGCGACGCTGCTCGATGGATCCGCGACAAGCCTCGCCTTGCCTACCGGCGATACGCCGATCGGCATGTATGAGGAGCTGTCGCAACGCTGCCGGCGTGGCGAAATCAGTTTCGGCGCAACCAAACTGTTCAATCTCGACGAATATGTCGGCATGTCGCCCGAAAATCCACGCAGCTATCATGCCTTCATGCGGCGTCATCTCATCGACCGCATCGACGCCCCCGAGGATCAGGTGCATCTCCTGCGTGGGGATGCTCCCGATGCCGATGAACAATGCCGCGCCTTCGATCGTGCGATCGAGGCTGCTGGTGGGATAGACCTTGCCGTGCTGGGATTGGGCGCCAACGGACATATCGCCTTCAACGAGCCGGGTGTCTCCTGGGATCTCGATACGCACGTGGTTTCGCTGGACGAGAGGACGCGGCAGGCGCACCGTCCCAACTTTCCCGACGATGCCAGCGTGCCGAAAACAGGGGTGACCATGGGTATCAACACGCTGCGCTCGGCCAGGAAAGTGCTGCTGCTGTGTGCCGGCGAGAGCAAACGCGAAGCCATGGCAGCACTGCTGGCCGGGCGTGAGGATCCGGCCTGGCCGGTCACCAGCCTGATCGGGCACAGCGATCTGGTGGTCGTGGCCGAAGAAGCCCTGATGCCATCTTGACGGGCAGCCTGCGTGGAGCAGCTGTCCCTCAGTCCGACAAGATCAATGAATGGGAGCCGAATATGACCTGGAGTGGTGTCTTTCCTGCCGTAACGACCAAGATGGATGCTTCCGGCGTGATCGATCTCGCCGCGACCCAGGCGAGTGTCGATCGTCTCATCACCAAAGGTGTGTCGGGTGTCATCGTGCTGCCGATGCTCGGCGAAAATGCGTCGCTGACGCAGGCCGAGCGCGACGCCGTGGTGCGGGCAGCCAAGGAAGCCGTCGCGGGGCGTGTGCCGCTTCTTTCAGGACTGGCGGAACTGTCCACCGACAATGCTGTTGCCGCGGCCCGCAACTACCAGCGGCTTGGTGCGGAAGGCCTGATGACGTTCCCGAGCCTCGCCTATCGCACGGACCGGCGCGAGACGGCGGCCTGGTACAAGGCGGTTGCCGAAGCGAGCGATCTGCCGATCATGATCTACAACAATCCGCTCGCCTATAAGGTCGATGTCGACATCGAGACGCTGAAGATGCTGGCCGATGTTCGGGGCGTCGTGGCGATCAAGGAAGAGACCGGCGACATCCGCCGCGTAACCGACCTGTTCAATGCGTTTGGCGATCGTTTCGACATCTTCTGCGGTGTCGACGACCTTATCCTGGAAAGCGTGGCGCTCGGCGTCGTTGGCTGGGTGTCGGGTATGACCAATGCGTGGCCCGCCGAATGCGTGAGGTTGTTCGAAACGGCCAAACGCGGCGACTTCGCTTCGGCGTTGCCGTTATACCGCCTGCTGACACCGGCCTTCCACCTCGATACGGACGTGAAGCTCGTCCAGTACATCAAGCTGGCCGAGCATCTTGTCTATGGTGCCCCGGAACATGTCCGGGCTCCGCGCTTGCCTGTGATCGGAGAAGAACGGGCGACGGCGGAAGCGGTCATCACGGCGACGATCAGGGCTTTGGCGACCGCGAATTGATCGACCGCTTTTGAACTAGAGCGTTTCCGTTTTTCACGGAAACGCGGAAACGCTCTAAGTTTTGTTTTCGCCGCAATTTTGTAACGCCAAGCGATTTCACTTGGCTACAAAATGCTCTCGGACAGGCGTTGCCGGAATCGGCCGGCGACGCCCGTCTTTCAGACCAGCCTCCCGGTAAATGCCATCCATCACCCGCGCGACGCTTCACGGGTCCGTGTCTCAAACGACACGGAGATAACTGGTCATGCCTGTCTTCTGATGTTCAATGATGTGGCAATGCAGCAGCCAGTCGCCAGGGTTGTCGGCCACGAAGCCGAGCTGCACCTTCTCGTCGGCCTGGATGAGGTAGGTATCTGTTATCTGCGGCTGGATCTGTCGCTTCGATGAGGACAGGACCTTGAAGCTCATGCCATGCAGATGGATGGGATGAACCTGCGGCGTCAGGTTCTCCATGTCGATGACGTAGCTCTTTCCCAACTTCAATTCGGCCAGCGGCGCGGTTGGATCGGGCGTATCGCCCGGCCACGGCACCTTGTTTATCGCCCAGAAACTGTAGCCAAGCGAACCGCAGATACTGTCCGTCGAGACGTTCTCCGCCGTTGCGCTGAGCGCCAGCCGGATGTGCTGGGCGGAGGCGACATCGACCTGGTCGATCGGATTGGGTTCGAGCGGCGCCAGATCACGCGCGTCGCGCCGCAGTGAAGCTCCGACGGAGCGCAGCGTTGCCAGTACCGCCGACTTCGTCCCGCGAATATCCTCGAGGCTGACAAGCGCCCCCTCATTGTCGGGCATGCGTATCGCCAGTTCCAGGCGCTGGCCGGGGCCAAGTTGAAGCAGGTCGAGGGGGAACGCCTGTGGAACGGGATTGCCGTCGATGGCAATGACGGTCGCGCCTGCGCCCTGAACGCGAAACGAATAGATTCGTGTGACGTCCGTGATCGCCACGCGCAGGCGCACCAGCCCACCGGACGGCGCATCGTATTGCGGCTGTTCGATCCAGTTGGCGGTGCGCACCGTGCCGAAGGTTCCTGAACGTGCGGCGTCGCGAGGCCGATACTGCTCGATGAACTGCCCGTCGCCACCGAGACGCCAGTCGCGCAGATTGAGCACCACTTCCGCGTCGAATTCAGGATCGGCGGGGTTCTCGACGACGATCACGCCGGTCAGGCCGTGCCCCATCTGGATCAAGGTGTTGCAGTGCGGATGGTACCAGAATGTGCCCGCATCCGGCGGGGTGAAGACATAATCGAACTGGTCGCCGGTGTAGACATAGGGCTGGACGAGGAACGGCACCCCATCCATCTTGTTGGGGACGCGGATGCCGTGCCAGTGGATGGTGGTCGGTTCATCGATGCCGTTGACCAACCGCGCCGCGAAGGCCTCGCCCTTCCTCATGCGCAACACCGGCGGCACTCCTGCATCGTCGTAGGTGAGCACGTCCCGGGTCAGGTCGGTGCCCGTCAGCTTCGCCTCAATTTTCCGGGGCTTGAGGATCCGTGGTTCCGGTGCAGCCAGCGCGGAGCGAATGGAATTGCCTGTCCAGCCCAGCCCGAAACCACAGGCAACCCCAGCCGACGCCTTGAGAATGGCGCGGCGCGTGACTTTCGACATGGGGGCTCCACAATTCGATTTTGACCGATGCCCGGCAGAATGTCTAAGCTCGGCCAGCTATCGGCATCAGCCGCAGATCTGCCGTGCGACGGCGTTCACAGGCTGCCAACAGGGCGGAACTCAGGACCTCCATATCGGTTTTGGTGTTCGGTCGCCAGCCGCAGGGACAAGGATCGACACCGGAGTGTGCGTCCGCCATTTCCCGATAGATGGTGCCGATCGACCGTGCCACCAGCCGCATCACCGCCATGGGCGGCAACCCCGCACGGTGCATTACCTCGCAAATCTCGTTCATCACAGTGGTGCGGATATGCGCCTCGGCGTCGGCATGGCGATTTTCTACTTCGATTTGTGACACGCGTTGACTCTCTGCATTGTCGTTTGAAGGGATCGCTGGCGTGGCTGTTCGCTGCGTCGCGCTTCTGGGCATCGCTGCGGCTGGCCCGCAGTCAGGATTCCTGAGGAATGAGCACAACTCTATCGTGTGATGGTGATGATGAAAACAAAAACTTGAATGTTTTTATCATCTTTTTGAGGGCGACTTCTATCCGAGAAGCGGCAGCGCAGACGGAAGGTGACGTCCATAAGCTCGGGCCGCGGCCGAACGGTTGATCGCCGACAGGTTCGGAATGTTACTGCTGTATGGTGATTGGCGGTATTATAGGCCTTGCATGACCATCGATACCGAGTCGCCCTCCCGCCTTGCCGTCCTTGCCCACTCATCGCAGTGGCTGGTGCTGCTTCCATTGACGCTGGTGTTGATCACGCTGCTGGAATTGGTCCACCTGCCGGCGGCGCTGTTGATCGGCTCGTTGGTCGCGGGGATCGTGGCGGGCGTCAATGGAGCAACCGTGCGGGTACCGCGCATGGCATTCGCGTCGGCACAGGCGATCATCGGTTGCCTGATCGCGGGATCGATCTCCCTCAGCATCTTTTCGACCCTGGCCGAGGGATGGCTACTCGTGCTGGGTGTCGTGCTGGCGACGCTGACAGCGTCCAGCCTTCTCGGCTGGCTGATCAGCCGTCTCGACATTCTGCCGGGGACGACCGGGGTGTGGGGTGCAGCTCCAGGTGCGTCCACCGCAATGGTGCTGATGGCGGGCGCGTTCGGTGCGGACCAGCGTCTGGTCGCCTTCATGCAATATCTGCGCGTGGTGATCGTCACCATTGCAGCCGCCGCCGTGGCACGGCTGTGGGTGGACAAGTCGGGCGTGGCCGAACCGGCGATCATCTGGTTCCCGCCGCTCGACTGGCTGGCCTTCGGCCTGACCCTGGTCGTTGCTGCGGTTGGCGGTTTCCTGGGCCGGACTGTGCGTTTGCCGTCGCCATTTTTCCTTGGCGCCTTCATTCTGGGCAGCATCGTCCATCTGGCATTCGGGCAGACGATGCAGATTCCGGAATGGCTGCTGGCGCTGAGCTATGTCGCCATCGGTTGGACCATCGGGCTGAACTTCACCATCCATACCGTACGGCATGCTGCCAGGGCTCTACCGCAGATCATCGCCGCCATTCTCGTGCTGATGGCTTTTTGTGGCCTGATGGCATGGCTGATCGTCATGATGTTCGATGTCGATCCGCTCACCGCCTATCTGGCGACCAGCCCGGGCGGCATGGATTCGGTGGCCATCATCGCAGCGGCGTCGGACAAGGTTGATCTTTCCTTCGTGATGGCGCTGCAGGCAGCCCGGTTCCTCGTGGTGCTGCTGGCCGGTCCCAGTATCTCGCGTCTGGTTGCCCGGACGCTGAGGTAAAGGGTTGCGGCGTAGTGTGTTGCAGACTTCGGGACAGGCGGACAAAACCTGACTGAACATCCTCATGGGGGCAGGCAGGGCGAGCCAACTCGCGATAAAAACGACTGGAAAAACGGGTCGCATAGGGCCAAAAACGAATTGAGGCTTTGCGCAAGGTCGCAGGGACGTAAATCTCAGGTCGAGGGCGACAGTTGCACGGTTCGGCATTGCGATCGTTTCGACTGCTGGTTTTTCTTCTCATTCCGCTGTGGTTCGCCGCCAGCGCGCGGGCCGCGGAGCCGAGCAAGCTTACGATCGTCACATCCTACCCTGCCGCGTTTTTCGAGCCGTTCCAGAAGGCGTTCGAGACGAAAAATCGTGATGTGACCATCACGATAATCCAGCGAAACACTGCAAGCGCCAGTCGCTTCATCATCGAAAAGCATGAGCAGCCGGCCGACATGTTCTGGGCCTCGGCTGCCGATGCCTTCGAACTGCTCAAACGGCACGGTAGTCTGAGAAAGGTCCGTTCCCGCGTCACCGGTGCGCCAGAAAAGGTGCTCGGCTATCCGTTGAATGATCCGGATGGCTACTATCTCGGTTTTGCCTTGTCGGGCTATGGCATCGTCTACAACGGAGCCTATCTGGCGCAGTATGGCCTGGCACCGCCGCGCGAATGGCAACAACTGCTCGAGCCCGCCTATTCGGGTCATATCGGCATCACGACGCCCTCACGTTCCGGCACGACGCATTTGATGGTGGAAGCGCTGTTGCAGACCTACGGCTGGGAAAAGGGTTGGGCGATGCTCTCGAACCTGGGCGGTAATCTTTCCACCGTTACCGCACGCAGTTTTGGTGTTGCGTCCGGCGTGGCGCAGCGCCGGTTCGGCATCGGCATCACGATCGACTTTCTCGCTCGGACACCGAGCATAGGTGCGAATGACGCGGTTTTTGTCATGCCGTCCGACACGGTCTTCGTACCTGCCAGCATTGGCATCCTGTCGCGTGCTCGAAACGTCGAAGCCGCGGAACGCTTCATCGATTTCATATTGTCGGAGGAAGGCCAGCGCATACTGCTCACTCCGGCAGTCGGACGCATTCCAGTCAGGCCGTCCCTCAACCGCGGGCTGGTGCCAGGCAACAATGCCGGGCTGCTCAAGGATACAACCTTCGACGCCGGCCTTTCGGCCGAACGCTACGGCCTCGTCAACCTGATGTTCGACGACTATGTCGTCCGCCGCCGCGCGGTTCTGGCACGTCTTTGGAAACGCCTTGCGGAATTTGAGGCGATGAACATCGTGTCGCCGAGAACGCAGGCCTTGTTGTCGCGTGCGCGACACAGCCTCGAGGCGCCCCCCATTTCGGAGGCTGAGGCAGGCCGGCTCGACAGTGATTTGAAAGCCGAATGGCCGCGGCGCATCGCGTGGTCGCCGTCGCAGATCGAATTTGCCGCTCGTCTGCGCGGCAACATCGAGCGCAAGCTGGCTGATGCGGAGGCCATGATCGCTGAAGTTTCCGACGATCAGGGATCCCGATGGCGGCCATAACCGATACGATCCCAGTTCATGATCTGTCGGTGGGACAGCGCTGGCGGATGGGCATCGGCGGTCGCCTGTTCGCGGCCTTCGTGGCCATCGTCGGACTGGCGGTCGGGGCCTGCGTCGTTGGCTGGCTTTCCTACGCCCGGCTTTCGGGGGAGCTTTCGGCAATTGTCGAAGCCCAGATGCCGCGCCTTGCCTTCGCTTCGCGTCTGTCGAAAGCTGGCGCGGACATCGGCTCGGTGACGGCTGTCCTGACCGGAGCCGGTACGCGGGCGGAATATGACGACGTGCGTGGCGTCTACGCGCAGCGCCTGAAGGCTTTGCAGGATCTGCTCATTCAACCTGACGCCGCGCGCGACGTCGCCCAGATCGGTCCAGTGGCCGGTGCCATCGGTGAGAATCTGAACCGGATCGATATCGCCGCCGGCAAGCGTTTCACACTGCTCGAAGCAATGCGTGCCGACACCGATGAACTGCGATGGTTGCAGGCTGATCTGATCGAGGAAGCAGATCCGCTCGTCGACGATATCCGGTTCAACATCGAGGCCGAGGCACGAAAGCCGGGCGGTTCGAATGCGCTTGGCGAACAGCGCAAGAGCGAGGCGCTTTTGACCGCGCTTTCCCAAGCGAACCTTGCCATTGGGCTGATCGGCCGGCTGGTCAACGCCACTACTGTGGCGGAGATCCAGGAGACCAACGCATTTCTAGGCGACAGCGTCGACGAACTGGCCACGCGGCTGGATACGCTTTCCGGATGGCCCGACAGCATCACGCTGCGCCAACTCGCCCGTCGGATACTCGAGCAAGCGAATGTGCGCACGGGAATTCCGAACCGAAAGAATTCCGAAATGGCGCAGGCCGTCAAACTGAGCGAATTGGCGCAGGAGAACGCTCGGCTTGTGGAAACCCTGGGCCGTAACATCGAGGCCGAAGTCACCGCCATTCAGGCAAGCGCCAACGCTGCCAGCCTGCGCGCTGCCCAGGCCATCGACATCGGCCGCAAATTGCTGGCCGCTATCGCATTGCTATCGGTCACTCTGGCAATGGCCATCGGCTATCTCTACGTGCACCGCAATGTGCTGGCGCGTATCCGTCAGTTGGCCGCTGCAGCCAGCAGCATCGGTGAAGGACGGCATTCGGTCGTGCTTCCTCCCGTTGAACCGGACGAGCTCGGCGATCTTGCGCACGCGCTGGCGCTGTTTCGGCAGACGCGTGATGAGCTCATCCAATCAGCCAAGCTGGCGGCCCTTGGCCAGATGGCCGCGGGAATCGGGCACGAGCTCAACCAGCCGCTGGCGGCGATCCGAGCTCATATTCACAGTGGCTCGACGCTTATCGGTCGCGGCAACAGCGAGCAGGCTTTGGTTAACCTGGAAAAGATCAAGGGCCTTACGGCGCGCATGGCCGACCAGATCAGCCACATTCGCCGCTTTGCCCGACGCCCGGATGCCCAATTGCGGCCGGTCGACCTCAAGGTTGCGGTTGGGGATGCCCTCAGCCTGCTTGAACATCGTTTCGAAGAGGAACAGACGGCGCTTCAACTGGACCTTGCCGACGAAGCGATGTCAGTGATGGCCGAGCCGATCAGACTGGAGCAGGTTATCGTCAATCTGGTGGCCAACGCGCTTGATGCCGTGAAGGAGACGACGCGGCGCACCGTGCGTGTGACGGCCGAGCCGACGACAGATGGCGTGCGCCTGATCGTTGCCGACAGCGGATCCGGGATCGCGGCCGGGGATTTGCAGGCCGTGTTCGATCCGTTCTTCACCACGAAGCCGGCGGGATCCGGTCTCGGTCTCGGGCTTTCCATCTCCTACAACATCGTCAAGGACTTCGGCGCCGACATCACGGTGCTCGAGAGCGGGCCGCAAGGCACACGCTTCCAGGTCCTGCTGAAAGGACCAGAAAGATGACCGATGTCATCCTCGTCGACGACGATGCCAATGTGCTGGACGGCTATCGCGAGGTGCTGGAGCTCGAAGGCCTCGAAGTCGCCGCCTACGGCTCCGTGGCAACAGCCGTTGCGGATCTCAGGGTCGATACCGGAGCCGTTATCGTCTCGGATGTGCGGATGCCCAGGCATGACGGCTTTGATCTCATCGCCATGGTGCGCGGCATCGATTCCGATATCCCGATCGTGCTGATATCCGGTCATGGTGATATTCCGATGGCTTTGCGCGCCATGCGTGAGGGCGCGTGGGACTTTGTCGAAAAGCCGGCCGATCCGCTGCACCTCATCGAGACGGTCAAGAGAGCGCGGGCGCATCGGCAGCTTCAGTTGGAGAACCGCCGTCTGCGTTTGTCGGCTGACGCCGATGGTTGGGAAACGCGGCTCATCGGTCATTCGGCTCCGGTTGTCGCGCTGCGCGAGAAATTGAAGCGCATCGTGGGCATTGCCACCGACATCCTTGTCATAGGCGAGACCGGAACCGGCAAGGAGGTCGCGGCACGCGCCTTGCACGATTTCAGCAATCGCAAGGGCAATTTCGTCGCCGTCAATTGTGGCGCCATTCCAGAAACCATGCTGGAATCCGAACTCTTCGGCCATGAAGCCGGCGCCTTTACCGGGGCACGCGAAAAACGCATCGGCAAGATCGAACACGCCGATGGCGGCACCTTGTTCCTCGATGAGATCGAATCCATGCCGATGGCTGCCCAGGTTCGCCTGCTGCGGGTCCTGCAGGAACGTGTCATCGAACGACTTGGGTCGAATACGGAACGACCTGTAGATCTGCAGGTGGTGGCGGCCACGAAGGCTGACCTGCATCTATTGGCCAGACAGGGGCAGTTTCGGGAAGACCTTGCCTATCGGCTTGATATCGCGCGGATAGAACTGCCCCCGCTCAGCGCCCGCAAGGGTGATGTCGGGCTGCTGTTTCGGCATTTCCTGGCGCTTGCCGCCAAGCGTCAGGGACGAATCCCGCCCAAGGTGGACGTGGCATTCCTGACCGGCCTCGACCGCAGGCCATGGCCAGGCAATGTGCGTGAACTGCGGAATGTCGCCGAACGCTTCGTGCTTGGCCTGGAGGATGTCGGGGAGCACGGGGACGCCGACGGATTGTCGACGCTGGAGGAACAAATCGATCGCGTCGAGCGCAGCATCATCCTTGACGGCCTGTCCGCGCAGGAAGGGCGTGTCGGTGCCACCGCCGACGCCCTCGGCATCTCGCGCAAGACGCTCTACCTCAAGATGCGCAAGCACGGCATCGCCACGCGCGGCGAGGATGGCGATGTTACCTGAATTACCCATGCCGTAGCTGGGTAATGTTACCATTTTTACCCGACCTTTGCCGAAGAAGCCCGGAATTGCGGGATTCCTGCAACTGGCACGCGGCTTGCTCCCTCCCTGGTCAGCCGCCAAAGCCTGGCGGTGATTGGGAGGAAATATCTTATGTTGAAGACCATTGCCGCGGCGATGCTGATTTCGGCTGCCGCCATCGTTGCCGCTCATGCTGAAGAAGGCGGCAAGGTGACCATCGTCACGTCCTTTTCCAAGGATGTGACCGATCCATTCAAAGCCGGTTTCGAGGCGGCCAATCCCGGCTACACGCTCGACGTCCAAAACAAGAGCACCAGTTCCGGCGTCAAATATGTCGACGAAACCAAGGGCAACAACCAGACCGATCTGTTCTGGGCTTCCGCACCGGATGCCTTCGACAGCCTGAAGAGCCGAAAGCTTTTGACCAGGTTCACGCCGTCCGTAGCCGGCCTGCCCGAGAAAGTCGGGTCCTATCCGGTCAATGACCCGGACGGGTTCTATTTCGGCTTTGCGGCGTCCGGTTATGGCATCATGTCCAACGACCGTTATCTCGAGGCCAACAACATCCCCAAGCCGTCCGAATGGAGTGACCTGACGAAGCCGCAATACTACGACCATGTCGCGATCGCGGCTCCCTCGCGCTCCGGCACCACGCACCTGACCATCGAAACGATCCTCCAGGGGGAAGGTTGGGACAAGGGCTGGGCTACGCTCAAGGGCATCGGCGGCAATCTGCAGCAGGTCACCGAGCGTTCGTTCGGCGTGCCGGATGCCGTGAATTCCGGCCAGACCGGCATCGGCATCGTCATCGATTTCTTCGCCTTTTCGGCGCAGGCGAGCGGCTTCCCGGTCAGTTTCGCTTATCCATCGGTGACAACGGTGGTTCCGGCCAACATCGGCATCATCGCCAATGCTCCGAACCAGAAGGGCGCGGAAGCCTTCGTCAATTATCTGCTTTCGGAAAAGGGCCAGACGGTCCTGCTCGAACCCACGATCCGGCGACTGCCGATCAATCCGGCACTTTATGAGAAGGCTCCCGAGGGTTTCCCGAACCCGTTCAAGGATCCGCGTTTCCAGTCGATGATCACCTTCGATGCCGAAGTCTCGAAGAAACGCACCGATGTCGTCGACACCTTGTTCGATCAACTGATCTCGTTCCAGCTCGACAAGCTGAAGGGAGCGACCAAGGCAATCCATGCCACCGAGGAGGCATTGGCAAAAAGTGACAATGCGGAAGCGCGCGGATTGCTCGAGGAGGCGCGTTCGCTGATCGCGGCGATGCCGATCACCGCCGAGCAGGCTGCAAGCCAGGAAATCCGGGATGCGTTTACCGGCGGCGAACAGAAGACCGCTCGCCAGGCTGAACTCGAGCAGCAGTGGGCGGCATTCGCTGCGGAGAAATATGCGGCTGCCCAGAGCAAGGCGGAAGCCGCGCTGGACCTCATCGACTGAGCGAACCGGCGTGTTGGCCGTCTGCGCGAGCAGACGGCCATTTCCGATCATCCATGTCTTCCGTACCGGCCTGATCAGGCCTGGCACGATGAACCCATCCGGAGCCAGCCATGGCATTTGCTGCCGCAATCCCGATAAACCGTATTTCGGCCAAGCCCGGCCAGATCGCCGCGGTTGCCTTGATAGCCCTGTTCCTCGCGGTCTTCCTGGTGATCCCGGCAGGAACCGTGATCTATACGGCCTTTACGGAGAAAGGCACCGGCGCGCTCACCGTTGTCAATTTCCTGGACTTCTTTCGTACCAGGCTGTTCCGGCAGTCCTTCGTCAATTCGGTCTACGTTTCCGCCATGTCGGTGGTCTGGGGTACGCTGATCGCCCTGCCGCTGGCTGTGCTCACCACACGTTTCGAATTCCGCGGCTCGCTCCTGATCCAGACGCTGGGGTTCATTCCCTTGATCATGCCGCCCTTCGTCGGTGCGGTGGCGATGCAACTGCTCTTTGGCCGCAACGGCACCATCAACCTCCTGCTCAATGATTGGCTCGGGTTCCGCATCCCTTTCATGGAGGGTCTGAACGGCGTCATCTTCGTGCAGTCCCTGCACTATTTTCCGTTCATCCTGATCAATCTGTCGACCAGTCTGCGCAACATCGACCGATCGATGGAAGAGGCGGCCCAGAATCTTGGCTCCTCCGGTTTTCGCCTGTTCCGCCGCATCGTCTTTCCACTGGCGATGCCTGGGTATCTCGCGGGAGCCTCGCTGGTTTTCGTCAAGGTTTTCGATGACCTGGCCACGCCGCTCCTGCTCAATGTCAAGGATATGCTGGCGCCGCAGGCCTACCTGCGCGTCACCTCGGTCGGCCTCACCGATCCGATGGGCTATGTCATCTCGGTCATCCTGATCGTGGTCTCGATCTTTGCCATGTGGTTGTCGGCGGTGGCGATGCGCGGCAAGGACTATTCGACCGTCCAGCGCGGCGGCGGCGGGCTTTCCAAGCGTCCGCTCGGTCGCGGCGAGGCGGTGGCGGCGTATTGTGCGGTGGGGCTGATCCTGCTTCTCGTGCTGTCTCCGCACATCGGCCTCTTGCTGTTGTCGCTGGCCACTGTGTGGTCGTTCAGTCCACTGCCGGATGGCTTTACCGTCGCCCACTACAGCCGCGTCTTCGGCGAGAGTTCGCTCTACATCAAGAACACGCTGATCTATGCCAGCCTGGCCGGTCTCATCGACGTCATCGTCGGTGGCGCCATCGCCTATCTGGTGTTGCGCACCAAGGTGATCGGTCGGCATTGGCTCGACTGGGCGGCCACCGCTGCTCTGGCAATCCCCGGCGTGGTACTCGGCATCGGTTATCTCCGCACCTTCTACGGCGTCACTCTGCCCGACGGGACCCCGCTTGCAACACTCTGGGTGATGGTCGTGCTGGCGCTTGCCATTCGCCGCCTGCCTTATGCGCTGCGGGCCTGCTACGCGGCGCTGCAGCAAGTGTCGCAGTCGCTCGAGGAAGCGGCGGAAAACCTCGGTGCCACCAAACAGCGGACCATCCGGCGCATCGTGCTGCCGCTCATGACCGGTGGCCTGCTGGCGGGTTTCGTCACCTCCTTCTCGACAGCGGCCGTCGAGCTTTCGGCGACACTGATGCTGATCCAGAGCAATTCCGACGCGCCCATAGCCTACGGGCTCTACGTCTTCATGCAGTCGCCGGCGGGACGCGGGCCAGGGGCGGCGCTCGGCGTGATCGCCGTCATCATGGTCGCGGTCTGCACGCTGCTGTCCCATTACGTGGTCGAGCGTCGCCAGAAGACGCTCGGGATGCACAAATAAGAATTCCAGGGAGCGAATAATGAACATGGAAATCCGGAATGATGCGGGCTCTCGTGGAGCCGCCAGGGCCGTCCGCATCAGCGATGTCAATCTCTACTACGGCGAGCAGCATGTGCTGAAAGACATCAACCTCGAGATCAAGCCTGGCGAGTTCTTCGCTTTTCTAGGCCCCTCCGGCTGCGGAAAGACGACTTTGCTCAGGCTGATCGCAGGTTTCAATCATGCCCGCCAGGGAAAGGTGGCGATCGGCGGTGACGATATCCTCGACATGCCGCCGTGGAAGCGGGAGATCGGCATGGTGTTCCAGTCCTATGCGCTCTGGCCACATATGACGGTGGCGCAGAATGTCGCCTTTGGCCTGGAAGAACGGCGCCTGCGCAAGGCCGAAGTCGAGCGTCGGGTGAACACCGCGCTCGATCTGGTGGGGCTCAAGCACCTGGCGGAGCGTCGTCCGGCACAACTCTCGGGCGGCCAGCAACAGCGCGTGGCGCTGGCAAGGACCATCGCGATCGAGCCCAGGGTGCTTTTGCTTGATGAGCCGCTCTCCAATCTCGATGCCAAGATGCGCGTGGAGGTTCGACGCGAACTCAGGGAACTGCAGCAGCGACTGCACCTGACGACCATCTTTGTCACCCACGATCAGGAAGAGGCGAACACGGTGTGCGACCGCATCGCCGTATTCAATGAAGGCCGCATCCAGCAGGTTGGCACGCCAATGGGGTTGTATGAGAAGCCGGCCAATCTGTTCGTCGCCAATTTCCTCGGCACGGCGAACATCCTTTCCGGAAGAGTGACAGGTGAGGGGAACTCACGGCGTTTCGACGTCTCTGGCGCGGGGTCAATTCCGATCCCCGCGCACACGGATGTGCCTGAGGGTGCCAAGCTGGTTTTGCGTCCACAATACGCCACCCTTGGCGTTGATGAACCGGGTTCCGTATCGCTGTCTGGCAGGATCGCGCATCGTGAATTCCTCGGGGCTACGGTCCGTTACGGTGTCCAGGTCGGAAGCGCGACGGTGCTTATCGATGTGCCGTTCCATTCAGGTGGTTCTCTGCTCGAACCCGGCAGCGAGACCACGATCGGCTTCAAGCCAGAGTCAGCGCTCTGGCTTGCCGACTGATCCCCGTGCCAGACTGGCGGACGTCAACTCGGCAGGCTCATCGCCAGGTCCCAGAACGCCTTGACCAGCTTGCCGCTGGCGCGTTCGCGCAGGCAGATCAGGGCTTCGTCCATCAGCACTTCCGGTGCGTCGATCTGGATCGGTTTCAGTCTGCCGTCATAGCCGAACTCGGCCCGGGTGACGAAGCCGACGCCGGCACCCGAGGCTACGATCTCGCGCACGGCCTCCCGGCCTTCGGCTTCGATCGCGGGCTTCAGGTCGACGCGCATTTCGGCAGCCAGCGCTTCCAGCTTGAAGCGGGTCTTCGAACCGCGTTCGCGCAGCACGAGTGGGTGTGAGACGATGTCGGCCAGCGCGAGCTTTTTCGCGCTGGCCAACGGATGATTGTGAGCGACGAAGGCGATGATCGGCGATGAATTGAGCTTCAGGATCTGGAAGTCGGAACTCTCCGGGATTTCGCCCAGCACGCCCATATCGGCTTCATAGGCGTAGAGCCCTGCGATCACGGTCTCGGTGTTGCCAGCGCGCAGCGACACCTGCACGCCGGGATATTTCGCCCGGAACGCGGCCAATACGTGCAGCAGATGGTGCGCGGCGTCGGCGATGATGCGCAGCGTGCCGGCACGCAGGGCGCGCGACTCCGACAGCAGGTCATTGGCCTGCTGCTCATTGTCGAACATGCGGTGTGTGATCTCGAGCAGCCGCTCGCCCTGGGCAGTCAGCGTGACCTGCTTCTTGTGGCGGTTGAAGAGCAGCACGTCATACTCTTCCTCCAGCTTGCGTACCTGGTCTGAAATCGCCGGCTGGGTCAGGAACAGGGCCTCGGCCGCGCGCGAGAAACCGCCGCAGACGGCGACATGGTGAAAGGCCCGCAACTGCACGTATCGCATGGCATCTTTCCATAAACAGAGACGATGCAACCATAGAAACTAACGAATTGACTTATGTAAAGGCCGCGCCGATGTTTTTTCGACGAGAGGATGCCGGCCATGCATTTTTCCCTTCTCCTGCTCCATCTCGCGGGAGCGACGCTGTTGCTGCTCTATGCGGTGCACATGGTGCGCACGGGCATGGAGCGTGCCTATGCCGGACTGCTGCGCCGGCTGTTCGGCGAGGCGAAAGGCGGCACCATCCGCGCGGCCGCCGGTGGTGCCGCGATGGCGGCGATGCTGCAGAGCTCGACCGCGGTGGCGATGATCGCCTGCGGCTTCGTTGCCAGCGGCCTGCTCGCCGTGCCGGTTGGACTGGCGCTGCTGCTCGGCGCCGATTTCGGCTCGGCGCTGGTCGTGCGCATCCTGTCCTTTGACCTTGGCTGGCTGGTTCCGGTCTGCCTCCTTATGGGCGGCATCATGCATTTGAAACTCTCCGCTGAGAGGCTGCGTGAAACCGGGCGCATGGTGCTCGGCATCGGCTTCATCCTGTTGTCGTTGAGGTTCATCGGCGAAGCGACCGGGCCGCTGCGCCATGCTGAATTGCTGCCGGTGATCTCCGGCTACCTTGCCGACGACGCCGTGATGGCCGTGCTGCTCGGCGCGCTGTTCACCTGGCTGATCCACTCAAGCGTCGCGGCAATTCTCATGATCTCCGCCTTTGCCGCCCAGGGCGTTATTCCGCTCGAAGCCGGCCTGCCGCTGATCCTTGGCGCCAATCTGGGCAGCGGGCTGATCGCCTTCTGGCTGTCACGCGGTATGGACAGGGTGGCGCAGCGGCTGCCGCTGGGCAATCTGCTGTTTCGCGCAGCTGCGGCCGCGATCATGCTTGTGGCAGTGGAGACCTTCGGCGTGCCTGCAGTCCTGCGCGCGCTGGATCCCGCAACGACCCTGGTTGATTTCCATCTTGCCTTCAATGCCGTGCTCGCTCTGTCGTGCCTGCCCTTTGTCAAGCTGGTCGCTCGACTGGCGGCGCGCGTGACGCAGGAACCGGGGGGCGAAGGGGAGGCGGACACCGCCCGGCAGCGGCTCAGCGCGCTCGACCGCTCGGTGATCAGCAGTCCGACCTTGGCGCTGGCCAGCGCGACACGCGAACTGCTGCGCATGGGCGAACTGGTCGAGCAGATGTTTCGGCCGGTCATGGACATGTTCCGCTCAGGAACACCCGAACAGATCGCCCGGCTGTGTGGCATCGACGATGAGATCAACGACACGCATACCGGCATCAAGCTCTACATCGCCGAGGTCAATCGTGGTGAGCTGACGGCGGACGAGGCGCGGCGTGGCATCGAGCTCACCGACGTTGCCATCAATTTCGAATATGCCGGCGATATCGTCGCCAAGAACCTTCTTTTGCTGGCATCCGAGCGAGCCGAGAAGGGGCTGCAGTTTTCCACCGAAGGCTGGCGCGAGCTCGACGAGTTGCACGCCCGCGTTGTCGAGAACACGCAGCTCGCTCTGAATGTGCTGATTTCCAGCGATGTCGCCTCCGCGCGCCAGCTGGTCGCCGAGAAGGAGCGTATCCGCGCCATGCAGCGCGAGAGCCATGAGCGTCACCTGCGCCGGCTCCAGTCGGGCAAGATCGAGAGTATCGAGACCAGCGACATCCACCTGGAGGCCGTGCGTGCCTTCAAGGAGATCAATTCGCTGCTGGTGGCGACGGCCTATCCACTGCTGACCCGTACCGGCGACCTCGCCAGCAGCCGTCTCGTGCGTACAGGTTGATTATAAGCCTAGATTATCTTCGGATACAAAATAACGATTTTTCAGATATCTGCTTCTCTGCAACAATCCTCACATCGAAGCGCCATATCGTAGCGCGGTGGAGGACAGTCGATGCGAGCCGAATTTTCGCCTGTAGAAGGTTTCGATCCGCCGGCCCTGGGTGAGCCCTACCTGCTGACGCCGGGACCGCTGACGACATCCTATGCCGTCAAGCAGGCGATGCTGCGCGACTGGGGTTCCTGGGATGGCGATTTCCGGGCGATGACTGCGGATCTGCGCCGACGCCTGCTGGCGCTGATCAGTGATAGCAGGGGCGAATATGACTGCGTGCCGATCCAGGGTTCTGGTTCCTTCTGCGTCGAGGCGATGCTTGGCTCCTTCGTGCCGAAGGACGGCAAGGTGCTGGTTCTCGCCAATGGTGCCTACGGGCTGCGCGCCGCGCAGACCATGCAGTATCTCGGCCGCGCCTACACCTTGATCGACAAGGGCGATTATCTGCCGCCACGCGGCGAAGAGGTGGGTGCTGCCCTCGATGCCGATCCCGCCATTACCCATGTTCTCGCCATCCATTGCGAGACGAGTTCCGGTATCCTCAATCCGGTCGCCGAGATTTCCGAGGCGGTCTACGCCAGGGGCCGCAAGCTGCTGATCGATTCCATGAGCGCGTTCGGCGCCATCCCGCTCGAAACGGCCAAGATCCGCTACGAGGCGATGGTCTCCTCGGCCAACAAATGCATCGAGGGCGTGCCGGGCTTCGGTTTCGTCATCGCCAAAAAGAGCGAACTGGAAAACGCCAAGGGCAACAGCCACTCGCTGTCGCTCGACATCCATGCGCAATGGGCGGCGATGGAAAAGACCGGCCAGTGGCGGTTCACCCCGCCCACGCATGTGGTGGCGGCTTTCCTCGAAGCCTTGCGCATGCATGAGGCGGAAGGCGGGGTTGCCGCCCGCGGCGCGCGCTACAGGAAGAACCGTGATGTCATGGTCGAGGGCATGCGCGGACTCGGCTTCGAAACCCTGCTGTCCGATCGCTGGCTGTCGCCGATCATCGTCACCTTCTTCTGCCCGGCTGACGGCAATTTCGTCTTCGAGCGCTTCTACGAGCTGATGAAGGACAAGGGCTTCATCATCTATCCGGGCAAGTTGACGGTGGTCGATTCCTTCCGGGTCGGCTGTATCGGCCGGATGGATGAAAACGTCATGCGCCGCGTTGTCGAGGCCGCCCGCCAGTCGCTGGCGGAAATGGGCGTCGCCAGTGCCGCACCACCTCAGGCCGCCTTGGCCGAACGCGCCAAGCTTGCCGCCTGATCGAAACAGCAAAAACCCAAGGACCCCTCCCAATGAACCAGATGTCCCCCGTCACCGTCTCCGCCAATGGACGCGACTATGCCTGGCCGCGGGTGCCGGCCATCGCCATCTGCCTGGACGGCTGCGAGCCCGCCTATCTCGATGAAGCCATCAAGGCCGGGCTGATGCCGGCGCTGGAGCGCATCAAGCAGCGAGGCACCGTGCGCACCGCGCATTCGGTGATCCCGAGCTTCACCAACCCCAACAACCTCTCCATCGCCACCGGTCGCCCGCCGGCCGTGCACGGCATCTGCGGCAATTATCTCTACAACCCGGAAACGGGCGAGGAGGTGATGATGAACGATCCGAAGTTCCTGCGTGCGCCGACCGTGTTCAAGGCCTTCTACGACGCCGGGGCAAAGGTTGCGGTGGTGACGGCGAAGGACAAGCTGCGCGCGCTGCTCGGCCACGGCCTGGCCTATGACGACAACCGCGCGATCTGCTTCTCCTCCGAGAAGTCGGACACCACGACGAAGGCCGCCAACGGCATCGACAATGCGTCGGCCTGGCTCGGCCGGCCGGTGCCGGAAGTCTATTCCGCCGAACTTTCCGAATTCGTCTTCGCGGCCGGCGTCAAACTGCTCAGAGAATTCCGGCCGGACGTCATGTACCTGACCACCACCGACTACGTGCAGCACAAATATGCGCCGGGGGTGAAGCAGGCGAATGATTTCTACGCCATGTTCGACCGCTATCTCGCCGAGCTCGATGCGCTGGGTGCCGCCATCGTCGTCACAGCCGACCACGGCATGAAACCGAAGCATCATGCCGACGGCACGCCCAACGTCGTCTATGTCCAGGACCTGCTAGACGAATGGCTGGGCAAGGATGCCGCCCGCGTTATCCTGCCGATCACCGACCCGTATGTCGTGCATCATGGCGCGCTCGGCTCCTTCGCCACCGCCTATCTGCCGAAGGGCGCCGACCGCGCCGACATCATGGCCAGGCTCGCCAAGGTGGAAGGCATCACCGTCGTGCTCGGCCGCGAGGAAGGCTGCGCCCGTTTCGAACTGCCCGAGGACCGCATGGGCGATATCATCATGGTCTCCGGCGAGAACAAGACCATCGGCACCAGCGCACACCGCCATGATCTGGCAGCACTCGACGAGCCGCTGCGTTCGCATGGCGGCCTCACCGAACAGGCCGTGCCTTTCATCACAAACCGGGTGCTGTCCAACCAGCCCGCAGCGCCGGCGCTGCGGAATTTCGATGCCTTCTATTATGCGGTGATGGCAGCCGCGCAGCCGGCGCAGTGAGGACAATGCCATGACCAAGGCAGAAACCTCCATCAAGGTCCGCCACGAGCCGATGCGCATCGCAGGCCGCAAGGTCGATGCCGACGACGTCATCGAAGTGCGCTACCCATGGGACGATACGGTGGCCGGCACGGTGCCGGCCGGCGGCGCGGCGCATGCCAGGGAAGCCTTCCAGATCGCTGCCGACTACCAGTCAAAACTGACGCGATACGAACGCCAGAAGATCCTCTTGAAGACAGCCGAACTGCTCGACGTCCGCAAGGACGAGATTTCCGACCTCGTCACGCTGGAGCTCGGCATTTCCAAGCAGGACTCTCTCTATGAGGTCGGCCGCGCCTATGACGTGTTCACGCTGGCCGGCCAGATGGCGATCCAGGATGACGGCCAGATCTTCTCCTGCGATCTCACCCCGCACGGCAAGCAGCGCAAGATCTTCACGCTGCGCGAGCCGCTCAAGGCGATCTCGGCGATCACACCGTTCAACCACCCGCTCAACATGGTGGCGCACAAGGTGGCGCCGGCGATCGCCACCAACAACTCTGTCGTCGTCAAGCCGACCGAGCTCACGCCGATGACGGCGCTGGTACTGGCCGACATACTCTACGAGGCCGGCCTGCCGCCGCAGATGCTGTCGGTCGTCACCGGCTGGCCGAAGGATATCGGCGACGAGATGATCACCAATCCCAACATTGAGCTGATCACCTTCACCGGCGGTGTGCCGGTCGGCAAGCTGATCGCCTCCAAGGCGGGCTACCGGCGCCAGGTGCTGGAGCTCGGCGGCAACGATCCGCTGATCATCCTCAACGATCTCTCCGACGACGATCTCGCCAAAGCGGCCGACCTCGCCGTCGCTGGCGCCACCAAGAATTCCGGCCAGCGCTGCACGGCAGTGAAGCGCATCCTGGTACAGGAAAAAGTGGCCGACCGTTTCGTGCCCATGGTGCTGGAACGCGCCAAAAAGATCGTCTTCGGCGATCCGATGGATCTTGCGACGCAACTCGGCACGGTCGTGCATGACAAGGCAGCCGCGCTGTTCGAGCGCCGGGTCCATATGGCGGCCGAGCAGGGTGCGGAAGTGCTCTACAATCCGGGGCGCAAGGGCGCGCTGTTACCGCCGATCGTCGTCGACCGCGTGCCGCATGCCTCCGAACTGGTGATGGAAGAAACCTTCGGCCCGATCGTGCCGATCATCCGCGCACCGGACGATGACGATGCCCTGATCGCGCTGTCCAACTCTACTGCCTTCGGCCTGTCGTCGGGCGTGTGCACCAATGATTTCCGCCGCATGCAGAAATACATTTCCGGCCTTCAGGTCGGCACCGTCAACATCTGGGAAGTGCCAGGCTACCGCATCGAGATGAGCCCGTTCGGCGGCATCAAGGATTCCGGCAATGGCTACAAGGAAGGCGTCATCGAGGCGATGAAGTCCTTCACCAACGTCAAAACCTTCTCGCTGCCCTGGTAGCAACAATCAGGGCGGCGGCACGTGCCGCCGCTCAGCGTGCAAATCGAAGAAAGCTGCCATGGCGACCGTGCACACCGAAGGGGAGTCCAACAAAGCGCCCGCCCGCAGGGACTGGGACGCGCGCCAGGATCATGCGCCGTCGCGGGCGCTGCTGCAGCGCGACGGCGAGGCCTTCCTGCACCAGTCGCTGTCCAGCCCCTGCGTGTCGACCATCGCCAGGGCCGAAGGCATCTGGATCGAGGACCTGGCCGGCCGGCGCTACATGGATTTCCATGGCAACAGTGTCCACCATATCGGCTATGCGCATCCGCGCCTCATCGCCGCGATCAAGCGGCAGCTCGACGAACTCTCCTTCGCGCCGCGCCGTTTCGCCAACGAGCCGGCTGTCGAACTCGCCGAAAAGCTCGGCCAGCTGGCGCCGGCCGACCTGTCGAAAGTGCTGTTCACCACCGGTGGCTCCGACGCCATCGAAGTGGCGCTGAAGATCGCCCGTGCCGCCACCGGGCGTTTCAAGACGCTGTCCTTCTGGGACGCTTTCCATGGCGCCGGTTTCGGCGCGGCTTCTGTCGGCGGCGAGGCGACGTTCCGTTCGCAGATCGCCGGACCGTTGATGACGGGCGCCGAGCATGTCGCGCCCTGGGCAAGCCGCAACTGCGCCTATGGTCATGACAGCCTCGAGGCTTCGGCCGGGGCTTGCGCCAACATGATCTCCTATGTGCTCGGCCGCGAGGGCGACTTCGCCGCCGTCATCGCCGAACCGATGCGGGCGACGCCGCTGGCGCCTGCGCCAGGTTTCTGGAAGGCGGTGCGCGAAGCCTGCAACCGGCACGGCACGCTGTTGATCTTCGACGAAATCCCGACGGGGTTGGCCAAGACCGGCAAGTTCTTCTCGCACCAGCATGACGACGTCACGCCAGACATCCTGGTGCTGGGCAAGGCGCTGGGTGGCGGCGTGCTGCCGATCGCCTCGGTCATTGCCCGGCGCGCGCTCGACGTCGCAGGCGATTTCGCGATCGGCCACTACACCCACGAGAAGAACCCGGTGACGGCGCGCGCCGCGCTCACCACCATCGCCATCATCGAGGAGGAGGGGCTGGCCGAGCGCGCTGCCGAACTCGGCGCCTATGCCATGGGTAGGCTTTCCGAGCTGATCGGCCGTTCCGCACATGTCGGAGAGGTGCGAGGCCGTGGCCTGATGATGGGAGTCGAACTGGTCGAGGACCGCGCCGGCTATCGGCCCGCGCAGGAGCTGGCGGAACGTGTCTATTACCGCTGCCTGGAAGAAGGCCTGAGCTTCAAGATCAGCGCCGGCAACGTGCTGACCCTGTCGCCGCCGCTGGTCATCGGCAAGGCAGATCTCGAACGGGCGCTTGCCATCGTCGAAGATGCCGTGATGGCTGGATGACCCGGTCGGCTCGCGAACAAAAAAGCAGGAAAGTGGGAGACGACTGTGACACAGTATGACTTGGCGGTGGTCGGGGCTGGTATCGTGGGGCTCGCCCATGCGCTCGCCGCTGCACGGCGTGGCCTGCGCGTGGTTGTCATCGACCGCGATGCCCGGGCCAACGGCGCCTCGATCCGCAACTTCGGGCTGGTCGTGGTCAGTGGGCAGGAGCCCGGAATTTCGCGTTCACGCGCCGAACGCACACGCGCCATCTGGCTGGATCTTGCCGCAGAGGCGGAGCTCGATGTCCTGCATCGCGGTAAGCTTGTCGTCGCGCGCAGGCCGGAGGCGCTTGCCGTGTTGCAGGCCTTCGCCGCAACCCCGGACGGCGCTGAATGCACGCTGCTGTCGCCGGCCGATGTCATCGGCCGCTTGCCGGCCCTGCGCGGCGCCGAGATTGCCGGGGGCCTCCACAGCCCGTTTGAATTGCGCGTGGAATCGCGCGAGGTGCTGCCGAAGCTGACCGCTTATCTCGCCGAACAGCTGGGCGTCGAATTCCGCTTCGGCGTCGCTGTCACCGCGATCGAAAAAGGCCTGGTCGTGACCAGTGCTGGAACTGTCCGTGCCGCCAAGGTGGCGGTGTGCCCGGGCGACGACCTGACCAGCCTCTTTCCCGAGCGCATCGGTCAATATGGCGTGCGCCGCTGCAAGCTGCAGATGCTGCGGCTCGCCGACCCTGGTTTCCGGCTGGATTCGGCGCTGGTCTCGGATCTCAGCCTGCTGCGTTATGAAGGCTATGCGGGGCTGCCGGAGGCTGCGGCATTGCGGCAGCGCCTCGAAAGCGAGCAAGCCGGTGAACTTGCCAATGGTGTCCATCTCATCGTCACTCAGAGTGCCGACGGCTCGCTGGTGATCGGCGATTCCCACCACTACGGCACCACACCCGATCCATTCGGCTCGGAAGAGGTCGACCGGCTCATATTGGGCGAATTCGTCCGGCTGTTTCCGGCAGCCCAACCGACCGTGACCGCACGCTGGACTGGAACCTATTCCTCCGCCCGCTACGCAGCATTTCGCGATGCCCCGCACGAGGACATAAGGCTGGTCATGGTCACCTCCGGCACCGGTGCCAGCACCGGCTTCGCGCTGGGCGAGGAGACGGTGGCGGAGTTGTTTGGTTGAAGCCGGGTGTCGGACCCGCCCTTGCGAAGGCGAGGCGCTGGTATCTCCCCCTTGCGGGGAAGAAATCCAAGAGAGGGGATATTCAGCTGAGACCTCTCGCAGTCATCGTTACGGTCAAACTGATCCCGGCTTTCAAATGAAGGGCTGCTTGGAGCAGTCCTTGTCGACGTTGCGGCTGAAAATCCCCTCTCTTGCGATTGCTAGCACTTAGCCTGCGCCGCCCCAAAGGGCGTGCTCGTCTAAGATGCTGAAATCGCTTTCGCCCCCGAAAGGGGGACATAGAGACGCTGCGCTTCAGACCCCCAAACCCTCTATGACAACCTCATGACAAACATCAGCCAAACCTATTCCACCATAGAATAAATAGATTTTCCTTATCGTACGACCCTAATCTAATGTGGCTCATGGACGTCGCGTGCCGGCATCTCTGGGCCGGCACAGATGCCAGACCGGCGTCCCAATACATCGAAGAATGTGTCACCAGACGGGGAACCTAGCCATGAAATTGCGCATAACATCCGTGCTTGCAGCGCTTGCTGCAACCTTCGCCGCTTCGGCAGCGATCGCCGAGACCAATCTGACGGTCTACACCGCGATCGAGGCCGTCGACCTCGACCGCTACAAGGCGACTTTCGAAAAGGCCTATCCCGATATCAAGATCAACTGGGTGCGCGATTCCACCGGTGTGATGACGGCGAAGCTGCTTGCCGAGAAGGACAATCCGCAGGCCGATGTCGTCTGGGGCCTTGCCGCCACCTCGCTGCTGCTGTTGAAAAGCGAGGGCATGCTGGAGCCCTATGCGCCGGCCGGCCTCGACAAGCTCGACAAGCGTTTTGTCGACAGCGCCAATCCGCCGTCCTGGACCGGCATGGATGCTTATGTCGCCGCCATCTGCTTCAACACCGTTGAGGCCAAGAAGCTCGGCATTGCCGCGCCGAAAAGCTGGAAGGACCTGACCAAGCCCGAATACAAGGGCCATGTCGTGATGCCGAACCCGAACTCTTCGGGCACCGGCTTCCTCGATGTGTCGGCCTGGCTGCAGATGTTCGGCGAGAAGGATGCCTGGACCTTCATGGATGGCCTGCATCAGAACATCTCCGCCTATACCCATTCCGGCTCCAAGCCCTGCAAGATGGCCGGCGCCGGCGAGACGGTGATCGGCGTTTCGTTCGAGTTCCCCGGGGCCAAGGCCAAATCCGCCGGCGCGCCGATCGACATCATCTTCCCCGAGGAAGGTTCCGGCTGGGAGGCCGAAGCCACGGCCATCGTTGCGGGCACCGCCAACCTCGAAGCGGCCAAGAAACTGGTCGACTTCTCGGTCTCGAAAGAGGCCAACGAGATGTACAATGAAGGTTATGCCGTGCTGGCCTTCCCGGGCATTGCCAAGCCGGTCGAGCATTTGCCTGCCAATGTCGCCGACCACATGATCAAGAATGATTTCGAGTGGGCGGCCAACAACCGCAAGGCGATCCTGGCGGAGTGGGCCAAGCGCTACGACGCCAAGTCCGAGCCGAAAAGCTGAGCAATCCAGCCGGGCGCCGCCGGAAGCGGCGCCCGTTCTGCTTGAACACCAGTCGTTTCCGCTTGCACCAAAGATGGGCCACGAGATGAAACACGAGACCGTCACCGGAGCGGGTGCCGCTCCGCTGCGCCTTGAGCCGCGGGCGTCTGCCGGTTCCAGCTATCTGGTCATCGACCAGGTCTGGAAGACGTTCGGAGACTTCGTCGCGCTGAAGGGCGTGTCGCTGGATATCAGGGAGGGTGAGTTCGTCTGCTTCCTCGGGCCCTCCGGCTGCGGCAAGACAACCTTGCTGCGCGCCATCGCCGGACTCGACCTGCAGACGCGTGGCTCGATCCACCAGGCGGGCAGGGACATCTCCAACCTGCCGCCGTCGAAGCGCGACTACGGCATCGTGTTCCAGTCCTATGCGCTGTTCCCGAACCTGACGATCGAGAAGAACATCGCCTTCGGCCTGGAAAATGCCCGACGGCCGAAAGCGGAGATCCGGGCGCGCGTTGCAGAACTGCTTGCCCTGGTCGGCCTGTCCGAACAGGCGAAAAAATATCCGGCCCAGCTCTCCGGCGGCCAGCAGCAACGCATCGCTCTGGCCCGTGCCATGGCGGTTTCGCCGGGCTTGCTTTTGCTCGACGAGCCGCTGTCGGCGCTCGACGCCAAGGTGCGTGTCCATCTGCGCCACGAGATCAAGGAATTGCAGCGCAAGCTCGGCGTCACCACCATCATGGTCACCCACGACCAGGAGGAAGCGCTGTCGATGGCCGACCGCATCGTTGTGATGAACCACGGCGTCATCGAACAGGTCGGAACGCCGAGCGAGGTCTATCGCCATCCCAACACCTTGTTCGTCGCCGACTTCATCGGCGAGACGAACCAGTTCCCGGCCCGGATGATCGACAGTGAGACGGTCGGGCTCGCCGGGACGGAACTCGTTTGCGCATCCTGCGAAGTAACCCCGGGCAGCGATGTGACCGCGGTGATCCGCCCGGTCGATATCATTCCCCATTCGCTCGACGGGCGCGAAGACATCAAGACCCCGCAGAATCTGATCGATGTCACGGTGCTGGAGATGGAATTCCTCGGCGCCTTCTGGCGCTGCCGCCTGTCGTCGCCGCGCTTCGGCGAGCGTGTGCTGGTCGCCGACTTCTCGATCAATGCGGTCCGCCGTCTTGGCATCGAGACAGGCCGCGCCATGCGTGTCGAGCTGCCGCAGAACCGCGTGCTCGTTTTTCCGAAGGCGAGCTGAGATGAGCGCGGCAGCCCTCGACCTTCCCGCCGGCAGCACGCCGCGCCTGTTGTTGTCGTCCGACGATATCGTCAAGCGTGGCCTGATGCTGGTCATCGCGCTCTATCTGTTACTGGCGCTGGCCGCCCCACTCTATGTGCTGTTGTCGAAGTCGATGTCGACCTACCGTTTCGACCTCGACGCCTTCGAGATCGCGCGCAGCGACGACAGCGGCACCGCCTTCGGTCCGGCGCGCACGGTCGCCGCGCTCAACGCCGATGCCAAGGCGATCACCGAGGCGCAGCTTGCCACCGGTTCTGACGGGAGGCTGTCGGTCACCGGCCTGTTCAAGGACTTCAGTTTCCGCAGCCCGCTCAAATACCGCATCCGCGGCACCACCGGGCAGTCCGCCTTCCTGGTCGGTTCGGACCTGAAGCGCGGCACCGACTGGGTGGAGGTCGATTCCAACACTTTCCGCCGCGTGATGCTCCGCCCGGCCCGTACCGTCGGCTTCGACAATTTCGTCGCCTATGTCTCGACGCCCTCGCTGGCGCAGGCGATCTGGAACTCGGTCTTGATGGGGGTCATCAGTACCGTGCTGGTCATCGGCATCGCCTTCGGCCTTGCCTATGCGCTCAATCGCAGCCGCATGCGCTTAAAGGGCTTGTTCCGGCTCATCATGACCGTGCCGATCCTGGTGCCGTCGCTGTTGCCCGGCATCGCGCTGGTCTATCTGTTCGGCAATCAGGGCCTGCTCAAAAGCTGGATGATGGGCAACTCGATCTATGGACCGATCGGCATCGTCATCGGCTCCGTCTTCTTCACGTTGCCGCATGCACTGCTGATCATCTCGACGTCGCTCAGCGTCGCCGATGCGCGCCACTACGAGGCAGCGGCGGCTTTGCGCGCCACCAGATGGCGCACCTTCTGGACGGTGACTGTACCCGGCGCGCGCTACGGCATCGTATCGGCCGCCTTCGTGGTATTCACCATGGTCATCACCGATTTCGGCCTGCCCAAGGTCATTGGCGGCCAGTACAACATGCTCGCCGTCGACATCTACAAACAGGTCATCGGCCAGCAGAATTTCGAGATGGGCGCGGTGGTATCCGTGCTGCTCATCATTCCGGCTATTGCCGCCTTCTTTGTCGACCGCACCATCCAGAAGAAACAGGTGGCGCTGCTGTCGGCCCGCTCGGTGCCTTACGAGCCGAAACCGAACCGCGGCTTCGACTGGGGCTGCTTTGCCTATTGCGCGCTGATCGGGGCATTCATCCTGACGATGATCGGCGTGTGCCAGCTGGCGGCGATGGTGAAGTTCTGGCCTTATGACCTGACGCCGAGCCTGAAGAACTTCCGCTTCGACCTGATGGATGGCGGGGGCTGGGCCGCCTACCACAATTCCATCAAGATGGCGCTGCTGACCGCCTTCTTCGGTACCATCATTGTCTTCATCGGCGCCTACATGGTGGAAAAAAGTGACGGCTTCCGAGCCGGGCGTTCGCTGTTCCAGTTCCTGGCCATGCTGCCGATGGCGGTGCCCGGCATGGTGCTCGGCCTTGCCTACATCTTCTTCTTCAACAACCCGGCTAACCCGCTGCACGCCATCTATGGGTCGATGACCATTCTGGTGATCTGCACGATCACCCATTTCTACACCGTCTCGCATCTCACCGCGTTGACGGCGCTGAAACAGATGGACCGCGAGTTCGAGCCGGTGGCGGCTTCGCTGAAGCAGCCGTTCCACAAACTGTTTTTCCGCGTCACGCTGCCCGTTTGCCTGCCGGCGATCCTCGACATCTCGATCTATCTGTTCGTCAACGCCATGACGACGGTTTCGGCAGTGGTGTTCCTCTATTCGACGCAGACGCAGCTTGCCTCGGTGGCCGTGCTCAACATGGACGATGCTGGCGACGTCGCGCCGGCTGCCGCCATGGGCATGATGATCTTCTACACTAACATCGCCGCTCGTCTGATCCACGCGGCTGTGTCGCGCTTGCTGCTGTCGCGGACGCAGGTCTGGCGGGCGAGATAGGACATAGAGATTGCCTGCGGTTGCCGCGCGGAGGTTTGTTTGGTGGTCTGCTAGTTCGGTCTTGAAAGGGGCTTCCTGATCCAAATCGGCATTCCCTCTAATCAATCCTGTGGATATGTTTACTCGCTCAACACCACCGTCATTTGCGCATTGGTGATTCTAGCTAGCGTCGGCTCAACCGGACACGGAGGGGCTGATGAGTCGGTTGCTGCTTGGCGCGACGTTTGTAGTCGCGGGGGTTCTCGGTGCGTGCAATCCTGGCTTTCCGGGCTGGTCCGATAGCGGACAGGCCTTTGCGCAATCCACTCTGGCTGGAACAGCGGGCGGTGGCTCCACGACGCCGGGCAGCACCGGCTTCAGTAATGGTGGTGCCGGCATTGGAGCAGGCGGCAAGTCTCAAGACAGCAAGCCGAATGGTGCGGCTTCGACATCCGCCAAGGATGAGAGCAGCGGCATAGCGAAGCCAAACAGCCAGGGTGATGCCAGGGGTGCCACCTCTCAGGATCGCGATCCTGATGCAGCGGCCAAGATCGGCAATGGCACCAGTAAGACCGCCGACAAGGACAAAGCCGAAAACAAGGATGCCGCCAAGGCCAAGGCGGAACAGAAGGCGGCTCCTGAGGCAGCGGCGATGGCTGCGGCTACCTCAGGTAGCGGTACGATCGGCAAGGATCCGGAGGCGATCGGCGCGCCGGCCAAGGTTGATCTGCCGAGCAGGGCCTCGAATGGCAGTCTTGGCTATTCCGTTGACATCGACGTCCCGGCCTTCCGCGGTCTCGAGCCGAAGCTGTCGCTGACCTACGATTCCTCACGCAAGACCAAGCTTAGCGGGCTCTACCAGGGCTGGCTGGGTTATGGCTGGGGGCTAGACGGCATCGACGTCATTGAGCGGGCGAGCCCCGGCTACGGCATGCCGGTGTTCGATAGCTCGGATGTGTTCCTGCTCAACGGTATGCCGCTGGTGCCCTGCGGATCTGGCGTGTCGTCGCCTTCGTGTACGGCCGGCGGCACTCATGCCACTGAGAATGAATCCTATCGACGCATCAAGCAGCTTGGATCGGAATACTCCAGATATTGGGAGATCACCGATCGTGATGGCACGGTCTCGACCTTCAGTTCGGTTGTCGCCGTATGGGGCAGCGCTCCAACCAACAACCTTGGCTATGCGTATCGCTGGCTGTTGACCTCAGTTCGAGATGTCCACGGAAACACGGTCAACTACAGCTACAGCTGTCCAGATTCACCGGTCTGCTATCTCAATGCCATTTCCTACAACGGCACTACAGTCACGTTTTACCGCGAGGCACGACCCGACCCCATCCTGATGGGGAGTGGCGAGGGCATTTCGGAGACAAACACTCGCATCAAATCGATCGCGGTGCGGGTATCCGGACAACTACGTGGTGCCTATGCGCTGGCTTATGATCAAGCGCCGTTTTCCATCGCTTCGCGACTGGTACGCGTCACCCGTCATGGTTCGGATGCCAGTATCGACAGCTCCGGCACCATATCTGGAGGTGCTTCCAAGCCCATTGCTATCATGAACTACCAGGATGCGGGAGCTGAGTTCAACACGCGCAACATTGCCCTGTTCGGCAATGCCGTTTCCGGCGTTTCAATCCCGACCCAAGTCGGCGATCTCAATTTCGACGGTCGTGATGAAATTTTCGGCGATAGCATCACATCGAGAACCGTAAATAGTGGGGGACATGAAGGCAGTACCACCACCTATCACGACCGTACCAAGATCATCCATCAGTTCGCTACGGATGGTTCGCTTGCAGCGACAAAGTCGCTGGACCTGGGTTCCGTTTCGCAGCCGGGATCCGGTTCGGGAATTCCGGTGCCTGGCTATAACTCGGAAGCCGGTCGTTTCATCCCCGGCAAGGCAACGATGGATTTTGCCGATGCGGTCATGCAGTACTACACCGACGGTCATTCCGGGCGCACCAGCTATTCAGCCGCGCGATCGATCCTGCAGACAGATGCACAGCTCAATCTAGTCAAAATCGCTTGTGGCAACGCGCTGCCTCCGGTGCCAATGCCGACAGGCTACGAGGCAACCTGCGGAACTCTTCCTCAGGGTGCCATGAACAATGCATCGGCTCCCTACAATTTCGTCGCCGACCATGACGGAGATGGCGTCGATACACTGTATAGCCAGGAAACCAGTCTTCCTATTTTGGGCGTAGGTGACTTCCTGGGTAACGGCAGACAGGCGCCGCTCTTCATAGCTGGCGTCACAACGCGCAAGGGCGTGCTGTCGGGCGGCACCTGGCAAGTCGGAGACACAATTCCTGCGTCATGCTCTTCCACGCCCTATGCGGGGGCTGGAACCTGCGTGCTGGGTGACATCAATGGCGACGGCGCAACAGATATCCTTGGTTACAACGGCAACACTGGCGCCATTCAAATTCTGCTGTCGACCGGCAATGGCTTCAAATCCTTCAGTGTCAATTCGGCTGCGGGCCGCTCTGCGGTCCTGCGCGACTTCGACAATGACGGGCGCATGGACCTGATCACCGTAGAGACTCCGGTGACCCCTCCTGTGGGGCCGGTCCTCTCCAACGGACAGATGCGGGTGTTTTCGCTGCAGCCAAGCGGCGGAGCCTATTATCCGACGCCGTTCAGTCCGTTTTCGCTTACTGGCACGACATTGATCGGTGACTTCAACGGCGATGGTTTGCCCGACTTCGTCAATCGCAATGGCGCCGGCAGTTTTGTCGATACGGTCTATGTCTCTAGTGCCGGTGCGGGCACACCCAACCTGCTGCGGATCATCACGACAGAACTCGGCGGCACTGTAATAGCCAATTTCGCGCCGTCGACGCAGTGGCAGAACGACTACCTGCCACAGGTCGTGCATGCGGTGACCAAGCTGAAGGTTTACGACGGCCGTGGTCAGGTGGCGGAAACGGATTATGCCTATTCCGGCGGCAGATACGATCCTGTCGTGCGGCGCTTCCTCGGCTTTGCCAGCGTGATCGAAACCAGGCCGGCGGGTAATGGCGAGATCAACCGCCCGACCGTCGAGACGACCTACCGCCAGGATCTGGCGAGCCATGGCCTGCCGTCGCTGGCCGTCTACAAGGACGGTTCCGGCGTCGAGCGTAAACGTGTCACAGAGGCCTACACTGTCAACGCCGTAACCAAACCCTACTGGGTGCAGAACACCGGCACGACGACCACCGAAACGGATGGTCCCATCGCGTTGACCCGCACGCTCGATCGCATTTTCGACGCGTGGGGCAACATCACAGAGATCAAGGACTACGGTCGTAACGATGTCAGCGGGGACGAGGCGTGGACGGTCTATGCCTACGCGCCGACACTTAGCTCCTACATCGTCTCCAAGTCGCGCTATGAGGCGATCCGGGATTCTTTTGATCCCAACGCGTTCCCGATCAAATA
>NZ_JBHYIM010000023.1:0-59592 GCF_042739655.1 Mesorhizobium sp. NPDC059025 | reverse complement strand
ATGGTTTGGCGACGCTGATCCAGGAACACCTGAAGAAGGATCCGTTCTGCGGCCATCTGTTCGTGTTCCGGGGCAAGAATGCCTCGCTGCTGAAAATTCTTTTTTGGGACGGAACCGGGCTTTGTCTGTTCACCAAACGCATCGACCGCGGCTGCTTTTGGTGGCCGCGCCTGGCCGAACCTGGCGGCTCGGTGACGCTGACGCCGGCCCAGCTTGCGATGCTGATCGAAGGCATCGACTGGCGCACACCGGAACGCTTCTGGCGACCACTGCTGGCTGGCTGAAATCGGCGCTTCGACCCTCGCGAAAAGGCACAGAATCCTTGGGTTTTTGGACTGTTTGTGATAGATTCGATCATGTTGATCGATCTCGAAAACCTGCCATCCGATCCAGCTCTTCTCCAACGTCTCCTGCGCGACATGGCAGCCGCGGTCGAGCACCGTGACGGACAGATCGAGCGGCTTCAGGCGATCATCAAAAAGCTCCAGCGGATGCAGTTCGGCCGCAGTTCCGAGCGCCTCGATCCCGATCAGCTGGCGCTTGCCTTGGAAGACCTCGACACCGACATCGCGCACATCCAGGAGAGCCGTCCTATCGTCGCCAAGCCGTCGGCTGAGCGGCCGTCCCATCGCAAGCCGCTCCCCGATCATCTGCCGCGCGAGGACGTTCTGATCGATGTCGACAACACGATCTGCACGTGCTGCGGTGGCGAGATGCATGCCATCGGCGAAAGCGTGAGCGAGATGCTGGATTGGATTCCGGCGCAGCTGCGCGTGATCAGGACGACACGACCAAAATATGCGTGCCGGACCTGCGAGACCGTGGTGCAAGCGCCAGCTCCGGAGCGGCCGATCGCCAGCGGTCTGGCAACGCCGGCGCTGCTGGCGCAGGTGTTGACAGCCAAATATTGCGATCACATGCCGCTCTACCGGCAGTCGCAGATCTTCGCCCGCAATGGTGTCGAACTTGCGCGCTCGACGCTTGCCGGTTGGGTTGGCGGTGCATGCTGGTGGTTGGAGGCTCTGCACGAGCGGCTGGCGAAGAACGTGTTCGCTTGCGATCATCTTTTTGCCGATGACACACCCGTCCCGGTGCTCGATCCCGGCCGCGGCCGCACCAAGACGGGACGGCTGTGGGTGTACGCCCGCGACCAGCGTGGCTGGTCCGGACCGGAGCCGCCGGCTGCGGTCTATCTGTTCGCACCGGATCGCAAGGCCGAGCGTCCAGCCTCGCATCTTCAGCACTTCAAGGGCGTGCTGCATGTCGATGGCTATGCCGGGTTCGAACAGCTCACCGGCAAAGGCGACATTGTTCTGGCTGCATGTTGGAGCCATACACGGCGCAAGTTCTATGACGTTGCGCAGGCCACCAACGCGCCGATCGCGACGCAAGCCTTGCGACGGATCGGCGAACTCTATGCCGTCGAAGCCGACGTGCGCGGCCAATCGCCGGGGCATCGGCTTGCATCCAGGCGCAGCCGCTCCAAACCAATCGTCGACGCCATGCGGGTCTGGCTTCAAGCACAGCTTCCCCTGCTGCCGGGACGCAGCACGCTCGCCGAAGCCGTCCGCTACGCGCTCTCGCGTTGGAACAGCCTGACACGTTTCCTGCACGATGGCCGCATCGAACTCGACACCAATCCGGTCGAGCGCGCGATCCGCCCGGTCAGTCTCGGCCGCAAGAACCACCTCTTTGCCGGCAGCGACGGCGGTGGCCATCGATGGGCGGTGCTGTGCTCGCTGATTGAGACTTGTAAACTGAACGACGTGGAGCCCTACGCCTGGCTGCGCGATGTGCTCACACGCATGGTCGATGGCCACCCGGTCAATCACCTCGATGAACTCCTGCCGTGGGCGTGGAAAGCCGAAAATCCTGTCAAGAGCTGAGCCAGGTGCAACGACCGGACGCTTACGGGGTGGATTTCGCGTCAGTATTCGCCATCGCCGTTTCTCCTTCATAGCAGTAAAACGCTTGATATCACACGCCATGGTGCGAGGTTCTGCGCAGTCGTCGAGATCAGGTACGCCGTGCACTCTTCCGGGCTCATCGACGGGATAGTTGCGCGCTTGTTGTCAGCGCTCGAACCGTCGCGGCACATGTCGCTATCGGATTGACGGGGCAACATCACAGGCATTCGTGCGTGATCCGGCAGGGCCGGCCACAGGCAGGATATCGTGCTTCCCGTTTCCCTGGTCTGTACCATCTCTCTTCCGCTGACGCGGAACTCCTCACCTCATTGCGCCGTCACCATGACGGCCGTGTTGATGTCGATCCTCATGAGTTTGCGTAACTCAACCGCTGCACCTTGGCTGCATTCCAGGCGTCCCTGCCGGGCGCTTCGACGGACGCATCGCCGACATAGAACGTGCCGTCACGCCACATCGCATGCATCACCACGGCGAGCTTGCGCGCCACCGCAACGCGCGCCTTGGCCTGGCACTTTGTCTTCGCAAGCTTCAGCCCCATGCCTTGATGAGGTCGATTCCCCTGAAGCGGGTGAGCATTGCCGATGCCGCTTCATAGAGCGCTCGTCGCACATCAGGATCGCCAGCCTTGCTGATGCGGCCCTTGACGTCGATCGATGTCCCCGACTGCCATCGCTTGGACGTCAGTCCGAAGTAGGCGGCGACGTCGCGTGAACGACGGAAGCGCGCCGGATCTTCGATTGCGGTGCTGAAGGAGAGCGCGGTGATGGGACCGACACCGGGGATCATCATGAAGCGACGGCACAGCTCGTCGCGCATGGCGATCTGCGTCATCAGCTTGTGCAGAACCAGATACTCTGCCCACAACGCGGCGCGCGCCCGCAGCATCGCCTGCATCAATCCAAGTGTCATTGCGTCGTCGCTGACAGTTCCACAACAGCCTTTGCAAAGCCGCCGCGACCGACTTTGCCAAGTCGGATTCCGAACGCTTTGAGCGAATGCCGGATGGCGTTCTCAAGGTCGCCGGTGCGCATCAGATGCGCAATGCCGAGCGCATCGGCAGCGTCGGTCTTGTTGCGCTGTGCGCCCATTGCGGCGCGCACGTGCCGTGTCTCCAGACACACCGCGGGAAGGCCCAAGGCAATCAGTTCGGGATGCAGCAAGGGGACAGCGATCCAGCCTCATGGCCGACACGGCGTATCAGCGCCGCATACGGTGCAATCGCCTTGGCGATCAATGTCGGATCGGTCGCAACCGACGTCTGCAACGCCACGTCACCCGTCTCGTCAACAACGCAGATCGCTGTTTCGTCGATCGACACGTCGAGGCCTGACAAGCGTCCAGTCGGACAAATTACTGCTCGTCACGAATCTTGGATATCTGGAAGCAGCTAGGGAATTGCCGAGAAGCCCGCGGTCCGGCCTCAGTTTCGTTTTGCTGTCAGCTCAAAGTTAAGCGGACTGCAGCTAGCTGACTAGCCAGCCCGCGTTGCAGGCTGGCTGGCGATGCGACGGCGGGATCTCCCTGGCGCCGTTTTCATCTTGATCGTCCTGGCCGCTGTCGTCATGGGCATTGCATGGCCGTCAGACCGGCGAACACCTTGCCGACCCGAACTGGCCCTGTTTCTATGGTCCGAAGGGTGTTGCGTGCAAATCGCAGCCCCAATAGCCAATTAATCGAGAACGTATTTCCCGTCTCGGTAATCGAGGGTCTTTCCCTCAGCATCATCATCCGCGCCACACCAAACGTACTCGTATCCGTCAGCGTTTCGTATTCTTGCATGCATTTCTTGCCGATCGGTCGCTCTAAACGCTCCGATCGAAACTTCAGAGTTTTCCCAAAGAAATGCTGGGATCAGATCCACTCCAGCCTCAGTCCGTAATTGCGCGATGTCTATGACTAGCCGGGCCCGCGCGGCGGCGGAGATTTCGATAGGGGACTTCAACATCACATCTGCTCCAAATGGCACCTTACCTATCCGACCTGGCTCGTCGTCTCAGCACGGCTCAGAGGGAGTTGAATTAGCCGATTTATCTTTTCGTCGAGATCGATAATGGTCCCATCAGTGAATTGGTCGTGCAAGAGCGTTTCAACTAGCACAACGAAGGGTATTTCATCACGCACAATCAGCCGCTTTTGGTGTGTTTCGCTGATCGCACTCAGTTGGTTCCCACCCATGCTTACGTTCCAGCCCAAGTATCGACTGGGGCGCAATTGGTCATGCTCCGAGAATTCCCACATCTCGACCCTTGCGAGAATGACGTATGCGGGCTCCCCTAATTCCTGTTCAATTTCATGAAGGATACGCTTCGCGAAGAACATCGCGTTCTGCGTCATCTCGACCCGGGGCACGGTCTCAAGGACAATCGTACTGTCCGGAGAAGGCCGACCTTTGGGGACAGTCATGATTTCCTTCTCCTAGTGCTGGTAGCGAACGACAAAGATTATGCACCGCCCTTGGCCTTGGCAAAGGGGTCCACTTTCGGCGCGGGATAGCGGTCTGTATAAGGTCTATTGACGCCGACGGATGCTGCTGCGCTAATGCGGCGCAACATCACTAGATGCGCGTGGCACGACCACCGCTTTTCCAATGTCTTCCGATTTTTCTGCTTACACCACCATTGATCTCCTTCGCTTGTCATATGCGGGGGCGGACCAAGAGAATGACGTTTCCTACAAGGCACTCTGGGCCGTGTTTGCGCGATGGCGCGAGGGAATTGACCTAGAGCCACTTATTGAACTTCTTCAATCTGAAAAATCCGGCGAGCGTGCGCGAGGAGTCTGGTTTCTTGATGAAGCGGACCCACCTGCGGAGCTTATGGCTGACGTCGTCCTCAACCTGGCCCATGACTCGATGAGCAGTTGCCGATCGGGGTTTTTGGTCTATGTGACAAACTCCGGACTCTACGGCGACGCCATTGCAGATCGACTTGCGACTTGCCTCCTGGACCTCGACCTTTATGTGAGAGCGCGTACGATTTTCTGGGCAATTGTGGCTAGCGATGAGAAATTTACTCACTTTTCAGAAGCAGTCCTCTCGGGCGCTGGAAGGAAATCGGGTGAGTTTCACAATCCCGAGAATACCGCCTTTTGGCGGGCATCGGAGCAAAAGCGTGCAGTGCGAGGTATTGAAATCGCTCGACGCCTTCGCGCGGGGGAAGCGGTTACGAGCATTCGTAAGACGGTGCCTGAGGAAGACAGCTTAGTTTTCGACGACTTAGCCTTCCTCGATCACGCTATAAAAAGCGCTCTGGAGCGCAGAGCTGCAAAAGCCGTCCAGGCCAGGAAGAATCCGGAGGACGGTTGATAACCGACAGGCAGCTATCCAGGGTGCGATGGCCGCTCAGGGCCAGAAGCAGACAGCTCTCTAGAGAGCTATAGCGTAGACATAATTCTCATCATCGCCCGGCACGGCGCGCCAAATTCCGCCGATTGCCCTCTATTGCCGCCGATAACCGCCGAAACTACGCCCACGCAAAGAGCGTGAGACGGTCTTTGCGCGAAAAAGCGTAGAAACGGCGGTGTTTGGCGGTGAAAGTTCGAATCGCTTCCGATCGATTGGTCGGTTTTGACCCTGCGCAGACGTAGGTTATGGGGCATTAAACGACCGCTATGCGCCCTCGTTTCGGTTATTCAAACCTAAGCTGAGGACTCCCAAAAGCGGCCGCACTGCCACTCAGTTCTCTCAAGAGTCAGGAGAAAGTTCAAATCCTGTCGGGTAAGCAAAGGGCTGCTTCTCAAGATCGGGAAGCCGTAAGCCGTCGGTCCGGTCCCGGCCCCATTTCAGACCTTCAAGCGTTACGCGCTTACTGAGAAGCGACGTCCCCCATCGAGCAATGGGCGTATCTAACAGACCCTCGGATGGGGGGAATTCAAAGGAGGGCTATGGCGTAGACATAGTTCTCATCTTCGCCCGGTGCGGCGCGCCATCTAACTTCCAGAATTTTCATGTTTTGAGTGGAAAACGTGCTGCGCGCTGCACGCGGGTTTCTCTTCCGTGTTCCCCAGGACGACACAAAACCGCCACCAAACGCAAGCACTGCGCCCCTCATCCTGATCTGGAGAGGCGTGGTGATGAAACGTTGGTGCCTTGCGACTGTCTTGGGAGCCTTGTTGGGCATGCAGGGCATGAACCATGCCGCCGCTGCGGATCTCATGGGTTTCTGGGATCAACGCGAGCGAGGCGGAAACAGCTTCAACGAGGCGCCTCCCGGCGAAGAGTATTTCAAGGCGCTTGCAGCAACGGGCGCGACCTGGGTGCGCCTCACCTTCAGCAAATGGAAGGGCGAGGGACGGGATTTCCTGATCGGAGACGCGGATCGTTACGAGGGTCTGAAGGCCAATGATCTTGCAAGGCTGCGCAAGGTGCTCGACGCGGCGCAGGCTGCAAAGCTGAAGGTCGTGGTGGTTCCGCTCAGTCTGCCGGGCGCGCGCTGGGCGCAGCAGAACGGCGGCAAATTCGACGACCGGCTCTGGTCTGATCCTGCCTTCGCCGACCATGCGGTTCGCTTCTGGTCCGACCTTGCCGCCGCGCTCAAGGATCATCCAGCCATTGCGGCCTACAACATCGTCAACGAACCCGCGCCCGAGAAGACGACCGGCCTTGCCGAGAACGGCTCGTCGCGCGATCTCGCGGCATGGCAGGCAAAACAGGCGGGTGGCCCGCGCGACCTGACCAAGCTCTACGAACGGATCGTCACCGCAATCCGGGCCGTCGATCCGGTTACGCCGGTCATGGTCGACAGTGGTTATTATGCCAATCCGCGTTCGCTTGCTGCCTGGCCAAAACCGCTTTCCGACGATCGGGTGCTGTACGCTTTCCACATGTACGAGCCCTATCAGGCGACCAGCGTGCCGAACATGAAGCGCAAGACCCCGCTTCGCTATCCGGGCGCGAAAACGGACTATGCGGGCGGTACGATCGCCTGGGACCGCGATGCGGTCGGCGCTCATATCGACACGGCATTCGACTGGGCGCAGGCGCAGGGTCTGAAGCCGACACGCATCGTGGCGGCGGAGTTCGGCTGCATGCGCCTTTGGGCGGATTGCGGGACCTACCTCAAGGATGTCATGGACGCCGTCGACGCGCGCGGCGGCCACTGGGCATTCTATTCATTCCGCGAGGACGTCTGGGACGGGATGGATTATGAACTGCCCGCCAGTCTTAAGCCGGGCCAGTTCTATTGGCTCAGCGAGCAGAAGAAAACCGACAAGCTGCCCCGCAATGGCGAACTGATGCGATTGCTGGAGCAGAGGATGTCGGGAAAATCCTGAGGCATGGTCCCGAAACTCCGCCGACATTCGAGATCATATGTCAGGTGTCGAGTTCCTGCTGCCGTTCCGCTATCACATCAGCAAGGCGCGCCGATCGGCGATGAAATCGGTCAATGCTTCGGCGAATGCGTCGCGGTCGGCAGCCGCAATCTCCAGGCTCAGCGCGTACATGCCGCGCGGCGCGAGATAGATACCCTTGCGCAGCATGTGAAAGAAAAACAGCTCCTTGAGTTGCTGGTCGGCCGCGCGCACGTCGCCCGCCGAGCGGATGGGCGCGCGACTGAAGTGAATGGTTCCGAGCGACCCGAGCCCGGTGAACTGGAGCGGCGCCTGGTTCTCGGTTGCGATGCGATTGAGATTGGCGCGGAACCGGTCGCCGGACGCGGACAGATCGGAGGCGGCCTGGCGCGTGTAGATCTGCGTCAACGCGGCGTGGCCGGCACTCATCGTCAGGATGTTGTTGTTGAATGTGCCGGCGTGCGCGAAGGCGCCGTCGCGCGCCGGATCGAACCGTTCCATCAGATCGCGCCGGCCGCCGAACGCACCGAACGACATGCCGCCGCCGATGTACTTCCCGAGCGTCGTCAGATCGGCGGATATGCCGAGCATCTCCTGTGCACCGCCACCTGACAGGCGTGAGGTCATCACTTCGTCGAAAATCAGCAGCGCGCCGCAGCGACTTGCCTCGGCACGCAGAAGATCGAGAAAGGCGCGTTCCGCCGGCACGCATCCGCCGGCACCCAGCATCGGCTCGACCAGGATCGCGGCGCAGTCGTGTCCGTGGCGTTTCAACAGGTCGGCCGTTCCCTCGACGTCGTTATAGTTGCCAAGCACGACGTTGTAAGGCGCGTTTGTCGGTGCGTGTCCGCTGGCGAAATTCAGCAGGCCGCCATGGTAGCCGCCATCGAACGCCAGGATCGTCTTTCGGCCGGTGATCGCGGTCGCCGTCGCCAGCGCCATCAGGTTGGCTTCGGTCCCGGAATTGGTGAAGCGCACCAGGTCGATCGAAGGAAAGCGGTCGCACACCGCCTCCGCGAAAAGCGCCTCGTTTTCCGTCTGCGTCGAGAGATTGAGGCCGATGGCGAGCGCGCGTTCGACCGCGGCGCGAATGACGGGATGGGAATGTCCAAACAGGCCCGCCGTGTACTCCCCCAGGAAATTGACATAGGCATGGCCGTCGACGTCCTGGAAGCGCGAACCTGTCCCTTGCGCGATGACCAGCGGGAATGGTCGGTGGAACAGGATGCTGCGCGTGTTGCCCCCTGGCATCGAGCGCCGTGCGCGTTCGTGATGGCCGGCGCTGACGGGATTGTCACGAGCGAACGTGTTGCGTGCCGCTGCAATTGCCTGCGCTTTCTCTGCCGTATCGCTGGCCGGCGACCTGCCGGGTTCTCCAATCGGCTCGTTCATGCATCCTCCCGACGCGTCGACCGCTCTCTCGATTTCAGTCTCCTGTACACCGAACAAGAATTCTTGTCCAGTGTACAGGTAGCAGAAGAGGCGGAAGCGGTTTAGGGTGAGGATGTGAATCGCAAAGACGGGGAACGGAACGATCTTGGTGACAAAAGTGCAGGGCAAGCGGCGAGCCGGATCGGATCTGTTGACGCGCGATCATGTCGTCGAAACAGCGCTGAGCCTGATCGACGAGCGAGGCCTCGATGGGTTCAGCGTACGCGAACTGGCGCGCGCCCTGGGCGTTTTCCCAACCGCGCTCTATTGGCACGTCAAAGGCGGCCGCAACGAGATGCTTGCGGCGGTCGCGGCACGCGCGCTGGAACACGTCGCACCTGAACCCGGCGCTGGCGACGATTGGAAGGACTGGCTGCGCGAGCTTTTCCACCGCTACCGCAAGGCGCTCAGCCGCCATCCCAATGTGGCGCCACTGCTCGGCGCACAGCTGGTCTCGAACGCAGGCGTCAACCCCGAACTGGTCGAACGGATTCTCGCGGCGCTGCATGGCGCAGGGTTTCACGGCGCCGCGCTCGTCGACGCCTACAATGCCACGCTGGCCGCGATGCTCGGTTATGTCACGCTCGAATTCGCACCGTCGCCGTCCGACGAACCGGACCGTTGGGCGAAGGAGTTTCAGCAGGCGCTCGAGGCGTTGCCCGAGGGGCGCTATCCGCACCTCCAGCAGAATTTTCAACTGCTGGCCAACCGCGCCTTTGTGCTGAGATGGGAAAGCGGCGACACCAATCCGCTCGTCGGTGGATTCGAGATGTTCGTCGAGGCGTTCGTGCTCGGCCTCGAGCGGAAGCTGCAGCTTGCTGCCGGCGAGCGCAGCTAGGCGCCCCAGCCAGGCGACCTCACTTCCCGCTCTTTCGCCGCATCAGCTCGAATATGCCTGAGATAGCCTCGTGTCCGAATCCGGCGTCGGCCCTCTTCACTCCACCTGCATCGTCGCGCGACTGGCGGCGAGCACCGCTCCCATCCGCTCGACCAGTTCCGATACGGGCCCGGCATTTTCCCAGGAATAGATGGAGACGGCCATCGCTGGACCCATGCCGAAAGGCGCGTATTGCCGGACGCGATAGCCCGCCGTCGCGCTTCGCGGCAGAAGGGACAGGCCGAGACCCGCCTCCACGGCCACCAGGACGTTGTGAAGGCTGCTGCCCGAGAAGGCGATGTACCAGCGAAGCTCCTCGCCTTCGATGCGTTCGAACATCGTCTCGCGGTAGAGGCCCCCGGGAGGGAATGTGACCAGCGGGATCGGGTTCGGCCACCCGGCCGACACGTCCGCGCTTTCGAACCAGGCCATGACTTCCGGGAACGTCGCGCGGCAATCGGATCCGGCCTCGGGTTCCTTGACGATCGCGATGTCGAAGTCGCCGGCGCGATAGCGCCGGATCAGGTCTCGGCTCAACCCGGCGGTGACGTCCAGCTGGATGCCGCGATGGCGCCGGGCAAAGTCGTTGAACGTCTTTGCCATCGCGGCGCTGACGATGTCCTCGGGGACGCCGATGCGGATCGATGTCGTGCCCGCCGGATCGCGCAAAGCGGCTTCCGCCTCCTGCTGCAAAGCCAGGATGCGCCGGGCGTAGCCGAGAAGCCGTTCGCCGGCCAATGTCGGCTCGACCGGCCGCGCGGCGCGGTCGACCAGCATCGACCCGACCGTTTCCTCGAGCCGGGCGAGCTGCTGGCTGATGGTGGACTGCGTCATGTGAAGCCGGTCTGCTGCAAGCGTGAAGCTGCCGGCATCGACGATGGCGGAGAAAGCGCGAAGAAGGCGTGGATCAAGCATGGCGTATGCCCGGGTGTGCTGCGAGTTTGCATTTATAAACGCAATATATTCGATCCAGACATTTAATTTCCAAATGCTCGATCTCGTCCTTATCTGGATGCTGTGGCCAGCGGCCTGGAGGTCGCCAGCCGGTTTGGACAAGCCGTAGGAGGATTGCAGATGCTTCGTCGATCCGTTCTCCTGGGTGTCGCGTGCCTGCTGCTGGCCACGGCCCCTCTTTCTGCGTCAGGGGAAACCATGAGCGAACCCACTTTGCATGCTGCCGCAACAAGCGGCGATGTCGTGTCTGTCAAAAAACGCATTGCCGAGGGCACGAAGATCGATGCGCGGGACGGCAGCGGTGCGACCGCGCTGCTGGTGGCCACCCACGCCAACCAGGTCGAGGTCGCCAAGGTACTGATCGACGCGGGAGCCGACGTCAACGCCAAGGACAATATCGAGGACAGCCCGTATCTCTACGCCGGCGCCCGCGGCCATCTTGAAATCCTCAGGATGACGCTCGCGCACGGTGCGGATCTCAAGAGTATCAACCGCTATGGTGGCACGGCCCTCATCCCGGCTTCCGAGCGCGGCCATGTCGAGACAGTGCGCACGCTGATCGCGGCCGGTGTGGATGTCGATCATGTCAACAAGCTCGGCTGGACCGCGCTGCTGGAGGCGATCATGCTCGGCGATGGCGGCGAACGCCACCAGCAGATCGTCGCGTTGCTGGTCAAGGCCGGGGCCGATGTCAATCTTGCCGACGGCAATGGCGTCACCCCGCTCCAGCACGCCCGCTCGGGCGGCTACAGGAAGATCGAGGCGACGCTGCTGGCTGCCGGCGCGCATTGAGCGGGGATCATGATGACCGACGAAAACCATTATCTCGGCCAGGCCATCGCCCTTGCCCGCGCCAACATCGGCAACGGCGGGCGGCCTTTCGGTGCGGTGCTGGTGCAGGACGGTGAGGTCGTCGCAACGGCGGTGAACGAGATCCACATCAGCAACGATCCCACCTCGCATGCGGAGATGAATGCCATCCGCGCTGCCAGCCGCAGGCTCGGTACCCCTGATCTCAAGGGCAGTGCCGTCTATGCCAGCGGCCATCCCTGTCCCATGTGCATGGCCGCGATGCGGCTGGCCGGCATCGGCAGCGTCTTCTACGCCTGTTCCAACGACGATGCTGCCCCGTTCGGGCTTTCCACCGCTGCGATCTACGAGGATCTTGCCAAGCCGTTCGCCGAACAGTCGATGACGATCCGCCACGTGCCGGTACAACCCCAAGGCGCGCTCTATGCCGAGTGGGCCGAGGCGCGGAACAGGCGGCAATAGACCATGGCCGTCGAAGGCCCTTCGCATGCCGCGCGCGTGTTGCTGCTGGCGGCCGTCGCTCTGGTCGGCCTCAATCTCAGGCCGTTCATCACCGGCATCGGGCCATTGGTGGACGACATCGGCGCGCAGACCGGCCTGTCCCTCAAGGGCATTTCGCTGCTGACCCTGGTTCCGATGGCCCTGATGGGCGTCGTGGCCTTTGCCGGGCCGTTCCTGCAGGCCCGCGTCGGTGCACGACGCTCGGTCATCGCCTCGCTTTTCGTGCTTGCCGCCGGCTCCCTGCTACGCCTGTTTGCGACGACCGGCTGGCAGATGGTCGGGACCGCAGCCCTGCTTGGTCTGGGCGTGGCGGTCATCCAGGCGGTGTTTCCCGGCATCGTCAAGAAGCAGTTCCCGAACCATGTCGGCGTCGTCATGGGACTTTATTCCGCCACTTTGGTCGGTGGAGGCGCTCTGGGCGCGCAGACCGCACCGTTGATCGCATCGGCCACCGGCGACTGGCATTTCGGTTTGGCCTGGATGGCGATCCCGGCGGTGCTGGCGCTTCTGCTTGCGGCCTATACCTTGCCGCGCGACCGCACAGGGCCACGAGGTGGCATCAATGCGATGGCCATGCTCGGGCGGCCTCGCCTTTGGCTGCTGATGGCCTGCTTCGGTCTGGTCAATGGCGGCTACTCGACCGTCGTGGCATGGCTGGCGCCTTTCTATCGCGAGCACGGATGGAGCGCCGCCGCCAGCGGCAGCCTGCTGGCGATCATGGCTGTGTTCCAGGGATTGGCAGCCCTGTTGTTGCCGATGCTCGCCCGGGGCAAGGACCTGCGGCCGTGGCTGTGGCTGACACTTGCCATGCAGGCCGTCGGCTTCGTCGCGCTGGCGTTTCGGCCTGAAGCCGCCCCTTACGCCTCGGCGATGCTGCTCGGCAGCGGGCTGGGCGGCTGTTTCGCGCTGTCGATGATCGTCGCGCTCGACCATCTGCCCGATCCGGCCGAAGCCGGGGCGCTATCGGCCCTGATGCAGGGAGGCGGCTTCCTGATCACGGCATTTCCGCCCTGGATCGTCGCCGCGCTGCATGACGCCACCGGCAGCTTCGTTGCCGGCTGGCTGTTGCATCTGGGCGCGGTCCTCGTCGTCGCCGCACTGTACTGGCGGGTTTCGCCGGCAAGTTATGCCGGGGCCATGAGCGCGCCGATACCGCTTGCGGCGGGAGGATGAAGCAAGACCCCGTGCGGCCAGGTCACCGTCTCACGAGATTTCCAGGGCCCCGTCCACGGCATGCGGCTCGATGTCGGAGATCTCTTCCTCAGTGAAGGCGAGATTGGCAAGTGAACCTACCCCCTCGCGCACCTGCTCGGGTCGGCTCGCGCCGATGATGGCCGAGGTCATCCTGGGATCGCGCAGAACCCAGGCGAGCGCCATCTGGGCCAGCGTCTGGCCGCGTCGATGCGCGATAGCCTGCAACGCACGGACCCTGGCGATGTTCGTTTCGGTGATGGAACCGGCTTTGAGGAAACGTCCTCCGGCAGCGCGGCTGTCAGAGGGGATTCCGTTGATATAGCGGTCGGTGAGCACGCCCTGCGCCAGCGGCGAAAACACGATGCATCCCATGCCTTCGGTTTCCAGCCTGTCGAGCAGACCGTCCTGTTCGATCCAGCGATCGAACATCGAATAGCTCGGCTGATGGATCAGGGCTGGGGTTCCGAGGTCGCGCAGGATATTGGCGGCCTGCGCGGTCTGCTCGTTCGTGTAGGAGGAAATTCCGACATAGAGCGCCTTGCCCTGGCGCACGATCGTATCCAGTGCACCCATCGTCTCCTCCAGCGGCGTCTCGGGATCGAAGCGATGCGAATAGAAGACATCGACATAGTCGAGCTTCATGCGCTTCAGGCTTTGATCCAGACTGGAGACAAGGTATTTCCGGCTGCCGCCATCGCCATAGGGTCCGGGCCACATGTCCCAGCCGGCCTTGGACGAGATGATCATCTCGTCGCGATAAGCCTTGAAATCCGTGGAGATGATCGTGCCGAAGAATTCCTCGGCAGAGCCGGGTGGCGGGCCATAGTTGTTGGCGAGATCGAAATGGGTGATGCCGAGGTCGAATGCCTCGTGCAGGATCTTTCGCGAGCGATCGGGCTGGATATCGTGGCCGAAATTATGCCAGAGCCCAAGCGAGATCGCCGGCAGCTTCAACCCGCTTCTGCCCGCGCGTCGGTACAGCATGCTTTCATAGCGCGCCGGGGATGGTGAATAGGTCATGTGTTTCTCCAGGTGTTATCGGGCCTGCCGGCAAATCGCGGCGGCTGTCGGCAATGCATGCGGTTTGGCTTATCTGAAAAGCCTACCCTGAACGATCAAGGCCAGGCCGTGCAGTCGCACATTACTCCGGCTTCTCCGCGCGCCGGCGCTCCAGCCATGCGTAGATCTCGCCGACAATGCCGCGCCGGAAGATCAGCACGCAGATCATGAAGATCAGGCCGGTGGCGATGGTGACGGGAAAGTCGGAGGTGGCAAGCAGGTTCTGCAGCGCGACGACGAAGCCGGCGCCGAAGATCGGGCCGGCCATCGTGCCGATGCCGCCGAGCAGCGTCATCAGGATGACCTCGCCCGACATCTGCCAGGCGACGTCGGTCAGCGTCGCGAACTGGAAGACCAGCGCCTTGATCGCACCGGCAAGTCCGGCAAGCGCCGCCGACATCACGAAGGCGGCGAGCTTGTAGTTCTGCACGGAATAGCCGAGCGAGATGGCGCGGCTTTCGTTCTCGCGGATCGATCGCAGGATGAGGCCGAAGGGAGAATTGACGATGCGCCAGACGATAAACAGGCCGAGCAGGAAATTGGCGGCGACGAAATAATACATCGTGTGTTCGTCATGCAGGTCGAACACGCCGAGGAATATCCCGCGCGGCACGCCCTGGATGCCGTCCTCGCCGCCGGTGAAACTGGCCTGCACGCAGAAGAAGAAGAACATCTGCGAAAGCGCCAGCGTGATCATGGCGAAATAGATGCCCTGGCGGCGAATGGCGACGAAGCCGATGACGAGGCCGAGCAGGGCGGCACCCGCGACGCCGATGAGAATGCCGATCTCCGGCGAAACCCCCCAGACCTTGACGGCATGCGCGGTGAAGTAAGCGGCTCCGCCGAAGAAGGCGGCATGTCCGAAGGACAGCAGGCCCGTATAACCGAGCAGAAGATTGAAGGCGCAGGCAAACAGCGCAAAGCACATCATCTTCATGAGGAAGATCGGGTAGACGAAGAAGGGCAGCGCCAGCAGCGCCACCATACCGAGCCCGATCAGGACCATCTCGACGCGGTTCGCGGTTCCCGCTTTGCTGGCGTGTACGGTTGCGTCTGCCATGTCAGGCATCCTTCCCGAACAGGCCGGCAGGGCGGATCAGAAGGACGATGGCCATGATCACGAAGATGACGATGCTGGAGGCCTCGGGGTAGAAAACCTTGGTCAGGCCCTCGGCGAGGCCGAGCATGTAGCCGGTCAGGATGGCTCCCAGGATCGAGCCCATGCCGCCGACCACCACCACGGCAAACACGATGATGATCATGTTGGAACCCATCAGTGGGCTGACCTGGTAGACCGGCGCCGCCATGATGCCGGCGAGCCCGGCAAGGCCGGCACCGAGCCCGTAGGTCAGCGTCAGCAGCATCGGCACGTTGACGCCGAAGGCCTGCACCAGCTTGGGGTTTTCGGTCGCGGCGCGCAGGTATGAACCGAACTTGGTCTTTTCGACCAGCAGCCAGGCACCTAGGCAGACGATGAGCGACGCGACGACGATCCAGCCGCGATAGATCGGCAGGAACATGAAGCCGAGGTTGACGCCGCCGGCGAGAGCGGGCGGCACCGGATAGGGGTTGCCTGAAACGCCGTAGACATAGCGGAATACGCCTTCCAGAACCAGGGCGAGGCCGAAGGTGAAGAGCAGGCCGTAAAGCGGGTCCACCTCATAGAGTCGCGACAGCGCCAGGCGCTCGACGACGATGCCGAACAAGCCGACCACGACCGGCACCAGGATCAACGCCGGCCAGTAGCCGATGCCGAGCTTGGCGAGGACGAGATAACCGATGAAGGCGCCGAGCATGTATTGCGCGCCATGCGCGAAGTTGATGACTCGCAGCAGGCCGAAGATGATGGCAAGGCCAAGCGACAGCATGGCATAGAACGAGCCGTTGATTAGCCCGACCAGCAGCTGTCCGGCGAAGGCCTGGATCGGGATGCCGAAAATCATTGGTCAGACCCCCAGCACTTCATGCAGTTCATCCATCCTGTTCTCGAGTTCGCCGACCGGAAACTCGGACAGCACCTTGCCGTGCTCCATCAGGTAGAAACGGTCCGCGACCCGACTGGCGAAGCGGAAATTCTGCTCGACCAGCAGGATCGTCATGCCGCGACGCTTCAGTTCCGCCAGCAATTCGCCGATGCGCTGCACGATCACCGGCGCCAGCCCTTCCGTCGGTTCGTCGAGCAGGATCGTCCTGGCGCCGGTGCGCAGAATGCGTGCGATCGCCAGCATCTGCTGCTCGCCGCCGGAGAGCTTGGTGCCCTGGCTGTTGCGCCGTTCCTTGAGATTCGGGAACAGCTCGAAAATCTCGTTGACGCTCATGCCGCCACTGGCCACCACCGGCGGCAGCATCAGGTTCTCGTCGACCGTCAGCGTGGCGAAGATACCGCGCTCTTCCGGCACATAGCCGATGCCCGCGCGGGCCGTATGATGCAACGGCATCCGGATCAGGTCCTTGCCGGCAAACGTCACCTGGCCGGTCCGCTTGCGGATCAGCCCCATGATCGCCCGCAATGTCGTCGTCTTGCCGACACCGTTGCGGCCAAGCAGCGTGACGGTCTCGCCTTCGTGGATATCGAGATCGACGCCATGCAGCGCATGGCTTTCGCCGTACCAGGCGTTCAGGCCGCGGACCGAGAGCAGAGGAGACGGGCTACTCATGTTCGGTCCCCATATAGGCGACCCGCACGCGTTCGTCCCTGCTCACCGTGTCATAGTCGCCGGCGGCCAGTATCTGGCCACGCTGCAGCACCGTCACCCAGTCGGCGATATCGGCGACGACGGAAAGATTGTGCTCCACCATCAGCACGGCACGGTCGCGGGCAATGGTGTGGACCAGTTTCGAGATGGCGCCGACATCCTCATGTCCCATGCCTGCCATCGGCTCGTCGAGTAGCAGGACCTTGGGGTCGAGGGCGAGCGTGGTGGCGATCTCCAGCACACGCTTGCGGCCATAGGAGAGATCCGACGCCAGCCTGTTCCTGGCATTGTCCAGGCCGACGGCCTGCAAAAGGTCCATGGCCTTTGGCGTCAGTTGGTCGAGCGTGGAAAGCGACCGCCAGAACTGGGTTGCGAGACCATTTGGACGCTGCAGTGCCACCCGCACATTGTCGAGCACGGTCAGGTGCGGAAAGGTCGCCGATATCTGGAACGAACGCACGACGCCCAACCGTGCCACCTTGGCCGGCGCCGTCCTGGTGATGTCCTGGCCGGCCAGGGTGATGGTGCCTGCGGTCGGCTGCAGGAACTTGGTCAGAAGATTGAACACGGTGGTCTTGCCGGCCCCGTTCGGGCCGATCAGGGCGTGGATCTTGCCGTGATGGACGTCGAGGTCGACATCCTTCACGGCAACGAAACCGGCAAAGTCGCGCCGCAGGCCACGCGCGGACAGGACGGGCGGGTTCGGTTGGGATTCGGTGCTCAACGATACACCCGCCCCTGCTCGTGGCTGCGCCCTACTGCACCAGCGGGCATCCGGACTCCGCGGGCTTGGTGTAGGCTTCGTCGCCCGGAATGGTCGCGAGCACCTTGTAGTAGTCCCACGGGCCTTTGCTCTCCGACGGCTTCTTCACTTCCATCAGATACATGTTGTAGATCATGCGGCCGTTGGGGCCGACCTTGCCGCCGCGGGCGAAGACGTCTTCGACCGGCATTTCGTGCAGGTTCTTGGAGACCGCTTCGGTTTCATCGGTACCGGCCTTGTCGATGGCCTTGAGGTATTGCAGCACCGCCGAATAGGTGCCAGCCTGGATCATGTTCGGCATGCGGCCGGTGCGGTCCATGAACTTCTTCGACCAGGCACGGGATTCATCGTCGCGATCCCAGTAGAAACCCTCGGTCAGCGTCAGCCCCTGCGCGGCTTCCAGGCCGAGGCCATGCACCTCGGCAAGGGTGAAGAGCAGTGCCGCCATGCGCTGGCCGCCCGAGACGATGCCGAACTCCGCCGCCTGCTTGATCGCGTTGGCGGTGTCGAGACCGGCATTGGCGAGGCCGATGACCTTGGCTCCCGAGGACTGCGCCTGCAGCAGGAAGGAAGAATAGTCGGTGGTGGCGAGCGGGTGGCGCACCGCGCCTACCACCTTGCCGCCCTTCGAGGTGACGAATTTCGAGGTCTGCTCCTCCAGCGAATAGCCGAAGGCATAGTCGGCCGTCAGGAAGAACCAGGTGTCGCCGCCTTGCTGCACCAGCGCGCCGCCGGTGCCGACGGCCAGCGCATGGGTGTCGTAGGCCCAATGGAAGCCGTAGGGCGAGCAGGACTTGCCGGTGAGTTCGGACGTGGCCGCGCCGGTGACGATGTCGATCTTCTTCTTTTCCTTCGAAATGCCCTGCACGGCGAGCGCGACCGAGGACGTCGTCAGCTCCATGATCGCGTCGACCTGCTCGGTGTCGTACCACTGGCGTGCGATGTTGGAAGCAATGTCGGCCTTGTTCTGGTGGTCGGCGGTGACCACTTCGATCGGTACGCCCTTCACCTTGCCGCCGAAGTCCTCGACCGCCATCTTGGCCGCCTCATAAGACCATTTGCCGCCGAAGTCGGCATAGACGCCGGACTGGTCGTTCAGGATGCCGATCTTGACCTTGTTGTCTGAAAACTGCTGTGCGGCTGCAGGTAACGAAACGCTTGCCAGAAGCGCGACCGCGAGCGCGCGTGAGATCATCGCCATATGGTTCCTCCCGAATGGACTGCGGCCCTCCAGCCGCCGCATGCGAACCCTCACCCTTTTTGCAGTCTAGCAAGGACGCGTGCGAAAAGTCAGCATGGCATGGCCATGTCGGGGAATCCTAGTACGACGATGTGTGTAGAGCGTGACGGCTGGACGTCAGGCAATGTCCTGCCGGGGTTCCAGCTATACCTGATGCGTGACGAGCGTGACGCCCAGCCCGATCAGGATCGAACCGCAGGCCTTGGGCACCACCCAGCTCGATGCGTCCGATGACAATCGTCCGAGCGTGACCGAGGCAAGGCCGACGGCGCCGACATCGGCGGCCGAGAACACCAGGTTGACCACCACGCCGAGGACCAGAAACTGCAGCCACAGTGGGACAGCCGCGCCGCTGTCCACGAATTGAGGCAGGAAGGTCAGGAAGAACAGCGCGGTCTTCGGGTTGAGCACTTCCACGACGATGCTGTCGCGCAGCGTGTTCGGTCGCTGCACTTCGCAGTTTTCAGCACCGTGGTTCCATCCCAGGAACATGGTGACGCCAAGCCACACCAGATAGGTCGCACCGGCAAACCGGACTGCCGTGTAGACCGTCGGAGCACTTTCGATCAGCGACGCCAGGCCGATCGTGGCGGCGGCGATGTGAAAATAGCAGCCGAGATGGATGCCAAGTGCTGCCATCAATCCGGCTTGGCGGCCATGGGCCACCGTCTGCGCGGTCATGTAGAGGATCGCCGGCCCGGGCACGAAGGCAAAGGCCGCCGTTGCGAGAACGAACGGGATCCACGGCTCCAGCAACATGCGATCCTCCCTCCGTTCCACAGCGCATCTGCGACGTGCGAACCATCCGGCACCCAGTTGCCGTCGCGGAAAGGGGTAGGAGGACAGCGAGAATGGAGACATACGGCAGATGCCGTATTTCGGCACGCGCCCGTCGCCGCTACGATGATCTTGGTTAAGCAGGTGTTACCAGGGACATGGCGACCGGTGCAGCAGTCTCAACCGGTGGGCAGGCCCAGCCGCACAGCATAAGCGGTGAGTTCGGCAACGTTATGGAGATCGAGCTTGCGCATCAGGTTTTCGCGATGCTTGCGGGCGGTGGCCTGGCTGATGCCAAGCCGTTCGGCCGTTTCGCGTGCGGTCATGCCTTGCGCCACCAGAAGCAGGATCTGGCGTTCCCGCTGCGTCAAAGGCACAGGCGAAATGATCTCCTGGGCATCGGGTGCCGGGCTTCTCCTGTCCGGCTCGCTGACCGCGAAACGCACCGTTTGCGCAAGATAGGTTTCGCCTTGTCGCAGCGCCTCGATCGCCGCGCCGAGTTCCTCAGGATCACCGTCCTTGGTGAGGTAGGCGTCCGCTCCGAATTCCAGTGCCAGCCGTACCGTTCGAGGTTCGATGTTGGCGGTCAGCACGACAATCTTCAGCCGCGGCGCCAGCTGCCTGATTTCGGCGATGAACGGCACGCCCGAAACGCCAGGCATGCCGAGATCGAGAACGAGCAGGTCGGCCCTGGTGTCGCGCACGCGTTTGAGCAGCGTCTCGCCTTCCGCCGCTTCCGCCACCACCGACACGTTCTCCATCGCGCCGATGAGCAGCTTGACGCCTTCGCGCATGATGGCGTGGTCGTCAGCGAGGATGGCGGTCAGCGGGCGATGCATGATGTCTCTGTCCTGGGGGCGGCAGCTTAGATCTGCGATTGCTAACGTATGGGAAACAAGCAGGCGATAGATCAAGCAGCAAGCCGGGGAAAGGGCCGGACCAACCCGGCTGGAGTGTTCCCGCTCTTAACGGAAACACTCCAGCCCTTTATTTTCACGCAATTCCGGAAACCGCTACGCGCCTTTCCTGGAGTTGCTCCGACGGTTCAAGGAATTCGATGCAGGAAGACAAGATCCAGGAAGCCCTGATCGAGCACCTCTATCGCAATGCCTATGGAGTGGTGATTTCGAATGTCACCATCTCGCTGGGCATTATCTATGTGCTTTACGGTTCCGTGCCGACAGACTGGCTCGTGCCCTGGGCTGTCGCGGTCTATGCGCTGATCGCAGCGCGTGTCCTGGCGGCACGACGTTTCTGGAAACATCCCAGGACGCCGGCTTCGTTGCGCGGATGGGCCTGGACGGCTGCCGGCTTTTCATGGGTTTCGGGTCTGCTTTGGGGCTCGCTCACCTGGATCGGCTACGTTCCCGACCAGCCGCATCTGTTTGCCTTCATTGTCGCGATTCTTGCCGGGCTGGTCAGCGGCACCATTCCGTCCATGTCGGCCTTCCCACCGGCGCTGATCGGTTCGATCCTGGCGACAACGCTGCCGGTTGCCGCCCGCTTCACGACAATGCCGGGTGCTGTCGGCGATGCCTATCTCTTCCTGCTCGCCTGCCTGATCGCCATCAACATCTATTATGGGCGCATCGCCTATCGCATGCTGCACGAGATGATCCGGCTGCGTCTGGAAAATGTCGGGCTGATCGGACACCTCCAGGAGGAGCGGGATCGCGCGCAGACCGCCGACCGCGCCAAGACGCGCTTCCTTGCGGCCGCTTCGCACGACCTGCGCCAACCGATCCACGCGCTGGGGCTGCTGATCTCGACCCTGTCGGTTCTCGGTCGCCGCGGCGACGTGCCATCCGGCGAGGCGCGCAGCCTGGCCAGTTCGGCCAAGGCGATCGTCGGCAATCTGAGCGGCCTGCTCAATGCACTTCTCGACATTTCAAAGCTCGATGCCGGCGTTGTTGCCGTGGCCAGGGAAAATGTCGATCTTGGCGAACTCTTCCGCAGCCTGCGCGACGAGTTTTCCGCGTCCGCGCGGTCAAAGGGCCTGAGCTGGCGCGTGGTGGATACGTCTGTCCGTGTCGATACCGATCCGATGATGCTGAAGCGGATCCTCGACAATCTTCTCACCAATGCTTTCCGCTACACCAACAGCGGCAGCGTGCTGCTCGGCTGCCGCCGACGCGGAGCGGCGGTGGAGATCCAGGTCTACGACACCGGCCTCGGCATACCCGAGGATCAGAAGGCGGCGATCTTCGAGGAGTTCGTTCAGCTGAACAATCCGGCGCGCGACAAGGCCCAGGGTCTCGGTCTCGGCCTGGCGATCGTGCGCAGGACCGCCGAACTGCTGGGGCATCCGCTCAAACTCGTCTCGGTGCCGGGTCGGGGCTCGCTGTTTTCGGTGACGCTGCCTTCCGCCCCCATCGCGGCGCCGGCCCTTCCGGTCGGCAGCACGACACGGATCGAGACAGCGGCAAGCCTGATGGTCGTCGATGACGAGCGGGATGTGCTCGATGCCATGGTGGGCCTGCTCGTCCTGGAGGGGCACAGGATCTACGCCGGGCAATCCGCCGCGGAGGTGGAGGCTGCTCACAGCAAGGCCGCCGGGATGGGGCCGGCGCCTGTCGACCTGATCGTGGCCGACTACCGCCTGAAGGACAACGCCACCGGCGTCGAGGCGATCAAGTCGCTGTCGGCCTATCTCGGCCGAACGGTGCCGGGCATCGTCGTGACGGGCGATACCTCGCCGTCGCGTATCCGGGAGGCCACGGCCAGCGGTTTCCGCATCCTGCACAAACCGGTCAGCGGCGACGACCTCAGGGAAGCGATTGCCGCCGCGCTTTCGGGGAAGGACGTCGCAGCGAGAAAACAAAAACCCGGCACTTCCGGCGGAAAACGCGGCAGGCGATCGACCGGCGGATAGGGGTCGCCGGCACCCGGATGCGACAATCTGGGCCACCGGGACGGGTGGCCATGCCCGTCGGCAGAAGCTATCAGGCTCGTGCGCTGGACGACCCGCGCCTTCGGATTCGTATCGGGGACGGCCCCATTGTTTCGGGAACCCGAGCGATGGCGTCTTGTCCAGACCTGATCTCCCTGCCGCCGGCCGGCACCACCTTCTCTTTTTTCCGGGCTACTGCACGCAGCGCGCTGCCGCGCCTTTGCTTGCGTGATGCCTTCTCTCAAACCGTTTCCGCCATCAGAAAGAGGAGGCCAATATGGCCAGTCCGCTAAAGCAGTTCGAGATCAAGCCGATCGTGACCTTCGGCGAGATCGCCGGACAGGAAATCGCCTTCACCAATTCCGCCGCCTATATGGTGGCGGCCACGGTCCTGGGCGGCCTGTTCCTGCTTGGCGCCACGCTGCGGCGTGAGTTGGTCCCGTCGCGCTTCCAGTCGAGCGCCGAACTGATCTACGAGTTCGTGGCCAGGACCCTGCGCGACAATGCCGGCGAGGCAGGCATGCGGTTCTTCCCGCTGGTGTTCTCGCTGTTCATGTTCGTGCTGATGGCGAACCTGCTCGGCATGTTGCCCTTTGCCTTCACGGTCACCAGCCACATCATCGTCACCTTTGCGCTTGCGATGCTGGTGTTCCTGACGGTGACGTTCTACGGGCTGTGGGCGCATGGCCTGCGCTTCTTCCGGCTGTTCCTGCCGAAGGGCGTTCCGCTGGCGCTGGCGCCGCTCATCGTGCCGATCGAAATTGTCTCCTATCTGTCGCGGCCGGTCAGCCATTCGGTTCGCCTGTTCGCCGTCATGCTGGCCGGCCACATCACGCTGAAGGTCTTTGCCGGCTTCGTGGTCAGTCTGACGAGCCTCGGCGCGGTCGGCATCGCCACTGCCATCCTGCCCCTCTTCATGACGGTTGCGCTGACGGCGCTCGAATTGCTGATGTCGCTCATCCAGGCTTACATCTTCACCATGCTGACCTGCATGTATCTGGCCGACGCGCTGCATCCTGAACATTGAGCATGTCCGACGCTAGGTGGCGGGTGGCGCTGCTGCTTGATCGCCGGCGTCTTTCCCCTTACCGCCTGTTCCGGCCGGCGCGGTGACGCGATCGGCAGAACTGAATGAGAGATGCAGGTCAGGAATTTGCGATGAGTGAAGAGGATCCATCTGTCGGTGCCGAAGTGACGCTTCGGCGCATCTCGGCTCAAACCGTGTCCGATATCTGCGACCTCAGCGAGACGTTGAGCGAAGAACAGCGCAACAAGGTCGCCGACAACAGCATGTCGATTGCCGAGGCGCATTTCTCCGAGAACGCCTGGTTTCGCGCCATCTATGCCGACGACGCGCCGGTCGGTTTCATCATGCTGCACATCGGCGCAGACCACGATGACGGCATCGATTGCCCGGGCGTGTTCCTGTGGCGGCTGATGATCGGCGGCCCATTCCAGGGCAAGGGCTTTGGCGAGAAAGCGATTGGTCTGGTCGTTCGCGACCTGAAGGCGCGCGGTGTCGGTGAACTCTACACCAGCTATGGTCTTGGGCCCGCCAGCCCCGAGGGCTTCTACAAGCGGCTGGGCTTCAGGGAGACCGGCGACATGTACGATGATGAAGTCGAGGCGGTGCTGAAGTTTGACGAATAACTTGCGTATTCGCGCAAGTTAGGAGCAACAAAAAAGCCGCGACCGGATGTGAATCCGGCCGCGGCTTTTTCGTTCTTCGTGGGGGACTATTCCACGAAGGCGAAGCGAATGACGAAGAGGATCGCCACCAGCCAGGTCGCCAGATGCACTTCGCGGAACCGGCCGGTTGCCGTCTTCAGCACAGCATAGCTGATGAAGCCGAAGGCGAGACCGTTGGCGATCGAGTAGGTGAACGGCATCATCAGCGCGGTCAGCGCGGCCGGTGCTGCTTCGGTGATCTCGGTCCAGTCGACTTCGATCAGCTCGCGCATCATCAGGCAGGCGACGTAGAGCAGCGCCGGCGCGGTTGCATAGACCGGAACCGAGGCGGCGAGTGGCGAAATGAACAGCGCGGCCAGGAACAGCACGGCGATGACCAGGGCGGTCAGGCCGCTGCGGCCGCCGGCCTGCACGCCGGAAGCGCTTTCGACATAGGCGGTGGTCGAGGAAGTGCCGAGCAGCGAGCCGGCGACGATCGCGCTGCTGTCTGCGAGCAGGGCGCGGCCGAGACGGTTCGGCTTGCCTTCCTCGATCAGGCGCGCGCGCTTGGCCACGCCGATCAGCGTGCCGGTGGCATCGAACACCTCGACCAGCACGAACACCAGGATGACGTGGACGAGGCCGGTGTGCATGGCGCCGACGATGTCGAGCTGCAGGAAGGTCGGGGCGATCGACGGCGGCATCGAGACGATGCCCTGGAACTGGCTGACGCCGAGTATCCACGACAGCACGGTGATCGCCAGGATGCCGATCAGGATGGCGCCGGGCACCTTGAGGCCATCCAGCGACGCGATGATGAAGAAGCCGAGGATGGCGAGCAACGGGCCGGTCGTCGTCAGATGGCCGAGCGTCACGAACGTGGCCTCGCTGGCGATGACGATGCCCGAGCTTTTCAGGGCGATGATGGCCAGGAACATGCCGATACCGGCGGCGATGGCGCTGCGCATCGAATGCGGAATGCCAGCGATCAGCCAGCTGCGGATGCCGGTCACGGTCAGGATCAGGAAGATCACGCCCGAGATAAAGACGGCGCCAAGCGCCTGCTGCCAGGTGAAGCCCATGGCGCCGACGACGCCGAAGGCGAAGAAGGCGTTGAGGCCCATGCCCGGTGCCATGCCGATCGGCCATTTGGCCACGAGAGCCATGATCAGCGAGCCGAGTGCCGCAGCCAGACAGGTGGCAACGAACACGGAGCTCTTGTCCATGCCCGTCGTCGACAGGATCTCCGGGTTGACGAAGATGATGTAGGACATGGTCAGGAAGGTGGTGAGACCGGCGATCACTTCGATCCGTACCGACGTCCCCAGTTCCTTCAGTTCGAAATACTTCTCGAGCATAGCTTTTCCTCCGCTGCCCGTTTCCTCCTCACCGTGTCACGCACGGCCCCCTTGCCATCCGCAACACGATGCCGCGCTGTGCATGGCACGGGACGCGGTCTTGACCTTCGTTGAACGCTGACAGTCTGGATGCACCGGTTTGCCGGCGCATGATGTCGATCTCTCCACCAGGAGTGACCGACAAGCAGACATGAGGCGCACTCGCCCGCTCAAGTTATCTTGAAGTACTTCCGCTCATTTGCTCGGCGCAAGGGGCCAATCGGGCGGCTTTGTCGCAAACAGTTTCGCGATTTTCGCGAATATCGGAAAGCTATGAGGGAGATCGGCTGAAGCTGTAGACTGTGTTTTCGATGTGCCTGGGGGCGGGAAACAACGCGGACCAGCCGCAACCATGTTGATACCGGATCGCAGGATGTCAACACTTGACGATCGGTGGACAGAGACGGACGCCGTCACCCGGCGTCCGCACAGCGGCATCAGTTGATGAAGTAGCGCTGCCACTCGAAATCGGTGATGTGCGAGGCCTGCCATGCCTCGAAGGCAGCCTGCTCGGCGCGACGGCTTTCGGCATAGTTGTCACGGAAGGCTTCGCCGAAAGCCTCGGCGCAGAAGTCGGAATGCGCGAACGCCTCGATCGAGGCGTTCAGTGTACGCGGCAGCTTCGGTTTTCCCAGCGCGGCCAGGTCGCCGCTGACCGGTGCTTCCAGGGGCAGCTCCTTCTCGATGCCTTCGCAGCCGGCTGCGAGGATCGCGGCGACCGAGAGATAGGGATTGATATCGGCACCCGGAGCCCGGTGCTCGAAGCGGCAGGCGCCGTCGTTGGGCGTGGTGATGGCGCGGATCGCCGCCGTACGGTTCTCATAACCCCAGGCAACATCTTCCGGGGACCACGCTCCACGGTCGAAACGGCGGTATGAATTGACGGTCGGCCGGAACAGGAGATGCGTTTCCTGCATGCGGTTGAGCACGCCGGCCAGGAATTTCTCGGCCACCGGCGTCAGCTTGTTGGGTCCGGCGGCGAAGGCCGGCTTGTCGTCCTTCCAGAGGCTGACATGGTGATGCGCCCCGCAGGCGCTTTCCTTGCCAGGCGGCTGGAAGCGGGTCATGAAGGTGGCTACCAGCCCACGCTCCGCGCAGAGCTCGCGCAGATGCAGTTTGGCGCGCATCGCGTCGTCCGCCGCCTGCAGCGCTGTCTTCGGCGTCAGCGCGTATTCATACATGCCGAAACCGTATTCGGTGACCAGCGAGGCAATGCCGATGCCGATGCTCTTCATGCGGCGGATCAGTTCGGCAGCGAAGTCCTGATATTCGCCGGTGCGCACCAGATCGTAGTTGGTTAGCGAATGGCCCCAGGGCTTCAGCTCACGGTAACGGCCGGCCCGCATCAGGTCGTGATCGGCATGGAAGATGCCGAATTCGTATTCGAGTGCGAAGCGCGGCTCATAGCCGAGTGCTGCCGCACGCTGCTCGACACGGGCGAGAACGCCGCGCGGGTCGTAGGGGCAGGGCGAACCGTCGAGCATGTAGGAGAAGGTGATCGCCGAGGCGTATTCCGGTTTCCAGCCGTGCTGGACGACGGTTGCCGGATCGATGATGCCCTTGATGTTGGGGAAGCCGTTCTCTTCATTCGCGGTCGGCGAGGCGAAGGCGACGTCGCCCATCGGCTGGCCATCGCCATGTGCCACGCAATAGAGGATGGCGTTGATGGCTTCACCGTAGCGCGAAAGTTTCAGCGGTGTGATCTTCGAGCGGAAGGCGCCCGATGTGTCGACCGTATGCACCTGGATGAACTCGACGCCATCCAGCGCCAGTTTCTCCTGCAATGCCTCCAGCCTCGGCCCATATTCGGCGACCTTGTCCTGAAACTCCACTTTGTCCTCCACCCTGAGAAAATATCGGCGCCGCCTAGCGGGCGTTGCGCCGGAATAGCCTGGAAAGCTGTTCGTCGAGTTCGAGCCGCCCGCTGATGCCGCCCGGCCTGAAGGCCATGCAGAGCACGATGACGACGCCGAGCGCCACGCCCGACAGGCCGAGCAGCTGCGGCAGCTGGATGCCGGCGATGGTCACGCCGGATTCGATGCTGCGGATGAATTCGAGCCCGATCGAGAGCACGATCACGCCGGTGACGGCACCGGTCACAGTGGCCATGCCGCCGAGGATCAGCATGGCGAGCGTCATGAAGATCTGCTGGAAGTAGAACAGCTTCGGGCTGATCGTGCCGGCGAAATAGGCAAAGAGCACGCCGGCCAGCCCGCAGATCAGCGCGGAGACTATCCATGCCATCAGCCGCAGGCGCCTGGCGTCGATGCCGAAGGCGGCTGCGGCCTGTGGGCTCTGGGCGCTGGCGCGAAGCTGCAGGCCCCAGCGGCTGTCCTTGAAAAGGCGGGCGATGACGATGACCGCCACCGAAGCGACCAGCATCGCCGGCAGGTTGATCACCTTGGGGATGCCGAAGAAGGCCTGGTTGCCCTTGAACAGGTCCGTCCAGTTCAGGAACACCGAATGCACGATGATCAGCAGCGCCAGGCTGACGATGGTGGCGGCAACGCCAGAGAGCCGGCTGATGATCTTCCCGCTTATCGCCGCCAGGATGGCAACGACCAGCAGTGCCAGCACGGCGGCGACGAAAGGGTTCAGCTCGACGGAGGCCAGCCCGAACGGCGCGTCGGGAATGGACAGCTTCTTCATCGCCAGCGGCGTCGACAGCACCGCCACGCCATAGGCGCCGACGCCGACGAAGGCGCTGTGGCCGAGATTGGCGATGTTGCTGTTGCCCATGAACACCTGGAGGCCGACCACGATGATCAGGTTGACGAAGGCGGCCAGCGCCAGATGCGTGTAGTAGGCCGGTGCAAAGACGAGGATGGCGAGGCCGATCAGGACGACCGGCAGCGCAGTGACCAGCCCGCCAATCAGCGAGCGGCGGACTTTGCTATTGCCGGCCGGCGTTGCGGCGGCGGATGAACGGGCGACGACGATCTCTGCGCTCTCGCTCACGTCAGATCTCCCTGTCGCCCAGTTCGACCCGCTGCCCGAGCAGGCCTTCCGGCCGGTAGACGAGCAGCGTGACGATGATCACGTAGGTGAGAGCGTCCTTGAAGCCTCCGTATTCCTGCGGCAGTGCCACCAGCAGGCCGACTTCGATGAAACCGAGCAGCATGCCGCCGACCGCGGCGCCGGCCAGCGAGCCGAAGCCGCCGATGACGCAGGCCACGAAGGCCTTGAGCACGAGGCCGAAACCGAGATCCGGCGAGACCGAGCCGCGCCGTGCCAGGATGAACACGGCGGCGATGCCGGCGAGAGCGCCGGAGATGGCAAAGGCCGTCGCGATCACACGGTTGGCGCGGATGCCCATCAGCCGGACAGTGGCAAAGTCGCGTGACGCCGCGCGGATGGCGAGGCCGAGCGTCGACCGGTTGAGGAAAAGCACCAGCGCAAGGATGGTAAGGCCCGAAACCACCAGCTCCATGACCTGCAGTGACGACACCGCGAATGGTCCGAAGAACCACATCTGGTTGAGGCCATTGAGGATCGAGACCGATTGCGGCTTCGGCGAGATCAGCAGCATGAAAAGGTTCTGCACCACGATCGAAACACCGAAAGCGGTCAGCAGACCTGTCGTCGTCGGTGCATAGCGCACGGGGCGGAATGCCACGCGTTCGAATGTCAGGGCGGCAAGCGCTGCCGCACCGACGGCAAGCAGCACCGCGACGATCGGTGAGGTCAGGCCAAGCGCCGCCGCCAGGAACACGCTGTAGGCCGACACACCGATGATCTCGCCATGGGCGAAGTTGACCAGGCCCATGATGGAGAAGACCACGGCGAGGCCGAGAGCCACCAGCGAATATTCCGCGCCGAAGGCCAGCGCGTTCAGAAGCTGTTGCAAGGCGTAATCCATGGCCTACCCGCCGAGATAGAGATTGAGGAGGCCATGCTCGTTGGCAAGCTTTGCCGGTGGCCCGTCATAACGCAACGCGCCCGAACTCACGACGTAGACGCGGTCGGCAAAACGCAGTGCCTGCGTGGCGTTCTGCTCGACCACCAGCAGGGTCAGCCCTTCCGCCTTCAGCTGTCCGATGAAATCGAAGATCTGCGTGACAATGCGCGGCGCCAGCCCAAGCGAAGGTTCGTCGAGCAGCAGCAGTTTCGGCCGCGACATCAGCGAACGCGAGATGGCCAGCATCTGCTGCTCGCCGCCCGAAAGCGTGCCGGCTGCCTGGGTGTAGCGTTCACCCAGGACGGGAAACAGCGCCAGGAAACGGTCGATATCCGCGCGCACGCCTTTCGGATCGCGGCGCGTCGCCGCACCAAGCCGCAGGTTCTCTCCTACAGTCAGGTTGGCGAAGATGTGCCTGCCTTCCGGCGTCGAGGTAAGGCCGCCCCGGATCCGGTCCTCGGTGCGCGTGCGCGAGATGTCCTTGCCGTCGAAGACGATCCGCCCCGCCGTCGGCGTGACCAGGCCGGTCAGCGCATTGATGGTAGAACTCTTGCCGGCGCCGTTCGGGCCGAGCAGGGCGACGAGTTCACCTCGCCCCAGCTCGAGCGACAGGTCGCGCACGGCCGCGACCGCGCCGTAGCGGACGGACAGGTTCTCGACCTTCAGCACGACGGCGTCCGGATTTGCACGTGAGGCATCATCGCGAGGCTGTCCGTTACTTCAGGGCCGGGACAAAAGTCGGCGGCGTATCGGTGATCAGCACGCGCTTGCCATTGGCAAAACCCATGACCGGGACGGCCTTGACGGGATAACCCTTCTTTTCGGCGAAGGAGATCGTCGGCGCGGTGGTGCCGGGATAACCGCCGGGAGCACGGATCGCTTCACGCAGTGGTGCCGGTTCCGTCGTGCCCGCCTTCTTGGCCGCCTCGTAGGTCACCTGCACCATGTCGGCGCCGAGCGCGTCGAAGATGCCGTTCACCTTGTAGCCGTCGGCCCTGCACTGGGCGAGGAAGTGGTCGATCGGCCCGTCGATGCCGGTGGCGCCGTGGGTGGTGAACATCACCTTCTCGAGCGCCGCCGTATCACCGACTGTTCCCTCCAGCGACTTGTCGTCGAAGGCATCGCACCCTGCGACCCAGCCGTCATAGCCATTGGCGCGCAGTTGCCGGATAAGGATGCCGACGTCCGGCAACACGGCGCAGATGTGGATCGCGTCCGGCTTCTGCGGCAGCGCCTTGATCGAGGCGATCTGCGGCGACCAGTCGGTGGTGCCCCAGGAATAGTTTAGCTTGGAGATCACCTTGCCGCCGAGATGTTCGAACACCTCGCCAAACCATCCCGGCAGTTTTTCCGAATAGGAGCCTGCGTCGGGCGAAACCAGCAACGCCACCGTGCGTGCGCCCTTGCCGTACAGTGCATTGGCGGTCGCCGCGGCATTGATCGGATCGGGCACTGCGCCGGCGATGAAGTTGTCGAGGCCGGCCTGCTGCATCTCGAGCTGGGTATTGGGTGCCGAGAAGACTGTTGCGCCGTAAGGCTCGGCGATCTGGGCGGTCGGGATCAAGGCATCCGGGAAAGGAACGCCGGTGATGACCTGCGCGCCGGCGTCGAGGAACTTCTGGCCGAGCGAGACGGAGAGCTGCGGATCGGAGCGATTGTCCTCGATCATCAGCTCGATCTTCGGATCGCTGGCGCCTGCCGCCTTGTTCAGCTTGTCTGCCATACAGCGTGCGCCTTCCGCTTCGCTGTAGGGCGCATAGGTGCCCGTCATGGCGACGGCCAGGCCGATCTTGAGCTCGCTCGCTCCCGCATGGGCCGCCTGCAGCAGCCCGGCCGTCAGGACGGCGGCTCCCAAAGTCAGTTTGTCCATTTCGAACCCTCCCTTGTTCTTGTCATTCGGATACCGGGCAATCAGGACGGCTCTGCCTGGCCGACATAGACCTCGATGACGCGCGGATCGCGCCAGACCTGTGCCGTGTCGCCCGAGGCGATGACCTGGCCCTGGTCCATGACGCAGAGCCGGTCGCAGAGGCGGTTGATGAAGCGCAGGTCGTGGTCGATGACGATGATGGCACAGCCGAAATCGCGGCGGATGGTCTCGATCGCCTCGGCCAGTGTCTCGGATTCGCTTTCGTTGAGGCCGGCGGCCGGCTCGTCGAGCAGCAGCAGCGAAGGGCCGAGTGCGAGCGCGCGCGCGATCTCCAGCCGCCGCTGACTGCCATAGGAAAGGGTTCCGGCGGGCACATCGGCTGCCGCATCGAGTTCATACTGCGCGAGCAAGCTGTCGATATCGATGCGCTGCGCAGCATCCGGCCGTACATCACGGCAGGTAATATGCGCGACCTCGACGTTCTGTCGGACTGTCAGCTCCTTGAACAGGCGTATGTTCTGAAAGGTTCGGGCGATGCCGGCGCGAGCACATTCTTCGGGGCCACGCCCCGTCAGGTCGCGATTCGCCAGCCTGACGCTGCCGGTATCGGGCCGGAGCACGCCGGAAATCGCATTGACGAGCGTGGACTTGCCGGCACCGTTGGGGCCGATCAGGCCGAGGATCTCGCCTTCGGCGCAAGACAGCGAGGCCTGGCGCAAGGCCTGCACTCCGCCGAATGTCTTGCTGACTGCCTCCACCGACAACATCGGTTTCGCCTCCCGTTCCGGCCGTGGGCTGTTTGCTCCCTTCGGCCGGTTTTCAGGATGCTAGACCTGCTGCTTTTCCATAACAAGCATTTTTTTCCATTTTGGAAAAAGTAATTGCCTCCGATCCGGCGTGTGCCGGCGGCACTAGCCTACCATGGCATTCGGAACGCCATCGCGCGGAACCGTATTCGACATCAGCATGATCGTCGGCTCGTCGCCCAGCGACACATAGGCGTGCTGCATCTCGCCGTCGAACAGGATGCTGTCACCCGGCTGCAGGATCACCGGGTCATAGTGGATGGTGTGCAGCTCAAGGCTGCCGCTCTGCACGTGGATGAATTCCTCGCCCGAATGGCTGCGCCAGCCGCCATTCTCCTCGAACGACTTCGCATTGAGCGTGACGCGCCAGAAGATGTTTGTTTTGTCGCGAAAATCACTGCAGAGCACCTCGAAGACCATGGCGTTGCCTTCGTGCAGCACGCCGCTTCCCGCCCGGGTGATCGAGCGCCTGGCCTGCATCCCAGGTTTAGGGCTGAACAGGAAGGATGCCACCGGCACGTGCAGAACGCCGGCGATGGTGAGCGCGACGTCGACCGTCAGCCGGGCCTTGCCGTTCTCCAGCTTGGACAGTTGTGAAACCGAAAGGCCGGAACGCTCGCTGAGCTCGCGCAGCGTGATGTTCTGCTGCTTGCGCGCATCCCGGATCTTGGATCCCACATTGCCCTGCATCGTCCGCGCCCTTGGCTGTCGTGTTTCCATTCAGGCGATTTTGAAGAATTGTTGCATCCATCGTCCGTCAAGCGCGCGCTTTGGTTCAAAATCGATGCAACAATTCTCCGAAATCGCCTAAGACAAGCTGTAGCGAGGCCGCCTGCCGGCGTCCAGCGTTTGGAGGATTCCAGCAAAAGCGCGCAGCTCTTTTGCAAGAGCCAGAGCGTTTCCGCGAAAAGAAACGCCTTAGACGGCTACTGCGTTCTCCGGCCAAAGGGCTCTCGCCACCTTGGAAAGACTGTCCTCGAGAATCCGGCTGACCTTCTCCAGCCGATCGGGGTCGGTGAGCAGGTCGTTGCGGACTTCGAGATAGAAACAGGGCAGATCCTGCTGGAGGCCGTGGCGGTTCAGCGTGTAGCCGACGGCCTGGCGCCAGTCATAAGGCTCGTTGTCGCCAACCTTCAGGCCGGCCGCATGGCCCTTGCCCTGTATTGTCTGCAGGATCGCCGAGACGAAGGGCGATGGTTCACGCCAGAGGATGCCGATCTCGACATCGCGCCGCACGCCGGCCATGACGGGCGTGAAGGAGTGGACCGAAACGAGGGCTTTTCGTCCCGGCACGCCGTTTGCGATCGCCTGCTCCAGCGGCGCCCAGCCGATGTCTCGTCGCAGCTGGCGATCATTGTCGCCGACGTCGAGATTTCCCGGCACCGGAATGCCGCCGAGGTCTGGGCGCATGTGATCCCATTCCTCGACGGGACGATTATAGTCGAGGAAGAGCCGCGAATAATGCGCGATCACCGCTGGTGCCTGGAGGCGCTGCGACAGCCTTCTCGTCAGGGCATCGATGCCGAGGTCGACGGCGAAATGCGTCTCAAGATAAGGCGCGGCGAGGCCAAGGTCGCGCCACGGTGCCGGTACCTTGTTGCCGGCATGCTCGGCAATCAGCAGATAGGGGCTCGCCGCGTCAGGCAGCAGGCATTCCACGGCGTCGGTCGCAAGTGCCGCGGCCTCGGCAGCGTCGAGGCGGATCTCAGACGATCTTGGAGCGGACATGATAGGACTTCGCCGCTGTCGATTCGATCAGGCCTGATCGGCCGTTGGTGCGGCCCATGCCTGAATTCTTGATGCCGCCCCAGGGCAGATAGAGGTCGGCGTGATCGCAACGGTTCAGGTAGACCGTGCCGGCTTCAACCTTGTCGAGCAATGCGGTGCCATGGTCGATGTCCTGCGTCCAGATGCTGGCGCTGAGGCCGTAGTCGCTGTCGTTCATCAGGGTGATGGCCTGTTCGTCGCTCTCCACTGCCTGCACGCAGGCGATCGGTCCGAACAGCTCGTCGCGCATGATCGGCATGGAATGATCGACGCCCACGAGCACGTCGGGAGCGACATAGGCGGCACCAAGTGCAGCTGCCTTTTGTGCGGCGGTATCAGGCATCAATCGTCTGGCGCCGGCGCGAACGGCCTGCTCCGTGAGGCCACGGATCGTCTCGGCTGCTGTTGCACGCACCACCGGGCCGACCATCGGCTTTTCCTCGATAGGATGGCCGATCGTCCATTTTGCCGTTTCCGCCACCAGCGCTTCGACGAAGCGGTCATGGATCGAACGATCGACGTAGATGCGTTCGACCGAGCAGCAGGATTGGCCGGCATTGGAATAGGTGCCTTCGGCGATCTGCCCTACCGTGGCATCGAGATCGGCATCGGCGCGAACATAGGTCGGATCCTTGCCGCCGAGTTCGAGGTGAACCTGCGTGAAGGTGCCGGCCGCGGCTGCGTGCACGCGGCGGCCACCATTGACGGAACCGATGAAGTTGACGGCGTTGAAAGCGCCCGAGGCGATCAGCCTTTCGGCATCCGCGTGGTCGAGATGCAGGCTCTGGAAAACACCGTCGGGGCCGCCGGCGGCGCGGAAGGCGTCCTCCGCCACTTCGGCGATCAGCGGTGTCTGCGGCGCGTGCTTGAAGATGACGACATTGCCCGCCGCCAGCGGCGCCGTAACCAGATAGCCGAGCATCGCCGTCGGATAGTTCCAGGCGCAGATCGAAAGATGCAGTCCGCCAGGGGTCGGACGCACATAGCGGCGGATGTTCTCGTCCGAAGGATAGGGCAGGTCTGCCAGCGTCTCTTCGGCGGCTTCGGCCAGCAATTCGCCGACCAGCGCCAGGCGCGGCGTCTCGTCGGCCTGCCAGAGCGGGCGGCCGATCTGCCAGGCGACCATCTCGGCGAGTTGGGCGGCGCGTGCCTTCATCTCTTCGCCGAATCTCAGCAGGATCGCCAGCCGCTCGGCCAGCGGCGTTGCCTGCCAGGGTTTCAGCGCGGCGCGGGCTTTGGCCATCGCGGCATCGATCGCGGCGCCATCGGCATAGTCTCGCCGCACATAGATGGAGCCATCGATGGGAGATGTGACGGGGAAAGACCGGATGTCAGTGCGCAGGTTCATGGTGTGATGTCCGACGGCTTGTTGGCGTTATTTTCGGCACGATATCCGGATTTTCCATTTTGGCAAATTTTTTCTATTCCGGCTTGATGGATTGCATGCCCGCCCCTATTGTCCGCTCCAACGGCAATGCTGAACGGAGGAGGGGATATCGATGGTCGAGTTTGATTTCGGCGGCAGGCACGCGGTTGTCGCGGGTGCTGGCGGCGGCATGGGCGAGGCAATCGCACTTGCATTGCTTGAATCCGGGGCGGCGGTGACGGCGATCGACGTCAAGGAGCGCCCGGCATCGCTCGCCTCTTTCGGCGACAGGCTCACCTATGAACAGGGCGATCTCACAAATGAGGCTTTTGTCCTGGAGGTCATTGGTTCGGCCGGAAAAGCGCGTGGCGGGATCGACTATCTAGCCAACGTCGCCGGCGTGTTGTGGTTCGGCCGCGACAAGTCGGTGCTGGAGATGGACCTCGATGTCTGGGACCAGGTCTTCAGCATCAACCTGAAATCATTTGCCCATACGGCGCGTGCAGTCGTGCCCTTCATGCGTTCGAGCGGCCGTGGCGGCGCCATGGTGCATTTCTCGACAATCCAGTGGTATCGCGGCGACCCCGCGCCGCAGGATGCCTATCAGGCATCGAAGGCCGGTGTCTGCGCACTGTCGAAGTCCCTGGCAATGCAGCTGGCCGCCGAGCGGATTCGCTCCAACGCCATCTGCCCGGGCATGGCGCTGACGCCGCTGCAGGCGCGTTGGGACACGGAGGAAAAGCGCCAGGCGGTGGCGAACTACGCGCCGCTCGGCCGCATCGGCACGCCGCAGGACATGGCCAATGCCGCGCTGTTCCTGCTGTCCGATGCCGCCAGCTACATCACCGGCATCGAACTTGCCGTCGATGGCGGCCTGCTGATGCGCATGTGATGATGTCGGCGCCGGCATCGGTCGGCGCTTCATTCCTAGTGGTGGTCGTGCATGCACTTGCCGTGATCGGCCAGCACCTCGATCACCCGGCATTCGGCGAGACGCCCGTGCCGGCATTCTTCTACCATCACTTCCAGTTCCGCCTTCAGCGCCATCAGGCTGGCGATGCGTTGCTCCACCTCGATCAGTCGGGCCTTGGCGATGGCGTCGGCTGTCGCGCAGGGCTGGGCCGGATCATCCTGCAACGCGAGCAGCGTGCGGATGGCGGATACCTCGAAGCCGAGTTCGCGCGCGTGGCGGATGAAGGCAAGCCGGCGTAAGCCCTTCTCGTCATAGAAACGCCGATTGCCGTCGGTGCGCGGCGGCTCGGGCAGCAGGCCGATCTGCTCATAATAGCGGATGGTCGGCACTTTCACGCCGCTTTCCCTGGCGACGTCGCCGATCGTCAATTCGGACTTCATTTTTCCTCTTGCTCCTCTAGTCGCTAGAGGATGTAGCGTCTGCTCGAACATAATCAAGGGAATGATCATGGCACGAGCATCAGAGCAGATGCGCTACCGCGTCGACGGTATGGATTGCGCTTCCTGCGCTTCGAAAATCGACACCGCCGTCCGGCGTCTGAAAGGCGTCGAGGATGTCTCCGTCTCGGTGACGCGCGGCACGATGACGGTCAAGCACGATGGCAGCGCGGAGTTGGCCCCGGCGATCGAGAAGCGGGTCACCGGCCTCGGCTACAAGCTCGCGCTGGTGCCGTCGACCGCGCCGGCTCCTGCGACCGTTGTCAAGGAAGACGCATGCGGCTGCGGTCATGATCATTATGCTCATGACAAGCACGATCACAGCGATCATGACCACTCGGGTCACGATCATGCAGACCACGACCACGCTGGCCACGACCATGCCGGGCACGATCACAAGGGTCACGACCATTCCGGCCATGATCATGCCCCGCGCGGCGACGCGGCACCTGCGATCTCGAGCGTTGCAGCGCAACCGGCTGCTGTTACAGCCCTGCATGGCCATGATCATGGCCCGACCACCGGCCGCTGGTGGCAATCCAGCAAGGGCAAGCTGACAATTGCCGCGGGGCTTGCACTGGCCCTCGCCTACGGCATCGGCAAGCTGGTTCCGGGCTACGAGACCTGGATTTTCACCGTCGCCATGCTGGTCGGCCTCGTGCCGATCGCGCGTCGGGCCATTGCGGCCGCCCTTGTCGGCACGCCCTTCTCCATCGAGATGCTGATGACCATAGCCGCCATCGGCGCGGTCATCATCGGCGCCACCGAAGAGGCCGCGGCTGTCGTCTTCCTGTTCCTGATCGGCGAATTGCTCGAAGGCGTCGCCGCCGGCAAGGCGCGCGCATCGATCCAGTCGCTCACCGCGCTGGTGCCGAAGACGGCATTGCTGGAGCGTGATGGCAAGGTCAGCGAAGTGCAGGCGGAGACGCTCGCCGTCGGCTCCATCATCATGGTGCGCCCCGGCGACCGCATCCCGGCGGACGGCATCGTTGTCTCCGGTGAAAGCGCCGTCGATGAGGCGCCGGTCACAGGCGAAAGCGTGCCGGTGCGCAAGGAACCGGGTGCAAGCGTTTTTGCCGGCACGGTCAACAGTGATGCGGTGCTGCGCATTCGCGTGACGGCGGCTGCCGCCGACAACACCATCGCCCGCGTCGTCCGTCTGGTCGAGGAGGCGCAGGAATCGAAGGCGCCGACCGAACGCTTCATCGACCGCTTCTCGAAATATTATACGCCCGGCGTCGTGATCTTCGGCGCATTGGTTGCGGTCATCCCGCCGCTGCTCATGGGCGGTGCGTGGGATGAATGGATCTACAAGGGCCTTGCCATCCTGCTGATCGGCTGCCCATGCGCACTGGTCATCTCCACACCGGCGGCAATCGCGGCCTCGCTCTCGTCGGGGGCGCGGCGCGGCCTGCTCATGAAAGGCGGCGCCGTGCTGGAGAATCTCGGTACGATGACGGCCGTCGCATTCGACAAGACAGGCACCTTGACCGAAGGCAAGCCGAAGGTCACCGACATCGACAGCTTTGGCCTGCCGGCGAACGAAGTGCTCCGGCTGGCTGCGGGATTGGAAACCGGGTCTTCCCACCCGCTTGCCAAGGCCATTCTTGCCCGTGCCGAGGCCGACGGTATCGCGGTTCCGGAGGCTTCCGGCGCCAGGGCACTCGGCGGCAAGGGGGTTGCGGGTCTCATCGACGGGATGGAGATTTTCCTGGCTTCGCCGAAAGCCGCAGCCGAGCGCGTCCCGCTCAGTGCCGAACAGTCCGCCCGCATCACGGCACTCAATGACGAAGGCAAGACTGTTTCGGTTCTGCTCGCCGGTGGCAAGCTGGCCGGGGCGCTGGCGATGCGCGATGAGCCGCGCCCCGATGCCGTAGCCGGCCTGAGGGCCTTGGCCGCCCGCGGTATCAAGACGGTGATGCTGACCGGCGACAACAGCCGCACCGCCACGGCGATCGGCAAGCAGCTTGGCATAGAGGTGCGTTCGGAACTGCTGCCCGAGGACAAGCAGCGCATTGTCGGCGAGCTGAAGGCGCAGGGCTTCACCGTCGCCAAGGTGGGTGACGGCATCAACGATGCGCCGGCGCTGGCCGCCGCCGATGTCGGCATCGCCATGGGCGGCGGTACCGATGTCGCGCTCGAGACCGCGGATGCGGCGGTGCTGCACGGCCGTGTCGGCGACATCGCCGGAATGATCGAGCTGTCCAGGCGCACGATGGCCAACATCAAGCAGAACCTCGTCATCGCCATCGGGTTGAAGGCGGTGTTCCTGGTCACCACGGTGCTTGGCATCACCGGCCTGTGGCCGGCGATCCTGGCGGACACCGGCGCGACCGTGCTGGTCACCCTGAATGCGCTGCGCCTGCTCGGCGCCGCGAAACAGGTCACGGCCTGATCGAGCGTTTCCGCGTTCAACGAAAAATGCTCGGAAGGCGCCGCGGCTGCGGCGCCTTCATCCCGTCGCAGAAATCAGGCCGCCTTCAGCAGATATGCATCGTGTTTCCGCAGGAAGGCGTGCAGGCGTTCCGGATAATCCGGGCCGACAGCTTGCCTCACGCTCTGGCGTTCCGCCAGGGCCGCCCGCCAGGCACGGACATGCGGCGTTTTGGTGAAGACCGCCGTTTCGGCAAGCGTGTCGAACAGGTCGAAATAGCGGAACACCGGCGCGAAGACCGCGTCGACAAGGCTGAAATCCTTGCCGGCGAAATAGGGTCCATTGCCGAGCACTGCCTCCAACCGCTCGAACTTGTTTGCGATGGCGGTGCGTTTCTGTTCATAGATCGAGGGGTCCGGCGTCGTCTCCAGGCCCCAGATGTCGGAAAGGATGGTTGAACCATACGCAGCAACGGGTCGGCCGGATGCAGCTTTGGGCCGGCCCTTGTCTCTTCGATGTATTCGCAGATCACCGAGCTCTCGAAGAGCACAGCCTGGGGCTGGTCGGGTTGCCGCACGATCAGCAGCGGTACCTTTCCGAGCGGCGACAGGCTGAGGAACCATGCCGGTTTGTCGGCAAGGTCGATGAGTATCTTTTCGAAGGGCACGCCCTTTTCGCTGAGCGCGATGGCTGCGCGCTGCACATAGGGGCACAGGTGATGGCTGACGAGCGTCAGATTTTGCACAGGAGCCTCCTCAGGCCGCGATCTTCATGCCTTCGGCCTGCATCGCCTCGCGCACTTTGGGACGTGCGCCGACACGGTCCATGAAGGCGCGCAGCTTCGGGAACGCCGTGAGATCGACCTTGGTGAAGGCCGACCAGCCGACGATGGTGAAGAGATAGGCGTCAGCGGCACTGAAGCGCTCGCCGGCCAGATAGGGGCCTGATTTCTCCAGGTGGTTCTCGACGAATGCCAGACGCCTGGCGAGCATGTTGCGCGCGGCATGCTGCGCCTGCGATCCATATTCGGGATGGAACAGCCATGGGCTGTACATCTTGTGCAGTTCGCTGGCGATGAAGTTGAGCCAGCTTTGCTCCCGGTAGCGCTCGTCCGATCCTGCCGGCTGCATCAACTGCGATCCCGGCTTGAGATCGGCCAGATACTGCACGATGGCAGCGCCTTCGGTCAGCACCGAGCCATCATCGAGCTCAAGCGCGGGTACATAACCGTTCGGGTTAATGGTGGTGAAATCGGCACCGGTTTCTGTCGGATGTGGAGTTTTGGCGAGGTTGACCTTTTCAAGGTCGAGTTCGATGCCGGCTTCCAGTGCGACGATGTGCGGCGACAGCGAGCACGTGCCGGTCGCGTAGTAGAGTTTCATGGCGGATCCTTGCGGGCATTGGTGTCGCCGTCATTGGCGACATCTTCCGCTCTGAAGAATAGGATTGGCATCCACGCATTGCTCATTGAGATTTTGCTTGCCGTGCTTGCATGACTGCAAGCTCACACTGTGCTATCCACCCGACATGGATGACTGGAATGAATTGCGGTTGGTGCTTGCGGTCCAACGCGAGGGAAGCCTGACCGGCGCGGCCAAGGCGCTCGGCGTCGATCACTCGACAGCCTTTCGCCGGCTGAATGTCCTCGAAGCCCGTCTCGGCGTGCGCCTGTTCGAGCGCCTGCCCGGCGGTCTCTATCAGGCCACCGCCACCGGCGAACGCATGGCGACGACCGCCGAGCGCGTCGAGGACGAAACGCTGGCGCTCGATCGCGACATTGCCGGGTCCGACCATCGGCTGTCGGGCCGATTGCGGGTGACGTCGTCGGAAACGCTGGCATACAGCCGGCTGCCGAACCACCTGGCGGCGTTTCGCAGGACGAACCCCGGTATCGTGGTGGAACTGCTGATCGACAACCGCGTGCTCAGCCTGTCACGCCGCGAAGCCGACATCGCGTTGCGGCCAGTGCGTCCCAAGGAAGGCGACCTGTGGGGGCGCAAGCTCTGTGCTGCGGCCTGGACCTTCTTTGCGGCGTCCACCTATCCGGGGGGCCTCGATGATCCGATCGAGGACATCGGTGACCGGCAGGATCTGATCGGCTGGGAGGAGGGGGCTGCCGGTATCCAGGCAGCGGAATGGCTGGGTCGGGCAGCACCGGACAGCGCCTTCGTCTATCGCACCAACAGCCTGGTCAACCAGTTCGTGGCGGCAAAGGCAGGTATCGGGCTGGCGCTGCTGCCCTGCTATCTCGGCGACAGCGATCCCGGCCTTGTACGGGTGCGGCCGGAACCCTTGCCCGATCTGGAAGGGGAATTCTGGATCGTCACCCATGCCGATCTGAAACGGACGGCACGGGTGCGGGCTTTCTTCGAACAGGTAGGCGACGGGCTGGCCCGCGAGCGCGACCTGTTCGAGGGAAGGATGCCCAGAACAACAGGATGCAGTGGAATGCCGTGACTGCATTCCACTGCAGAGCCGAGGCTAGACGATTTCGAGATAGGCGCTGAACTCGTAGTCCGTCACCTGCTCGGCAAAGCCGGCAATCTCCTGACGTTTGCAGGCGACCATCATCTGCCTGAGCACGGGCGCGAATATCTCGGCTGCGATCGGGCCGCTCTCGAACGCGTCCACCGCCTGGCCCCATTCCGCCGGGATCTTGCGCTGTTTCTTGGCCGAATAGGCTCGACCCGTCTGCGGCGCCGTCGGTTTCCAGTTGTTCCGGATGCCGACCAGAGCCGCACCCAGGATCGCCGTCAGCACCAGGTAGGGATTGGAATCGGCCCCGGCGACACGGTGTTCGATACGCCGTGCCTTTGGATTGCCGCCCGGAATGCGGATTGCCGCCGTGCGGTTTTCGTAACCCCAGGAAATCGAGGTCGGTGCATGCGTGTCTGGCCGCAAGCGACGGTAGGAGTTGTAGTGCGGCGCAAACATCAGTGTCGTTTCCGCCATGCCGCGCAGCAGGCCGGCGACTGCGCTCTTCAGGACCGGCGAGCCTTCGGCGGTACCGTCGTCGAAGACGTTCTCGCCTTTCTCGTTGAGCAGGCTGAAATGCACATGCATGCCGTTGCCAGAACGCGTGCCGTAGGGCTTGGCCATGAAGGTTGCGGCCAGCCCATGCTTGCGTGCCACGCCCTTGACGATGCGCTTGAAGAAAACGCTGTCATCCGCCGCCTTCAGCGGATCGTCGGTGTGCAGCAAATTGATCTCGAACTGGCCGATGCCATTTTCAGCGATCGCAGCGTCGGCCGGCACGTCCTGCCTGGCGCATTCCTTGTAGACGTCCGAGAAGAACTCGCCGAAATCGTCCAGTTCATCGATGGAGAGGATGGCGTCGGAATCGAGCCGCTTGCCTGTATAAGGCGAGATCGGCGGCATGGCACTGTCAGGCTCGGGGTCGATCAGGTAGAATTCCATTTCCGTCGCCACGACCGGCCGCAGGCCCAGTTCGCGATATTGCGCGACGATTGCCGCCAGGGCCTGTCGCGGGTCGGCCAGGAAAGGGCGGCCATCCTCCAGCGACAATTGCAGCGGGATGAGTGCACTGGGCCGCGAGGTCCAGCTGACCGGCAGCGGTCCGCGTCCCGTCGCCTCGCAGATGCCGTCGCCGTCACCCGTGGCGAAAACCTGCGTGCTGCCGATGATGTCCTCGCCCCAGACGTCGACGCCGACGATGGAAAGCGGCATGCGAATGCCGCCGCCGAGAACCTTGGATGCCTGTTCGACCGGGATGCGCTTGCCGCGCATGATGCCGTTGAGGTCGCAGACCACCGCCTGAACGCTTTCGATCGGGCCGTTTTTGTCAATCCATGCCTTTAACTGTTCTGATTCGCTCAATTTGAGCACCTATACCTTTCTTGTTGAGAGAGCCGCATTGCCCGGCGAAGCTGGCATTGTGCCCAGCGCCGGTCAAGCTGACCCGAAGTTGTGGATCAGCAGGTGGCGATTCCTGTCGACAAGCGGCACTCATGCGGTTAGGCGGTGGCAAACAAGTTGCGGGAGCGGCCATGACCGGAAGAACCCTTATCGCACCATCGGTGCTGTCATCGGATTTCTCCAGGCTCGGCGATGAGGTCGAAGCGATCGTCGAAGCCGGCGCCGACTGGATCCACCTCGACGTCATGGACGGGCATTTCGTACCCAACATCACTTTCGGCGCGCCGATCATCAAGGCGATCCGCAATCGTACCAAGGCCTATTTCGACTGCCATCTGATGATCGCGCCGGTCGATCCTTATCTGGCGGCTTTTGCCGAGGCCGGCTGCGACGGCATCACCGTGCATGCCGAGGCCGGTCCGCATCTCGACCGTTCGCTGCAGACCATCCGCAATCTCGGCAAGAGGGCGGGTGTCGCGCTCAATCCCGGCACGCCGGAAAGCGTCATCGAATATGTGCTCGACCGCCTGGACCTCGTCCTCTTGATGACGGTCAATCCCGGCTTCGGCGGGCAGGCCTTCATCCCGGCGGTCGTCGAGAAGGTGAAGCGGGTCAAGGCGCTGATCGGTGCCCGGCCTATCGACATCGAGATCGACGGCGGCGTTTCGCCGGAGACAGCGCCGCTGGTTACCGCTGCCGGCGCCAATGTGCTGGTCGCCGGCGCTGCCGTATTCAAGGGCGGCACGGTCGATGCCTATCGCAACAACATCACGGCGATCCGGACGGCCGCTGACAAGGCAGCCGTCTGACCCCTATGCTTTCGGATGGTGCGTCCTTCGAGGCTCGCCCCCACTGCTTTTCGCTATAACCCCAACGCGTTGCGGGCTCGCACCTCTGGATGAGCGCGGCTGTACAACGACGGCCAAGTTCTGAGACGTTTCAGAATTCTCGTCCGCGCGGCAAAACGGTCCTCATCCTGAGGTGCGAGCCCGCAACGCGTTGGATAGATTGTAAAAAGGCAGGCGGGCGAGCCTCGAAGGACGCACCGTCGGAGAGAGGCGACGAGGCGGCGCGGTAACCAGCGCCGCCGAGCTGTCAGCCGAAGACCCGGTCGCCGCCGATCCAGACGCCCTTCATGGCAAGGTCGTCGCTCAAGGCGACGATATCGGCCGCAGTGCCTTTTGCGAAGCGGCCGAGCCGGTGCGACTGGCCAACCGCCTCAGCCGCATAGAGCGAGGCCATGCGCAGTGCCTCTGCCAGATCGATGCCGACCACCTGGTGCATGAAACGAACAGCCGAGATCATGTCGAGATCGGCGCCGGCCAGTGTGCCGTCGGCCAGCCGCAGGCTGCCTTCCTTGCGATAGATGGTGCGGCCGTTGAGCGTGAACTCGGTCATGTTGGTGCCGATCGTCGCCATTGCGTCGGTGACCAGGAAGATGCGCGCCGGACCCTGCTTGGCCTTCAGCGCGATCTCAATGGTTGCCGGATGCACATGGATGCCGTCCGCGATCAGGCCGGCGAAGATGGTGCCGCCGTCGATGGCCGCCCCGGCCAGGCCGGGTTCACGGTTGCCGATCTGGCTCATCGCGTTGAACAGATGCGTGGCCATGGAGGCGCCGGCCCCGGCATAGGCCGTGGCGGTTGCATAATCGGTGTCGGAATGGCCGAGGCTGACGACGATGCCGGCCTTTGCCAGCGCTTCGACCTGAGCAGCGGTCACTGATTCCGGTGCGACCGTGGTCTGCAGGACCGGCAGCTTCCCCCTGGCTGCAATCAGTGCCGCCTGGTCGGCCGCGTTCATCGGCCGGATCAGCTTGGGGTCGTGCGCGCCCTTGCGCGAAAGCGACAGGTGCGGCCCTTCCAGATGCAGGCCGAGGAAGCCCGGCAGCTTGCGCTTTGCAGCTTCGGCACCTGCCGCGATAGCGGCAGCTGTGATCTCCGGCGTGTCGGTGATCAGTGTCGGCAGCAGCGCTGTGGTACCGAACGGCACATGCGCCCTGCAGATCGTTTCGATGGAAGCAAGGTCGGGATGATCGTTCAGCATCACGCCGCCGCCGCCATTGACCTGAAGGTCGATGAAGCCCGGCGCCAGGATACCGCCGCCGAGGTCGACGACTTCGGCTTCCGGCGGGATGGTACTGCGCCCGGCAATCGTTTCGACGAGCCCGTCGGCGACGATCAAGGCTGCATCGTCATGCCAGTCGGTGCCGTCGAAGATGCGTGCGCCGGTGAGTGCGAGGTGCTTGCTCATACGGTCTCCGTCACCTTGCGCAGGTTTGGCGGAGTGTCGGGATCAAGACCGCGATGGCGGGCGAAGGACTCCACGAAAGCATAGAACGATACGATCAGCGTCAGCGGATCGGTCAGCGGATGCCCGGTCGCGACATGTGGTAGTGTCGTTGCGCTCTTGGCCAGCTTCGAGGTGATGAAGGTGGCGGCACCCTTCGCGGCAAGGGTATCGGCTGCGGCGGCAAGCGACGGCTCAGAGGCATCGCGGGCGGCAAGCGCCAGCACCGGGAATTGCGGGCCGACCAGCGCCATCGGGCCGTGCATGACTTCGGCACCGCTGTAGGCTTCGGCGTGCACCGCGCAGGTTTCTTTGAATTTCAGCGCCGCTTCCGAGGCGATGGCGAAGGACGGTCCACGGCCCAGGATGAAGAACGAGTTGTGTCCGTCGAGCGCGGCGGTGAGCGGGCTCCAGTCGCAGGCGACGGCCTTGCTGAAATGCTCGGGCAGCTGCTTCAGGGCGGCGATCAGCGTTTCGTCGCCGGTGGCGTGCGCCATCAACGCCAGGCCGGCGACAGCCGAATTGACGTAGGTCTTGGTGGCAGCGACGCTGAGTTCCGGTCCGGCCAGGATGTCGACGGCATAGTCGGCCGCGCGCGCCAGCGGCGAATCGGCCGTGTTGGTGAGGGCGATGGTCAGCGCGCCGCGCGCGCGCGCGCTTTCGGCCATGGCAACGATGTCCGGGCTCTTGCCCGATTGCGAGATGGCAAGGCAGGCCGAGCCATTCAGCCGCAGTTTCGCGCCGTAGATCGAGGCGACCGAAGGGCCGACCGAAGCGACGGCGAGGCCGGCAGTCAGTTCCACGGCATACTTCATGAAGGTGGCGGCGTGGTCGGAAGAGCCCCGCGCCACGGTGATGATGAAGTTGGGGTCGCGCTCGCGGATGCCGCGTCCGGCCTCAGCCAGCACCTTGCCCGATCCGTCGAGAAGACGGGCAGTCGCCTGGGGGATCTCCTCGACCTCGCGGAGCATATGGGATTTTGTTGTTGTCATTGCCGCACTCCGTTGTCGTCGCTGGTCACGCCAAGCCTCAGCTCGGCGACAAAATCATAGGCATCGCCGCGATAGACCGAGCGTGTGAACTCGATCACCTTGCCGCTGGCCAGATAGGAGATACGCTCGATGCGCAGGCTTGCCGAACCGGTGGGCGCATCGAGCAGCCGGGCATCAGCTTCGTTGAGATTGACGGCCGAGATGCGCTGGACGGCGCGCACCGGGCGGTTGCCGGTCGCTTCGAGGGCCGCATAGAGCGAAGAGCCGACAACGCTCGGATCGGGCAGCGCATTGACCGAAAGCGAAGCGCGTTCGATCGCCAGCGGCGTATCGTTGGCAATGCGCAGTCGAGCCACCCGGGCCACCATCTCGCTGGCGGCGAGACCCAGTACCATCATCTCTTCCGGCGATGGGGCATAAAGTCCGCGGTCGAGCCAGGTGGAACGCACCTGCTTGCCGCGCCGTGCCATGTCTTCCGTGAAGGAGGTGAGTCGCGACAGCGATTGTTCGACACGCTCCATGCGTGGCGCCACGAATGTGCCCGAGCCATGGCGTTGCACCAGGACTCCGCCCTTTACCAGATCCTGCACCGCCTTGCGCACGGTGACGCGCGAGATGTCGGCCATCGAGGCGATGTCGCGCTCCGAAGGCAGCGCGTCGCCCGGGCCGATCAGGCCGCGATTGACCGCATCCTCGATGCTGCGGCGAAGCTGAAGATAGAGCGGCGCACCGCTTTGCGAGGCTTGTTTGAGCGAGGCAAAGATGACGTCCGCCGCCTCGTTCATCGTGCCGTCTCCGCCGCGCCGGCGAATTTTCGCACCGCCATCCGCACCGAGCCGCCGAGGGCGTCGTCGAGTGGCGTTTTCAGCAATGCGCGAAAACGCTCGGAGAGGCGCGGGGCATAGAGGGGCGCCAGCCCGCCGAGCAGGCACAGCGGATCGCCGGCCTGCAGGTCGAGCACGCCGAGCGAAGCTTCCACATCTCCAACCGACTTGTCGACGATCCACGTCGCGACGATATCGCCCGTGGCGGCATTCTCGAACACTTTTGGCGCAAACCCGCCGAAATCACCGGGCTTGGCGTGGGTGGTGAATTCGACCAGGTCCTGCGGATTGTCGCGGAAGATGCCCATCATTTCGCGGGTCAGCGGCGAAGCTTCACGGATGCCGTCATAGGCAAGCAGGGTCTGTTCGAGAAGATCACGTCCGATGCGTGCGCCACTGCCTTGGTCGCCGACCTGGAAACCCCAGGCGCCGACCGAACGCGACTTGCCCTGCTTGCGCACCATATAGGCCGTGCCGGTGCCGAGGATCGCGATGGCGCCGTCACCGGAGCCGACCGCGCCTTCGAGCGCGATCTCGAAATCGGTTTCCACGCTGGAGCGGCTGAACGGCAGGATGGCTTCGAGCTGCTGCTTGTAGGTGCCGACATTGGCACCGGCGAGCCCCAGTATGGCCGGCGTCTGCGTAATCAGTTCAGGGTCTTCGCCAGCTGCGAGAAATGCCTGCCTGGCAGCGTCCACGATATGCGTGCGTGCGCCCGTCAGGTCACTGCGGATGTTGGCGGCGCCCGATTTCGCGCGACCGAGGATCTTGCCGCTCGCTGTTGCGAGCGCTGCCCTGCAGCTGGTGCCGCCGCCGTCAATGCCGAGCACGAAAGTCACACTGAAATCTCCTCTTGCTGGATAATACCAATAAAATACCAATAGCCAAGGATAAATTTATGGTTCGATTCAATAATCGCTACTTACATGAAATTATTGGAAATTTTATGCGGGCGGAGATCGGGTCGTTACGAAATCGCTAATGCCAGTGGACAAGTGGTATTTTTTTGGTATTGTCTGAGAAGGTGGAGGAACCGGAATGGCGCAGAAGCGCACTGAAGCGCAGCATCGAGATGCCGAGGGGCTGGATATCCAGGCGCCCGAAGCTGTATTGAAGTCGCTGGCCGAGGCCCAGATCGAGGCCGCCAGCGCCGTGCGCGAAGCCATTCCTGCCATTGCCGCCGCATCCGCATTGATCTCCGAGCACCTCAAGGCCGGCGGGCGGCTTGTCTATGCCGCCGCAGGCAGTTCCGGCCTCATGGCCGTCGCCGATGCGCTCGAGCTTCCCGGTACCTTCGGTATCAAACGCGATCGCATCGTCATCCTCATCGCCGGGGGCAATGAGGCTTTCCACAATCTGGCGGGCGGTCCCGAGGACGACGAGGAAGAGGCCTCCGCCGGGATTGCCGGAGCCGGCGTCACCTCGGCCGATTGCGTCATCGCTCTTTCGGCCAGTGGCTCGACCCCCTATCCGGTCCGCGCCTTGCGCGACGCGCGTCAGCGTGGCGCCGCGACGATCGCGATCGCCAACAATGGCGACACGCCGCTGCTCAATGCCGCCGATGTCGCCATCCTGCTGAAGACCCCGCCGGAAGTCATCGCCGGCTCGACCCGCATGGGGGCGGGCACCGCCCAGAAGATCGCGCTCAACATGATGTCGACCCTGGCAGCCGTCCATCTTGGCCACGTCCATGACGGCTACATGGTCAATCTCTTCGCCGACAACGCCAAGCTGCGCGACCGCGCGGCGCGCATCGTCACTGCCATAACCGGGCTCGATCGCGATGTCGCCAACCGCTCGCTCGAGCAGAGCGGTGGCGCGGTGAAGACTGCCATTCTGCTCGCCGCCGGTGCTGAAAGCGTCGATGCGGCCGAGGGAATATTGGAGAAGACCGGCCAGAAGCTGCGGCCGGCCCTTTCCGCCATCAGAGGAGAACCGGGGGCGTGAAGCCTCCGTCTCGTCAAAACCGAACCTGAAAAAGGTCAACAGGGAGACTGAGCATGAAGACGAAACTTCTTACGGCGCTACTTTTAGGCTCCAGCGTACTCGGCTTTGCCGGCGTGGCGTCGGCCGCCGATGCCACGCTCAACATCGAGAGCTGGCGTGGTGACGATCTCGCCATCTGGAAGGACAAGCTGATCCCGGCCTTCGAAGCGAAGAACCCCGGCATCAAGGTGGTGTTCGCGCCTTCGGCTCCAACCGAATATGACGCGGCACTTGGTGCCAAGCTCGCCGCGGGTTCGGCCGGCGACCTGATCACCTGCCGTCCGTTCGACAAGTCACTCGAGCTCTACAAGAAGGGCGATCTCGCCGACCTGACCAAGCTGTCCGGCATGGAGAACTTCTCCAGCGTTGCCAAGGCTGCCTGGACCACCGACGACGGCTCGGCCACCTTCTGCGTGCCGATGGCCTCGGTCATCCATGGCTTCATCTACAACAAGGACGCCTTCGAGAAGCTCGGCCTCAAGGTTCCGCAAACCCGCGACGAATTCTTCGCCGCTCTCGACAAGATCAAGGCCGACGGCACCTATATCCCGATGGCCATGGGCACCAAGGACCTCTGGGAAGCCGCGACCATGGGCTACCAGAACATCGGTCCGAACTACTGGAAGGGCGAAGAGGGTCGTCTGGCGCTGATCAAGGGCGAGCAGAAGCTGACCGACAAGGACTGGGTCGAGCCCTACGCCGAACTCGCCAAGTGGAAGCCTTATCTCGGTGATGGCTTCGAGGCGCAGACCTATCCGGACAGCCAGAACCTGTTCACGCTCGGCCGCGCTGCCATCTATCCGGCGGGCTCGTGGGAAATCGGCCTGTTCAATACCCAGGCCCAGTTCAAGATGGGCGCCTTCCCGCCGCCGGTCGGCAAAGCCGGCGACACCTGCTACATCTCAGACCATACCGACATCGGCATCGGCCTGAACGCCAAGAGCAAGAATGCCGACGCGGCCAAGACCTTCCTCACCTGGGTCGCCTCGCCGGAATTCGCCACCATCTATGCCAACGCCCTGCCGGGCTTCTTCAGCCTGAATTCGTCGCCGGTTAAGATGGAAGATCCGCTGGCGCAGGAATTCGTTTCCTGGCGCGAGAAGTGCAAGCCGTCGATCCGCTCGACCTATCAGATCCTGTCGCGTGGCACACCGAACCTGGAAAACGAGACCTGGGTTGAGTCGGCCAACGTCATCAACGGCACCGACACTCCGCAAGTTGCAGCCGAAAAGCTGCAGAAGGGTCTCGACAGCTGGTACAAGCCGGCGAAGTAAGACTGCCAAACGACCGGGCCGCGGTTTGCCGCGGCCCGGCCTCTCCCGAACTAATTTCCGATTGTCGGCGCGGTTCCTCGCCCTTACGCTCTTCGTTAGAGCGTTTCCGTCTTTCACGGAAACGCGGAGACGCTCTAACTGATTGTTTTTACGCGATTCCGGACGGAAAACCGTCGAACGCTTTTCCTGGAATTGTTCGTTGAAGACTGGAGAAGGGGGCGCCGGCTTCACGTTTCACCGCTTCCTCGAGGTCGAAGGAAGAGACGGTGGGCAACCGAGGGGCGGCATTCCGACAATTTGACGGTGACACCGGAGCAATTCCAGCAAGGTGCGTAGCGGTTTTTGCGCCCGGGATTGCGTTGAAACAGAGAAGAGTTGGAGCGTTTCCGTGAAAACGGCGACGCTCTGGAGGCGGCAAGGACCGAACTCATGGCTGCAGCATCGAAAAAACCGTTCCGTTGGCACATCGGCGTCTTCCTGGCGCCGGCGGTGCTTGTCTATACGGCGATCATGATCCTGCCGTTGTTCGGTACACTGCAGCTCTCGCTGTTCCGTTCCGTCGAGCAGGTACAGACCTTTGTCGGCTTCGACAATTTCCGCACCTTGTTCACCGACCCCTCCTGGTCGTTCAATTTCTGGAATGCGCTGAAGAACAATCTCTGGTTCTTCATCATCCACATGGTGGTGCAGAACCCGATCGGCGTCATGCTGGCGGCACTCCTGTCCAGCCCGAAGCTGCGTTTCACCGCCTTCTACCGCACCGCGATCTTCATCCCGACCATCCTGTCTTTCGTCATCGTCGGTTTCGCCTGGAAGCTGATCCTGTCGCCGATCTGGGGTGTGGCCCCCGATCTCATGGGAATGGTCGGCCTCAAGAGCCTGTTCACACCCTGGCTCGGCAAGGAGCAGTATGCGCTGACCGCGCTCAGCCTGATCTCTGTGTGGCAGTTTGTCGGCATTCCGATGATGCTGATCTATGCCGCGCTGCTGTCCATCCCCGACGAGGTGATCGAGGCCGCCGAATGCGACGGCATCACCGGCTGGTCACAGTTCTGGAAGATCAAGCTGCCGCTGATCCTGCCCGCCATCGGCATCATCTCGATCCTGACCTTTGTCGGCAACTTCAACGCCTTCGATCTGATCTACACGGCGCAGGGCGCTCTGGCCGGACCGAACTATTCGACCGATATTCTCGGCACGTTCCTCTATCGCGCCTTCTTCGGCTTCCAGCTGCAGGTGGGTGACCCTCACATGGGTGCAACCATCGCCACCATGATGTTCCTGATCATCCTGATCGGCGTCTGCTTCTATCTTTTCCTCGTGCAGCGGCGCCTGCGCCGCTACCAGTTCTGAGGTGTCACGATGAGCAAGGCCACCTCCTCCCTGCCGCGGACCATCGGCGCACACGCGATCCTTTTGGCCTACACCATCATCGCGCTGTTCCCGGTCTTCGTCGTCGTCATCAACTCGTTCAAGTCGCGCCAGGCGATCTTCCAGCAGCCGCTGACGCCGCCGACGCCCAAGACCTTCGACTTGATCGGCTACACCACCGTGTTCGGCCAGGGCGACTTCTTCCTCTATTTCCAGAACAGCATGATCGTCACCGTCGTGTCGCTGTTCTTCGTGCTGCTGTTCGGCGCCATGGCAGCGTTCGCGCTGTCGGAGTACCGCTTCCGCGGCAACACGCTGATGGGCCTCTATCTGGCGCTCGGCATCATGATCCCGATCCGCCTCGGCACGGTCGCCATCCTGCAGTTGATGGTGGCCTCGGGGCTGGTCAACACACTGACGGCGCTCATCCTGGTCTACACCGCGCAGGGCCTGCCGCTCGCCATCTTCATCCTGTCGGAATTCATGAAGGGCGTATCAGACGACCTCAAGAACGCCGGCCGCATCGACGGGCTGTCCGAATACACGATCTTCTTCCGGCTGGTGTTGCCGCTGGTGCGTCCGGCAATGGCCACCGTCGCCGTTTTCACCATGATCCCGATCTGGAACGACCTGTGGTTCCCGCTGATCCTGGCGCCTTCGGAAGCGACCAAGACCGTCACGCTCGGCGCGCAGATATTCCTCGGCCAGTTCGTCACCAACTGGAACGCCATCCTGGCGGCGCTGTCGCTGGCGATCCTGCCGGTGCTTGTCCTCTACCTGATCTTCTCGCGTCAGCTGATCCGCGGCATCACTTCGGGTGCCGTGAAGTAAGACGCCGTTTTCAAACCAAGAACCAAGAAAAACAGACAGGGACAACTCAGTGACTTCGACGAAACCCATACGCGTGGTCGTTGCCGGTCTGGGCAATATGGGCCGCAGCCACGCTCTGGCCTATCACAACAACCCGGGCTTCGAGATCGCGGCGCTCGTCAACCGTTCCGACGTGCCGCTGCCGGGTGGACTCGCTGGTCATGAGATCCGCCGCTCCTTCGAGGACGCGCTGCGCGACGAGAAGCCGGAACTGGCCTGCATTGCTACCTATTCGGACAGCCATGCCGACTATGCGGTCAAGGCCTTCGAAGCCGGCTGCCACGTCTTTGTCGAAAAGCCGCTGGCGACGACGGTTGCCGACGCACAGCGTGTCGTCGATGCCGCCAAGGCCAATGGCAAGAAGGTGGTGATCGGTTACATCCTGCGCCACCACCCGTCATGGATGCGGCTGATCGCCGAAGGTCGCAAGCTTGGCGGTCCCTACGTCTTCCGCATGAACCTCAACCAGCAGTCGTCGGGCCACACCTGGCAGACGCACAAGCAGCTCATGCAGACGACGTCGCCGATCGTCGACTGCGGCGTGCACTATCTCGACGTCATGCTGCAGATCACCGATTCCAGGCCTGTTGAAGTTCGCGGGATGGGTGTGCGCCTGTCCGACGAGGTCGCGCCGACCATGTACAATTACGGCCACCTGCAAGTGCTGTTCGAGGATGGTTCTGTCGGCTGGTATGAAGCCGGCTGGGGTCCGATGATTTCCGAGACCGCCTTCTTCGTGAAGGACGTGATGTCGCCGAACGGCTGCGTCTCGATCGTCATGGCCGAAGGTGTGAAGTCCGACGACATCGACACCCACACCAAGACCTCGACCATCCGCCTGCATCAGGCCGCGACCGGTCCAGACGGCAAGTTCCTCAAGCCGGACGAACTGCTTTCCATGGAAGGCGAGCCGGGCCACCAGGAACTGTGCGACCTCGAACAGGCCTTCGTGCTGAAGGCCATCCGCGAGGATATCGACCTCACCCGCCATATGGACGATGCCGTGCGTTCGCTCGCAGTCTGCCTCGCGGCCGACGAAAGCGTGCGCACCGGCAAGCCCGTCAAACTCTAACAATCGAGCGAGGAACAGCCGTGGGCTCTCTGAAGATCGAGAATGTCAAGAAATCCTTCGGTCCGGTGGATGTGCTGAAAGGCATCGACCTTGACGTCAAGGATGGCGAATTCGTCGTTTTCGTCGGCCCGTCGGGTTGCGGCAAGTCGACCCTGCTGCGCGTCATCGCCGGCCTGGAGGACGCGACCTCCGGCCGCGTGCTGATCGACAGCCAGGAAGTCACCTCGACGCCGCCGGCCAAGCGCGGCATCGCCATGGTGTTCCAGACCTATGCGCTTTATCCGCATCTCACCGTGCGCGACAACATGGCGCTTGGCCTGAAGCAGGCTGGTGAGCCGGCGGCAGAGATCGACAAGCGCATCACCGCAGCGTCCACCATGCTGTCGCTGGAGCCGTATCTGAAGCGCCGCCCGGCGGAACTGTCCGGCGGCCAGCGCCAGCGCGTCGCCATCGGCCGTGCCGTGGTGCGCGAGCCGAAGCTGTTCCTGTTCGACGAGCCGCTGTCGAACCTCGACGCTGCTCTTCGCGTCAACACACGCCTGGAGATCGCGCAGCTGCATCGCCGTCTCAAGGCGACGATGATCTATGTCACCCATGACCAGGTCGAGGCGATGACGCTGGCCGACAAGATCGTGGTGCTGAACGCCGGCCGCATCGAACAGATCGGTGCGCCGATGGAGCTCTATCATGCGCCGGCCAATGAATTCGTTGCCGGCTTCATCGGCTCGCCGAAGATGAACTTCATCGAGGGCGCCAGACTGGGCGAGAGCGTCAAGACGGTCGGCGTGCGTCCCGAGCATCTGACGGTCGACAAGAATGCGGGAACCTGGAAGGGGACCGTGGTGCACACCGAACATCTCGGCGCCGACACCAATGTCTATCTCGATTGCGAGAAGGCCGGCCTGATCACCGCGCGCATCTTCGGCGTCTATGACGCCGAGCCGGGGTCGACGCTTTATGCAACCCCCGAAGCGGGCAAGACGTACCGCTTCGATGCCGACGGCAAGACGGTGAAATAGGACCAGACGGCCAAATTGAGAATGGCGCCATCAGGCGCCATTTTTTATGCGGTTAACTCCGGAAATCAGCCGACGAAGGCGCGCTCGACCACAAAGCTTGCCGGGGCGCTCAGCGAACCCTCGACGAAGCCGAGGTTCTCCGCCATTTCCTTGACGTCCTTCAGCATGTGCATCGAACCGCAGATCATGATGCGGTCGGTTTCCGGATTCAGCGCCTTGATACCGAGATCGGTGTAGAACTTGCCAGACCCGACCAGCGCAGTGATGCGGCCCATGCGATCGGAGGTTTCGCGTGTCGTCGAATTGTACAGCGTCACGCGGCCATTGGTGAACTCACCGATCAGCGGATCCTCGGCCAGCGATGCCACCAGCTCCTGCCCATAGGTCAGTTCGGCGACGTCGCGGCAGGTGTGGGTGAGATAGACGTGCTCGAACTTCTCATAGGTGTCGGGATCACGCAGCAGGCTGGCGAACGGCGCGATGCCGGTGCCGGTCGAGATCATGAACAGGCGCTTGCCCGGCGTCAAAGCGTCCAGCACCAGCGTGCCGGTCGCCTTCTGGCGCATCAGGACGGTGTCACCTGGCTGGATCTTCTGCAGGTGCTGGGTCAGTGGGCCATCCGGCACCTTGATAGAGAAGAACTCGAGTTCCTCGTCCCAGGCCGGGCTCGCCACGGAATAGGCCCGGAACACCGGCTTCTCGGCATTCGGCAGGCCGATCATCACGAATTCGCCGGAACGGAACCGCAGCGACTGCGGCCGGGTGATGCGAAAGGCGAAAAGGCGGTCGGTGTAATGTTTCACCGAAACGACCTTCTCGGCATAGACATTCGCCGGAATCGGAAATTCCAGCGGCTTGGCGGCGTCCGTGCTGGGGGCGGAAGCGGTGCTCATCGAACCAACCTTTTCCTGATGCTTTGGCCGTCCTGCGTGCCCGCTCGGCGGGCCCCGATATGCCACGGCATTGTTCAGGAGGCAGGCTCTTGTATCGGAAATCTATTAGTATACAAATGAACTTAGCGTCAAGATCGAGCCGCGGAACGCCTTTCCAAACTGGCCCTTGTTGGCAGGTGGGACATTTCGGATTTTGGCAATGGATGAGAAAGTTCCGGCGCAATCGGATAATGTCGTGGCTGGCATCGATGTCGGCGGCACCTTCACCGACCTGATCCTCATCGACGGCCGCGATGGCGGCAAGGTGCGCATCGCCAAGACACCGACGACGCTCGACAACCAGGCCTTCGGCGTCGTTTCTGCCCTCGGAGCGACCGGTTTCTCCGCTTCCGCCATCGACCTCATCGTGCACGGCACCACCACCACCACCAATGCGGTGCTGGAGCGCCGGCTGGCCAGGACCGGCATGATCACCACGGCGGGTTTTCGCGATGTGATCGAACTCGGTCGCCGCACCCGCCCGCAGGCCTATGGCATGACCGGGACCTTCGTGCCGGTCATACCTCGCAACCTGCGACTGGAGGTTGCGGAACGCATGGAAGCATCCGGCTCGGTGCGCGTGCCTTTGGATGAGGCGGCTGTACGGCACGCGGTGCAGAACCTGCTGGCGGCGGGCTGCGAATCCCTGGTCATCCATTTCCTGCACGCCTACGCCAATCCCGCGCATGAGCGCCGCGCCGCCGCGATCGCGAAAGAGCTGTGGCCGAACGACCATATCACCACCGGCCACACGCTGCTGTCGGAAGCGCGTGAGTTCGAGCGGGGCGTGACGGCCTCCGTCAACGCTGCCGTGCAGCCGATCCTGGAGCGCTATGTCGCCCGCCTGCGCAGTGAACTCGCCGCTCAGGGCTATGAACGCGATTTCCTGATCATGAATGGCAATGGCGGCATGATCTCGGCCCGGTTCGTGGCGCGAGAGGCCGCCAAGACGGTCATGTCCGGTCCGGCCTCGGGCGTCATAGCCGCGGCCTACACCGGCCGACGCTCTGGCCATCGCAATCTCGTCACCTACGACATGGGCGGCACATCCACTGACGTGGCGCTGATCCGTGATGCCGAGCCTGCGGTCTCCAACGAAATCGAACTCGAATATGCCATGCCGATCCATGTGCCGATGGTGGCTGTGCATACCGTCGGCGCCGGCGGAGGCTCGATCGCCCGCGTCGATGCCGCGGGCCTTGTCCGCGTCGGACCGGAAAGTGCCGGGGCCAGCCCGGGCCCGATCTGTTACGGCCGGGGCGGCACTGAACCGACGATCACCGATGCCAATCTGGTGCTCGGTCGGCTTTCCCCGAACAAGCTGCTGGCCGTCGCCAATCCTGTTACCGTTGAAAGCGTCACCCGCGTCTTCGAAGACAGGATCGGGCTGTTCACCAACCTCTCCGGCGTCGAGGCGGCAGGCGCAGTGCTGAGGCTTGCCAACATGAAGATGGCCGGCGCGATCCGCATGGTCTCGGTCGGCCGTGGTCATGATCCGCGCGACTTCACCCTGTTCGCCTTTGGCGGCGCCGGTCCGCTGCACGCCAGTGCGCTGGCGCGCGAACTGGGCCTGCCGCGTGTCCTGGTGCCGGCGCGGCCCGGGATCACCAATGCGCTCGGCTGCGTGGTCGCGGACCTCAGGCACGATTTCGTCAACACGCTGAATCGTCCGGTCGCGACCCTGGATGAAGAACAGGTCCATCGCGTCCTCGACGGTCATCGCGCCGAAGGCGAGGCGCTGATCGCCAAGGAGGCGGTGAAACCGCAGACGGTCCGCATCAGCCATTCCGCGGACATGCAGTTCGTCGGCCAGACCCATCTGATCAATGTGCCGCTGCCGTCGTCCAATGTTGATCGGGCCACGCTGCAGGATCTGTTCGAGAAGGCCTATTTTACCCGCTTCAAGGTCGAGCTGCCGGAAATCCGCGCCAATCTCGTCAATCTGAATACATCCGTCATCGGCGTGCGTCCGCAGATCGATCTTTCGGCGCTGATCGATCCGGCCGGCCGGGCTCCCACGCTGCGGAAGGCGCGGTTGGAAATCCGCCCGGTCTGGTATGACGGCACCTGGCACGACACCCCGGTCTATGCGCGCGACAGACTGCCGCTCGAAGCCGTCATCAAGGGCCCGGCGATCATCGAGCAGATGGACGCCACCACGGTACTGGAGCCAGGCGACAGGGCCACAAGCGATGCGGACGGCAACCTGATCGTGGAGGTTGGAAGTCGATGACGCACGTCATGCTGGACGCCATCACCCTGTCCGTCATCCAGGCTGCTCTGCAGCAGGTCTGCGACGAGATGGACCTGACCTTTTCGCGCGCCGCCTTTTCCCCGGTCATCGCCGAGGCCAATGACCGTTCCGACGGCATCTATTCCGCTGTCGATGGTTCGCTCATTGCCCAAGGTTCGCAGGGCCTGCCGGTCTTTGTCGGCGTCATGCAGCACTCGACGAAAACGGTGATCGAGATGATCGTGGCTGGCCGTTGCCTGCCGCCGCAGCCTGGCGACATCTACATCGTCAACGACCCCTATCTCGGTGGCACGCATCTGATGGATGTGCGCTTCGCCATGCCGGTCTATCGCGATGGCGACATCTTCTGCTGGCTCTCCAACACCGGCCATTGGCCCGATATCGGCGGTGCCGTGCCAGGCGGCTTTTCCGCTTCAGCCACCGCCGTCGAGCAGGAAGGGCTGCGCCTGCCGCCGGTGAAGCTGTTCAAGCAGGGCGTGCTCGATCCCGAGATCTACGCCATCATCTGCTCCAACATCCGTGTCGCCGACCAGCGTATCGGCGACATCAAGGCGCAGGCGGCCGCCTTGCTGGTCGGCCAGGACAGGCTCGGCGAAATCCTCGATCGTTATGGCGACCAGACCGTCTCCGCAGCGATCCGGGAACTGCGCCAGCGCGCCGCCGAACAGATGCGCGCCAACATCATGGCAATTCCGGACGGGGTCTATCGCTCGAAGGCTTTTGTCGATTCCGACGGCGTCGTCGACGAACCGCTGACCATCGCGCTCGCGGTGGAGAAGGAGGGCGACACGCTGACCTTCGACTTCACGGGCTCCTCCAAGCCCTGCGCGGGGCCGATGAACAGCGTGCTGGCGACGACGCTGTCTTCCGTCTATCTCGCCATGCGTCACATCTTCCCGGATGTGCCGATCAGTGCCGGTGCCTTCGAGCCGCTCATCGTCAAAAGCCCGGAAGGCACGTTCCTCGATGCCCGATATCCGCGGCCGGTGTCCGGATGTGCCGCGGAAGTGTCGCAGCGCATCGCCGAGGCCGTTTTCGCGGCCATGGTGTTGGCGCTGCCGGGCAAGGTGACAGCTGCGCCTGCGGGCTCTAGCGGCAATTTCGCGCTTGGCGGCCATGACCCGGCCCGTGGCCGCGACTTCGTCATGTACCAGATCTCCGGAGGCGGTTACGGCGGCAATGCCTGGCATGACGGCCTGTCCAACGGCTGCTCGACCATAGGCATCTCGAAGTCGCCGCCGGTCGAGATCATGGAGCAGGCTTTTCCGGTGCTCTACCGGCACTATGCGCTGCGCGAGGGATCCGGCGGCGCCGGCCGCCATCGCGGTGGCTTGGGCCTTGCCTATGAGGTCGAACTGCTGCGTGGCGAGGCGCGTGCTTCCTTCGTCATGGACCACGGCCGTTTCGGCCCGCAGGGTGTGCTCGGCGGCAAGGACGGCGCCGTCAACACCGTGACCGTCATCCGCGACGGCAAGGAACACGTGCCGCCGCACCTTTCCAAGGAACAGGACATCCCGCTGAAAGCCGGCGACCGGGTGCGTGTCGGCACGCCGGGCGGCGGTGGCTATGGCAACCCGCTCGAACGATCGAGCGAGGCCGTCCGGCATGATGTCGCCATGGGATATTACACCGCCGAGGAGGCGGACCGGCTGTTCGGGTGATCTCGAAGCCGGCGACGGGTGCAGTCACTCCGCCCGGACGAATCCCTCGGATGCCTTGAGGAGGCGTCTGGTGTAGTCCTGAGCGACATTGTGGGAGACGAGGTCGGCGGCGGCGAGCTGTTCGACAGCCTCGCCGTTCTGCATGACCATGAGGCGCTCGCACATGTGATTGATGACGGCGAGGTCGTGGCTGACCATCAGATAGGT
>NZ_JBHYIM010000022.1:0-66351 GCF_042739655.1 Mesorhizobium sp. NPDC059025 | reverse complement strand
CCTCAGGATGAGGGGCGTCGTGCCTTTCGAGCGAAAATTCTGGAACGTCTCAGATATTGAGCGCCGTTTCACCCAACGCCCCTCATCCTGAGGTGCTCGCGAAGCGAGCCTCGAAGGACCGCTCCAGATTTTTTGCCGCGACCGATGAGTTTCCGCATCGCGATGTCTCCAACGGAATGACAGACCCCGAAAGGTTCGGGACTGCAGTTCTGGAAGGAGATTTCCGATGGCCAAGCTCGTCGTCAGCATTCTGAGTTCCCTCGACAATTATTGCGCCGGCCCGGGCGGGCGGCTCGACGGCTTGCCGATGGGGCCGGCATTCAGCGTCCACAACCTCGAGCTGATGCGCAGCGCCGGCACGCTGCTGTTCGGCGCCGTCACCTACCCGATGTTCGAGGGCTACTGGCCGAATGTCGATCGCGGTCCGGCGAGCGACCCGGTGCAGGGCGAGATCGCCGAGCGTTGCGACACGTCCCGCAAGCTGATCGTCAGCGACAGGCTGGTGGTGGCGCAAAGCTCGCCCTGGACCGATGCCGAGGTGGTGAGCCGCTCACGCGCGCATCAGCGCATTGCCGAGCTGAAGGCTGAAGCCGGCGACGACCTGCTGATTTTCGGCAGCACCGTCCTGTTCAACGATCTGCTGCGGCATGGCCTGGTCGACGAGTTCCACCTTCTGGTCGGCAATGTCGTGCTGGGTGGCGGCGTGCCCACATTCCAGCCCGGCGTGACCGCACCGTTCAGGCTGCTCGGCCAGCGCCGGCTGCCAGGCTCGGACATCGCCGCCCTGCACTATGACTGCCGGGCGCGGTGACGGGGTTGCTGGTCGTTTCTGGCGTGATCGAAAGGCGAGTTCGGCGCCCGCCAAAGCTGCCAGGGAGGATCCAGCGCGGGATGTTCTTCGGCGAAAACCGCAATCAGCGCCCAAGGGAAGCGGGCTGACGGCCCGTCTCCTCGACCTTCGACAGGCTCAGACGATGGCGTCGATCCTCACGGTCCGGCCGTTGAACTCGGCGGTATCGGATTTCTCCAGTCCATCGATCGCCTGATAGAACGGCGCGCGCGGCGAAAGGCCGGTCAGCTCGATGCCGTCGCAGGTGAAGTGATCCATGGTGATGCCGATGACGAAGTGGCGGCCGTCGACGGTGACGATCGCGCCCGGTTCGACGGACTGCTTCGGCCCGAAGTCGAGCGTGTCCAACGCAGCGACCTTGGCTTCGGCGGTGCGCACCATCTTCTCGAGGTCCTCGGCGAGCTCCGCCTGTGTCCAGGCCTGGGCCTGATCGTCAGCGTCGGTCGCTTCGTCCTTGAGCGGCTTGCTCGCCTGGAGATGCTCGGCATAGGCGGCCCTTGCGCCGTCCAGTTCGGCCGCGGCCAGATCACTCAACCTGCTGCGCACGCTGGCTTTGTTCACTCGCCGGACTCCTTGGCTGGCAACATCTGCCCACGAAGATAATGGCTCGCCGGGTTTTCGTCACCCTCGCATCCAACCTCGCCGGGCTTGCCAGCCAGCCGAGGACCCGCGGCCCGCTCCTGCCTCGCGGCAGACGCCGCAAACTCGAATGACCGGCGAACGCTTGCGCTTCCCGGGTGAACAGCTATACTGAACTACATGGTTCAGTATTTAGATCTCCCCCTCGATCGCTCCTTTGCAGCGCTGTCCGATGCAACCCGCCGCGGCATCATCGACCAGCTTGGCCGGGCGGATGCGTCGATCACCAGCCTGGCGGACAGGTTCCAGATGACGCTGACCGGCATGAAGAAGCACGTCCAGGTTCTGGAGCGCGCGGGGCTGGTCGTCACGCGGAAGATCGGACGGGTGAGAACCTGCACGCTCGGCAAACGCGGCCTCGCGGCGGAGGCGGAGTGGATCGAGGCGCACCGCAAGCTGTTCGAGGCGCGCTTCGAAGCGCTGGACGCAATCATCAGCGAATTGAAACAGGAGGAAAACGATGGATCGGCAAGCTAGTGCCCGCACGTCAATCGAACGCAGGGGCGATCGCGAAGTCGTCGTGACGCGCCTTTTCGATGCGCCGCCGAGCACGGTCTACAAGGCGTGGAGCCGGCCGGAGCTGTTCCAGCGCTGGTGGATGCCGAGGTCATTAGCCGGCGTTTCTCTCGTCTCATGCGACCTGGACATGCGCACCGGCGGAAAATACCGGCTGGAATTCGGCACGGGCGGTCCGGAGACCACGGCCTTCTATGGCAAGTATCTCGACGTGGTGCCGAACGAGCGCATCGTCTGGACCAACGACGAAGGCGAAGAGGGCGCGATCACCACCGTGACCTTCGCGGACCAGGGCGGAAAGACGCTGCTGACCTTCCACGAGGTCTATCCGTCGAAGGAAGCGCTCGAGGAGGCACTGCAGGGCTCGCTGGCCGGACTGCCGGAGCAGCTGGACCAGCTCGGCGAATTGCTTGCCGGAGAATAGCGGGCAACGCCGGGCCTGCTCTCCCGCGCCGTGGCTGCTTCCGACCGGGACGCGCGCCCGGCCGGCAGGCGCCTCGTGTCGGCCGGGCCGCATTGCCCCGCATACGCCGCTGATCTACTCAGGGCGCGGAACCGGGAGTTCGCCAATGGGATGGGAAGCACTGCAGCTGTGGGATGCCACCCGCATCGAGGCGCTTTCCGGCGGCGTCGCCAACGATGTGTGGAGCGTGCGTGTCGGCGGTGCGCTTGCGGTCGCCCGCCTCGGGTCGCGCAGCGATGCCGATCTCGCCTGGGAGGCCGGGCTGCTCCAGCACCTCGACCGCCACGGCATGACCGTGCCGGTGCCGATCCCGACGACGGATGGCCGGCTGTTCGCGGCCGGCCTGACGGTGATGACCTATGTCGGAGGCGGGGCGCCCGAGACGGCGGCCGACTGGCACCGCGTCGCCGGGACGCTGCGGCAGCTGCACAGGCTGACCCTGGGCTGGCCGCAGCGCCCGGGCTGGCGCTCGTCGACCGAACTGCTTTCCGCCACCACCGGCACCAAGATCGACCTGACCGCCATGCCGCCGGAAGGCGTCGCCCGCTGCCGGGCGGCATGGGCGCGGCTCGCCGGGCGCCAGACCTGCGCCGTGCACGGCGACCCCAACCCGCGCAACATCCGCATCACCGCCGACCGCGTCGCGATGATCGACTGGGACGAAGCGCATGCCGACGTGCCCGATCTCGACCTGGCGCTGCCGCACAACGCCGCCGGGTTGGAAGACGCTGCGTATGACATTGCCACGCAAGCGTCAGCAGCCTGGGAAGCCGCCGTATGCTGGGACGACGACTATTCGAAAAGGCGGCTCGCCGAGGTGCGTGCGGTGTAGGCGAGGATATCGACCGTCGCGCCGCCCCTCACCTGCCTCACTCTCTCCCCGCAGAACGGGGCGAGCGATCCTTTCGTCGAGGCTTTGGCCAATCGCCAGCGTTGCAGAACGGGCAGCGAGGCTGCGGCCGGCGTTCTTCTCCCCGTTCACGGGGTGCCCGGCAGGGCGATGAGGGGCAGCGCCAACGCTGGCCGGGATGGGAATGACCGGGGCCGGCCGGCTTCCAGATCGCACCGATATCCGGGGGAGCTTCACCCCTGCGGCCATGGAACAACCACCGCTCCCGCTGCCCCATTGCGGACGGCAGCGCGAGGCCGCACTATCGGCGACCGGATGAAGCGTCCGGCAAGGAGGAAACGCCATGCATGACCTTGCGATCCTGTTCTCCATCCTCGGCGTGTTCCTGCTCGGCGCCATCAGCCCGGGCCCGAGCTTTGTCGTGGTGTCGCGCATCGCCATTTCCAGCTCGCGCGCCGACGGTGTGATGGCGGCGCTCGGCATGGGCCTCGGCGGCTTCCTGTTCGCCTGCATCGCCATGGCCGGGCTGACGGCGATCCTCTTACAGGTCGAATGGCTGAACCTGGTGCTGCGGCTGGCCGGCGGCGCCTATCTGGTCTGGCTTGGCATCAACATCTGGCGCGCCGCGCCAGAACCGATCGCGGTCGCCGAAACGGCGGCCGGGCGGCCGAGCACGCTGTGGAAGTCGTTCCTGCGCGCCCTGTTCGTGCAGCTGTCCAACCCGAAGACGGCGATCTTCTACGCGTCGATGTTCGCAGCACTCTTGCCCTCGCCGACACCGACCTGGATGCTGTTCGCGCTGCCGCCGCTGCTCTTCCTCAACGAGACCATGTGGTACACCATCGTGGCGCTGGGTTTCTCCTCGCGCCGGCCAAGGGCCGTCTACCTGCGCTCCAAGACCTGGATCGACCGCTGCGCCGGACTGGTGGTCGGCACGCTGGGGCTGAAGCTGATCACGGACAGTGCGCGGACGTCTTTGTGAGGGGATCGGGGCTGATTGTCTGGCGTTGATGGCGACACCAGCGTCGGCGTTGCTTTAGGTGCGTCCTTCGAGGCTCGCTTCGCGAGCGCCTCAGGATGAGGATCGTTGGCGCGAACCCTCTCTGTTCTGCAGCGTTTCAATATGAAGAGCCCAGGCACTGCGGTCCTCATCCTGAGGTGCTCGCCCGCACGTCGACTGAAGGCACAGCCCGACCCCTTGCCGGGCGAGCCTCGAAGGACGCACCAAAACGACCGGATCTGTATTTTTGGGTGCGTCCTTCGAGGCTCGCTTCGCGAGCTCCTCAGGATGAGGGTCGTTGTGCGGCTCACGGTGGTCGGCGGGCTGCTCGGCACTGGAGCGGTCGCCGCGAGGTGACGCCCCTTCGCGAACATGCGGCCTACCGCCGAAACGTCAGATGAATCACCCCGCTCTCCGCCGTTTCCGATTCCACCGAATAGCCGTTTTCCAGCCCGCGCAGGTCGTCCCACAGGCGGATGCCGCGGCCGAGCAGGATCGGCACGATCGCGACATGAAGCCGGTCGACGAGGCCCACTTTGAGGAAATCGCGCACGGTGCTGGCGCCGCCGCCGATGCGCACGTCCTTGCCGCCGGCGACAGCAACCGCCTGCTTCAGCGCCTCGGCCGGCGTGGTGGAGAGGAAATGGAAAATCGTGCCGCCGGCCATCTCGATCGACGGCTTGCTGCGGTGGGTCAAAACGAAGACCGGGCAGCGGAACGGCGGCTCGTCGCCCCACCAGCCCTTCCAGTCGGGATCGTCGGGGAAATTGTGCAGCCCGAACATGCCGGCGCCCATGATCTCGGCGCCGATGTTCTCGAAATACGCCCTGGCATAACGGTCGTCGATGCCGGTCGTGCCTTCGCCGCTGGTGTCGTGGAACACCCGCTCGCGCATCGTCTTCGTCTTGAGATAGGCGCCGACGAGGCGCATCCAGTCGGCCCCCATCGGCTGCTCGGGCGTCTGGTCCGTCGTTGTCGCGAAACCATCGAGCGAAATGTTGAGATCGACGCGAACTGCCATGGAAGTCTCCTTTTTGTTCAGTCCTGGATGTTGGCACATCCAGGACGCCTCAAACGCCGGCGCGGCCCATCCGGGCCGCCCGAGAAAACCAAAAAAATGGAGCGTTTCCGCGTTTCCGTAAAAAACGGAAACGCTCCAGCTTCCGCGCCAACGGGCGCGGCGTGCGGTCGCACGCTCCAACGGTCAAAATGACCGTTGGTTATGCTCCATACGGTCCATCGCCGAACCAACAGTAAGGCAAGTACCTTTATGTCGACCCAAAAGATAAGGCAAGTGCCTTTCTTTTGTTGACCGCGCTCGGCGCCCGATCTAAAAAATCCGATGCCTTATCATTCGACCCCGCTCGACCTTGCTTTCCACGCCCTCAGCGACCCGACGCGGCGCGCGGTGGTGTCGCGGCTAACCGAGGGCGAGGTGCCGGTCTCCGTGCTGGCCGAGCCGTTCGACATGGCGCTGCCCTCCTTCGCCCAGCACCTGAAGGTGCTGGAGGAGTGCGGGCTGATCACCTCGGAAAAACGCGGCCGCAGCCGCTGGTGCCGGCTGGTGCAGGCGCGCTTCGACGAGGCGGCCAACTGGATGGAAGCGGAGCGCCGCAATTGGGCGATGCGGCTGGAGCGGCTGGATGTTTATCTGGATGGAGCGGACTGAATGAAAGACGAGGTTAGCCCGCTGCAGAGCTGGTCGCTCGATCGCGAGATCGTGCTGGTCAAGGTTCTGAACCATCCGCGCGCCAGGGTGTTTGCCGCCTGGACGAAGCCCGAGGCGCTGGCGGCGTGGTTCGGCCCGACCGGCCTTCGCATCGAGAGCCACGAGGCCGACATCCGCGAAGGCGGCATCTGGCGCTTCGACATGGTGGGCACGTTCGAGGGCAAGGAGCAGCGCTTTCCCAACCTGATGCGCTTCCTGGAGATCGTGCCGAACGAGCGCATCGTCATGGATCACGGCTCGGCCGACCCGAACGACCCCGACCGCTTCCGCGTGACGGTGACCTTCGACGAGCAGAGCGACGGCAAGACGATCCTGACCCTGCGCCAGCTCCACCCCAGTCGCGAACGGCGCCAGATCGTCATCGGCTTCGGCGCGGTGGAGTATGGGCTGCAGACGCTGGAGAAGCTGGCAGCGTGGCTGGAGGGGTGAGCGCGGTACGCTCTGGCCGAACTTCGCCTCTGTTCATCCACCCGGGATGGGAGCCAGCGCGGGCGCATCCAGCCCCTGGAAAGGATCGCGCCAGGCATCGATCGCTTCGAGCCGGCGATACCAGCGCTCAAGGCAAGGATAATCGCCGAGCGGCAACCGGGCGACGTCGTTGAAGGGCAGGAAAGTGGCCATTCGGAAGTCGGCGTAAGAAACCCACTCCCCGACCAGCCAGTCTCGCCCGGAAAGCTCGGCTTCGAGGATCGCGGCGGCAGTGGCGAAGCGCCTCAGCCCCTCCTCGACCAGCTCCGGATCGATGGGGCCAAGCCCGTAGCGCTGTTTGGTGCCGCGTTCGAAATGCACGATGTCGCAGGCGCGCGCGAAGTTCTCCTTGCCCCAGCTCAGCCACCGGATCATCTCCGGCTCGTCGTCACCGCTGCGCCAGAAATCAGAACCCGCATCCCGCGACAGCCGGCACGCGATGGCATCGGCCTCCCAGAGGCTTTTTGCCGGGCCGACCAGAATGGGCAAGGAAAGATTGGGATTGAGCGGCCGATAGCGCTCCGCCTGCCCCGGCGCGAAAGGCGAGGCGAATTCAAACTCAAGCTTCGCGCCGAGATGGCGCGCGACCGCGACCGCAAGGCGGGGGCTGGGGTTGCGGCTGAAGAGAAGTTTCATTGCGGGGCGGTTCTTGGGTGGCAGAGGTTGATTTTGGGGCCACTTGCCGACAGTCCGGGCGCATAGCTGCCACTAGGCCTGACCTTCACGGCTTAATGCCAGCAACTGCTTGTGGGTTTGTCTCAGTTACCGAGAAGCGCGGTGTCGCGTCCACCACGAAGATGCTGCCGAATTACGCTGGCAATGTCCCATCGGCCTTCCGCTTCCAACGTACCAGCCACCTGCTCAAGAAGATATGCGCCGCCGTTGACTATCGCAGCGTTGATTAGCGCGCGGACGACAGCTTCTAGCTCTCCGGTTAGCTGTGGCAAGGCGCGCATCGTCCCGACCAACTCGTCGTGGTGACCAATCAACTTTGGAATACTTGGTGCTACGAGTCTCGTTGTCTTGGGCTTGTCCTTGACTCGTTTGCGCGCTTCCTTTGCCTCTTTCGGCGTCACCTCGATGTCAATCGTTTCGGTCCCAGCATCGGAGGTAATGGTCTTCCTCATGCGGATGGTGCTGTGCGTCTCTTCCGAGGCTTTTGCCATCGCCGCAACAGACCGATCCACACTGTCATCGAACGCAGCGAGTTGATTTAGCGGAACCGGCGCAGGCTTCGGCTTGAAGCCTTGGCGCAGTTTCTTCGCGAACGATGCGAGGTCTTGCGTCGCCTTCACCACCGCAGCCGTGCCTTTGATCCATCCGCCTGCACTGGTGGCGATATCGGCTAGCCATATCCAGGTCGAACCGAGTTCGAGGCGGGCAAGTACCAGCTCTCTACCGGTCATACGTCTGTAGTCAGCGTCTAATGCCTTGAGGACTGCTGCAACTTGAGCTGCACTCATAGGCCCACCGTTGTCGAACGAGATCAACAACAGCCGATCATCGTCCGAATTCTTCCTGAAATCGAAATCTGCCATGCAGCCCCCCACCGAGAAGAAAAACTATATTGAAGATGGAATAAATCAACACATACATCTTGTTTTCTAATGCTTTTTACAGATCGAGGTGTGGATACTAGTGCTTCTTCAATGTTCCGCTGGCGAACGAGGTGAATGCCGTCGTACTAAAGCATTGAGCTGGGAGACATCTGATGCGCACTGAACCTGCACGAAAGAAAACGGATCGGACGCTTCCCAAGGCTTCGCGCAAGCCGCGACGGCAGGGCGTAAATCAGCCTGCTTGCCTCGACATCGGCGCGTGGCGTGCTGCTACCCGGCAGGAAGTCGTGAAATGGATTACGCGTGATAGGAAGCCTGAAAAGAAGAAAGGCGCAGCCATTCTAGCAGTTAGATCACGGCTCAGGCCGGTGGACATCTACTGCTATCTGAAAGCTCGCTTTGGCGAGCCCAACGGTTTTCAGAATTTCCTGCGCAAGGATGACAGCGATAACTGGATACACTGGGACTACAGCCTCAAGGCGGGCAAGACCGACTTGTACATTTCCGGCATGTCGCGCGAGATACACATTATGGCCGGCGAGATGCTAACGCACCAACAGTGGCGAGATCTTATTGTCGGCATCAGGACGGATTATGGACGGATCGGTCCACAGAAGTCCGCTGTGCTGCAAAGCCTGGAAAAATTCGTCGTCTTTGAGAACAAGTTTGTGAGTATTGCCGGCCTGTGTGCCGATTTGCACGCAGCTATTCTCGATGCTCCGGCAAAGGCCGCTTTTCCCAAAAGATCGCCGGCTGCAAGATCGCGGTTGAAGACTTTGGAAAAAGCCATGCAAGACGTGTCCTCACGCGCGAACGACCTGTTTGGTAACTGCCTAAAACTTCATCTGCTGATGCCAGTAATGGCGGAAGCCTTCATCAACATGGTGATCCTCATGTTCACGCGTGATGCAATCCGCAATGACCCGGATGCCTATCAGGCTTTTATCCGAGCCAAGATTCCGGATCGTCTCGCGCTGCTCAGTCAGCATTGTGATGGTTTTGCTCGCGATGTTGACAAAAGCACGCAAGCCTATGCGCATTTTATGCGCGTCATCGACAAGAGAAATTTCGCATTGCACGGCAATGTCGATCCGATGCGCGAGCAGATCGAGGTGGTTTATTTTGATGGTAGACGCCCCCTCTTCAATACGCCAGGAAACCATGTCGAGAGGTTCTTCGAACATCTCGAAGCGATCTATCGGCCCGAAGAGGTCGTGACCAATTACGAAGCTGTTCACGCATTTCTGTGGGAAATTACGGAGTGCCTAAATCCCCGCACGCAGGCATTCTTCAAACAGGTCATTGGTGATGCTTATCCCGGGTTCGAAGTTCACAAGAAACGGGCCACACGCATTCTGCCCGATCACGTAATGATGGGCATGTTACCGGATTTGCTCTACGACGATGACCTCAACGTCGAATGGTGACGAGCGCGGCAAAAGCAGGGCACTGAATTCGTGGGGTCGTCGATACCACCACCACAGCGTTCGAGCCACGCAAGCCCAAGCTGGCCGACCTTTAGCGGCCGGGTCATACTATTAAATTCCCATGACTTTCTGCCTTTGACCACATGGCCAATGGAGAGATAGTGCGGGGCCGGAAGCCGAATGGCGGCTTTCAGGCGTCTACAAGGATCAGACGCAAATGGCGTATGACGAAGGGGAGCACATCAAGGAGGTCTTCGCCTATTTCGGTCGGGCATATTACGAAGCGGGCGTGCTGGAAACCGGGCTAGCGATTGCGCTGATGCAGATCAATTTCCTCAGCCGCGTCCGCGATCAATATTTGGCTGATCGGGGATCCTTTGATCGGAAACAATATGAGGCTGAATTCGATCGCTTTATGGAAGATCAACACGCGCAGACGCTAGGCAACCTTATTAAGCGCGTTTCGGAATTGCCCGAACTTAGTAACAGCCTAAAAGAAAGACTCAAGGCCGCTAAGAAACGCAGGGATTTTCTTGGCCATCACTACTTCAGGGAAAGGGCAGTCGAGTTCAGCAGTCGCAACGGTCGCGACAAGATGATAGCAGAGCTGCACGATGACGGCGATATATTTGAAGTGATCGATCGCGACCTTTATGCTGAATTAGCCTCTATCCGTGAGAAGCTTGGAATGAGTAGCGAGAAGTTCCAAAAATATCTCGCGCAGTTTTATGCTGCACACGGCGTCGGCTCTTTGGCGGATTAGCCATTGCAGCCAAAGTGGGCAAAGATTTTTGGGGGGAAGAATGCCTTGGTTTGAAGGGTTAGCAATAGGAAGTCCTGCCTATCAGATAGCATCGTCAACGAATCTCCGTGTACGGGTAGTGGCAGGTCCCGGCACAGGCAAATCATTCGCGATGAAACGCCGGGTGGCACGGCTCTTGGAACAAGGAATCGCGCCAGCGTCGATTCTGCCGGTCACGTTTACTCGTGTCGCCGCAGAAGACCTCCATCGTGAGCTAGTTAACATGGACGTGGCAGGTAGCAACGGATTGACGGGTGTTACGCTCCACAGTCTCGCCATGCGTATGCTGATGCGGAATCACGTGCTTGGTGCAACCGGCCGGGTGCCAAGACCGCTTAACGAATTTGAACTGGAACCACTCATTTGCGACTTGATGGGCGCACATGGAGGAAAGAGGACGGTAAAGAAGTTCAAGCAAGCGTATGAGGCGGCTTGGGCTCGACTGCAGCATGAACAGCCAGGATATGTCCTCGATCCCGCAGACGCCGCGTTTCAACAGGACCTACTAAATTGGCTCCGCTTTCATCGCGCCATGCTCATCGGCGAGGTGATCCCACAGCTATACCAGTACCTTCGGAACAACCCAGCAGCGCAAGAACGCAGCGAGTTTCAGCACATATTGGTTGACGAGTATCAGGACCTCAACCGGGCAGAACAATCGGTCATCGAGCTGCTTTCCAATAACTCATACGTCTGCATTGTCGGTGATGATGACCAATCGATTTACAGCTTCAAGCACGCTCATCCGGACGGAATTCGCGAATGGCTTGTTGCAAATGCTGGCGCGGATGATCTTGGGCTAGATGATTGTCGCCGCTGCCCGACCCGCGTCGTTCAAATGGCCAATAGCCTAATCGGCCACAACCAAATCAGACCAGTCCCTCGCGCGCTGGTCCCGCTGCCTGTCAATGGGCTGGGCGATGTCCGGATTATTCAATATCAGTCGCTCTCAAATGAGGTGAACGGCGTCGCAAACATCATCGCGGCGATGGTTGCGAACGGTACGCCAGCCGGCGATATATTGGTACTTGCGCAGCGTGGCGTGATCGGAACGCCAATCTATGAGGCGCTTGTCGCCCGACAGATTCCAGTGAGGTCCTATTATGCGGAAGCAGAACTTGACACCTTGGAAGCTCGCCGCGCGTTCGCAAAGCTGAAACTCCTTATAGACAGAGACGACCGTGTCGCTCTGCGATGGCTGGTGGGCATTGATGGCAATAATTGGCATGCGGCAGGCTATCGTCGTGTGCGCGATCACTGCGAGGCTACCGGTCTGACGCCGTGGCAGGCGCTAGAGCAGATCGCGGCTGGAAACCTTTCTTTGTCTCATACTGGCGGGATCGTCGTCGCCTTCAATGACCTCGTAGCAGAGCTTAATGCGTTGGAGGCGCTCCCGGGCCTAGCGTCTGTCGTCAATGAGCTATTCCCCAATGGGCAGATTCCAACACGCGACATCCGGCAACTGTCGCTCGACATTCTTGCCGAAATGGACATGGAAGAAGGCATTGAAGGTGAGGAGATCAACGGCGAATTCCTGTCGCGGCTTCAAGAAGCGATAAACCAGCCCGACATCCCTTCGGAAATCCAAGATGTGAGGATCATGAGCCTTCACAAGAGCAAGGGGCTTAGCGCGCCTGTCACAATCATCGCAGGCTGCATTCAAGGCTTGCTCCCAAAGCTGCCCGAAAACGCACTCCCAGCTGCACAGCAAGCTGTAGAAATGGAAGAGCAACGGCGACTATTCTATGTTGGCATCACGCGAGTAAAAGCAGCTCCAAATGCTGGCAAACCCGGCACGTTGATCTTGACCTACTCACAGACTATGCCATTGGCATCCGCCCTTGGCGCAGGCATCGCGCCAGCGCAGACGCGATATGGCATCGCGTCTCTTCATGCGAGCCAATTTATCGCCGAGCTGGGTCAGGCAGCGCCACACCCAATCGCGGGCTAGGACATTGGCGACACGCGATGAACTCTATGCAAAGTTCGGCATAACGGCGGAAGCCGCACAGCTATTCGAGGTTGAACTCGGCTCGCTACTTCTCTGCGCCCGCGCGATTGAACAGGATTGGGGGTTCAAAGCCGACTCCGACAAGGCGCGGAAGCTCCTTCACGACATCGACCGGAGTACGCTGGGCCACCTGCTTCGCAGCTTGAAAAAATGTGTAGAGCTTGATGATCGACTGGCTGATCGCTTCGCGTCCGCATTGCAAACGCGGAACAGGCTGTTTCATCGCTTCTATGAATCCCACAACTTCAAAATCCAGACCGACGAAGGACGCGATGCGATGATGGCTGACCTTGAGGCAATGCACGTCGAGCTTTTCAACGCATGGCAGATCGCCAGCGGCATGACCGCTTCGGTGACAGCATTCTTGCTCGAAGTAAGAAGAAAGGGAGCTTAGCCGCCGAGTCGATCTATGGCGTATATTCGTCCGCGAGATACGCTTCTCTCTGGGGGCAAAGTCTACCTGAATTGACGGCGCAAAGCCGATGATGTCCAACCGTTCAGCCGCCCCTCGAAATATCAGAGTAAAAACGCATTGCATCCGCTCAACTTCCCGCTTTTCAGGCACCGCGAACCCGCCATAGGATATTCGTACCTGCGCGAGGAAACGGCTGAGAACGAAGGGGAGCAAATGGCGGAGACGGCAACGCAATGCGACAACATGTTCGGCAATAAACTCTACCAGATTCGCGCACGAAGCGCTTTGCCGATTCTGGTGCGGCAAGCTGCATCGGGGTATCCGATCTATTATGAAGCATTGGCTTCTGAGCTCTCGATGCCGAACCCTCGCAACCTCAACTACGTGCTGGGCAGCATCGGCACAACGCTGAATGAGTTGTCGGGCAAGCACGGTTGGGGAAAGATACCACATATCCAGTCGCTGACGATCAACCAACAACGCCGGCTTCCAGGGGAAGGATTCGAAGGCTTCCTTGCAGAGAAGACCAGTGAATATCGCAATCTCTCGCTAGCGAACAAGCGCGCCTATCTCGCCGCCTATTGGCATGAAATCTACGCTTACCCCTATTGGGCCGATATCCTCGAAACGTGCGAACTAAGTCCTGCCTCACCGGACGCCCGCGATATCGTCACGGAGGCCAAGATTGGAATGAGCGGCGGTGGTGGTGAAGGCGAAGAACATCGACGCCTCAAAGCCTGGGTGGCGAATAGCCCTGAGCTCGTGGGACTTCCTGTGACCGCAGGGGTAACCAAGGAAGCGCCTTTGCCCTCTGGCGACAAGATCGATGTGTTGTTTCACACCACGAGTAGGCTCGTCGCTGTCGAGGTCAAGTCGAGCATCTCTAACGAGGTCGATCTGACGCGCGGGCTATTTCAATGTGTAAAGTATCGCTCCGTTATGGAAGCCGAGCGCGGTTTCTGCGGAGCGCGGCACTCGGTTGAAGCACTACTCGTGGTCGGGCGGAGCTTCCCAGCCGCCCTGCGCGCTTTGCAGAACAGTCTGGGCGTCCAAGTTGTGGAGCTACTTGGTGAGCATCCCGTGAACCGCACAGCTGGTTTCGGGAAGCCGTTGGTCTACTAGGACTACCGAGATGGCGGCGCAAGCTGCCGTACCTTCTCTCTCACCCCGGCCGCAGCATCGCCCCCGAAATCGCAAACACCCGCTCCGCCCCCAGCATATACGCCATCAGCGTTTCGCGCCTGAACAGCCCCTGATAGGCCCGATCCAATACATTGAGCGAGCCGGTGTAGGCGCCGAAGGCGGGCATGATGAGGCGGCCGCCGTCGCCGGCGAAGCAGCGACGGCGGACGGAGCGGCCGCGCTGGACGATGCGGGCGCAGGGGTGCAAATGGCCGGCGATCTCGCCTTCGATGCGCTGCCGTGACGGTTCGTGGCGGAACAGCACGGTGCCGACGGCGAGTTGCAGCACCGTCTCACCCGGCAAGTCGGCCGGGGCTTCCGGGTCATGGTTGCCGGCGATCCAGAACCAGTCGCGCCCGGCCATCAGCCCTTCCAGCCGCCGGCGGAACTCGGGACGCAGGCGCTCGGCGCCCTGGCCGTCATGGAAGGAATCGCCGAGGCTGACGACGATTTTAGGCTGATAGTCGGCGATCACCGCTTCCAGGCGGGCCAAGGTGGCGACGGTGTCGTAAGGCGGGATCAGCGCGCCGCGGCGGGCGAAGGACGAGCCCTTTTCGAGATGCAGGTCGGAGACGGCGAGCAGGCCAAGGTCGGGGAAGAACAGCACACCGCGCGCATCGCACAACGCACGCTCGCCGGCGACCGTTACCGGTTCGCCGCCGATGGCCGTTGCTGCGCGTGCCGCCGAGAAATTCATTGGGGCCAGGACCTCTTAATCTGGTCGAAATGGTGTGAGGCCATCTGGCTGGATACAGCGCATGGACCCGAAAAGTTGCAGACTTTTCGGACAAGGCCATACGCTACTTTTGAATTTGCATTTTCCGATTGGAAAATGCGGGAAAGCGAGGGCGAAGGAAGCCTGAGGGCTTTCAAGTCCCTCGCGACGACGTAGGCGGGCAGATGGACCACATCCGAAGGACGCCGAAACGGCTGCGACCTGCGGCGTCGAACTCCTCGGCCGATGGAACCCCATCGACCTTCGGACTTCTCCTGGCATCTCTTTGCCGTTTCAGGCGCCATTTCGATCATATTAAGTGGTCCTGGCCCCCGCTCCCATTGCCTCTTCGACCAGATCGGCCGCTTCCATCAGCAGCGATTCATTGGCGCCGCCATTCACCGATTCCTTGCCGATCTCCAGCATCACCGGCACGGCCAGCGGCGAGATGCGGTCCAGCACCTTATGCACGATTCGGCCGCGCACACGCGAGAGCAGCAGGCCAAGCCTGCTGACATCGAGCAGGCCGGTGGCGGCATCGTTGCGGGTGGCCTGCAGCAGGATGTGGTCGGGCTCGTGGCTGCGCAGCACGTCGTAGATCAGGTCGGCCGAGACGGTGACCTGGCGGCCGGTCTTTTCCTGGCCGGGGAAACGCTTCTCGATCAGCCCGGCGATGACGGCGCAGTTGCGGAAGGTGCGCTTCAGCATCCAGCTGTCGTTCAGCCAGGCGTCGAGATCGTCGCCCAGCATGTCCTCATCGAACAGTTCGGCGAGCGACGGGCTTTTCGCCCTGAACAGCGCGCCCATGTCGTCCAGCGCCCACACGGCCAGCGAATAGTCGGTGGCGACGAAACCGAGCGGGCGGGCGTTGGCGCGCTCCAGCCGGCGGGTCAGCAGCATGCCGAGCGTCTGGTGCGCCAGCCGGCCCTCGAACGGGTAGCACACCATGTAGTGGCGGCTGCCCTTGGGAAAGGTCTCGACCAGCATGTCGCCCTTCTTCGGCAGCACCGAACGTAGCTTCTGCATGGCAAGCCATTCGGCGACCTGTTCGGGCAGGTTCTGCCACCGCGCCGGGTCGGCCAGCATGGCGCGCACCTGCTCGGCAAGATAGGTGGAGAGCGGGAACTTGCCGCCGGCATAGCTCGGCACGATGATGTTGGCGCCGCTGCCGTTGGAGACGATGCATTCGTTCTCGCGGATGCCCTCGAAATGCAGAACCTTGCCGGCAAACAGGAAGTTGTCACCCGGCCGCAGGGTCTCGGCGAAATACTCCTCGATCTTGCCGAGCACCGGGCCGCCGCGCCCGGCCATGCCGCGGCCCTGGCGTACATAACGCACATTGAGCTCCGGCATCTCGACGATGGTGCCGACGTTGAGGCGATACTGCTGGGCGATGCGCGGATGGGTGACGCGCCACAGGCCCTCTTTGGTCCGGCGGATGCGGGCGTAGCGTTCGTAGCTCTTCAGCGCATAGCCGCCGGTGGCGACGAAATCGACGACGCGGTCGAAGGTTTCGCGGGCCAGTTCCGCATAGGGCGCGGCGGTGCGGATCTCGGCATAGAGCAGGTCGGCGTCGAAGGGGGCGGCACAGGCCGAGCCCAGCACGTGCTGGGCCAGCACGTCCAGCGTGCCGGCAAGCAGCGGCGGCGTGTCCTGCGCGCCAAGATAGTTGGCGTCGAGGGCGGCACGGCATTCCAGCACCTCGAAGCGGTTGGCGGGGATGAGGATCGCCTTGGAGGGCTCGTCCATGCGGTGGTTGGCGCGGCCGATGCGCTGGGCAAGGCGGCTGGCGCCTTTCGGCGCGCCGACATGGACGACGAGATCGACATCGCCCCAGTCGATGCCGAGGTCGAGCGTCGAGGTGGCGACGATGGCGCGCAGCGCGTTGTCGGCCATGGCCTGCTCGACGCGGCGGCGCTGGCCGACCTCGAGCGAGCCGTGATGCAGCGCGATCGGCAGCGCATCCTCATTGGCGCGCCACAGCTCCTGGAACAGCAGCTCGGCCTGGCTGCGCGTGTTGACGAACAGCAGCGTCATTTTATGCCGGCGGATCGCCTCGTAGATCTCGGGGATGGCGTAGCGCGCCGAATGGCCGGACCACGGCACCCGCTCGCGGGAATCGAGGATGGCGATATCCGGCTTGGCGCCGCCGGCGACGGTGATGAGGCCGGCCATGGGGGCTGCTCCGGGTGTCTGCGGCACCAGCCAGCGGCGCAGCTCGTCGGGCTCGGCGACGGTGGCGGAGAGGCCTATGGCCGTGAGGTCCGGCACGAAGCTGCGCAGCCGCGCCAGCCCGAGCGCCAGAAGATGGCCGCGCTTGGAGGTGACCAGCGAATGCAGCTCGTCGAGCACGATGTAGCGCAGGTCCTCGAAGAAGCGGTCGGCGCCGTTGGAAGCGATGAGCAGCGCCAGCTGTTCGGGCGTGGTCAGCAGGATGTCGGGCGGCGCCAGCTTCTGGCGCTGGCGCTTGTGGGCGGGCGTGTCGCCGGTGCGGGTCTCGATGGAGATGGGCAGGCCGATCTCCTCGACCGGCTTGCCGAGATTGCGCTCGATGTCGACGGCCAGCGCCTTCAGCGGCGAGATGTAAAGCGTGTGCACGCCGCGCGGCCGCTCGCCAGGCCGGCGCCTCGGGCGGCTGGCCAGCTCGGTCAGCGACGGCAGGAAGCCGGCCAGCGTCTTGCCGGCGCCGGTCGGCGCGATCAAGAGCATGGAGCGGCCGGCATGGGCATTGGCCAGCAATTCCAGCTGATGCGGACGCGGCGCCCAGCCCTTGGCCGCGAACCAGCGGGTGAAGGGTTCGGGCAGCAGGCTGTCGTCGGCGATGAGGCGCGGTTTGGCGGTCACCGGCAAGACCTAGCGCGGGCGCGGGCGCAGGCCAAGCGGAATCTGGAACAAAAGGGGATCGGTTTTGGGGTGGGGGACAGAGCGCGGCGCCACTTATCTCCCCCCTTGCGGGGGAGAAAGCGATTTCAGCATCTTAGCGAGCATGCCCGAAGGGCTGCGGAGCTAAGTGCTAGAAATCGCAAGAGAGGGGGTGAGAGCCTGGTTCGCCGCAGGCGAATTGAAAGGTCCAGTGGACCTTTCAAAAAGGCTCGAACGCCCGAGGCCATAGCTGAGGGCCGGGGCCGGCACGCCGCTGACAATCAGCGTTCAGAACAACAGCTCACTTGCGAACCGCTCAGCTGAAGATCCCCTCTCTTGGATTTTCTACGACTTAGACTGCGCTGCCCTACGGGCATGCTCGCTAAGATCGTGAAAATCCTTTCTCCCCCGCAAGGGGGGAGATAGAGGCGCCGCGCCAGGCGCAAGGCCAAGAAAGGGGATCGTCTTTGGTGGACGGGATTGTGTAGGTTGAACACTACCGTAGCGGACAAGCGCGGCGGCTTATCTCCCCCCTTGCGGGGGGTGAGAGCCTGGTTCGCCGCAGGTGAATTCAAAGGTCCAGTGGACCTTTGAAAGGGCTCGAACGCCCGAGGCCATAGCCGAGGGCCGGGCGATTTCAGCAGCTTAGTGAGCATGCCCGAAGGGCAGCGGAGCTAAGTGCTAGAAATCGCAAGAGAGGGGATTTGCCGGCAATGCGTCAGCCAGTTACACCTTCGAGCCGTGGCTTTGCCCGTTCGATGCGCTCCGATGCAACGAAAGCCGAGAACCTGCTTTGGCAATCGCTGCGCAACCGCCAGCTCGATGGATTAAAGTTCAAGCGACAGGTTCCGCTCGACGGGTACATTCTCGACTTCGTCTGTTACGAGGCTCAGCTGATCATCGAGGTGGATGGCAGCCAGCATGCGGATTGGCAGCGAGACGTTTTGCGTGATCGGCATTTCGAAGGACAGGGTTTTCGCGTCCTTCGTTTCTGGAATGACGAGGTGGAGATAAACACCAACGCTGTATGCTTGGCGATCCTGCAAGTGGCCAACGCTCGCTGCTGAAAATCCCCTCTCTTGCGATTTCTAGCACTTAGCTGTGCCGCCCTAACGGGCGTGCTCGCTAAGATGCTGAAATCGCCCGGCCCTCGGCTATGGCCTCGGGCGTTCGAGCCCTTTCAAAGATCCACTGGACCTTTGAATTCGCCTGCGGCGAACCAGGCTCTCACCCCCCGCAAGGGGGAGATAGCGCGCGCCTGTGCTTGCCTATTTCCTGGTGTTCAGCCGCTTCAGCGCGCCGCGGGCGAGGAAGCCGGCGGAGGCGAAGATGATGACGAAGGTCAGTGCGAAGACCAGCGCGGCCAGAACGGCGAAGGTGAGCGTGGGCGAGGCGTTGCCGACGGTCAGTTCGCGGATGACGTCCTTCAGCGCATCATGTTCGCCGGCGAGGTCCAGCAGCAGGGCCGACAGCGCCTGCAGTGCCGCCGTCACGACGACCGCGACGACGGCGCCCAGCGTGGCGAGGCTCAGCCGCTCCGACGACAGCGGCGCGCGCCGGGTGTCGGTGACGAACTTCTGCATGACGAAGGCCAGGCTCGCCATGATGACGATGATGCCCATCGCCGCCGGCGTCTCGAAGCGCAGCACGGTCGTCAGCACGGCGACGACGACCTGGCAGAACAGCATCATCAACCCGAACAGCAGCGCGTATTTCAACATGCCGGTCGGCGCGGCGGTGTCGCTGGAAAAGGTCATGGTCGTCCCTCGAAAATCCGGTGCTGAAAAATCTGCAATCCCCGACCGGCTCCTAGCCGATGCAACCAAATGCCACAAGCGGGGCTTGGGCGGCGGCCGCCCTTATCTCCTCTCTTGCGGGGGGGTGAGAGCCTGGTTCGCCTGAGGTCACGGGAAAGGTCAGTGGATCCGCGAGACCACAGCCGAGGGCCGGGGCCTCTTATCTCCCCCCATGCGGGGGAGAAAGGATTTTCACGATCTTAGCGAGCACGCCCGTTAGGGCGGCACAGCTAAGTCGTAGAAAATCCAAGAGAGGGGATATTCAGCTGAGACGCTTCGCGGGTGAGAGCTTTCTGCCCTCGAGCAGGGCAGCTTGAAAAGCAGATTGCCAATACGGGCGGCACCGCCCTTCGCGGTGCCGCCCCCGTCGCCCGCCGCTCGCGTGCGTCACGGCGACAAATCCCCTCTCTTGCGATTTCTAGCACTTAGACTGCGCCGCCCTGCGGGCGTGCTCGCTAAGATGCTGAAATCGCTTTCTCCCCCACAAGGGGGGAGATAAAAGGCGCTCTTCACCGCATGGCGGCCGCTACCGACAGCGTTCCGTCGGAGGCATCCAGCACCGCTTGCGTTCCGACCGGCACGGCGACGGGGTTGTCGCCATGGCCGAAAGGCAGGCCGCCCAGGATGGGCACGGCAAGATGAGCCAGGCGTTCGCGCAGCAGCTCCACCACCGTCACCCCTTTGGAACTGGCGAAGCCGGTGAACTGACCGACCGCGACCCCGGCGACGCCGTCGAGCGCGCCGGATTTCAGCAGCCGGGTCAGGTTGCGGTCGACATGCCCCAGCCCCTTGTCGACGTCCTCGAGCAGCAGGATGGCGCCCTGCAGGCTCGGCAAGGTCCAGCCCGCCGCCGTCGCGATCATGTCGAGGTTGCCGCCGAGCAGGATGCCTTCGGCGCGGCCCGCGGTGGTCAATGCCGATGTCGGCTCGCGCGGCTCGCAATGGATGGTGGCCGCCTCGGTCGTCAGCAGCGCGCGCAGGAAGGACTGTTCGGCACGCTCGCCATGCTGGCCGGCACTCCAGCAGGCGCCATGGATGCCGGGGACGCCGGCGCCGCCCCACATCGCCAGATGCAGGATGGTGATCTCGCTGAAGCCGACCAGCGGCTTGGGGTCGGCGCGCAGGGCGGCAAGGTCGAGCCCGTCGGCGATGCGGTAGGCGCCCTTGCCGCCACGCGTGGCGACGACCGCCCGCACCGCACTGTCGCGCAGCGCGTCGTTGAGATCGCCGAGCCGGTCCTCGTCGCGGCCGGCAAGATAACCATAGCGGTCGAAGACGTGCCGGCCGAGCTGAACCCGCAGGCCGTTGCGCTCGAGCACGGCCACCGCCTCACCGACAGCCTGCTCGTCCGGCGTGCTGGCGGGCGAAACGAGACGCACCGCATCGCCGGGGCGGAGCACGTGGGGACGGAGCGGGGCAGATTTCAAGTCAGTGTTCTCAATCGTTGTCGCACAGGCGTAACGTGCCGCGCGTTTCCGGCAAATCCCCTCTCTTGCGATTTCCAATATCTGGACTGTGCGGGTCGCCCCTATCCCCCTTGCGGGGGGTGAGAGCCTGGTTCGCCGCAGGCGAATTGAAAGGTCCAGTGGACCTTTCAAAAAGACTCGAACGCCCGAGGCCATAGCCCGAGGGCCGGGTAGCGGCGCCTCTTATCTCCCCCCTTGCGGGGGAGAAAGGATTTTCACGATCTTAGCGAGCACGCCCGCAGGGCGGCACAGCTAAGTCGTAGAAAATCCAAGAGAGGGGATTTGCAGCTGAGGGGCTTCTTGAGTGAGCCCCTCTTTTCCGAAGAGATGAGAGAAGCAGATTGCTGGCGTTGTGCCGGCAAATCCCCTCTCTTGCGATTTCTAGCACTTAGCCTGCGCCGCCCTAAAGGGCGTGCTCGTCTAAGATGCTGAAATCGCCCGGCCCTCGGCTATGGCCTCGGGCGTTCGAGCCTTTTGAAAGGTCCACTGGACCTTTCAATTCGCCTGCGGCGAACCAGGCCTCTCACCCCCCGCAAGGGGGAGATATCAGCACCGCGCCCTCGATCTGGAAAGATCCGAGCCAATGACGGGACTATCGCCTCGCCACCACGATCAGCCCCGCGACCGGTTCGCGGCGGTCCTGGCGGATGACGCGCTGTTCGAGCGAGAGCACGGAAAAACCGTTCCCGGCGAGCACGGCGCGGACATAGGGTTCGGAGTGGGCATAGCGGCGCGACGGCTGCAGGGCGAAGCCGCCGGCTGCATCCAGCTTCTCGACCGAGAAGGCGAACAGGCCATCGACGCCGAGCAGGCCGGCGACGGTGGCGACGATGGTTTCCAGCGCGCCGACATACATGAAGACATCGGCCGCCGTGACGAGATCGGGTGCGGTGCCCGTGTAGGCGAACTGCTGCAGGTCGGCCTTGCCGAGATGATCGTAGATGCCCTTGCGCTCGGCCTTGCGCAGCATCTCGGCGGAGATGTCGAAGCCTTCGAGGCGTTCGGCGATCGGGCGCAGCCTCTCGCCCATCAGGCCGGTGCCGCAGCCGAGATCGAGCGCGAGGCGGAAGCGGCGCCCGGCCCCGGGCACGGCGCGGATCGCTTCATCGAGATATTGCGGCACGCGGTAGCCGAGCTTTTCGACCAGTGCGGTGTCGAAGTTCGGCGCATACTGGTCGAACAGCGCCTCGACAAAGGCACTCGGCGGCGCTGAAGCCGGCGGCGCCTTGCCGATCAGCGCCAGCTTCAGCGCCGAACCCGGCCGGTCGGCGGGGTCGAGCTTCAGCGCCATCGTCCAGGCCAGTGCCGCGGCTTCCAGATCGCCGGCCGCCTCCTGCATTTCGCCGAGCCGGAACCAGCCGAGCGCCCAGTCGGGAGCAAGCTCCACCGCGCCCAGCATCAGCTCGGCGGCATCAGCATAGTCCTGCGAGGCGAACAGCGCCTCCGCGTAGTCGGCGCGGCGGTCGGCAAGCAGGTCGCCCGACGAAGCGGGTAGCGGTTTCATGAAGAGATCTCCGGCGCGCTTCGATCGTGAACCCGGAGAAAGGGGCGAGGAAGCGACGGGTTCACGCCCTAGCTGGAGAGTGGTGGCACGCGCAAGCCCCCTTGTCTGGTGGCACACCTCCCGCAAGGCGAACTGCACGACGACCCTGAGCCCTCGCGAAGCGAGCTGCACGAGGGTCCTCATCCTGAGGTGCTCGCGAAGCGAGCCTCGAAGGACGCACCTGCCGCCGTTTTGGTGCGTCCTTCGAGGCTCGCCGGGCAAGGGACCGAGTTGTGCTTTCGGCTGATGTGCGGGCGAGCACCTCAGGATGAGGGCCGTTGTGCAAGACGCCTTCATTCTGCAACGCCGAAGAATTGCCCCGCACCCGCGTCCTCCTCCGACCGGGAAGATCGCGAACGGACGTGCGAGGACACCGGAAACGGTTTTCGCCGCGAAGCTGCACAACGGTCCTCATCCTGAGCCCTCGCGAAGCGAGCTGCACGGCGGCCCTCATCCTGAGGTGCTCGCGAAGCGAGCCTCGAAGGACGCAACTGCCGCCGTTTTGGTGCGTCCTTCGAGGCTCGCCGGCAAGGGACCGAGCTGTGCTTTCAGCTGATGTGCGGCCGAGCACCTCAGGATGAGGGCCGTTGTGCAAGGCGCCTTCATTCTGCAACGCCGAAGAATTGCCCCGCATCCGCGTCCTCCACCGACCGGGAAGATCGCGAACGGACGTGCGAGGACTCCGGAAACAGTTTTCGCCGCGAAGCTGCGCAACGGTCCTCATCCTGAGCCCTCGCGAAGCGAGCTGCACGGTGGTCCTCATCCTGAGCCTTCGCGAAGTGAGCTGCACAACGGTCCTCATCCTGAGGTGCTCACGAAGTGAGCCTCGAAGGACGCACCTGCAATCCCGCCGGCCTCCTGACAAATCTGGCAGCAGCCTTGTCAGGAGCATCTTTCATCCGGCGGGCGATGACCTATCCTGAAGACCATGCGCCCAAGCGACCTGCTCTGCTCCCGCCCCCAGGGGCTCTATTGCCCGCCCGGCGATTTCTTCATCGATCCGGTCAGTGCGGTCGACCGCGCGCTGATCACGCATGGCCATTCCGACCATGCCCGCTCCGGCCACCGCTCGGTGCTGGCGACGCGCGAGACGCTCGACATCATGGCGCTGCGCTATGGCGCGGATTTCGCCGGCACCACGCAGGCCGCCCGGCTCGGCGAGACGATCAGCCTGAACGGCGTAAGCGTCTCCTTCCACCCGGCCGGCCATGTGCTGGGCTCGGCGCAGATCGCGGTGCGCCACAACGGGCTGACCATCGTCGCCTCCGGCGACTACAAGCGCCAGCCCGACCCGACCTGCGCCGCCTTCGAGGTGGTGCCGTGCGATGTCTTCATCACCGAGGCGACCTTCGCGCTGCCGGTGTTCCGGCATCCGCCGGCGCAGGACGAGATCGGCAAGCTGCTGCGCTCGGTCGAGCAGTTTCCCGAACGCTCGCATCTGGTCGGCGCCTATGCGCTGGGCAAGGCGCAGCGGGTGATGCGGCTGTTGCGCGACGCCGGCTACGACCGGCCGATCTACATCCATGGCGCGATGGCGAAGATCTCCGACTACTACCAGGGCCAGGGCATCGATCTCGGCCAGCTGGAGCCGGCCACGGTGGAGAGCGGCAGCAAAACCGACTTTGCCGGCGCTGTCGTCATCGGCCCGCCGTCGACCTTTGCCGACCGCTGGGCACGGCGCTTCCCCGACCCGGTCTCCTCCTTCGCGTCGGGCTGGATGCGCATCCGCCAGCGCGCCAAACAGGGCGGCGTCGAGCTGCCGCTGATCATCTCCGACCATGGTGACTGGGACGAGCTGGGCGCGACGATCCGGGAGACCGGCGCAACCGAGATCTGGGTCACGCATGGCCGCGAGGAAGCGCTGGTGCGCTGGTGCGAGCTGGAAGGGCTGACGGCAAAACCACTGCACCTCATCGGTTACGAGGACGAGGGGCAATGAACCGCTTCGCCGAACTGCTCGACCGGCTGGTGCTGACGCCTTCGCGCAACGGCAAGCTGAAACTGCTGACCGACCATTTCCGCAGCGTCGAGGACCCGGACCGCGGCTATGCGCTGGCGGCGATCACGGGTGATCTTTCCATCGCGGCGGTGAAGCCCGCCATGCTGCGCGCGCTGGTGACCGAGCGCATGGACCCGGTGCTGTTCGGCTATTCCTACGACTATGTCGGCGATCTCGCCGAAACCGTCTCGCTGGTGTGGCCGGCCGATCCGGCCGCGCGCGCCAACCATGTGCCGACGCTCGGCGAGGTGGTGGCGCGGCTGCAGGCGGCCAGCCGTTCCGACGGGCGGCAAGTGCTGGCGCGCCTGCTCGACAGCGCCGGCATCTCGGCGCGCTTCGCCATCATCAAGCTGGTCACCGGCGGCCTGCGCATCGGCGTCTCGGCCCGGCTCGCCAAGCAGGCGGTGGCCGATCTCGGACCGGTCGACGTCAGCGAGATCGAGGAGCTGTGGCACGGGCTGACGCCGCCCTATGCCGAGCTGTTCGCCTGGCTGGAAGGCAAGGCCGGCAAACCGGAACGCGCTGCCAAGGCGCTGTTCCGTCCCGTCATGCTGGCGCATCCGGTCGAGGACAGGGATTTCGAGAAGCTGGAGCCCGCCGGCTACGCCGCCGAATGGAAATGGGACGGCATCCGCGTGCAGGCGGCATCCGAAGGTGGGGTGCGCCGGCTCTATTCGCGCACCGGCGAGGATGTCGCCGGCGCCTTCCCGGACCTCACCGATGCGATCGACTTCGAGGCGGTGCTGGACGGCGAACTGCTGGTCGGCTCGCCCGGCGCCACCGGCACGTTCTCCGACCTGCAACAGCGGCTGAACCGCAAGAGCGTGTCGCCCAAGATCCAGGCGCAGTATCCCGCCTTCATGCGCTGCTACGACCTGCTGCAGCTCGGCGAGGAAGACCTGCGCGGCCTGCCCTTGCGCGAACGGCGCACCCGGCTGGAAGCCTTCATCCGGACGGTCGATCCGACCCGCTTCGACCTGTCGCCGCTGGTGGCGTTCGAAAGCTGGGCGGATCTCGAAGTGAGCCGCAGCAACCCGCCGCATCCGATCATCGAAGGCGTGATGCTGAAGCGTTGGGATTCGCCCTATGTCGCCGGCCGCCCGAAAGGTCCGTGGTTCAAGTGGAAACGCGATCCGCACACGGTGGACGCAGTGCTGATGTACGCCCAGCGCGGCCATGGCAAGCGCTCCTCCTTCTATTCCGACTACACCTTCGGCGTCTGGTCGGGGCCGGAAGGCGCGGAAGAGCTGGTGCCGGTCGGCAAGGCCTATTTCGGCTTCACCGACGAGGAACTGAAGAGAATAGACAAATATGTGCGCGACAACACCATCGAGCGCTTCGGCCCGGTGCGCTCGGTGCGCGCCGACCGCACCGCCGGCCTGGTGCTGGAAGTCGCCTTCGAGGGCCTCAACCGCTCGACCCGCCACAAATCCGGCGTCGCCATGCGCTTCCCCCGCATCTCGCGCCTGCGCTGGGACAAGCCGACGGCGGAAGCCGACCGCATCGAGACGCTGCAGGCACTGCTGGATTGAGGCCTCTCCTGACTATGGGACGCGGGCACGCGCTATCTCCCCCCTTGTGGGGGAGATAGAGGCGCCGCGCCTCCGCGACCCAAGGCAACAGGCTGGCTTCTGCTGGCCGAATTCCGGTATGTTCACCGGACAGTGGACGGAGGAGCAGATGCCGGAGCAATCGCGCATCCGATTGAATGCAGACCAGAGGCGCGCCGGAAAGGCGGCGCAGATAGCCGAATTCGTCTCGGCCATCGGCCGCAAGTCCAGCGACCGCCATGGCATGGACCCCAATGACCGGCACTTCGATCCGGACTTCAGCAGGCAGTTGCGGCGCATGCCGCCTGAAGACTTCGACCGCCTGCTTCGCGAGGATGAGGACTGATCGGCTGAGCTGATCGGAGTGCGGATGGCCAGATGCGTCCAGTGCTGAAATGGCCATGAGGATTGGAGGTTCACTGTCTTGAGTGTCTTTGGATTCAGCAAGACCGGGAAGGTCTGGGGTCTGAACCGCGGCATCACCATGCGTATGATCGACTGGTGGATCGACCGGGCCGGCCCCCGTCCCTATCTCCTCGAGATCAGGCAGAGCTACGACCACGGCTACAACCATGGCGACCTGACCAAGGTCGCGGACAGCGACAAGGCCGAATTGCGCGATCTGGTGCAGTCGATGCTGGATGCCGGCTACGAGAACAAGCTGGTAGCAGATGCCACGCAGGTGCCGCGCGTGCGCGAAAGCCTGATCGAACTTCACGGGCTGCTCAACGGCGAACTGGAAGGCACACCCTTTCATCAGAGTGCCGGAAGCGCCTGACACGAGACGCTGGAGTGGTGCAGGATTGAGGCTTCTCCTGCGGGCACGCGCTATCTCCCCCCTTGCGGGGGAGAAAGCGATTTCAGCATCTTAGACGAGCACGCCCGCAGGGCGGCGCAGGCTAAGTGCTAGAAATCGCAAGAGAGGGGATATTCAGCCGCGCCCCTTCGCAGCCTGCCGAACCGCCAAACACACCGCGTCGATATTTTTCTCCACCTCGTCATTCCAGAAACGAAGGATGCCAAAGCCCTGTCCTTCGAAATGCCGGCGCGGACACCGTCCTGTTGCGAATCTGCATGCTGGCTGCCATCGACTTCGACGATCAGCTTTACCTCGAAACAGGCAAGGTCAAGGATGTAGCCGTCGAGCGGAACCTGTCGCTTGAATTTCAATCGATCGAGCTGACGGTTGCGCAGCGCTTGCCAAAGAATGTTCTCGGCCTTCGTCGCGTCGGCTCGCATCGAACGGGCAAAGCCACGGCGTGAGGGCGTAACTGGCTGACGCATTGCCCGGCAAATCCCCTCTCTTGCAATTTCTAGCACTTAGCCTGCGCCGCCCTGCGGGCGTGCTCGTCTAAGATGCTGAAATTGCTTTCTCCCCCGCAAGGGGGGAGATAGGCGCGCCGTCTGCAAACAATGGCAAGAAGCGCGCTCCCGCAAAAGGACCAGGCCGCCTCCTACTCCGTCACCGACACCCGGATCTCGTAGATGTCGACCGACTTGCCCTGCTTGTCGAAGTCGGAGTTGATGGCGATGGTGCCGGCGGAGCCGGGGCGCTTGGCGGGCATCTGCACGTCGAACAGATATTCGTTGCGCTGGTTGCCGACGGCGTAGCGCTTGCGGCCGCAGTCGCCGAGTTCGCCGAAATTGCAGTCGACCGACATCTGCGTTTCCTTGCCGTCCTGGGCGCGGGCGATGATGTCGAACACGGCATGCTTGCCGGCGATCTTCTCGAGCACGCCCTGGCCGACGTCGAAGGAGACGGCCGAGCCGGAAGCGCCGGAGGTGACGCGCACGAAGGCGCCGGAATCGTCCTTCATCACTTCCGCCTTCGCATCCGAAGGCGTGGCGACCTGCGCCGGGTTGGCCGGCGAGAAGACGCTGATCCAGTTGCGGTTCTGCGTCTCGCTGGAGAGCTTCGGCTTGCCGGCCGCGTCCGGCTCATAGTCCTCGTCGGAAACCGTCGGTGTCGGCGACGGCGGCTGGCCGAGCTGTTCGCTGGTCTTGAAGGCGTTGGACTGCATCGCCCACCACAGGCCGATGCCGATCAAAGCAAGGATGGTGACGCCGAAGAACATCGCCGTCAGCGGCAGGCGGCGGCCGATGCGGCGCGGCTTGCGGTCCGGCGAGACCTGCGGCGTGCCGGCAAGGGCGACCTCCGCCGCCGAGGGCGGCAAGGCGCCTTCGGGAATGATGTCGGGCACCACCGGCAGCACGCGCGAGCGCGGCGCGTCCCCGAGCGACGGCTCGACGCGGCCGCCATTCTGGCTGGGCGCGGCCTGGGCCGGTGCAGCGGGCGCACGGTCACCGAGTTCGACCCCAATATCCACATCTGGTGCAACGCCCGGCACCGCCGGCAGGAATTCCGATTCGATCTCGGCGATCTTGGCCTGCATCGCCTTGCGGCGCTTCATCGCCACCTCGACGGTGACGTTCGGATTGGCCAGCAAGGCACGGTCGAGGGCGGCGAAAGCCGAACGGTAGACCCGCTCGCGGAATGCGCGATCGTCGGGGTTGCCTTTTTCGAAGGCGTTGCGGATCGCCTTTTCGATCGGGTCCAAATCGATTTCCTTCCGGGCGGCGGTCACATTTTGCTGATGGTTAGCCGCCGGAACACGATCAATCAACGGTCGGCTGCCGCCATTTGCCCCTAAGCAGCGTCTATTATTCGCATTTTTGCCGCCAACCGTGGCTTTCGGGAAGCAATCTCCGCAGGTTTCCCGTCCCGCCCTGCCAAAATCGATGTCAATTCCGGAGCCGATGGCCGGCGCGCCGCGTGTCCTTCCGAAGGGGCACAGGGCGCTCCAGCGGCTGGTGGCGGCGCATCTTGCGAAGAGCGGCGCGATTTCGCGCCGGTGCGGGATGCCGCGTGTCGTCGCGGAGCTGCGGTATCCGCTGGTGTTACCTCCGGCCCGCGGCAGCTGAGGCGGCAATTGCGTGGGAGGCCTCGTTGCGTTATGAAATTGACGTTTACGGAAACGTCAATTTCAAGGGAGGCTGACGCGTGGCGCTGCCAGACATTCTCACCCGGACCGTCCGCATACCGGTGGTCGGCTCGCCGCTGTTCATCATCTCGCATCCGCCGCTGGTGCTGGCGCAGTGCAAGGCCGGCATCGTCGGTTCGTTTCCGGCGCTGAACGCGCGCCCCGAAGCCCAGCTCGACGACTGGCTGGCCGAGATCACCGAGGAGCTGGCCCGGCACGACGCGGCGCATCCCGAACGGCCCTCGGCCCCCTTCGCCGTCAACCAGATCGTGCACAAGACGAATGGCCGACTGGAGCACGACCTCAGGCTTTGCGTGAAATACAAGGTGCCGGTGGTGATCACCTCGCTGGGTGCGGTCGAGGAAGTGAACCAGGCTGTGCATTCCTATGGCGGCATCGTGCTGCACGACATCATCCATGACCGCCATGCACGCAAGGCCATCGACAAGGGCGCCGACGGGCTGATCGCGGTAGCGGCCGGCGCCGGCGGCCATGCCGGCACGCTGTCGCCTTTCGCGCTGGTACAGGAGATCCGGCAATGGTTCGACGGGCCGCTGCTGTTGTCCGGCGCCATCGCCAATGGCGGTGCGGTGCTGGCGGCGCAGGCGATGGGCGCCGACATGGCCTATATCGGCTCGCCCTTCATCGCCACGGCCGAGGCGCGCGCGACGGACGGCTACAAGCAGATGATCGTCGACTCCAGGGCGGCCGACATCGTCTATTCCAACCTGTTCACCGGCGTGCACGGCAACTACCTGAAGGGCTCGATCCGCGCGCAGGGGATGGACCCGGACAACCTGCCGGTCTCCGACCCCTCCAAGATGGATTTCGGCAGCGCCAAGGCCTGGAAGGAGATCTGGGGCTGCGGCCAGGGCATCGGCGCAGTCGACGGCGTCGTCCCGGCCGCCGAACTGGTCGAGCGGCTGGTGCGCGAATATGAGGCGGCGAAGACCAGGCTGGCGGCCTAGGGGCGCTTTCTTTCTCCCTCTGCGGAAGAAGGTGGCCGAGCCCGGGTGGCGCAGCCACTGTCGCGCGGCCGGATGAGGGGCGCTGGACGGAGCGCGCCCTTATTCGACCCTCACCTGGGAGCAACGCAGATCGCCTGCCCGGCATTTCTTCCAGCACCCCTCATCCGTCCCGTCGCTGCTCCGGCGGCAAAAGCCACCGTTGCCGATCCACCTTCTCCCGCAAGGGGAGAAGGCAACGCCGCCACGGCGCCATCGCCACAACCATCCGCAACCCCACGGCTTTCGCATAAAATCGGCGAAGACCCATCTTGAATTTGCCGGGGCTTGCGGCTATCACGCAGCCATCTTGCGGGCTTCGAGCTCGCCGGGCCGCTTTAGCTCAGTCGGTAGAGCACATCATTCGTAATGATGGGGTCGCGTGTTCGAGTCACGCAAGCGGCACCATTTTCTTTTGAAAAACTCTTTAGAAACAGCCCATTAAGACAAACTGCCTCTCCCCTATCCATTCGGCTATTCACCTTCACTTTTAGCGCAAGGGTCGCTGTTCTAGGAGGTTCCAAATGGGTATAAACCTCAGGCTCCATGCTAAGCATGAAGCGGAACTGTTGGGGGCTATCCGCGCCTCGCACTTTGAAGGTCGTCCTTACCTGAGGGCTACATTAACAGCATAGACGCTTCAGGGCTTTGTTGCTGCTTGGCAGCACTCTTCGTTCGCTATATCCAAGGTGACAACTTGGAATGGGTAGTTTTTGGCAATGTGGAAACCCTTCACGCCCAGACATGCGATCGACACCATGGCGATGGTGGTCACTTTCGCGGAACCGCTCAGCAGCCTCGTATACCGACGTATCATCCGGGATCTTGAACCGAAGACATTTGCAAAAGGTTTGACCGACCGCCAACCAATTCAAGTGTTCTCCGTCAATTTCCATCCGACCAGCTCCCAAGTTCAGCACGCATCCACGAACGGAATGCAGTTTCAGAAGCACTCACTGGTTCACATCAACGACGGATCTGTTGCAAATAAGCTTGTTGAAGAAGTCGTGCTCGACCCACAGCAGAGCATTGTTTACAGAAATATGAATTACTCCAGGTGGGAAAATATTTCTGCGACGTATTGGGACATTTGCTCTGATGCATTAGTCATCATAAGTGAAACCGTGCCAATAAGAACAATTAGGCTTGAGTATCTGGATCGCTTTGTTTTTCATGGCGAAATGCATGCTGCCACGGCGCGTGGGGTCATTAAAGAGGGTTCCGAATTAGTGGCCTCACATATTTTCGATCTGGACGACCTTTGGCATTCACATATTGGAAAGCTGGAGAAAATGGATGGCGAAAATAGGAGGCTCTATCAGGTTAATGCAGATATGGTTGATCTGATCGAAGGCGATGGCGTTTCCAAGCGCTCAATCCAAGTTGTGAGCACCGTAGAGGAACGATATGCCGGAACGGGGAGAGAAGGTGCGACCCTCGGTGATTTGCATGCTGTATTTGACGACCTACATATGCGCGTAAAAGAACTGTTCAAAAGTATCGTTGATAATAAGATGCTTGCGGCGGTAGGGTTGGAAAATGACTGAACGCACATCAATCGCCAAGACTTACATCAGCGTGGCCAACTTTGTACGATCAAGCGCGTTGGTAGCTGGTGAGGTCGTTTGCCCCGTTAATGCGATGCCTAAGGTCATCATCAGCTCTTGCCGCGAGAGTGAACAGGTTACGGCTTTTCGTCACGCGATTGTAAAATTCGAACTGCTTCCTGCGGTAGTTGCCAGGCTCGAGGAATTGCGCGGTCTCGACGAAGATCACGACGGTGAAGGTGCGCTGCCCCCGGTGCAAGAAACGCTGGACACTGCGGTTGGTTTCGTGCGGGCACTCCCATTCTACGCTCCCAATGTGGCAGTGGGATTGTCTCGGGAGGGGTTCGCCATTGCAGAGTTCCACGACGGCGACGAATTTGGGCAGGTGATCTTTCAGCCGGATCGCACCATCGAGGCCTATCACAACAAAAAGGGTAAATCGGTTCTGATCGAAGGTGTGATCGGTGATCAGAAGACATCCGATGAGTTCCATCGCTCATTTGGCTTCCGGTTAGAGGCGTGACGCTCGATTTTTGTGCCGAGTGTGCCAAATTACTTGACGGAACCGCTGACGAAAAGCAGGCGGATCGCGTCGAGGGAGCTTTCCCGCATTGCAAGTGCGAGAATTACCAAGTCGGGAGAGAGTCTCCGGGGCCAGTGGGCTCGCATGAAATCATATACCGGATGGTTGTTAGTCCGGCCTACATTGATTGGAACGCGAAGAAAATCCTTGAAGATTCGTTTCGCAACGCGGCCTCAAATGGCCTCAGCGTATTTCGAGAAATTGCCACCGACGATGATATCACCGCCCTTGCCATTGAGCGCCTGTCCCGCAAATCGACCGCGAAGCCGAAGAGCATACAGGCGATTATCAGGTTGAAGGTCGAAATGGTGCGAGCGCTCAAATCCAACGATGTCGACGGACGACTCTTCTGTGTTTACGACGAAACAGTTCCCCGGCGAGACGCAACGCTTCCTCGCGTCCCAACCCATGTTACTATCTTGCAGAGACTTCCTCAGCCAAAAATTGCTGACCGCAACAGGATGATCAGAGACGGCCACTTCGAATTGTACAAACTCGCAGAAACAGACCTTATGAACATTAATGACTTTCGGGACGGCCTGTTGCTCGACCTCAATAACCGATCCCTGGCCGGCGACTTCATATTGACGTAGCATTGTCGACACGAACGCGAGAGTGGTCGCCGGCAGTTCGCTAACCGGATTGCAAACCAAGCGGCCGCGTTCGACTTAGACTTTGCAACGGGGGCACGATGTTGGCGCATCTTTGAGCACCCGAAAGAGGGAGTCCAGATCGATACCCCGTTCTCTTAGAGCAATCCCAAATCGCTCTTCAATTTCTTCAGGCGTAGCAAGTTCGCCCTCGTAGTCATCTCCGTGGATTTTACACTGCTGTAACAGGCCAGCCTCCAACGCGAAGTTCGTGGTGTGGCTGATGGCCGACAGATATTGATCATAGGTCTTGCTCATCCGAGTCTCTCCAACGAAGGGGAATCGTAGCTGACTCGCATTGTGTGCTAAACAGCAATGAATCGTCTAAAAAGGCCTTCTAGGTGGCATTTCGCGCTGCTATCGTCGCTGTCCGAGCCACGGTCGGTTGATGCAATGAGGCGGGGAGCGGTCGGTGCAGGTAACAGTTCATCTCCCGCAGGAACATCTGCCGAAAGATCATCCGCTAGCTCTGCGTATTAGAGATCGGTTTCTACCAGGTCGTGAACTTCTCACCGTCACAAGGGGCTCGGACGATCTGCCTGTAGCGCAGTGCTATGAGAATGTTCGAAGCGTGGTTGTAACACGCGGAGGCCGTCCCCAATTAGGCTGGTGCCTTTCCCACTTTCCAAACAAGTTTGTTGAAGCACTACACCACGCCGTTTGGGAAGACCCGAACGGAAATCTGGTTGATGTGACCGCTCCGGCCTACCAGACAATGAAAGGGAATGAGATCACCTTCATTCCCGACAACAGTACCGAACTTTCTGCGATCGATCCGCAAGTCCCGTCTTGGTTCATTCAATTGGATGTGAGTTCCGCAACAAAAGGCTACATCCGCGCCACGCGTGAACGGAAGATTTTTGCGAATAGAATTTTAGATATCTTGGCCGCCAGCGACGTGAGGCTGTATCAATCAGCCGGACAAATCGCCACGAGGGATCCAATCCCTTCATCTCTATCGATTTCCGTCCAAGCCCTCCAAAATAGTATAGCAGAGATGGACACCAAACGGCACAGCTACGCCAGTGTCCTTCGCCGGTAGCGGCACCTCGAAATTCCCGGACCGCAGTTTACAAACGCGAGAGGCGCAATTCGACCTGCCGCCAGACTACTTGCCGCCATCTAGGCGCAGCATCCCTGAACTGATGAAGGATGTTCCCGCCGTCGCAGCGGAATAGCAACGCCCTGGCTCCGGCCTGAGGTTCGTTTCATCGGGCCGTCTTATCGATTTCGACGATCACGTCTTCTCCGTCAATTTTCACCGTCATTTCGATTGAAACATCCGATTTCCCGTCGATTTTCGTCCAGACATCGGTCACGACTGAAAATGTCGGCATGCCCGCCAGGCTGACCGAGATCACGTCGAGTTCACGGTACCTTCCTTCCGGCGGCATGACGATCTCGATGCCATACTCCGAAACGATGTTCCCGAGATCGCCTGCATTCATCCGGATCCCACCGGTGATCCGTTCGATCTCCGCGTATCTGCGCTCCACGAGCAATGCCATCACGGTATTGACGGCGGATTCGATTGCTTCTGCAGAGGTCAAGTTCGCAAGCCCGGACATTTGATCAGGAAACCAGCACCTTCATCCGCATCCTCAAGATCCTCCCTTTTCAACGTTTCCATCCGCTCTATTCCTGCAGAACCTTCAGCAAGGTCGTGGCCGGTGGGCAGCGCTCCTCACCGTGATGGATCAGCGACACCGTCTCGAAGACGATTTCGAGCGTCACATCGTTGAAGGAGATAACCCAGAACCGCGGATCGAGCACCTGCCACCTGGTTGTTTCCTCGGCGCCGACGACCTCGTTGAAGGCCCAGGGCGCAACGGGGTATCTGAAGGTCTTCAAGCCTTCGACGGTCTCCGGATTCATCCGGAAATCAATCACGTCGCCGAATTTCAGGACAACGTTCCCAGCCTCCGCGCGCTCGGATGTCCGATAGCAGACGAAAGCATCCTCGCCGTCGAAGAAGACTGCCGGGTTCAAGACTGTCCCGATCCTCGGAAAGGCTTCGTGAGCGATCGATACCTGCATGATCCGTTCCATCGCGTTCGCCGATCTCGTCGCCACCTTTTCGACCTCCCGGAAAGAAGAGACAAAGGCGAAGACAACAAGGCTGAGACCATACGTAGCCAGCCCAACCAATATTGCTTCGGAAGCTGAACGAGGCGATCCCGTCAGCATCCCAGGCCTGAACTGAAAGGCTTGCATGGAGAACAGCAAAGCCAGGAAAGTCGACAGGAGCCCTGCCAGGGAGGCGTAGAAAATACCTCGCAGCGTGTCCGGCCCGATCTTGTGGAACAGATCGGAGATCGCAAATATGCCGCCGAACAATGCGGAAAAAACGATCGCGAAAACGAAGGACATCGCGACGCCGTTTTGATCCTGCAGCAGCAGATTGAACAGCGTCGCGGCCAGCCAAAAGCAGAGGTTTATCACGAGGACGCGAACCGTCGCCTTCTTCACCCGCGAAGGTTCCATCTCAACCCTCTGCCGGCGTTGCCGCCGCGAGCCAGCGTGCGCTTGCACACCTTGCCACCACCTCGACCGTACACTCCAGGCTGAGCAGCACGAAATGCTGGCAGTCGTTGAAAAACAGGCCCACCCATTCGGAATTTTCAATTCTTATGGTTGGCCAGCGATAGGAGTCGTCGTCAAGCATCGGCAGAGCCGACTTGTCTTTCACGGTCATGCCCATGCTGCCAAGCATATCGTTGGTGGCCGAAATCCGCTCCAGACCAACGAATTGAATCTGCAGCGTGCGGTCGTCGTGGACGAATCTGCCTTCGACGACGGCCTCGAAATCATTGTCTGTCCTCACCCTCCACACGTGGCAGGGACTGTGAGGCACGTCGTCCACCGGCAGCCATTTGACGGCCCGTTCGCGATCCGGGTTTTCCATGATCCTCCCTCTACGGCACAGATTTGCGGCTTGCAGGCAGATACTCGCCGGCCTGGGGCTCGCCAGCCCATGGTCCGGTGTCGCTGCCAGCCGCGAGGACCGCGAGCTGGTGCTCAAGCAGCGTTTCCAGATCCCAGTCCAGCGCCTGGTACTGGTCGATGACGCCGAATTGCGTCCATGGCGACCGATTGAAACCGTTCTCCAGATGGTTGTAGTAGAGCACGGTGGCGCCGATCAGGCCGACGACCCAGCACGGTTCATAGCCGCGCAGCTGCCAGAGGGCGGGAGGGATTTTCACCGTGTCCCACAGTTTCCTCTGCGGCACGGACATGCGATCCCTGCCCTGGTTGAGTTCGTCCCACAATCCTGCTTCCGAAAAGACCATCTGAAACTCTTCTGGCTGGCTTTTGTCATGGCCTGGAGGCGTTCTGCGCGCCAAAGACAAGGTGGACCGGTTCAGCTCGCTTCGATGTTGAAGATCACCTGCAGGCCAATCCCGAGCAGGTTCAGCCCGCTGCCAATGGCCAATATCCAGTTCGTCACCAGCGTCGCCAGGTGCTGCTTTCGACGGATGCCGAGCAGGACCCAGGCGAAGCCAAATGTGATTGCCGTCCCAACGAGCGCCGAAAGCAGCAATTTCATCAGCGCCTGATTGGCGGTGTATCCTTGCGCGAGGGCATCGAAGCTCTGCGTCAGGCCGAACAACAGCGCAAACGCATAAAGTGTATGCGTCGATCTCATATACTCGTTCATGCCGTCCGCCCCCGAACCATACCCAACCACCTATCACCCCGCGCGCAGCCGGAACAGCCGCCGCGACTGCCTGCGCTGACCATCGGCCCGCGTCTAGCGCAGGATCGGATCGAGGATTTCCACCAGTTCGCGCGGCAATGCATCCGAGGAAGCGTGCTTCATCTCCCGTATCTCGGTGCCGCCATCGAAAAACCGGTAGAATTCAAACCTGTCTGCAAACACCTCGATCGCGACGGGATCCGGCTCGATGTCCCAGGAGAAGTTCACGGTCGGCCAATAGCCCGGCCCGACCTCCGTGGGTGGCGGATAACGACCCTCGCCGAACTCGACCAGCAGCATCGCATTGGCCACGGCGCCGGCGTCGGCGACGCCATCCGACAACAACTGCGAAATGGTTGATCCGATCCGCTGCCAGCCCTTGTCCAAGTCGATGTCTCCGCTGTGGTCCGCGCCCGGTGCCCTGCCGGGTGCAAGGTCAACCCTGTTGCCGATGGCGCATCCCGGCTCCGATACTTGCCCGCTGCAGCGGAATGGCGAAAGGGTCTGCTTTCCAGCGCCGCCAGATAGAGTGCACCGTCGATCCGCCGACTGTTGACGGCCGATGCGGACCGGAAGGCCTCCTGAACGTCCGGTGAGGCGTATGCTGTCGAGCATGGTTCTGCCGGCTGTGACAATATGCAAAATGCAGGCGAACGCCACCAAGCGCTAGACTGCCGGACATGAGCAGCGAAGATCCCCTCACCGACCCCGCTCATCCCGACATAGACGAGGCGCTGATCGCCAGCCTCGTGCGCACGTTTTACGAGCGTGCCCGCGCGGATGACCTGATCGGCCCGATCTTCGCCGCAGCCGTGCACGACTGGGACGAGCACATCGCCAACATCACCGCCTTCTGGTCGTCGGTGACCTTGCGCAGCGGTCGATACAACGGCCGCCCGATGCGGCCGCACCTGACGCTGCCGCTCGAAAACGAACATTTCGACCGCTGGCTGGCACTCTTTGAGGCGACCGCGCAAGAGCTCTGCTCCCCCGGGGCCGCGAACGCCTTCATCATCCGGGCACGCCGGATCGCCGACAGTTTCGAAATGGCGATCGGTACCCAGCGCGGGGAAATCCGCCGCCCGCGCCACTCGCGGATGTAGGCGGCGCGGCATTGGCCCGGCTGTCAACGCGGGCCCTTATGGGGCGAACGTCCCGGTCATGATGGTGTAGCCCATCGCGAGGAACGCAAGGACACCCCACAGGACGAATAGACCAATCACGGTCAGGATGACGACGCCGATCGCCTGCACGATAAAGACGAATATGTTTTCGTCCTTCGGCTCCGCCTTGTCTTTTTCGTCCGTCATCGATGCAGGCCCACATCAGCACCAAACCGGCACTTAACATCCGACAGCTTGCCAAAGCGTTAGATCATTTGCCGACAATCGAAACATCAACTGATTGATTGAAACTTCCGTGGGCGGATTGGTCGGCCATCAAGAAAGCGGATCGTCCGCTCCGCTGCCATTGTCGACATCCGCACGAACCAGCGGGGAATTCGCCTCCTGGCATCAGCGCTGCCAAGCCTCCTAGCCCGTCCACAGCGTCGAGCGGAGCAGTGCCTGCATGTGCTGCGGCAGGTCGAGTTCGCCCCGAGCCTCGATCTCCAGAAGGTAGGCGGCCTTGGCGAGGCGATCGCCTTGCGTGATCGCGGGATAGGCGCAGACGGCCACCAGCGCCTTTTCTTCAATCCGGCAGGCATTGTCGAAGACGCTGCCGCGGCTACCGATTTCGTCGACGGTTCTGCGCAGTGCCGAGTATGCCGACCCGTGCGCCTCGATCAGCGCGGCCAGTTCAGCGCTTGGTTCCGGATGTGGGGTGTCACGGGCGATCGCTTCGATGGTCGTTGCGATAACGACGCCACCAGACTGAAGCAGCAATGTGCGACGGTTGATCCTGGACGTGGCGAATTCTCCTCTGCCGGGGCAAGTGTTTGATGGCGCAGCATAACACGCAAGTTCGCACAGTCCTGTCAGGAGTGATCGGCCTGCCTGACTGCCGGGGCTGGCGGCGCCGGAACTGGCGGTGGCGACGAAGACGTCGGTCACCGCGTTGCTTATGTCGTCAGTGAAACGGAACACCGCGCCGACACTGACGGCGGCCAGCACGGCGACAGCGGCAATCATTCTTCGGGGTAGCCCGCGGGACTGTCTCGAACGGATTCCCGAATGGCAAGGATTAGGCCGCACCGGGAGCTGCCTGGTTGAATCCGCGACTCTCCGGGAATTGCATCAGGTCGCAGAACGCTTCGTTTCGTCAGATGGCCGCGATGATCGCCGCGGTATCGAAATAGAACGGCGTGCCGTCGAGAAGCAGCCCGTTCCTGAAATGCAGGACCTCGGCGAAGGGCTGCTCGATGACGGCGCCGGTGGCGCGCGACGTAAGCCGCAGCGTGCAGGACATGAAGACGGTGTCCTCGACGCGGGCCGCCGTCATGTCCGCGACCGCCATGTCGCTCCAGACCTCGCCCATGCGGCCGAGCAGGCCGGCGATGCCTTCCAGCCCCCTCCAGTCGCCGGCATAAGGCAGGGAGGCAGGTTCGTGGACGACCACGTCGGGGTGGAAAGCCCTGGCCAGGCTTTGCACGTCCTTCGCGTCCGAGTTCACAAATCCCAGTTCGACTTCGAACATGCGCTCGAGAAGCGGCATGGCATCGGCACAATCACAACTCATCTCAGGCAGGCTCCATCATCGGTTTTGCGCGATGTGTGCCGGCCGGGGGCGATCATCGCCACCCGTTTTCCGACGACGACCTTGATCGCGATCGAGGTCGCAGCCGTGCACCGCCGCAAGACACGCCCGGACCGACAACGCTGGCTCGGGCCAAAGCATGCAGACCTTCCCTAAATCACCGTCCCTGTCGGCTCACTTCTCGCCGCACGCAGCAATTCCGAGCGCACCCACGGGTCGGCCATGGCGCTGGGAAGGGCGCGGGCGCGGACCTCGTCGGGCAGCGTCGAGACCTCGCCGTAGAGGCACGACCAGCGCTGGCAGTGTTCGGCGAGCGGGCGTTCCTTTTGCTCCCACGCAGCCAGCCGGGCGGGGATGTCGCGGGGGTCGGCGAGGTCTTCCAGATGGGCGGCGAGCGCCAGCGCGCTCTGCATGGCCATGCCGCCGCCCTGGCCGAGGTTCGGCGGCTGGGCATGCGCGGCGTCGCCGAGGATCGCGGCGCGGCCGGCCGACCATGATTTGACGGTGACGATGCTGTAGGGGCTCCAGGCCAGCACGTCGCCGATGCGGTCGATGAGGTGCGCCCAGGCGGGGAAGGAAGCGCGCCAGGTCGCCTTGTCGAGCGGACAGGCCCTGCCCTTCGCGTCCGTGTCCTGGCAGGTCAGCGCCAGATAGATCTGCCCTCCGGCCAGCGGGGTGATGAGGAAACGCCGCATGCCGGACCAGCATTCGATGTATTTGTCTTCCCCGCCCGCCCCGAGATCCTCGATGCCGCCTTCGATGATCGTGCGGATGGCGCCCTCCGTCGTCTGCCGGTGGCTGAGTTCCAGCCCCAGTGACTTGCGGACCGGTGACCACACGCCGTCGGCACCTATGACCAGATCGCCGCGCGCGGAGTGGTTGCCGGCAAAATGCAGTTCACCCTGCGCACCGGCGCCGATCACCTCCTGGCCGGTGCGGATCGTCACCCCGGCCTTTTCAGCGGCGCCCTTGAGGCCTTCAAGCAGGTCGCGCCGGTGCAAGGTGACCAGCCGCACCTGCGGCGGCAGGCCGCCATCGTCGAGGACGGCGTTGTCATGGCCGCGCTGTTCCATGGCGTGGCCGCGATAGGCGTTCGCCGACAGGCCGCCCAGGCCCAGCGCCTCGAGGATGCGCAGGCCGTTCTCCCAGATGTAGATGCCGGCGCCTGACGCCCTGAGCTCGGCCTGCCGTTCGAAGACGGTGACCTTCCAGCCGCGCTGCGCCAGCGCCGTTGCCGCCGTCAGCCCCGCGAAGCCTGCACCGGCGATGAGCGCCGTTGGTTTGTCCGTCATCTCTTCCTCCTCCCGCCGCACGCCTGCGGCCGCGTCACATGCCGAAATAGCGGCGCCTCACTTCCGGATCGTCGACCAGCTGGTGCGCCGGCCCCGACAGCGTCACGACGCCGTTTTCGATGATGTAGCCATGGTCGGCGATCTCCAGCGCCAGCTTCGAATTCTGCTCCGACAGCAGAAGCGTGTAGCCGTCGGCGCGCAGCTGGCCGATGATCTCGAACACCTTCTTGACCATGATCGGCGCCAGCCCCAGCGTCGGCTCGTCGAGCAGGATCAGCCGCGGCTTCGCCATCAGGCTGCGGCCGATGGCCAGCATCTGCTGTTCGCCGCCGGACATCGAGCCGGCCAGTTGCCGGCGCCGCTCCTTCAGTCGCGGGAACTGGCGGTAGATCTCCTCCAGCCGCTGCAGTGCGCCGCCATGGGCGCGCGGCACGACGGCGCCGAGCCTGAGGTTCTGCTCCACCGTCAGCGCGGCGAAGACCATGCGGCCTTCCGGCACCAGCGCGATACCGCCGTCGACGCGGCTGTGCGAGGAGCTCATGGAAATGTCGGCGCCGGCATAGGCGATCCTGCCGCTGCTGGCGTGGATCAGGCCGAGGATCGTCTTCATCAGCGTCGTCTTGCCGGCGCCGTTCGGGCCGACCAGCGCGGTGATCGAGCCCGGCTCGACGCAAAGGTTGATGTCGCGCAGGATCACCACCGGCCCATAGCCGGCGGACAGACCCTTGATATCGAGCAGCGCCGTCATCCGAAATACACCTTCACGACGTTCTCGTCGGCGACGACCTGCTCGGGCGTGCCCATGGCGATGGGCACGCCGTGGTCCAGCACCAGGATGCGGTCGGACAGCTTCATCAGCGCGCCCATGACATGCTCGATGATGAGGATGGTGAGGCCGCGCTCCCGCCGCAGCCGGAACAGCGTCTCGGTCATCTCGGCGACTTCCGTCGCGGTAAGGCCGGCCATGACCTCGTCGAGCAGCACCAGCCTGGCGCCGGTCGCCAGCGCACGCGCGATCTCCAGCCGTTTCTGGTTCGACAGGGTCAGGCTTGCCGCGAGCTGGTCGGCAAGAGGAGCAAGGCCGACATCCTCCAGCGCCTGGCGCCCGGCCAGCGTCGCATCGGCCAGCCGGTGCGTGCGGGCCGATCCGTACATGGCCGAGACGATGACGTTGTCGAGCACGGTGAGATTGCCGAAGGGGCGCACGATCTGGAACGTGCGGCCGAGGCCCAGGCGGCAGATCTGGTCGGGGCGCCGCCCGGCCAATGGTTTGCCGGCGAAGCTGATGCCGCCGCCGTTCGGCCTGATCTGGCCGGCGATGACGCCGAACAGCGTGGTCTTGCCGGCGCCGTTGGCGCCCATCAGGCCGAAGATGGTGCCTTCGTCCACCGTGAAGGACACATCCTGCAGCGCCTTCAGGCCACCGAACTGCTTGCAGACGTTCTGGACATCGAGAATGGCCATCAGCGTTTCAGCCCCCTGCTCACCAGACCGGCCAGTCCTTGCGGAACGAACAGGATGAAGACGATGAGCAAGGCACCCAGGATCATCATGTAGGCCTGCGGGAAACGCGCCCACAAAAGCTCCGACAGGACGACCAGGAACAGCGTGCCGAGCAGCGGCCCCGACACCCGGCCGAGCCCGCCGACGATGGCCGTGGTGACGATGGTGAAGGAAACCGCCGGATCGAAGGCCTGGTCGGCAGCGAAATAGCTGGTGCGCAGCACCAGCAGCCCGCCGACGATACCGGGAATGACCGCCGAGGCGACAAAGGCGAAAAGCTTCAGCCGGGTCACCGGCACGCCGATGGCTTCCGCGGCGACCTCGTTCTCGCGGATGGCGGCGAGGCCGCGGCCGAAGCGCGACTGCGCGGTCCAGGCGGTGAGCGCGGTGGCAATGACGGCCAGCGCCAGCATGGCGTAGTAAAGCGCCTCCAGCGACGGCGCGTCGAAGATCATGCGGCTGAACTGGCCGAGACGGGTTTCGAGCAGCATGACGAGGTTCTTGACCAGCTCGGCGAAACCGAAGGTCAGGATGACGAAATAAGGCCCCTTGACGCGCAGCACCGGCAGCCCGACCACCAGCGCCAGCAGGCCGGCAACGGCGCCCGACAAAAGCAGCGCATAAGGCACGGGCATCCAGTCCAGGCTGATCACCAGAACATAGGCGCCGATGCCGTAGAAGACGGCGTGGCCGAGCGAGATGTAGCCCGTCGTCGCCGACAGCAGCGACCAGCTCTGGATCAGCGCGACCCACATGGCGACGATGAAGGCGACGCCCAGCCAGTATTCGGAGCCGAGCTGCGGCACCAGCGCCATGAGGCCGGCGACGATCGCGAAAGCGGCGATCAGGAAAGGCTTGCCGGTCATCGCGCCTGCACCGCCTTGCCGAACAGGCCCTGCGGACGCAGCAAGAGCACGCCGACAAAGATGCCGTAGATGAGGATCGACCGGTAGGTGGCCGAGGTGAGCGCGACGCCGAAGGTCTCGATGAAGCCGAGCACGAAGCCGGCGGCGATGCCGGCCGCGATGTTGCCGAGCCCGCCCATGATGACGACGACGAAGGCGGCGATGGTGAAGGGAAAGCCCATGAAGGGCGTGATCTGCTGCGTCATGGAGACCAGCACGCCGGCGATGCCGGCAATGGCGAAACCGGCGCAGATCGAGATCATCTGCACACGCTCGACATTGACGCCGACGACGGCTGCCGCATCCTTGCGCTCGATGACCGCAAGCAGGCTCCAGCCGGCGACATGGAAGCGCAGGAAGGCGAGCGCGCCGAGCGTGATCAAGGCGGCGACGCCGAGCAGCAGCAGCATGCTGCCGGTTGCCGAGACGCCGCCGAAGCTATGCACGCCGTCGAGGAACTGGTAGCCGCGCGACGTCGCGCTGAAGGCCAGCGAGGCGCCGTTCTGCAGGATCACCGACAGCCCGTAGAAGATGATGAGCGAGTTGGCTTCCAGGCGCTGCGCCAGCGCCGGCGACCCGAGCTGCCGTTTCAACAGCACGACATAGACCAGGAAGCCGAATGCCGAGCACAGCACCGTGGTGGTGGCCAGCGACACGACCGGCGAGATGCCGAGCAGCGTGAACGACCAGAACGCCGTATAGGCGCCGATCATGACCAGGTCACCATGGGCGATGTTGAGCAGCCGCAGCGAGCCGTAGACGAGGTTCAGGCCAAGCGCGACAAGCGCGTAGAGCGCGCCGGAGACGACCGCCGCGAACAACAATTGCTGGAACATGGGCCTCTTACCAACCCGTCTTCGGCCTGAAATCCCTGGTCTTGATGGACTCCGGCCAGACCAGCTCGAGGCTGCCGTCCTGGATCTGCAGGAACGAGGTCGGCGTCGTGGTGTTCTGGACGCCGTCGAACCTGACCGGGCCGTTGATGGTGTCGAAAGTCGCCGATGCGATCGTCTCGCGCAGCTTCTCCTTGTCGAGGCCAGCCGTCGCCACCGCCTGCTGCAGGATTTCCATCGACATGAAGGACAGAACACTGTCCAGCGCGTCTGGTGCTTCCTTGTATCTGGCGAGATAGGCGTCGAAGAACGGCCTGGCCTTCGGCCATTTGCTCTGGTTCGGCGACCAGTGGCCGACCGTTACCATGTTGTTGGCGCCGGTGCCGAAGGCCTGCTGGTAGGCCTGGATGGTCGGCCCGATCAGCGACAGCACGAAGGGTGCCTTCACGTTGAGCTGCTTGGCCTGGGTGGCGAACAGGAAGGTATCCGACGGATAGCTCAGCACGATGAAGGCATCCGGGCTGGACTGGTTGGCGCCGCTGATCAGCGTCGTCATGTCCTTGATATCGGGCGGGAAGTCCTCGTTGGCGACCAGCTTGATGCCGTGCTTCTCCAGCGCCGGCAAAAGGTAGGTCTTGATCTCCTGCGCCAGCGGCAGGACGTTGGCGAAGACCGCCGCCGTCTTGACGTTCTCTTTGGCCATGAAGGCGGCAAGCTCTTCGCCGACCTTGTCGGGGATGACGGCGGTGGGGAACCAGATGTAGCCGGGCTTCACTTCGCGCAGCTTCACGGAAGCCGCCGTGTTGCCGACCATGGGGAACTTGTGCCTGGCCAGCACCGGCGCGATCGCCAGGTGGATCGGCGTGCTCCAGGGCGCGGCCAAAAGGTCGACCTTGTCCTGCGTGATCAGCTTCTCGTAGATGCGCACGGCGTTGGCCGGATTGGACTGGTCGTCATAGCTGACGAACTCGACCAGACGGCGCTGACCACCGCCGATGTCGAGGCCGCCGGCAGCGTTGACCTGCTCCTTCCACAGTTCATAGGCGTTGACCTGCGACGGTGCGGCCTGCGCGAACAGCCCGGTCAGGCACATCGAATAGCCGATGCGCAACGGACCATCGGCGGCCATCGCCAGGCGCGTCGTCACCGGTGCAAGTGCTGCAGCGGCCAGGAACATCCTGCGGCTTATCGTGAAAGTCATATGTCCTCCTCCCGGCGCGTCTTGCTGCGCTGCCTTCCCATGCCCTCGAAGGGCTGTTCCCACGTCTTCCCCCGGTGCTGTTCGCACTCTTGAACGAATGACGTTCTTTAATGAACGATGATATGACGAGACGTGTCAATAGCGAATATCATTCTTTTATGGAGGAGCAACCAGCTGGTATTCGAGGTAGTCGGATCAGGGATTCCCCCTCTCCGTCTCGGGCTCTGCCCGAGCCACCTCTCCCCCGCCTTCGGCAGGGGCGAGGAACCGCCGCCGTAATGCCGGCGCTTTTCCAGCTGGGGTTCCTCGCCCCCATGGAATGGGGAGAGGTGGCGCCGCGAAGCGGTGGCGGAGAGGGGGAGCCCGCAGCAATTATCCCCATGCGCAGTCGAGCCCGATGTAGCCGCCAAAGCGCATACGACGAACCCGAACAGGATTTCAGAGATTGCCGCGGGGGCCTAACGAGCGATCAGCATCCCCACCAGCGCATCCTCGACATCGGCCCGGTTGGCGGTGCTTTCATTGGCGGCGCGCTGCGATTTCACACGCATTGCGACACCGTCGAAGGTCAGCATCAAAAGGTGGGCGAAGGCTCGCAGGCGTGGGTCCTGCGGGGTGTAGCCGTCCAGCGCATCGCAGACGATCTGGACGATCTTGTTCTCGGCCCAATGCAGCAGGTCCGGCTTGTACTTGTCCTTGGGCATGACGATGGCCAGGCCCTCCATCAGGGCGGAGGTATAGCCGGTCTTGTCGTCGGCGATGTCATTGAGCAGGCCGCCGACGAGGCGCTGGATCTTGCGCTCCGGCGTCTTCAACCGCGCTACCGCGCGCTCCAGCGCCAGCACCTGCGTTTCGAACCACGGCGTGTAGATCGAGAAGTAGATCTGCAGCTTCGATTCGAAATAGACATAGACGTTGGACGGCGCGATGCCGGCGCCCTTGGCGATCTTGGCCACCGTGGTGTCCATGTAGCTGGTCATGGCGATCTGCGACGCCGCCGACGTCAGGATCGCCTGCCGGACCGTTTCACTCTTGACGCGGGCCAAGATCACCCCTCTCGCGCAAATCAGGAACCCTACGCTTAAGCGTGGAATCCGTGCCGGTCAAACAGCCAGCCGACAAATCGGCATGCCACGACAGGCCGGTGGATCATCGCCTCAAAAAAGAATGCCATTCTCTATTGACATCGATGGGCTTCGACTCTTTTCATAAAAGAACGCCATTCGTTATAAAACAAGAAACGCGGATGGCCTGGAACCCGGCAGGCAAGCTGCACGGGCAGGAATGGGAGAAGCCTGATGCCGACCGTGCAGATCAACGACCATCCGATCGCCTATCTGGAATTCGGCGACCCCAAAAACGACACCATCATCCTTTTGTCGGGCTGGGCGCAGGACAACCGCCTGTTCAAGAACCTGTCGCCCTTGCTTGCCGAGACGTTCCACGTGCTGGTGCCGGACTATCGCGGCCATGACGCCAACGAGACCGTGCATGGCGACTTCGGCACCGAGGAGCTGGTCGACGACATCGCCGCCTTCATCGAGCTCAAGGCGCCGAAGAACCCGATGCTGGTTTCGACCTCGCATGGCTGCTGGGTCAATATCGGCCTGTGCGAGCGGCTGGGCCTTGAACGCACCGTCCTGATCGACTGGCTGATGCAGCCGCATCCGGGCTTCATCAAGCAGCTCGAGGACGGGCAGGACCCTGAGCGCTACAAGCAAGGCCGCGACAGCTTCTTCAACGAATGGGAAGCGACCACCGACAATGTCGATGTCATCAACCACATGAAGAAGGAGATGGCCTGGTTCTCCGGCCCGATGTGGATGCGTGCCTGCCGCGAGATCCTTCGAGCCTACACACAATACGGCTCGCCGCTCAAACGCATGGAAGGGCTGCAGAAGCAGCCCGAACTCATCCACATCTATTCCCAGCCTTTGTCGGCCGAATACCGCAAATTCCAGGAAGACTATTCCGCCGGCCACCCCTGGTTCCGCCCCGTCCACATCCCCGGCCAGACGCACTTCCCGACGCTGGAGAACCCGGCAGCGGTGGCGAAGGCGATCGTGGAGTTCAGCGTGCGCTAGAGTGCCTCGATCAAAGGGCGAGTGTTTCCATCACCCTATGCCGCCTCCGTCTCCATCGCCTTCTTTGCCGCCTTCGCGATAAAACCTGAGCGGCTGTAGCCATGCGCCGCCGCATAGGCATCGATTTCAGCCAGGACGTCTTCCGGAAGGGTGACGTTCACACGGACAGCCTTCGCAGCCTGGGTTTTCACGGCAACCAGAATTGCGACGCCGTCCCGGTTGGCGGCGTCTGCCATCACGTCTTCGAGGCTGGAAGGCTCAGGAATCGCCTCGCCATCATCGACCAGGCCTTCGATATGGAAGGCCAGTGCTTCTTCCGCCATGGCGCGCGCGTCGTCGAGGTCCTTCCCGGCCGTCACGGCGCCCGGAAAATCAGGAAACGAAACACCGAAGTCGCTTTCGGCATCCTTGTGGATCAGACCGATATATTGCTTCATCTTCGTTACCTCAGTTTCAGGCCGGATTGCCGTTCGATGCTGCGCAACGTTCCCAACGGAATATCCCGCTTAGGATGTGGAACCGTGACCCTGCCCGGCTTCGTGTCGTGCTTGAATTGTGCGTGACTGCCCTTTCGGGCCACTTCGTACCAACCGTCAGCCTGAAGGGCTTTGATGATTTCCGCACTTTTCATGTGTATAAATACACACCGATCCAGAACTTCGCAATAGGCCTTAAGGTGTGCATCGAAGATGCTCGGCAATGGATCGTTCAGTTCTCCGAAAAGGACTATTACGATCGAAGGGAGCGAACAGGCAGTCACCTTATCGACCGCATAAGGGTGAATAGCTGTCTATAAAAAGAACACGGCGAGAGAGGATGCGACATGGTGGAATTGGCAGGCGAAGTATTTCCAGAGAACCTGGCCTGCATCACCTGCAGCCATGTTCTCGATGGTCACCCGATAGGCCTTGTCGCACGTGACGAAGACGGCGACTGGCAATTTCTGTGCGGGACGTTCGCCCACTCGGTTTCGGATGGACGGCTCATCGCCATTTCCATGGCAATCCGGCTGGAACCTCGGCTGCTGTCCCTGGAGGCAGTCCCCATAGGCACATCGGTGACGCTGGAGCCTCGTGAATAGTCGGGCCACATGCGGGCGCGCAGTTGTGAAGAATGCGGGTTATCCCCCATGCCCGCGGCGCTGAAACGGCATCGCTAGGCGATCACCGCACCCGCCTGCACCGTCGTCACCGCGATCATCGAGACCACATCCTCCACGCTGCACCCCCTCGACAGATCATTAGCCGGCTTGACCAAACCCTGCAAAATCGGCCCGATCGCCGTTGCGCCGCCGATGCGCTGGGCGATCTTGTAGCCGATGTTGGCGGCGTCGAGGTTGGGGAAGACGAAGACATTGGCTTCGCCATGCAGCGCGGAGTCCGGCGCCTTGGCGGCGCTCACCGCCTCGACGAAGGCAGTGTCGAACTGGAGTTCGCCGTCGATGACGAGGTCGGGATCGGCGGCATGGGCAAGGCGGGTGGCCTCGACCACTTTCGAAACGCGTTCGTGCGCGGCGCTGCCATTGGTCGAGAAGGACAGCATCGCCACCTTGGGCTGCGCACCAGCCAGCGCCTGGTAGGAGCGCGCGGACATGAGGGCGATGTCGGCGAGGCCGGCGGCGTCGGGGTCGACCACCAGGCCGCAATCGGCAAAGACGAAGGCGCCCTTCTTCACATGGTAGGGCTGGCACAGCATCATCAGGAAGAAGGAGGACACCAGCCCGACGCCGGGCGCGCGGCCGATGCATTGCAGGGCCGCCCGCACCGTGTCGGCCGTGGTGGCGACCGCACCGCCGACCGTGCCATCGGCCTCGCCTTCGCGCACCATCATGGCGGCGAAGGTGAGCGGCGCGTGCACGGCCGCATAGGCTAACGCACCGTCGACGCCCTTATCCTTGCGCAGCGCGTGATAGGCGGCTGCCAGGCGAGCGGTCAGCGCAGAAGTCTCAGGGTCCTCGATGCCGATCGCCTCGCCCCCAGCGCCGGCTTCGGCAAGCCTCTGCTCGACGATGGCGCGGCGGCCGACCAGCGTGATCTGTGCGATGCCCTCGCGCACCGAACGCAGGGCCGCCTCGACAATGCGCGGGTCCTCGCCTTCCGGCAGCACGATGCGGCGCGGCGATGCCTTGGCAACGGTGAGGATGCGTTCCAGCGGCTTCATCAGGCGTGCCCGAGATAATAGATGCCGGCGAGGATGAAGAAGCCGATGAAGATGGTCTCGGCGACGATCAGCGCCACCGCATCGCCGCCGACATCGAGCACGCGGCGCAGCGAGGTCTTCATGCCGACGGCGACGATGCCGGCGAGCAGCGCCCAGCGCGACACCTCCATGCCGGCCTTCGAGACCACTTCCGGCACGAAGCCGAGCGAATTGGCGGCGGCGAGGATGAGGAAGGCGATGACGAAGCCGGGCAGCAGCGGCGGCCGCTTGCCGGTGTCGCCGACCGGCCCGGCGCCGCGCGTGGCCAGCGAGAACACCAGCACGACCGGCGCCAGCATGGTGACGCGGATGAGCTTGACCAAAGTGGCGGTCTCGCCTGCTTCCGGCGAAACCGAGAAGCCGGCGCCGACCACCTGGGCGACGTCGTGGATGGTGCCGCCGAAGAAGATGCCGGTGGCGCGCGCGTCCAGGCCGATGGCATCGGCAAGCATCGGATAGAAGATCATGGCCAGCGTCGAGAGCACCGTCACCGACAGCACGGTGAAGATCAGGTTGCGCTCGGAGAATTCGTTGCGCGGCAGCACGGCGGCGATCGCCATGGCGGCCGAAGCGCCGCAGATGGCGACCGAGCCGCTGGTGATCAGCGCCAGCCGCCAGCCGCGGCCCAGCAGCTTCGCGACGGCAAGGCCGAACAGGATGGTGGCGGCGATGGCGCAGACCAGCAGGAGGATGGTGCCGGCGCCGAGCCCGACCAAAAGGTCGACGCTGATGCGCATGCCGAGCAGGGCTACGCCGATGCGCAGCACTTTCTTCGCGCTGAGGTCGATGCCGGCAACGCAACGGCCCTCCTCCGACAGGAAATTGAAGGCGATGCCGAGCAGCAGCGCCATCAGCATGGCCGGCGCGCCGTAGTGATCCGACAGGAACTGCGCCGCGATCGCCACAGCGCCGGTCACGGCAAGACCCGGCCACCAGGCTTGCGCCATCGAAGGCAGGCTGTTGAGGCGTCGGGTCGCGGCGGCGGTGTTCATCCGGATCATTCCTGTATGAGGGCCTGTATGAGGGCCTGCAGGCGGATCGACATCTCGGGCCTGCCCGGCGAACCGGGCAGGCCGTGGCACCATCAGGCGCGCTGCTGCGGGCGCATGTCGGCCGCCTCGATGCCGGCCACCGGCACCGGCTTCTTCATGGCGTCGCGGCGGAAGGGTTCGCCGAGTTCCTGGTTGAGGATGACCTCGATGAAGGTGGTGACACCCTTGCCCTGGTCGTCGATCGCCCTGGCCAGCGCCTCGGTAAGCTTGGCCGTGGTGTCGACGGTGACGCCCTTCAGCCCGCAACCGTCTGCCACCCTGGCGTAGCTGAGATTGGGGTTGAGTTCGGTGCCGACGAAGTTGTTGGCGTACCACAGCGTGGTGTTGCGTTTCTCCGCGCCCCACTGGTAGTTGCGGAAGATCACCATGGTAATCGCCGGCCAGCCGTCGCGGCCGATCGAGCCCATCTCGTTCATAGAGATGCCGAAGGCGCCGTCGCCGGCGAAGCCAACCACCGGGACGTCGGGGCAGCCGATCTTGGCGCCGACGATCGCCGGGAAACCGTAGCCGCAGGGACCGAACATGCCGGGCGCCAGATATTTGCGGCCCTGTTCGAAACTCGGATAGGCATTGCCGATGGCGCAGTTGTTGCCGATGTCGCTTGAGATGATCGCCTCCTTGGGCAAGGCGGCCTGGATCGCGCGCCAGGCCTGGCGCGGCGACATGCGGTCGGCCTCGCGCCTGCGCGCCGACGCGTTCCATTCGGTGCCCGGATCGTCATCCTCGTGATCCATCGACGACAGCTGCTGCAGCCAGGCCGAGCGGGTCTGGTGGATCGCCGCCTTGCGCGCCTCGCGGCCTTCATTGCCCGCCGCCGGGCTCAGCTTTTCGAGGATCTGGCGCGCCACCTGCCTGGCGTCGCCGCAGATGCCGACCGAGACCTTCTTGGTCAGGCCGATACGGTCGGCATTGATGTCGACCTGGATGACGGCGGCGTTCTTCGGCCAGTAGTCGATGCCGTAGCCCGGCAGCGTCGAGAACGGGTTGAGGCGCGTGCCCAGCGCCAGCACCACATCGGCTTTGGCGATCAGTTCCATCGCCGCCTTCGAGCCGTTGTAGCCGAGTGGACCGACGGCGAGGCGATGGCTGCCGGGGAAAGCGTCGTTGTGCTGGTAGCCGCAGCAGACCGGCGCGTCGAGCTTCTCGGCCAGCGCCATGGATTCGGCAATGGCGTTGCCGATGACGACGCCGGCGCCGTTGAGGATGACCGGAAACTTCGCTTCCGACAGAAGCTTCGCCGCCTCTGCGATGGCCTGCGGGCCACCTGCCGGGCGCTCGAAACGGACGATCGCCGGCAGGTCGACGTCGATGACCTGGGTCCAGAAATCGCGCGGGATGTTGATCTGCGAAGGGGCACAGCCGCGCCAGGCCTTCTCGATGACGCGGTTCAGCACCTCGGGGATGCGCGAGGGATCACGCACTTCCTCCTGGTAGCAGACCATCTCCTCGAACATCGCCATCTGGTCGACTTCCTGGAAACCGCCCTGGCCGATGGTCTTGTTGGCCGCCTGCGGCGTGACCATCAAAAGCGGCGTGTGGTTCCAATAGGCGGTCTTCATCGCGGTGATGAAGCCGGTGACGCCGGGGCCGTTCTGGCCGATGGCCATCGACATGGTGCCGGTGGCGCGGCTGAAGCCGTCGGCCATCATGCCGGCATTGGTTTCATGGGCACAGTCCCAGAATTTGATGCCGGCCCTGGGGAACAGGTCGGACACCGGCATCATGGCCGAGCCGATGATGCCGAAGGCATGCTCGATGCCATGCATCTGCAGGACTTTGACGAAGGCTTCTTCGGTGGTCATCTTCATGTCTGGGCTTCCTTTCGATGGGGTCGGGCCAGCGTTGCCGGCGGATTCTTGTCGGAGCGCGGGATCACGCTCAGAGGATCTCGTCCTTGAGGTAATACCAGCGGTACATGCCGGCCTGGCCAAGCCGCCGGAACGGCGTCAAAAGGCCGTGGCTGGGCAGCGGCGAGGTGAAGATCGGCAGGTCGAGCCCACCGCCCTTGCCCGCCACCATCTGCGCCATGCGGCGGCCGGCCTGCGCCGAATACATGACGCCGTTGCCGCCATAACCCATGGCGTAGAACAGGCGCTGGCCGGGATCGGGCTGGAAGATGCGCGGCATCATGTCGTGGCTGACGTCGACCCAGCCCCACCAGGAATAATCGATCTCGATGCCGCGCAGGATCGGGAACTTGCGGGCGAGCCCTTCCAGCAGCAGCGCCAGATGTTTCGGGTTTACGGCGTCGCGGCCGGTGATGGCGCTGCGGCTACCGATCTGCACCCGCCCGTCCGGCAGCATGCGGTAGTAGTGGCGCAGCGTGCGCGTGTCGGTGAGCGGGATGCGCGCCGTGAAATTCAGCTCGTCACGCTCGGCCTGCGACAGCGGCCGGGTGACCACCGAATTGGACAGGATCGGCATCAGCCGGTGCCGGGTCAGCACATGCAGGCCGGGCGAGGTGTAGCCGGCGGTGGCGATGCACACCGTTCGCGCCCGCACCGTGCCGCCGGGCGTCCTCAGATGATGGACGCCGCCCCTGAGGTCGCTGCCCAGCACCGGACTTGCCGTATGCACCTTCGCGCCAAGCCGGCGGGCAAGCCGGAGATAGCCGAAGGCCAGTTTTGCGGCATGGATGCCGATGCCGTCGGGTTCGTACATCGCGCCCCTCGCCTCGGCGTCGCGCACGAAGTCGCGGTGCACTTCGTCGCGGCCGACCATGCGGGCCTTGTAGCCGAACACCTCGTTGAGCAGGCGGGTCTCCTTCTCCAGCGCCGGCAGCACCTTGTCGCGATGGGCGATGTAGAGATGGCCGCCATCCTGCGGCTCGCAGTCGATCTCGGGTTCGCGGATCAGCGCGCGGAACAGCTCGAAACCCTCGGCGATCTCGGCATGCAGCCCGCGGGCGACATCGACGCCCCAGCGTTCGATCCATTGCGAGCGCTTCAGCCGGCCGGCCGAGATCTGCGCCTGGCCGCCATTGCGGGTCGAGCAGCCCCAGGCGACGCCATTGGCTTCGAGCACGGTGGCCTTGATGCCGTGTTCGCGGGCGAGATGGATGGCGCAGGACAGCCCGGTGTAGCCCGAGCCGACAATGGCGACGTCGACGTCGATGTCGCCCGCGACGGGGCCATCGTCTTCCGGCTCGGCACCGGCGGTGGCGATCCAGTAGGTCGGCGCATAATCCTTGCCGTCGCCGGGGTTCGGCGCGTGCACGGGATCATAGGCAGGGTCGAACGGCTTCCGCCGTGCCGCCGGCCTGACAAGCTGCTGCTGCATGACCCGATCCTCCCTGAAACCGCTCAGGCGTCCGCCGCGAGCAGCGGCCGGTTCTTGCGGAACGCCTGCTTGCGCACGATCCCGTCGCCGTTGAGCGTGAACAGGTCGCAGCCCTCGGCCTCGACGCGGCTGCCGTCGGCATTGGTGCCGGTGAAGGTCCATTCCGAGACGGCACGGTCGCCCTGGACGAAATGGCCGTGATGGGCCCAATGCGCGTCCGGCATCGCCTTCCACACGCCGCTGAAGGCATTGGCGATGGCTTCGGGGCCTTCGAAGCGGGTGCCGTAGGCCTCGGCCCCGCCGACCGCGTTGAAGACGCAGTCGTCGGAGAAGAAGCGCATCACGCCGTCGATGTCGTGCCGGTTGAAGGCATCGAACAGCCTGGCAAGGTCGTCGGCGTTGAGCGCCATGGTGTGGTCCTCGTCTCTTGTCATGGTGGTCTTCCCCCGCCGGACACGCCGTGGCCGGTGGATTGGTCAATGGCGCGCCGGGCACGGCTCCGCCGTGGCCGGAAGAACCGGCCGGATGAATTGTCGTTGGTGTGGTTGGATGCCCGCCCTAGACAGGCGGCGCGGTAGCGGGATTGCCGAGCATCGCCATCAGATCTTGCCCTTCCAGGGGATCAGGATCTTCTCGAGGTAGCGCAGCAGAAGATCGAAGGCGAAGGCGAAGATGCCGATCACGATGATGCCCATGATGACGGTGTCGCTGGCCAGGTATTCGGCCGCGTTCAGCACCATGAAGCCGAGGCCGCGATGCGCCGCCACCATTTCGGCCGCCACCAGCGTGGTCCAGCCGACGCCGATGCCGATGCGCATGCCGGTGAAGATCTCCGGCAGCGCCGCCTTGAGGATGACCTGGCTGATCACCTGGGTGCGGGTGGCGCCCATCGCATAGGCGGCGTGGATCTGCTCGGTCGAGACCGAACGCACGCCGGCCCGCGCCGCGATCGCCATCGGCGCGAAGATCGCCAGGTAGATGAGGAACACCTTCGGGAACTCGCCGATGCCCAGCCAGATGATGATCAGCGGCAGATAGGCGAGCGGCGGCAGCGGGCGGTAGAACTCGATGATCGGGTCGAACAGGCCGCGTATGGTGCGGTTGACGCCCATCAGGATGCCGATCGGCACGGCGGTGACAAGCGCCAGCACGAAGGCGCCGAGCACTCGGCCGAGGCTCGCCAGCGTGTGCTGGGTCAGCGTCGAGTTGGACACGCCTTCGGTCATGGCCAGCACGAACTTGTCCCATACCGCCAGCGGCGACGGCAGGAACAGCGGCTTGACCCAGCCCATCTCGGTGACCAGCAGCCACAGACCGAACAGCACCAGCGCGGTGATGAGGCTGATATGGCCGCTGGCGCCGTCGCCGGGGGCGCCGTAGATCTTGCCGGGCGTGACCGGCCGGGCCCTGGAGACGCGGTCAAGCATAGAGGGCGCCGCCGGCCTGGCGCTCGTCGCCGTAGATGATGGAGAGGATCTGTTCGCGCATGTCGATGAAATCGCGGCTGGACTTGATTGCACGGGCGTTGCCCTCCTCGAGGAAGCGTCGATTGAAATCGAGCTCGTAGGTGTGGGTGATGCGGCCGGGCCGCGGCGACATGACGATCAGCCGGGAGCCAAGGAACAGCGCCTCCTCGACGCTGTGGGTGATGAAGAAGAACATCTTGTTGGTGAGCTGCCACACCTCGAGCAGCAGTTCCTGGATGGTCTCGCGGGTCAGCGCGTCGAGCGCCGCCATCGGCTCGTCCATCAACAGCATGGCGGGATCGCAGGTCAGGGCCCTGGCGATGCCGACGCGCTGCTGCATGCCGCCCGACAGATGGTAGATCATGTGCTTGTGGAAATCCTGCAGGCCGACCAGCGCCAGGTTTTTCGTGGCGATCTCGCGCCGCGTCTGCCGGTCGATGCCGCGCAGCTTGAGGCCGAATTCGGTGTTGTCGATGACGTTGAGCCAGGGCAGCAGCGCGTGCTTCTGGAAGACGACGCCGCGTTCGGCACCGGGGCCGGTGACCTGGTGGCCGCCCAGCGTGATGTCGCCGTCGCTCGGGGCCATGAAGCCGGCCATGAGGTTGAGCAGCGTGGTCTTGCCGCAGCCGGACGCGCCGAGCGCGACGACGAAATCGCCGCTCTTGATCTCCAGGCTGACACCCTTGAGGGCGATCACGGCCTGGTCCGAATAGAGGCCTGGGTAGGTCAGGCTGACATTGCTGACATTGAGGGTTTCCATCACGCCGAGCCTTTCGCGTATGAGAGGGAGACGGCCGCCGGCACGCCGGCGGCGCCTGATGTGAAATCCTGACCTACTTGGACGCCTCCCTGGCGTAGCTCGCGTTGACAAAGGGCGTGTAGTCGTCGAGCGCCTTGTCGATCTGCTTCTGAGCGACGAGGAATTTGGCGCTTTCGCTGATCGCCTTGAGCGCGCCACCGCCGAGCCAGGTCGGGGAGGCCTGCTCATCGGCATTGGGGAAGGACAGGAGGTTCAGCGCCTCGACCGTGCCGGCGCCGTCGCCGCCGATCATCTTGACGATGCCCTTGACCTGTTCGGAGTCCGCCGTCCAGCTCGCCTTGTTCTTGTTATAGTCGGCATAGGCCTCGGCAAGCACCTTGGTGAAGGCGACCATGAATTTCGGATTGGCGGCGGCCCATTTCCTGTCGGCGACGAGGCCGTCGAACGTCGGCACCGAGGCTGCGCCGATGGTTTCGGAATCGGCGATGGTCTTGCCGGTCTTGAGCAGTTCGGTCAGGGCCGGCGGCCAGACATAGGCGGCGTCGATGTCGCCGCGCTGCCAGGCGGCGATGATCTGCGGCGGCTTCATGTTGAGGATGTTGACCTCGCGCGGATCGACCTTCCAGACCTGCTGCAGGCCGACCAGAAGATGGAAATGCGAGGTCGACACGAACGGCACGCCGACATTCTTGCCCTGGAGATCCTCGGGCTTCTCGATGCCGGAGCCGTTGCGCACGGCGAGCGCTTCCGACTTGCCGATGTTGTCGAGGATCCAGAACAGCTCGAGGTCGACGCCGCGCGTGGCGGCGGCGGCCGTACCGGTCGAGCCGATGACGCCGATCGGCACGTTGCCGGACGCGAGCGCGGTCGAGATGTCGCCGCCCGACGAGAACTGGCGCCAGTCTATCGTGTAGCCGGCCTCCTTGGCGGCCTTGTCGAAGCGGCCGTCGGCGATGGCGGTGACGAACGGCCCGACGATCTGCTGGTAGCCGACGACGACGGTTTCCTCGGCATAGGCGAAGCCTGCCTGGAAAAGGCCGGCCGCCAGCGAGGCGACGGCGGCCAACTGCTTGAAATGCTTGAATCCCATTATCGTTACCCTCTTTGTTTTGTTGGTTGCCGGTGGTCCGGGAACACGCCGGCTTTGGTGCCGGTCTTGGTTCTGGCTGATAGGGTTAAAGGAGGGACGCGGATTGCCTTATATCCAGTTTGGAAGTTGAATGATTCCAGTTCAACTCTCGATGGACATGTCAGGCTGAAACGAACAGAGCTCTGCCCGCAGGCTCTTGCGATCAACCGAAGGCCCCCATGGCGCATCCGACGGTTTCCGAAACGGTGTTCTTCCTCGACCGCGCCAGCCGCGTCGGCCTGCAGGCGCAGATCCGCGAGACGGTGGTGTCGGCGGTGCTGGCCGGCCGCGTCCAGCCCGGCGCGCAGCTGCCCTCGACGCGCAAGCTGTCCGACTATCTCAACATCTCGCGCATCACGGTGACGCTGGCCTACCAGGAACTGGCCTCGCAGGGTTATGTCGAGGCGGCGAGCCGCAGCGCCTACCGCATCTGCGACAACCCGCCGCTCAGGCTGCTGGCCACGGAAACGCCGCAGGCGGCGGGCGAGGTGGTGGACTGGTCGGCGAAGCTGCGTTCCAGCTTCATCGTCGCCAAGCAGATGATCAAGCCGCTGGACTGGCGCCGCTTCCCCTACCCGTTCCTGTATGGCCAGATGGACCCTTCGCTGTTCGACCTCAATGCCTGGCGCGATTGTGCGCGGCGCGCGCTGTCGCGCGAGGATTTCGAGCTGATGGCCGGCGACTTCGCCGCCGCCGACGACGTGCAGCTGGTGAACTACATCTGCTCGCGCACCTTGCCCAGCCGCGGCATCCGGGCGCATCCCGACGAGATCCTGGTGACGGTGGGCGCGCAGAACGCGCTGTGGATCGTCACGCAGCTGCTGCTCGCCCGCGGCGCGCATGCGGTGTGCGAGAACCCCTGCCACCCCGACATGAGCGCTTCGCTGAAACTGAGCGGGGCGCAGGTGACGGCGATCGACGTCGATGGCCAGGGCCTGCCGCCGGAAGTGATCCCGGCCGGCGTCGATGCGGTGTTCGTGACGCCGAGCCACCATTCCCCGACCGGGGCGACGATGCCGATCGAGCGCCGGCAGCACCTGCTGGAAGCAGCCGCCGAGCAGGATTTCGTCATCATCGAGGACGACTACGAGTTCGAGATGAGCTTCCTGGCGCCGCCGTCGCCGGCACTGAAGGCTTTCGACCGGGCCGGCCGGGTGTTCTACATCGGCTCGTTTTCCAAGTCGCTGTTTCCGGGCCTGAGGCTTGGCTATCTGGTGGCGCCGGCGCCGGTGATCCGCGAGGCACGCGCGCTGCGGGCGCTGATGCTGCGCCATCCGCCCGGCCATGTGCAGCGCACCGCGGCCTATTTCCTGGCGCTCGGCCACCATGACGCGGTGCTGCACCGCATGCGCGGCGAATATCACAAGCGCCACATCGTCATGGCCGATGCGCTGAAGCGGCAGGGCTTCACCATAGCCGGCTCCTCAGCCTTCGGCGGCACCTCGTTCTGGGTGGAAGGCCCGGAGGGTCTCGATGCGGACCTTCTGATGGCCGCGCTCCGGCAGGACGGCGTGCTGATCGAATCCGGCTCGCCCTTCTTCCCCGACGCGGACGGCCCCTGCCGCTTCTTCCGCATGGGCTATTCCTCGATCGACAAGGACCGCATCGTCGAAGGGGTGGCGCGCACGCGGGCCCGGATCGATGCGGTGCTTGCCTCCTGAGACAACGCAGCATGCGCAGGCAATCTGTTCTGCCTCGCAAAGGCATCTCGATTCCGTCAGCGGGAATTCGCCTATCGGGAGGTGGCCCGCCAGGTCGAAAGCTGAAGGGGGTCGAGCGGCACCGGTGTCCTGGCCGGGGTGAGAGGCAGCGCCGCTCTCCGGCAGGCAACAAAAAAGCCGCTGGGGATATCTCCCAACGGCTCTGCTGTCTCTTTCGAGAACCCCTTCCACGATCAACTCGCCAGTACATCCGTGGTCGGACGAAGGCGGAAGGGAAAGCGCATCAACCTCTGACGGGGACACACCATCGCTATATGGAAACCGATTGCGGTTTATTCAAGGCCCCGGATGCGCGGGCGAATGGATACACCCAATCATGATTATGAACGGAGGCTCGCGACATATTCAGAGACGGCTCCATTCCATCCACAGACGACGCAATGTCCATTTTCGAACCGGTGCTCGCAATTCGGGTAGCCATAGATGTGGTGGGAGCATTCCGGGCACAGCTCGAGCATGCGCGAGCTCCCCTCATGGTAGGGGCTGAGGCATTCGACGCAGATACGGTGTTCCGACTTGTGCATGCTGTCCTCGAGCCGACTGGAAACGAACGGCCGGTCCTTATTTCGAAAGACGAAGACACTCGATCAGAATCTCGCCCAGACGTCGATCCGATCCCTCGACCATGATCGATTTTTCCGAGAGGCCCACAAAGCCGCCGTTTGTTGAATCCCGTGCCGTCGGCGTCAGCGTAACCAATCCACCAGCCGCCTGGCTTACTGTTGCGCATAGAGCCGAGCGTTCAAACGCCTTGATGGACTTGACGCCCAGAAACTCGACCAGTTGCCGATCGAGGGTGGGCCAATCCTCCCGCTTCGGGTGCGGTATACCGGTTCTGGATTGCGAAAGGCATCGGAGCAGAGCGCGGCCGACTTCGGGGGCATCCGTTTCTTCGACCTCGAACTTCGGCGCGGTAGCAAGCCACAAGCCATCGACGGTCTTCGACTGACTCAACACGTATATCCTGCCGTCTCGCCGATACGTTATCGCAGACCGCACGGCCGATCCTTCTGGCAATGGCTTACGGTCGAGGATGCTGCGGAGGAGTGTCCAAACCATCGTGTTCGCCTGCTTCGAAGGCAAGGTATCGGCACACGCTCCGAGCAACCGCAGCACCGTGCGCTCACGTCAATTCCCGAGCAAGCCGTTCTCCATCGCCTGGATCAGATGGTCAAGACCGACGGCCGCCGCGAGATCATTCGTGAGCCGAATGGCCGCCGCGGGGATTTCGTCTTCGGGGCCAGCAGCGACCATTGCCGCCAGGAAAACCACACGTCCAGGCACTCGAATAGCCCATGGAGCGCCTTCTTCCAACGTCCGCACGCCGTCGGCAACAAAGATGAGGAGACGGTCATCCCGGTCAGTATCGAGTGCTTCGCAGGCAAGGCCGCACAGCACCGCCAGGTCAGCCCGGTGCGCGTGGAGCTCCGGCTTCGAATGTGCGGCATCCAGGAGAGAGGCCAGGCAGGCACGCAGAAACCTGTCGAGTGTATCGGCCCGCGCAGTCGACGACGCTTGATTGGCCATCTTTGAAAGCAAGGAATCGAGCCGTCGCGCGAATTCCGAATCCGGCTCCCGTCTTCTATAGAAGCGAAGCCTGCCGAGCACAGCTTCGAGCCAGCTCGGCAAGTCTGGCCCGATCTCTTCCAACACGCTTGACGACACGATCCTACCCACGCGAAGGCAGATCCCGCAATCTTAGCCGCCCGCCCGATAGGCGATCGCGGTCGCCACGGTTCCAGGCAGGATGCCGCAACGGTCGACAAGACCGGTCTGCGCATATTTCACGTTGTAGATGCCGGCCGCGCCGATAGCCGCCGCTTCGTTCTGCAGCGCCGCCAGCGCGTCGGCGGGGGCCGGCTGCGGGTCGATGAAGCGCTTGGCGCAGATCATGGTGCTGACGCGCTGCATGATGTTTCCATCCGGCGGCAGGTCCGGCGCGACGGTAATGCGCGAGCCATTGCCGACCATGGCATGCCTGGGAGAAGCACAGCCCGCGAGAGCGACGGCGAAGACGGCAAGGGCTACAACGACACGCATATGGGCCTCCGAACGGAGATCCATTCAGCCGCAACGCTGGTCCGGAGTCAATTTCTCCTGCAACCTGCAAGGGAAACGACGCGTGGCCACACAGTGGAATTCCAAGGTGCTCTCCGGCGCCCGGCAATGCGCCGGACCGCGATCAGATCACCCTGCCGTCAGCCGCGATCTTCCTCGAACTGCTGCGCGGACCGCACGGGGCGCAGCCAGTGCTCGCGGCGCTTCGTCCACAGCTCATAGCCCGGCGTGAACTGCGTCGGCGCCCGGTCGAGCGCACCGGCCATGATTTCCGCCTCCTCCGGCCGCAGCGAAAACACGCGCGAGCCGCATGAGGAGCAGAAGCTCCTGCCTTCATAGACCCCCGTCGGACCGGTGCAGGCGAAGGCGGAACGGTCCCAGACCAGGAACATGGAGAATGCGCTGCCGCTGGCGCGGCGGCAGTCGTGGCAGTGGCAGAGGCCGGCGCGGATCGGATCGCCCGCGAGCGTGAACGTCACCGCTCCACAGAGACACGAGCCGGTGACGGTGGTTTCCGCGCTGGGCGCCGCTCCCTTCCGCAGCGCCGGGGTTCCGGCGGCATCGGTTTCGTTGATCGCGCTGTCCTTCTCCAGGTTCCGGACCTTGGCCATGGCTCGATCTCCTTTCGGGATCGAACGGATGAGCACGGCAGACGTTCCCTCGGACAGGGTGCAGCGGAGGCGAAAGGAGGTGGATGCGAGGCAGGCGCCGGCGTGTCAGAAACGCGAGCCGAGGTGGATCCTGTTCAGGATCTGGCAGGCGGCTTCGGCGCGAAACAGGGACCGGTTGACCAGCTGCTGCCCATCGAGTTCCGCCGCGCGGTTGAGCGCGTTGTCCCAGACCTTCCAGGTGCCCGCGGGCTCCTGAATGCATTCATATCGGGGTCGGCCCATCGAAGCCTCGCTGTCCAAACCTCCCAGTTTTGCGTTGAAGCGGGCGCGAATAATGCAACTTGCGGCTGTTGTCAGCCCCAAATCACCAGTTGGTACGAAAGTAGAAAAGAAAAAAGGGCCCAATTGGTGGCTGCCTCACAGAGTGCTGCACTCCTACCGGGCCGCGACGCTGCCCTCATCTCGACAGGCGTGCCGGGCATTTTCACGTGAATTGTGTGGATTGGATGCACCTGCAGGCCAGATCCATGAGAGACTGTGCGGGATTTGATCCACCATCCATCCAATACCCCCACAGAGGTGAACTTGAGCGAAGCTGCGGATCCCATATTCGTGTTCGGAAGCAATCAGGCCGGCCGCCATGGCAAAGGCGCGGCTTTGTGGGCAAAACAGCATCGCGGCGCGATCCATGGCCAGGGCGAAGGCTTGCAAGGCAACAGTTATGGGATTCCGACCAAGGACACGCGCATCAAGACGCTGCCGCTCGAAAACATCGCGCAGGCTGTGGAGCGCTTCAAGGCATTCGCCCGCGAACATGCCGAACTGTCGTTTCAGCTGACCCCGATCGGCTGCGGGCTGGCCGGATACACGCCCGCCCAGATTGCCCCGCTGTTCCGTGACGCGCCCGCCAATGTCCTGCAGCCCGACGAATTCAAAGCCGTTCTCGAGAGCGGGAACGATGTTGCATCGGCGCCATCAGCCATCGGATGAAGGAGGCAAAGATCGCTGCTGACCGCACCTATGGACCGGAAACGCTCGTCGCGACGGTGCGCGACAAGGAGACATTTCTCCTCTTCCTGGATGCGTTGCGCAGCGAGCTTCGCGCGGCGAAAAGCGAGGACGATTGGTTGAATACCCATCTTGACGATTATCTGGAGGCGATGGGGGGCTGGGTCCTGGACAGCCGGGATCCGGCGGACGGCAATCCCTGGAAGCATGCGGCTCAACTGCTTCTCATCGCCAGGATCTACGAATAACGGATAGAGCCTGCGTCCTTATCGCAGCTTGTTCTGATCGACCGCCAGGCTCTCGACCCATTTGTTGGGCCGGCCGTCGGCAAGGTCGCGCAGCCGGTCGACGACATGTTCCGGGTCCCAGACCGCCGCGCATTCCAGCCCTAGGCACTCGGAAAGGGTCGCGGGCCTTTCACAGTTCGACGCCGCAAACGTCGAATGGTACAGTGCCAGCCGGCCGTTGAAGATGTCCTGTTTGAAGAAATAGGGTTCGGCTGCATTTTCCGGGGTCAGGCCGCGATGTCCAAGCACGCGCCAGATGCCTTTGGTGAGCGCGTATTTCGTGACCCAGAGCTTGAAGGCGACAGGCAGCATGGGAATGCGATCGATCGCAACGTCGTCGTCATAGGTGCCGGCAAAGAAGACGATCAGCGGATTGTAGGCAACCTGGCCGTAGCAATGCCTGTTTGCCCCCAGCTCGATCCTGACGATATTGCCCGCGGCCCATTTCGATTTCATCGCACCATCTGCGCCAGAGCTTCTGCCATCTCCGGTGTAGCGGATTGCGGGGACGAAGGCTCTAGGTCAGGATCCGGTATTTTCGACCCTGGAGGCATCAGCACCGCGAGCATGATCACAATCGGAAGGAGCGCCGTCACGTCGCCGAGTAGATGCCCACGCTCCATCGGATCGATGGCCGACAGGCCACGATCGCGTCTTGATTTCCCGGCAGCGCTCGTGAAGTTGGTGAATGTCCGGCTGCCGCGCCGGTCATGATTGCAGGAGTTGCGATGCGCCGTGCCGGTCTTTTCGTCCTGATCGCCGTCCTCTTTCTTGCCATAGCGCTGGCGAGTGTGTGGACCGGGCTTGCCTTCTTCTACCGGCTGCCGCTGCCGGAGACCGGCCGCATCGCCGTCGCCGCGCTGTTCTGCCTGTTCGGGCTGGCGACGCTCGTTACCCTGTTCACCCGCCGCAGGTGGCGTGCCATCGGCCTGTTCGCCGTGGTCTTTGCCGGCGTGCTGGTCTGGTGGGCGAGCATCGTGCCGCCGGGCGGCGGGGATTTCGTGCCGGAGGATGCGCACCAGGTGATCGGCCGGATCGAGGGCGATCGCCTGACCCTGACCAACATGCGCAACTTCACCTGGCGCTCGAAGACCGATTTCACCGGGAGCTGGGAGACGCGCAGCTACGACCTGTCGAAGCTCAGGACCGTCGACCTGTTCATGTCCTACTGGGCAGGGCCGAACATGGCGCACACCATCGTGAGCTTCGGCTTCGAGGGCGGCGAGCAGGTGGCCTGGTCGATCGAGGCGCGCTACCGGGTGGGCACGGAGTATTCGCCGGTCGCCGACGCCTTCAAGACCGATACGCTGATCGTGATCGCGGCCGACGAACGCGACCTGATCGGCCTGCGCACCAATGTGCGCGGCGAGGATGTGCATCTCTACCGGCTGGCCGTGCCCGCAGATCATGCCCGGGTCTTCCTGGCCGGCTATGTCGAGGACGCCAACGCCCTGGCCGCGAAGCCGCAGTTCTACAACTCGATCACCACCAACTGCACCACGGCGATCGTGCGCATCCTGCGGCTGATCGGGGCAAGCGTGCCGACCGACTGGCGCCTGCTCGTCAACGGCTACCTGCCGGGTTACCTCTATGACCAGAAACGGATCGACACCCGACTGCCGCTGAACGAGCTGATCGAACGTTCCCGCATCAGCGAGCGCGCCAAGGCTTTTGGCATCGGACCGGGCTTTTCCGAGGAGATCCGGCGCGGCGTGCCGGATCCGAACGGATAAAGGGCTGCCCCTTCAACTGCTCGCGCTGGGGCCAGGGCGTGGCCCGCGGCTATCTCCACGCCACCGGGTCCAGCGGTGTCCAGGGCGGTGTCGCCTTTTGCCTGTCTCCCCGCGCCCAGAAACCGGTGGCGAACCGGCCGGAGCCGTCGACATCGAGCCTGACCCAGATGGAGCGGGTTTCATCGAACAGGAACACGCTTCTGCCCTTGCGCCTCAGCTCCTCGAACACGGCAAAGGTCTGGCCATGCTGGATCTCCGTCCAACGGCCGTCCCGGCCCGAGAACTCCACGACGACCCGGACATATTCGCCGCCTTCCAGATTGTGCGTGAGCACATTGAGGCGATCCTCGCCGGCCTTGCCGGTGGCCTTCCTCCAGCCGGCCGAGGCCGCTGCGACACGCTCGGCACTCGGCGGGTGCGTCGCCGACCCTGCCCCGAGCCTGGCAAAGACGCGCGTCGCGTCCTCCAGGGTTCCGCCGAGGCGGCCGACGATGAAGCCGGCGAAATGATCCGCCTCGAGCTCCCTCGGCGGGCGCGACCCGACATTGTCCAGCGTGTGGCCGCACAGATGGTGGCCGATTTCATGGGCAAAGACGGCCATGCTCGACCAGTCGCGATTCTGCCGGTCCGCGATCAGCTCCATGAACGGTTCGCTGTAGACGACAAGGCGTTCGCCATCCTGGATGGTGGCAAAGGCATTGGCTTTCGGATCGTCGATGGCCACGATGCGGAAATTGGCCGGCAGCCCGACGATGCCGCAGATCTCGGCGACGACCTGCTCGGCCGTGTCGCTCGCCGCAACTCCGGTCATCGCCGGAAGCTTCCTGTCGCTCGACAGGCCACAGAATGTCCCGGCGCGGATCCTGAAGGCATGTCCGACAGCCGGAAACGCCAGCATTGCCACCGCCGTCGCACCGGCGCCACGCAACAAAGCCCTGCGGTCGATCAGACCGCAATTGCAAATCCGCAAGAACCCCTCCCTCGTCGGCATGCACAGCAGTGTGTTTTCTCCGCAATTGCTCTAGCGGTTCCCAGGTTCGGGGCACAAGCGGTTCACGCCAGAATCCGTGGCTTTGTTACATCGGTGTGGATGAATCGGTAACGCTGTCGGGAGAACTGATTGTACCGCCGCCCATCGAGTGCTAGTGCATAATCATGTCGAGTGGTGTTGGGGAGTACCGCTATGCCTGCGAAGGAACACGAATACCAATCGCCTTATGGGCGTTATTACAAAGTCGCTTTTCTTCTCGTCTCTGTCGTCATTGTTGCTCAGGCCTATAGCTGGCTGGCGACCTCCTAGACTCGGCAACACGATTAGCCAACTTGCGAGCCTGCCCGCCCCCCTGGCGGATGCACGCTCCCGCTGTTCCCACCGTCCCAGCCTGCCGGACAGCTCAGGCATCCGGGCAAGGCCCGCCCCGGCTGACCGGAGCGGGTGCCGTTCTAGCCGATCAGCGGAACGGGCTCCAATACTTGCCATTCGGCAGGCTACCGCTGATGGCGCCCGACCTGTTCGGCCCGGCGGCGTTCGCGGCGGAGGCTGCCAACAGGCAGGCCATGACGGCAATGGCTACACGCTTCATCGATCTATCCCTTTCAGATGCGCGGAAGGCACCTGGCGGTGCCGGGCCGCGGCGCGCCTTCACGCGACCCGTCCGGATATCTGCCCGCGAAACGACGGTGTTGGCATACGGCAGATGCCGTATATCGGCCGGGTTCATGCCGGGATGGTTACCCGTGAATGAACCCGGAGGCGCTTGAGGCCGCGGCTGCCGATCGTCGATTCCGGCGATACCGAGCTCGCGCTCGGCGTGACGGCGCAGAGCCTCGACATCGCCGACATGCTTCGAACCTGGCCGGCGAGCTTCGTCAGAACTTGACGTTGAGATCGGCCCGCACGCCGTGGTCGCTGGTCTTCGATCCGGCCTGGCCATGGTAGGAGATGCCGAGCGTCGCCTGCGGCGTGATGGCAAAGTCCAGCCCGGCTTCGATGACCGCGGCATCCTTCGCGATCGGCGCGCCGGCGATCGTGAAAGCGCTGCTGCCGGTGAAGGCCTGGCTGATCTCAGGCGTCACATCGCCATAGGCATGGCGCCAGCCGATCATGCCGCGTGCCGTCGCCCTTGTTGAGCCGATGTCGAAATCGGTCGAAGCGCGGATGCCGAGCGTGGTGAAGCTGTTGTCGTTGGAACCGCTGTGGACGCTGAGCGCCGATGCCCCGCCGGTTTCATT
>NZ_JBHYIM010000021.1:0-72410 GCF_042739655.1 Mesorhizobium sp. NPDC059025 | reverse complement strand
ACTACTCCAAGGCGCTGCCGCTCGCCCAGGGCGTCTCCTTCGACATCGACTGAGCACCTTTCCACATTTGATCTCTGACGAACGGCGGGCCTCGGCCCGCCGTTTTTTCTTGTCGGCTCAAGACAGGTGCCCTGCGGCCCGGCCTGTCAGGGGCATCGTGGCCACAGGCGCACCCAGCTACACCATGCAATAAAAACGTTTTTATTTTTCTTGAAATCGTTTTTATCGCCTGATAGCCTCTTACAAGGAGAGAGGAGCAAGCGGCGATCATGGCCAAAGCCAAGTCTGCAGCGGGCAGCACTTTGCCGACCATCAAGACACTGGCCGCGCACACCGGCTATTCGATCGGCACCATCTCGAAAGCCTTGCGCGGCTCACCGGTCGTCACCGACGCCACCCGCGAGGAGATCCTCACCGCCGCCCGTGAACTCGGCTATCAGGCGAACGCCCGGGGCATGGCGCTACGCACGGGCAAGACCTACCAGGCTGCGGTGCTGATGCCGATTACCTCGGCTGCCGGTTATGAGTGGGACGGCGTCGAATACACACAGATCCTCAGCGGCATCTCGCAAGTGCTGGATGGCAGCGACTACCAGCTTTCCGTCTACGGCTACCGAAACTTCGACGATGCCTGCATCATCGCGCGCCGCATCGCCGATCAGCGGCTTGCCGACGGAATGATCTTCTCCGGCGTCCTGGCGCACGATCCGCGTATTGCCATGCTGGTCGAAGCCGGCTTTCCCTTCGTGGCGCTTGGCCGCTGCCGGCAGTCGCTCACCTATGCCCATGTCGACGTCGACAATGAATGGGCCGCCTATGCGGCCACCGCCCGGTTGATCGCCGGCGGACACCGCCGCATCGCGCTCATCAATGCCGAGCCGCGCCTGTCCTATGCGCTGGACAGGATCGATGGCTTCAGCCGTGCTTTCAAGGAGGCAGGGCATCGACCCTCGCTGGATCTCGTGAATAGCGGCGACCTCACCGCACGTTTCGGTCGCGACACGACCTTGGGCCTCTTCAAGCAGCCCTCGCCGCCGACGGCACTGGTGTGCGTGAACGAAGCCACAACCTTGGGCGTGCTTTCGGCGCTGGGCAGCCTCGGCCTCCGTGTCGGGGAAGATGTCGACGTCATCGCCTATGACGATATCAACGTCAGCGCCTATTTCAGTCCGCCGATCACCACCCTCTACCAGCCAATCGAGCTGCTCGGACGCCGGCTCGGCGAGTTCCTGCTGCTGCGCATGGTGGATGAAGGCGCGGCAAAACTCGCCGAGGTCTTCCGGCCCGAACTCATCGGCCGGCAGCCCGACAATCTGGGCGGTCGCATCGGCCGCACCTGATCCGATCATCAAGCTCAAAAAACGGGAGGAAAGAGCATGAAGAGAATCCTGACCGGACTTGTATTCGCGCTGCTGATGTCTGGTACGGCCCACGCGGCTGATCTCGGTGGCAAATTGCTGAAGGTGGGATCCGACACCACCTCCCCGCCGATGGAGAGCGTCGACGCGGCGACCGGCCAGATCGTCGGCTTCGATGTCGATGTCGTCAACGCCATTTGCGCCAAGATCAACTGCAAGGCGGAGTTCGTCACCACCGGCTGGGACGGCATCTTCGCCGCACTCGACCAGGGCAACTTCGATCTCGTCGCGTCCGGTGTCTCCATCACCGACGAACGCAAGAAGGCGATGGACTTTTCCGAGCCGTACATCGTCAACAGCCAGGCAATCCTGATGCGGGTCGAGGATGAAGGGCTGACCGCGGAAGATTTCAAGACAAAGGGCAAGAAGCTCTCCGCCCAGGCCAACACAACCGACGCCCAGGTGGCCGAAAGCGTCGCCGGCAAGGACAACGTGACGGCCTATGACAGCTTCGCGGCCTCCCTCATCGCACTCAAGAACAAGGACGTCGACGGCGTCGTCATCAACGGCGCCAACGCCGCCGCCTATGAGAAGGAATTTGCCGGCGAGCTGGTGGTACCCATCCGCAACCTGCAATCCGATCCGCTCGGCCTCGTCTTCCGCAAGGGTGACGAGAACATCGCAGCCTTCAATGAAGGCATCGCAGCGATCAAGGCGGACGGCACGCTGGACACGCTGATCGCCAAGTACTGGGGCACCAAGTAGCGACGTCGCTTCAACAAGCTCCGGCGTGACGCCGCGCCGGAGCTTTTTTCCGAAGGAGGGCGGACAGAGATGCGCTACCTCATGCGCCTGCGACCCAGCAATCTGATCATCGCAGCCGCCCTGCCCTTTATCGTCTACCTGTTCGCGAGTTCGCCGGACTATCAGCGTTCCTTACGTGCCATCGTCGGTGTCGAGCACGGTTCCTCGGTCTTTGTTCCAGGCTTCCTGCTCCTGGTCATGGCTTTTGCAGCGGGTATCGGAAGCGTCGTGTTTTCACGCATATCGGCACCAAGACCGCATCTTGCCAACGCATGCGCCGTGGTGAACCTGCTGGCAGCCACCGCTGTCACCAGCACCGGAATCGTCCGCCCTTACGTGGCGTCGGTCGTTGCCAATGCGGTCGATCCCTTCACCTCGAAACTGGTGATGCAGGGCGTCACTCCGCGCCAGCTCACCGATACTGCGGATGCGATGGTGCAGGGTTACGCGTCAGGGCTTTTCTGGGGCTATCTGGCAGTCTCTGTCGCCGCACTCGCGCTTTTCTTTTTCAGCCAAAAAGAACCACGTGCGACGAAAGCCGGCCGGGCTATCCTGCTTGCGCTCAACGGCATCGGCCTGGTCGTCGTCCTGTTCCTGGCGCCCATGGCCTTCGCCGCCGGTGTTGCCACGACCATCCGTGCAGCAGTCGCCGCCTACATACTGGCGGCACTGCTCGGTCTGGTCTGGGTCGGCCTGCTCAAACTCGACTACAGCCGGCGCGCAAATCTCATCTTCGTTGGACTGACTGCTCTGCTCGCCTGTGCGGCGGCGTGGTTCCTCCTGCAACCGAGCCAGGACTATGTGCTGGTCGGCAGCCTGGACGGCAAGGTCGCCGTCGTGTCCGGCACGCCGTCCGGCACGATCGGCGCTGTTCGCTACGGTCAGTTTCCCGGAGCGCCGGGTGACGAAGTACCGCTGCGCACTTTCAAAGGACCGGCGGAAGCCGTCGCCGCGCTCCAAAAGAAGGCCGATGTCAGCGCCGCGCTGTTGCCCGCGGCTGCCGCGCCAGCCGACCTGCCGGTGCTTTGGCGCACTGCCGCCCTCAGGGATTCCGACAAGGCCTCAGGCATCACCCTTGCGGTGCTCGCCATCGTCACCGGCCTGCTCACCTTCGGCGGCCATATCCATCGCCGCCATCCGCTTTCGATCGGCTCGGAATTCATCGTCGACACGATTCGCGGCATCCCCATGCTGGTGATCGTCCTCTATGTCGGCCTGCCGCTGGCCGGCGCGCTGAAAGATGCCACCCAAGGCGTATTCGACCCGCCCAATCTCGCCCGCGGCATCGCAGCCATGGCGCTTGCCTATTCCGCCTACCTGGCCGAAATCTTCCGCTCCGGCATCAACGCCATCCCACGCGGCCAGATCGAGGCTGCACGCAGCCTCGGCCTCAACGGCTGGCAGACGGCACGTCTCGTCATCCTGCCGCAGGCCTTCCGCATCATCATCCCGCCGCTCGGCAATGAACTCATCGCCATCCTCAAGGACACCTCGCTGCTGTCGATTCTGTCCATCCGCGACATCACCCAGCGCATGCGCGAATTCCAGTCGGCAAGCTTCCTGCCTTTCGCACCCTACAACTCCGCCGCCATCTTCTACATCCTGCTGACACTGGCGGCGGCCAGCCTGGTCAGCACAGTCGAGAGAAAATATGACATCAAGCATCGATAACAGGCGCACCCTGGACACCCGTGCAGCCTCGCTCGTTCTGCCACAAGGCTTCGTCTTCGGCGCCGCCACGGCCGCCTACCAGATCGAAGGCGCGCCGGCGGCCGACGGAAAAGGCGAGAGCATCTGGGACCGCTTCTGCAAGGTGCCCGGCGTCATCATCGACGGCTCCAGCGGCGACATTGCCTGCGACAGCTACCATCGCTGGAAAGACGATATCGCCGTCCTGAAGACGCTCGGGCTTGGCGCCTACCGCTTCTCTTTCGCCTGGACGCGGCTGCTGCCCGAGGGACGCGGCACCGTCAACACCAAGGGAGCAGCCTTCTACGACCGGCTGATCGACGATCTCCTGGCTGCCGGCATCGAACCTTATGCGACCCTCTACCACTGGGACCTGCCGCAGGCATTGCAGGACGAAGGCGGCTGGTACAATCGCGCCACCGCCGACGCACTGGCCGACTATGCCGGGCTGGCCGCCCGCAGCTTTGGCGATCGCGTCAAGAAATGGACGACGCTGAACGAGCCATGGACCTTCTGCTGGTCGGGCCATGCCTCGGGCGAAGACGCCCCGGGCCTGCGCGACGGCACCAGGGGTGGCGTAACGGCGAGCCATCACGCGCTGCTCGGTCACGGCAAGGCGGTTCCGATCATCCGCGCCGAGATACCGGACGCCTCCGTCGGCATCGTCTTCGACCTCAATGTGGCGGAACCCGCCAGCGCCGACCCACGTGATATTGCCGCCGCGCGACGCTTCGACGGCGCGCAGAACCGCTGGTTCCTCGATGCCGTCTTCAAGGGCAGCTATCCCAAGGACATGCTAGACCTCTATGGAAATCTGCTTCCGGCTATCCATGCCGACGACAACGCCATCATCGCCGCGCCCGTCGACTATCTCGGCGTCAACATCTACCGCCGCTCGGTCATCGCCGAAGGCACGGAACTGGCGCCGTTGAACTATCGGCGCGTCCAGCCGGAAGGCCTCTACTCCGCCGTCGGCTACGAGATCTGGCCGCGCTGCATGTACGATGTACTGCGTTACGTGAATGATAACTACGCGCCGAAGGAGATCTACATTTCCGAAAACGGCGTGGCCACGCGGCCTGAGACGGTGGGCACGGACGGCCATGTCTGGGACGAATTGCGGGCAGCCTACTATGTCGAACATCTGGAACAGATCGCCAGGGCGGCAGACGAAGGCATGCCTGTGCGCGGTTACTTCGCCTGGACGCTGATGGACAATTTCGAATGGGCCTATGGCTACACCACGCCGTTCGGCATCACTCATGTCGACTACGAGACACAGAAACGCACGGTAAAGTATTCCGGCGAAATCTATGCCGCGATCGCACGTCAGGAAGCAGCCGTCAGGCCGCGGAGCGCCGCAAGTGGCGGCTAAGACCGTCCTTGTCACCGGTGCCGGACGCGGACTTGGACGCGAACTGGCACGGCAGTATGCGGCAAGCGGCTGGCAGGTCATCGGCTGCAGCCGCAGCCGGCCTGCCGACGGCTTTGAGGCCGGCATCGAGTGCCAGCCGCTCGATGTTGCCGATCCCGCATCGATTTCAACGCTGGTGTCGCGGCTCGGCGGCCGGCCATTGGACGTGCTCGTCAACAATGCCGGCATCCGCAGCCCACTCCCCGGCCTGGATCGCCTGCAGCCGAAGGAATTCCTCGATGTGCTGCGTATCAACACGCTTGGCCCGGTCCTGTTGACACGGGCCTTGCGGGTGAACCTGCGCCTTGGCACCGATCCAGTCGTCGCCAACATCGGCTCGCGGGCCGGGTCGATGGCGGAAGGCCTGATCGACGACGATGACGACGATTACGCCTATCGTTGCTCGAAGGCCGCGCTCAACATGGCGACCGTCCAGCTTGCGCGGGATTTGCAGCCCGACGGCATCACCCTGCTGTCGCTGCATCCCGGATGGGTGAAGACCGACATGGGTGGTGCGGAAGCCGTCCTGCCAGTGGAAGAAAGCGCAAGAGCGCTACGATCGATCATTGCCGCGGCAAAACCGGAACACAGCGGGGCCTTCCTGGCATTCGACGGTCGGCTGGTAAGCTGGTAGCGCCCGCGGCATCTGCTGGCAGTGCCGGTTGACCCGGTTCAGGCTGCTGAATCCTGTCCGTTACCGGTATCCGGCTGTCACGGTCGATATCGACACCCGGTCCCTGCCTTTCGCCTTTGCCTCGTACAAGGCAGCATCGGCCAACGTCAGAAGCTCGCGAAAATCCCCGGCGTTCGCTGGGCATGTTGCGATGCCGATGCTGACCGTCACTGATCTGTTCAGTTCGGGATGGACCGTATCGGCAACTGCCGTCCTCATGCGTTCGGCAAGCATGAATGCTCCCGCCGACGCTTCCGGGCAAAGCAGCGCGAACTCTTCACCGCCGTAACGAAAGAGTTCGTCACCCTCCCGCTTGGCGTTCAAAAGAGCGTCGGCAACGGCCTGAAGAATCCTGTCGCCCTCGGCATGTCCATGGTTGTCGTTGACGGCTTTGAAATGATCGATGTCGATCATCATCAGGCTCAGCGGAAGCGCCGACTTGAGCGCTTCCGTCAGCATGGCCGGCCCTTTTTCGTCGAGCTGGCCGCGATCCTGGAGGCCTGTCAGCGGGTCTTTTCCGATCCGCCCGACAAGCTTCTCGTAGCGGTGCCGATAGGTGAGCCTGTCGAATACGTCGGTGGCGCGTCTGACGCCGACCGGAAGCGGGCTCTTTTCGATAAATCGCAGATAAAGCGCCAGCATCGCGCTGAAGAAGAGCGCTGAGCCGATCTTGGCGATCCACCCACCGTAGAAGGCAGACAAGGGAGCCCCGGTTACGAGATAGAGGCCCAGATAGAAAAACAGTTGGTCGAAGCTGAGGACGATCGCCAGGCTGATGAACATGCGACCCAGGATGGTGTTTGTGACGATTGTTCCGAGCCGCTCGAAGAGCAGCACCATGCCGATCAGGTCTATGAAAAGCAGAGCAGTCCCCCAGACCATCAGGAAACCGATCTGGTTGATGAAATCCATCTCCGGCTGGCGCCAGGCGAGTTGCGCCGGATCACTGTAGTAATTCAGCGGCAGGGCCAGCACCACCATCAGCAGATTGCCGATCAGCAGGCCGTAGGTGGGCTGCCGCATGCTCTCGGCATCTTCCTTGATGTAGAGCAGCAGGAAGAAGGCGAGCTTGCCGGCGAACATCACGGTCGAGCCGGGCGAGATCAGCCCGAACGGCAGCTGGATGAAATAAACAGCCGCGAGATAGGTCTCCAGGAAGTGCATCGCTCCGAGCGTGCAGAAAAAGACGCCCATGCCGAGGCTTGTCCTGACGCGGAACACAAACGCCATCGCCGCGAAATAGACAGAGGCCTGCGTCAGCAGAACCAGGAAACCTGACATGTTGCGATTACCCCCAAGCGGATCAAGCCCCGATGCTTGATGACGCTTCCGGCCGCGCCTTGCGGCCTGATGCGCCGTTGCATTGAGACATGCCGCTGCCGGCTGGCCATCTAAGGTATTCCGCAAGAAGCCGCAACACCCGTAACCAGCCCGCGCGGCAATGTGATCGACGATGCTGGGAATAGGGGGCGGGCATCACTATATGCCCCTTCGGCCGATCAAGCCTGTGACCGACCGGAGCTTCATGACCCGACGTAGACATGTGAGACAGTCGAACCTGACACTGTTGTCGGCCGCGATGCTGCTCCTGGCTGCGATCTTTGCGTTCGGTCAATTGCCATTTTCCGCTTCGTCGTCTCCAGGCTCCCCACAGCCGAAGAATACGGAACTGGCCCTGGCACGCCAGACGAACCACAAACGCATAGCCATCTCGACGGTAAGGGCCGATCGTCCGCTCTGCCTGAAGGACAGCGGACGTGATGCGGCCGCAATCCCGCCCGAACTCCCCACATTGGCCCTGCCCACGGCGATCGCTTCGGGTGCAACGCCTACAAGACACTGTGCGTCCACCGATCTGGCTCGCGCCTATGATGCCTGTGCGCCTCCGATAGTCTGATCCATACCAGATCGGGCCGTTGCAGCCATCCGCATGCGCACGCCTTTGGGCGAATCTGCACGATCCTCCTCACCGATTTGCCCAGCCCAGTCCGAGCACCCAGCGATGGGCGGCCAGCAATTGGGAGCTTCGCCATACTGATGGCGTTCAGGGCCATGGTGGCGACTGCCCTTCCCCGAAACGAAATCGAGGCGGGAGCCTTATGATGGACGGAATTCTTCAGACGACAGAGACATTCCTGCGCGAACATCAGATGTGGGCGGGCGTGACAGTCGGCCTTGTCGCCTTCGGCGAATCCCTGGTTCTTGTCGGACTTCTCATTCCTGCGACAGCGCTCATGGTGCTGATCGGAGGACTTGTGGGCACGGGTGTGATCGATCCGGTTCCCGTGGTCCTGGGTGCAGTCATCGGGGCGGTCCTGGGCGACATCGTCTCGTATGTTCTGGGTCGCTGGACGGGACCGGGCATCGTGCATCGATGGCCGCTCAAACGATACCGAAGCGGTGTGGCGCAGGCACGCCTGTTCTTCAGGAAATACGGCTTCGCAGCGATATTCTTCGGGCGCTTCTTCGGTCCTCTTCGCTCCACCGTGCCGCTTGTCGCAGGCATGATGGCGATGGATCAGAAGCGGTTTCAGCTGGCAAACATCGGGTCGGCGCTGGTCTGGGCGCCGCTTATGCTCGCACCCGGCTGGCTGGCGGCAAAAGGCGCTTCGCGGTTTGGCGAACTCGATGAATTCCAATGGCTCGGACTGGGCATAGGCCTGACGGCCCTGACCTTCTTAGGCGCCGTCTTGATCGCCTGGATCCTCCGAAGGATCACACCTCAACGCCGAAGGGCCGGCCAGTTGCAGTGAAGTGCGAAGATTCTTTCACGCCACGAGGGATTAAATGCCGAACAGGCACCGTATACCTCGCATGAAGACCAGACGGTCATCCTTTGACGTATTTGCTCAGCTCGGCTCGCTGCGTCGCTACGCGCGCTCCCTGACGCGCAACGACGCGGACGCGGAGGACCTCGTCCACGACGCACTGGTGCGCGCATATGAGCGCCGCTCGGGCTTCCGCTCCGGCGGCAATCTGCGCGGCTGGCTGCTTTCGATCCTCCACAACACCTTCATCGATCGCATGCGCTCGGCACGCGCCGAGCAGCGGCGGATGGATGCTGCCGCAGAGCTCGCCGACACCTCCATGGAAGCGCCACAGGAACATTCGGCTCGTCTTGCCCAGGTGCGGGAGAACTTCCTCGCACTGCCAGAGGAACAGCGTGCCGCCATCCATCTCGTGGCGATCGAGGGCCTTTCCTACCAGGAAGCTGCCGACGCGCTCGGCATTCCGGTCGGCACGTTGATGTCGAGGCTGGGACGCGCCCGTGCGGCGCTGCGTGAAATGGAAGAGAACCCTTCGTCCCGGCCCGGGCATCTCAGGATTGTAGGAGGAACATCGTGACGGACCCGGTGACGGACACCGATATCCTCAGCTATGTCGACGATCAGCTCGACACGTCGCGTCGGATCGACGTCGAGGCCTACCTGGCCGCACGCCCCGAAGAAGCTGCCCGCGTGATGGCGGACCTGCGGCTGCACGATGAACTTCGCCTGGCTCTTTCCGCGCCATCACGTGCGGTTCGGTCAAGCACGACGGAGGCGGCCCGGCAGCTCCAGCGCGGTCTTCTCCGGGGTCGGATTTTCGCCGTTCTCCAGCGCGCGGCGGCAGTCGCGATGTTCGTCGGCGCCGGCTGGATCGCCCATGAAGCGATAGGACCGTTCGGCGTCAGTCAGTCGATCGCTTCGGTTCCACCGCCGGCCTATGTCGAGGAGGCCGTCCGCGCCCATGGCACCAGCCTGCTGCGTGCATCCATGACGTCGCAGCCGAAAGTCCGCGACTATGATCCAGCCGAGATCCTGTCGGCGACCGCGATCACCATGCCTGCGCTGCCCAGGGACTGGAGCGTCCGGGACGTCCAGATCTATCCATCCCGCTTCGGTCCGAGCGTCGAACTGGCGGTCCATTCGGATTCGATCGGCGACGCGTCGCTGTTCGCGGTTCGACCGGGGACTTTCGACGTCGTCAAACCCAAGCAGACAGATATCGGCGGCACCGCATCAAGCTACTTCCAGATCGGCGAAGTCGCCTACGCGCTGGTTGGACGCGGCAATCCGAGGGAACTCGGCACCTCGGCCAAGAAGCTTGCCGACAGCCTTTATTGATCATCCACCCAAGGAGACACTGACATGAACTCGCCCGACTATCGTCAACACGCAGGCTTCGGCCAGCCCAGCGCCGTCCTCTTCGACGAGGGCCTGCGCCAGCACATGCTGCGCGTCTACAACTACATGGCGCTCGGACTTGTCCTGACCGGCGTCGTCGCCTTCACCGTAAGCTCGATTCCCGCGCTCTACGTGCCGATCTTCTCCAGCCCGTTGAAATGGGTGGTGATGCTCGCGCCGCTGGCCTTCGTGCTGCTCTTCTCGTTCCGCATCCAGACCATGTCGGCTGCCGGCGCCCAGGCCATGTTCTGGGCCTTCTGCGCGGTCATGGGACTGTCGCTCGCGTCAGTCTTCCTCGTTTTCACCGGTACCTCGATCGCGCGCACCTTCTTCATCGCCGCCTCGATGTTCGGCGCGATGAGCCTCTACGGGTACACGACGAAGACCGACATGACGAAGTTCTCGTCCTTCCTGATCATGGGGTTGATCGGCGTCGTCATCGCCAGCATCGTCAACATCTTCCTTGGTTCGTCAGCCCTGCAGTTCGCGATCTCGGTCATCGGCATCGTCGTCTTCCTCGGCCTGACCGCCTGGGACACGCAGAACATCAAGGAACAGTACGCCGAGAACTTCGACAGCGAGTCGCGTCAGAAAATGGCCGTCTGGGGTGCCTTCTCGCTGTACCTGAACTTCGTCAACATCTTCCAGCTGCTGCTGAATTTCACGGGCGAGCGCGAATAAACGCGCTCGACAACCGGCACAATTGAGGAGACCAGCATGGACCGCAACGACAGCCAGGCGATCGATCAGCTCTTCGGCAAACTAGCGCTTGTCGAGCAGCAGTCGCCGCCGCGCGACAACGAAGCCGAGGCCTTCATCCGCGACAAGATCGCATCCCAGCCCGGCGCACCGTACTACATGGCGCAAACCATCGTGGTGCAGGAACAGGCCTTGCAGTCCGCCCAGGCCCACATCGAACAGCTTGAAGCCGAAGCTTCTCGCTCGTCCAATGGTGGCCTTTTCGGTGGGCTGTTCGGCGGTAGCCGGCAGCCGCGTCGCACATCCGTCCCGCAGGTCGGAACGAACGCCGCATATGCTTCTGGGATGGGGCAACAGCCTTACCAACAAGGCGGCGGCTTCGGCCAGCAACGCGCCGGCGGCGGCTTCCTTGCCGGCGCGGCACAAACCGCGATGGGTGTCGCCGGCGGCATGCTGTTGGCAAACGCTGTCGGCAGCATGTTTGGCGCGGGTGAAGCCCAGGCGGCTGAACAGCCCGCGAAGGAGCCTGCCGCCGAGGATGCGGGGTTCGACGGCGGCGGCATGGAAGATATGGAGTTCTAGTCGACCTTCAGTCCATCGGAGAACGACCTACTGTCGTCTCTGATGGACTGCTTTCCACGCGGTTCCCGTCAGCCTGCGCAATGGCATGCGCGGGCTTTTTCTTGCCACGATCCATTCGCAGAAGCAGAAATCACGTTGACGTAAACGTCAACTGAAGGCTATAGAACGGCTTCGGCGCCGAGGCCTCCTTGAACGCGTTCGCGCGAGGCTTGAACGCCGCAGTGCCCGGCAAAGCCGGATGGAAACGAACACGCGCGACGCGCAAAGACTGGGAGATAATCATGGGCGTTCAGGAAATCGCGGCAAGCCTCAAGTCGAAGGTCGAAAGCGCCGGCTTCGACAAGTCGGTGAAGTTCGATACCGGCGCCGACGGTGTCATCGTCATCGATGGCGCATCGATCTCCACCACCGATGCCCCGACCGACTGCACCATCAAGCTTTCGCTCGACAATCTGGAATCGCTGCTGGCCGGCGACCTCAACCCGACCATGGCCTTCATGACCGGCAAGCTGAAGGTCGAGGGCGACATGTCGGTCGCCATGGCACTCAGCCAACTGATCGGCTGACCCGAAGACCATCGCCAGGATACGCTACGGCCTGTCCTGGCATATATCGGCAAGAAATCAATAATACGGTGGCAGACCGAGCCTGAAGCTGCCTGCCGCCGTCCGGCCCCCGCCGTCTCAGGCTGCTGCGATCCGCATCGCCGCGCGCTCGCCTGCCTTGCGCCCCGAAGCCTTCAAAGTGCCCCGGGCACCATCCAACCCACCCGGCACCAGTTCCAGCGCCAGGAAGCGATCGCGTTCATAAGGACCGGGCATGGCCAGTCGGCCGGTCTTTTCGGCCGAGAAGCCGAAGCGCGCATAATAAGGAGCATCGCCGACAAGCAGGATGACCCGGTGACCAAGTCGCCCTGCTTCAGCGACGGCGTGATGCATCAAGGCCGAACCGATGCCGGCACTCTTGGCGGTCGGATCGACGGCGAGCGGGCCAAGCAGCAGCGCTGCGGCGCCATGGTCGCCCAAGCGGACATCCCACAACCGGACGGTACCGACGACGGCGCCGCCCTCGTTGCGTGCAACAAAAGCCAGTCCCTCGGAAGGACGGCGGCCGCGCCGCAGCTTCTCCGACGACTTGCGCTTGCGTCCCGCGCCCATGGCGCGGTCGAGCAGCGCCTCACGGGCACCGATGTCCGCCGCAGTTTCGGCAGTGATGAGAATGGCAGGCAAAGCTGCCGGCAGGGTTTTGGCAATGTCCATTTCCGCGATCCTTCACGAGCGGAGAACTGTTCCACAAGCGAACCCACCGCCGGCACCAGAAGGCACCGGCGAGCGGGGTGATCTGACGCGCTGTCCGCCCGTCAGATCACGTAGGATCGGAGGGGCTCGAAGCCGTTGAACGCGACCGCCGAATAGGTGGTCGTGTAGGCGCCGGTGCCCTCGATCAGCACTTCGTCACCGATGGTGAGCGAAAGTGGCAACGGGTAGGGTGCCTTTTCGTACATGACGTCGGCCGAATCGCAGGTCGGGCCGGCAAGCACGCAGAGCGCCTTCTCGTCCTCGTCGCGCGCGGTCACGATCGGATAGCGGATCGCCTCGTCCATCGTCTCGGCGAGACCGCCGAACTTGCCGATGTCGAGATAGACCCAGCGCACGTTGTCGTTGTCGGCTTTTTTCGAGATCAGCACGACTTCCGACTTGATGACGCCGGCATTACCCACCATGCCGCGACCCGGCTCGATGATGGTTTCCGGAATGTCGTTGCCGAAGTGCTTGCGCAGCGCGCCGAAGATCGCCTGGCCATAAGCCTGCGCCGCCGGCACGTCCTTCAGGTAACGGGTCGGGAAACCGCCGCCCATGTTGACCATCTTGAGCACGATGCCTTCCTCGGCCAATGTCGCGAACACGCGCTTGGCGTCGGCCAGGGCACGGTCCCAGGCGGTAAGGTCGGTCTGCTGCGAGCCGACATGGAACGACACGCCATAGGCATCGAGGCCGAGCTTCCTGGCATGACGCAGAACGTCGACGGCCATCGCCGGCACGCAGCCGAACTTGCGCGACAGCGGCCATTCGGCGCCTTCGCCATCGGTCAGCACACGGCAGAACACGCGTGCACCCGGGGCGGCGCGCGAAACCTTCTCGACCTCTTCGACGCTGTCGACGGCATAGAGACGGATGCCGAGCGCATAGGCCTTGGCGATGTCGCGCTCCTTCTTGATGGTGTTGCCGAAGGAGATGCGGTCGGCGGTTGCACCCGCGTCCAGCGCCATCTCGACCTCGGCAACCGACGCGGTGTCGAAGGACGAACCCATCGCAGCAAGCAGGCGCAGGATTTCCGGCGCCGGGTTTGCCTTCACCGCGTAATAGATCTTGGAATCGGGCAGCGCCTTCTCGAAGGCGCGGAAATTGTCACGCACGACGTCGAGGTCGACGACAAGGCAGGGGCCTTCCGGACGTCGGGTGGCGAGGAAATCGAGAACACGTTGCGTAGCCATAGGACTCTCCATCGCGCCTTGCGGCACGTGCAAAGGTGCGGGACGCGGGCTTCGGCCTCGCGAACACGCGGTCAAACAAAGGCGGGACGAAAATCCGATAGCACCAGCCGGTGGAGACCCCGGAGCCATCGAAAGCCGTCTCGCGGCGATGGACCTAGCCTTGCCCGGCTATGGTCCGCTTTGTCTGCCTTGGCTTGGATGGGAGTTCCCAACCGCACTGCCGGCAATGAGGGTGTGCCTCTTCAGTAACCCCGGTCTATGGACAACCGGAAAACACCAGAAAGGCCCGCACCGTCGTTGCTTCAAGACGTCCTCGGATCGGCGGTTGGCCGCTGAACCGACCGGGCTCGTTACTTCCCGGGTACCGTCCCGATATCCTCGCCATTCGAGGGTCGGGGGACGCCCACAGGCACGTGCGACTTTGGGCAAGCGCGATATAGGCGCGCATGTTTTCACAATCAATTAAAATCGAACCTCGGCTTGAAAAAAATCCGCTGTCGAACGACTGTGGACGCACCGTATCCAGATATTGAACGATGCCAGAGCAGAACGACCGCTTCAACGCCTTCCTCGATCTCAGCCAAGTCACTGTTTCTCATGCACAATCCGGACCGTTGGCTGGACTGACGCTGGCGGTGAAGGATATTTTTGACGTTGCTGGCTATGTCACCGGCTGCGGCAATCCGGACATGGCGGAAACCGGCAAACCGGCGCCATCGACAGCACCCGCGGTGCAAAGGCTGCTCGACGCGGGCGCGCGATTCGTCGGCAAGACGCAGACCGACGAGCTCGCCTTTTCGCTGATGGGCCAGAACGCTCACTATCCACGCCCGGTGAATCCTGCTGCGCCTGACCGTGTCACCGGGGGTTCTTCCTCCGGCTCGGCGGCTGCGGTTGCGGGCAGGCTCGCCGACATTGCCACCGGCTCCGATACCGGCGGTTCGATCCGCGCACCGGCCAGCTTCTGCGGCCTGATCGGCCTGCGCGCCACGCATGGCGTGGTTTCCCTGCAAGGCACCATGCCACTGGCACCCAGCTTCGACACCTTCGGCTGGTTCGGCAGGGACATCGATGTGTACGAGAAAGTGGCGCGGCTGCTGCTCGGCGAAAGCGACGCGGTGCTGCCGGCGCGCGCGTTCCGCATGGCTCCCGTTGACGCCCTCCTGCTGGGCGAAGCGGAGAGGCATGCATACCAGGCCATGATCAGGACGATCGCGCCGGTCCTTGGTGAACCGCGGGATGGCCCTGCCCTCACCCATGATCTCGACGATCTCTATTGGTGTTTCCGCAGGCTGCAGGCACGCGAGGCCTGGGAATCGCACGGAACCTGGATTTCGGAGAAAGACCGCCGCCTCGGCCCGGGTGTGAGGGAGCGTTTCGCCTATGGCGCCACCATCGACGCAAAAGCCGCAAAGGTCGAGACCGCACGGCGCGATGCCTTCCGCGCCGAACTGGCCGACCGCCTCGCCAAGGACGGCATCCTCGTTTTGCCGACTGTCCCTGGCGCAGCACCACTCGCGGCTTCGAGTTTCGAGGACACCCAGATCTATCGCGAGCGCGCCCTGCATCTGCTCTGCCTGTCTGGCCTCTCCGGTTTTCCGCAACTGACCTTGCCGCTGGGCATGGTCGATGGCGCGCCTTTCGGCCTCTCCCTGCTTGGCCCCGTCGGGAGCGATCTCGCCTTGATCGGGCTTGGACGACGCATTCTCGAAACGATCGGAAAGGCCTGACGCCATGGACACGCTAACCCGGATGCGCGCCTTCATCGACGTGGTCGAGGCGGAAGGCTTCTCGGCGGCCGGCCGCAAGATCGGTCGCTCGAAGGCGCTGCTTTCCAAATATGTGCGCGAGCTGGAAGACGAACTCGGTGCGCTGCTGCTCAACCGCACCACACGCCAGTTCTCGCTGACGGAAGCGGGTCACACCTATTACCGCCGCGCTTCCGAGATCGTGCGTGAGATCGACAGCCTGTCCGACGTGGTGCGCGACAGCGCCGGCGACGTGCGCGGCAGGATCAAGCTGACAGCGCCCCGGACCATGGCCGACGCGGCGGTCGGTCAATCCATGATCGACTTCGCCAAGCAATATCCGGATGTCTCGCTGGAGGTGCATCTCGACGACCGTTTCGTTGATCTTGTTGAAGAAGGTTTCGATCTGGCCATCCGCATCACCCGGCTGGAAAACTCCTCGCTGATCGCACGCAAGCTGGCCCCGTTCTCGCTCAAGCTGTGCGGTTCGCAGGAACTGATCGCCAAATATGGCAAGCCAACCCGACCGCAAGATCTCGCGCATATGCCCTGCGTGGTCGACACCAATGGCCGCTGGGCCTCGAACTGGCCGTTCCGCGACGATGACGGCGATATCACCAGCATCCCGATCAGCGGTCCGATGATGGTCAACAGCCCGATCACCACCCGCATGGCCGCGCTGGACGGGCTTGGCTTTGCACTGCTGCCTGATTTTATCGCAGCACCCGAAATCAAGAGCGGCCGGCTGGTGTCCTTGCTGGAAGACCGCATCGACTTCAACGGCGGCATCTTCGCCGTCTACCCGCACCGCCGCTACCTGCCCGCCAAGGTGCGTGTCTTCGTCGACTTCATGGTGCAGTGGTTCAAGACGCATGAAACGTCATAACATTTTCGTTAGCTAGGTCCCATTTTCGCCCGGTTTCTGGTAACCCTCAGGCCACACTGACACTGGGGAATCGCCGCCGGCCATGCAGCTTCAGGCATCAACAGCCACCATGGCCGTTACCTTCGGCCTGCTTCTCGCAGGCACGACGCCGGCTCTTGTCCACCCGCACGTCTTTGCCGAGGCCCGCCTGGACGTCGTGCTTTCTCCCGACCACAAGTCGATCGCCGCGCTGCGCCACCTGTGGCGTTTCGACGAGCTGTTTTCCTCGACCGTGCTGATGGAATTCGACAAGAATTCCGACCTCAAGCTGGACGACGCCGAGCTGAAGGAAGTGGCAAACACCATCAAGGCATCACTTGCCGAATACAATTATTTCCAGGTGGTCACGCTCGACGGCAAGGACATCAAGATGAAGGCGCCACCCGAAATCGTTGCCTCCTTCGACAACAACCAGCTGATCGTGCTGTTCGAAGATCAGCCGCAGGAGCCGATCAAGCTGAAGGGCAAGATCGATCTCGGCGTCTATGACCCGACCTTCTACACCGCCATCGATTTCACCGACGACGCCAACCTGTCCGTGAAGGATCTGCCGGCCTCATGCGCACGCGCGGTGGTACGGCCTGATCCGGACACGGCGATCGCCCAGAACCAGAAAACGCTCACCGAGGCCTTCTTCAATGACCCGACGGGCACCGACATGAGCAAGATCTTCGCCACCAAGCTCGAGCTGAACTGCCGCACGGAAGGGTGACCTCGATGAACAGGATGACCGTCCGCCTGATCTTCTGCCTGCTCGGTGTGGCCTTCATCACCGCGGCCGGCCACGCCTATGCGCAGAGTTCGCTCGGCATCGGCACGAATGATGCCATGACGCCGACGACCGGTCTGTTTGCGGGCTTTTTGAACTGGGTCAACCTGCACCAGCAACGCTTTTACCACGCACTCGCCGAGGCCATCAAAGCGATGCGCCAGGACGGCTCGAAGCTGTGGCTGCTGATTGGCCTGTCGTTCCTCTACGGTATCTTCCACGCTGCCGGCCCCGGTCACGGCAAAGCCGTGATCTCCTCCTACATGCTGGCCAACGAGGTTGCGCTGCGGCGTGGCATCCTGCTCTCGTTCATCTCCGCCTTCCTGCAGGCCGTGACGGCGATTGTGGTGATGCTGCTCGCTTATTTCGTCTTGCGCGGTACCTCGGTCTCCATGACCGACACGGCATGGTTCCTGGAGATTGCCTCCTATGCGTTCGTCACCGCATTCGGTGCCTGGTTGCTGTGGCGAAAGCTCGGTCCGTCGCTGACGCGGCTGTTCGGAACAGCACCAGCTTATAGCCTGTCAGCCGCGCATGCCGGCCACGCCAGCCACGCTCACGCCGCCCACACGCATGATCCCGCCGCGCATGATCATGACCATCACGATCACCATGGCCATGAGCATCATGCGCATGACCACCACGACCATGGCGGCCACCATCACGATCACCATCATGGGCCGGGCGAGGTCTGTGAGACCTGCGGGCATTCGCATGCACCGGACCCGACCCTGCTTTCCGGCGATCGCTTCGACTGGCGCACCGCCTGGACGGCCGTCGCCGCCGTCGGCATCCGACCGTGCTCCGGTGCCCTGATCGTGCTGTCCTTTGCTTTCCTCAACGGGCTTTGGGCCGGCGGCATCCTGTCGGTGCTGGCGATGGCCGTCGGTACGGCGATCACCGTTTCCATCCTGGCGACGCTGGCCGTCACGGCAAAAGATTGGGCGGTGGCGCTTGCAGGCGACGGCCGCCTCGGCAACCGCGTCCATTCGGCCATCGAAATCGGCGGCGCGGCCCTGGTCTTCCTGTTCGGCGTGATCCTGTTGACCGCCAGCCTCGGCGCCTGATCTTCTCTTCGTTCAGAAGGAGACGGTGGCCCGCCGATCCATCAATTCATCTCGTCCTCGATATGAGCGCGGATGATGTCATCGAAACTGGTTTCGGCGACAAAACCGAGTTCCCGTGCCCGGCGCGCTTCAAAACGGGTCGGCCAGTTCTTCACGATCGCCCAGACAGTCTCGTCGGGCTCCTCGCGGATCAGCGCTACCGCCTTGCTGCCGGCAACGCGCCCGAGAGCATCGATCTGCTCTGCGACGCTGACGCCGACGCCGGGCATGTTGAGCGCGCGCTGCGGCCCGACCGCCGCACCATCGATCTCGGCAGCACGGATCAGGAAGCCTACCGCCGATCGAGGGCTGGCATGGGTGTGCACGACCGTACGCGGGACCGGCAGCACTGCGCTTTCGCCCTTCAGCGGTTCGCGGATGATACCGGAGAAGAAACCGGATGCGGCCTTGTTCGGTTTACCGGGCCGCACGCAGATGGTCGGCAACCGGATCGCGACGCCATCGAACAGACCGCGCCGCGAATAATCGCACAGCAGGGCTTCCCCCATCAGCTTCTGGGTACCGTAGGAGGTTAGTGGCGTCGCGTGAAAATCGTCCGGGATGACTTCCGGAAAGGGCGCTCCGAATACGGCGATCGAGGACGCGAACACCAGGCGCGGATTGTAGGCGGCAAGGCGAACCGCATCGAACAAGGCGCGGGTGCCGTCGAGATTGACACGATAGCCGAGGTCGAAATTGGCTTCCGCTTCGCCCGAAACGACTCCCGCCAGATGGAAGATAACATCCGGCTTTTCCGCAACCAGCGTGGCGGCGGCTCCCGAAACCGAGAGATCGCCGGTATGGCTATTGATGACGACATCGGCGCTGCCGGTCGCCTCGGGCACTACGATATCATGCAGGTCGAGTTGACTGATCTTACGGCCACGCAGTGTTCCGTCCTCGAGCAACCGCGCAACGAGCTTGCGACCGATCATGCCAGCCGCGCCGGTGATCAGCACGCGCATTCTCAATCCCTCCCTTGCGTGCGGCTTCGCCCGCGCAGCCAGAACACCAGGAAGAAGGCGGCCACGAACAGAACCGCGAAAGCGCCGGCCAGCACCGTCGAGAAATGGCCGATCGCCAGCATGATGGTCGGCAGATAATAAGCGGTCACGCCGAACAGCAGCATGATCGACAGCGCAGCGATCGCGGCGCTCTTGTTTTCAGGGCTCATCATCACTCCGGACCACCTGCACTTCCTGACAGGATGGTTAGCACAGACGCCGCTTCAATGCAGGTGCCTGGGCTGCGATGTGACGCCACGGACCTGGTCGCGCGCGCGGCCGTCTTCGGCACGGCGGTCGTAGTCGATCTCAACGGTTGCGTGGCTGATGCCATGCTGGGTGAACAGGCGCTGTTTTATGGCATCCACGGCAATATGCGCGTCCAGCCCATCCATCAGGCTTGCATGCAGCGTCGCCATGTTGCTGGCGCCGTCAATCGACCACAGATGGACATGATGGATTTCACGGACGCCTTTGATGGAAGCCTGCAGATCCTGGGTGATCATGTCGCGATCGAGGCCCGCGGGCGAGCCTTCCAGAAGCACATGCGCGGCTGCGCGCATCAGGCTCCAGCCAGTTGACAGGATCAGCACCGCGACCAGCACCGACAGGATCGGGTCGATCGGCGTCCAGCCGGTGGCCATGATGACCAGCGCTGCAACGATTGCGGCCAGCGAGCCCAGAAGATCGCCCAGAACATGTACGATGGCACCACGCATGTTGAGGCTTTCGCGGCTTCCACCATGCAGGATGACGAAGCCTGCGATGTTCACCACGAGCCCGAGCAGCGCGACCATGAGCATTGGCCCGCCCAGCACCGGCGGAGGTGCCTGGAACCGCCGCCAGGCCTCGTAGCAGATCCACACAGCAACGAAGAAAATCGCCAGCCCGTTGGTGTAGGCGACAAGGGTCTTGACCCTGCCATAGCCATAGGTGTGCCGGCCTGTCGCTGGCCTATCGGCGAGATGGAAGGCATACCACGCCAGCGCCAGCGCGATGGCGTCGGTGAACATGTGGCCGGCATCAGCAAGCAGTGCCAAAGAACCCGTGAGCATCCCGCCGATTATTTCGGCAACCATGAATCCACCGGTCAGTATTGCAGCAATCAGCACGCGCTTCTTGTCTGAAGTTTCGTGCTGATGTCCTGCACCACCGTGATCGTGGTCACCGTCTGTGTGGGATTGATATTCACGACCCATCGGTCACCCCTCTTTGGGCGCCGAACTTAATTCAATCCATTTGGATATTAAAGTATCCGATGAGGGTCATGCACCGAAGCATGAAAAAAATTTCCCGGCTAACAAAGACACATTAGGAAGCCTAAATATATTTAGGCCTGGAAATCCTCCAGACGGCGCTTTTGCTGGCCTTGGTCGTCGAAATTGCTCGGATCAAGCCAGGCTTCATACGCCTTTTTCAGCTCCGGCCACTCCTTGTCGATGATGGAATACCACGCTGTATCGCGATTCTCACCCTTGATGACGAGGTTCTGGCGAAAAATACCCTCGAACTCAAAACCGAATCGCTCCGCCGCCCGTTTTGAGGGCGCGTTGTTGTTGTTGCATTTCCATTCGTAGCGCCGATAGCCCAGATCGTCGAAAGCGTATTGCGCGAACAGGAACTGTGCCTCCGTCGCTGCCGGTTTGCGCGCGACCAGTGGCCCCCAATAGATATGGCCGATTTCGATGACGCCATGGGCAGGTTCGATACGCATCAGTGTCTGACGTCCGGCGACCTTGCCGCTCGCCCTGTCGATCACCGCAAAATAGAGTGGGTCCACGCTGGCTTCCGCCTTCTCCAGCCATGGCTGAAAGTCCTCTCGTTTCTCGGGTGCGAATTCCGACAACCAGCGAAAACGGGCGTCGGCGTCGCTCACGGAAGACGCTTCGAAAAGTCCGTCGCCGTGGCGAGCGGCATCGAGAGGTTCAAGGCGTACATAGCGACCTTCGAGCACCTTGCGTTCGGGACGCGGACGCGGCTGCCAGTTCTTCAGGTCCTCGGTCACCATCAGCTCCATATTAGGCGATTTCGAAGAATTATTGCATCTATGGGTGGTCACAAACCATCTGCAGATGCGACCTTTGGTCTAAAATCGATGCAATAATTCTTCGAAATCGCCTTATTTGACAGGGCCTCTCCACCCTTCCAAAAAACATCAGCCCGCAACTAGCGCCAGTTGGACCAACAAAATGATCCACACGATCCCTGCCTTCGACCGCCTCGGCGAGGAAAACGCATTCGCCGTGCTCGCCCGCGCCACCGCGCTTGCCCAGCAGGGCCGCGACATCGTCAATCTCGGCATTGGTCAGCCGGATTTCCGCACGCCGGGGCACATTGTCGAGGCGGCGATCAAGGCTCTGCGCGACGGCCATCATGGCTACACGCCCGCCACCGGTCTTCTGCCCACGCGTGAAGCCGTCGCGCGTCGCACATTGACGACCACCGGCATCGAAATTTCACCGGACAATGTGATGATCCTGCCGGGCGGCAAGCCGACCATGTTCGCCGCCATCCTGATGTTCGGAGAGCAAGGCACGGATATTCTTTATCCGGACCCCGGTTTCCCGATCTACCGGTCGATGATCGAATTCACCGGCGCGCGGCCGGTGCCGGTGCCGATCCGTGAGGAAAACGGCTTTGCTTTCTCGGCCGAGGAGACACTGGCGTTGATCACGCCGGCCACCCGGCTGCTCATTCTCAATTCACCGGCCAATCCGACTGGCGGCGTTACCCCGCGCGCCGAGATCGAGAAACTGGTGAAGGGACTGGAGAAGCATCCGCACGTCGCCATCCTCTCCGACGAGATCTATGACGTGATGACCTATGACGGCGAGGCACACACGTCCCTGCTCCAGTTTCCGGCAATCCGCGACAGGCTGATCGTGCTCAACGGCTGGTCGAAGACCTGGGCCATGACAGGCTGGCGTATGGGTTGGTCGATCTGGCCGAACGGGGAGCGGGGTGCGCATCTCTACGACAAGGTGCGCAAGCTTGCGGTCAACTGCTGGTCCTGCGTGAATGCGCCAAGCCAATATGCCGGCATCGCCGCCATAGATGGACCTCAGGATGAGGTCGCGACCATGATGCGGGCCTTCGACCGTCGTCGCAAGCTGGTGGTCGAAGGCCTGAACACGCTGCCGGGTATTTCGTGTATCGCGCCAAAAGGAGCCTTCTACGCGTTCCCCAACATCTCGGGCACCGGTTGGGGGGCCAAGAAGCTGGCCACGGCGCTGCTGGAGCAAGCCGGCGTTGCGTTGATCGGAGGACCGGATTTCGGCGTGCTCGGCGAAGGCTATATGCGGCTGTCCTATGCCAATTCGGAAGAGAACATTCTTCGCGCGCTGGAGCGCATCGGTAGCTTCCTCGCAGCGAACGCCAAGCCCGAGGAGGCCACGACATGAGACGCATCGTCGCCATCGGGTTTGCGGCTTTCGCCTTGCTTGGCGCGACCATCCTTCCCAGCCTTGCCGACGAGCCGGTCAGGGCCTGTGGCGGCATAAGGGGTCTCACCTGCGATGCCGGCCAGTTCTGCGAATTTCCTGCCGAAACCCAATGCGGCCGCGCCGACCGCATGGGGATCTGCATGCCCAGACCTGAGGTCTGCACGGAGGAATATCGGCCGGTCTGCGGATGCGACGGCAAGACCTATGGCAATGACTGCGCACGCCGCGCGGCAGGGACCGCCAGGCTCAAGGATGGGGAATGCTGACCGTTCCCCCCTCATGAGCGAGGACGGAGAGTGCCTAACCCCGTCCCACCAGTGGCATCTTGGTTGCCATCACCGTCATGAACAGCACGTTGGCATCGAGCGGCAGGCCGGCCATATAGACAACCGCTTCCGCCACGCGCTCGACATCCATCACCGCTTCCGCGGCAATCGTACCATTGGCTTGCGGCACCCCTACCGTCATCGGCACGGCCATGTCGGTCAGTGCATTGCCGATATCGATCTGCCCACAGGCGATGTCAAAGGGGCGGCCATCGAGCGCCAGTGTTTTGGTGAGGCCGCTGATCGCGTGTTTCGTGGCCGTGTATGGCACGGAACCCGGTCGTGGCGCCTGCGCCGAAACCGAGCCGTTGTTGATGATGCGGCCGCCCATCGGTGCTTGCCGGCGCATGGCGGCAAAGGCCGCGCGAGCGCACAGGAATGAGCCGGTCAGATTGACCGCCACGACGTCATTCCAGACCTCGACCGGAATTTCATCGATCGGCGTCGACTTGTATCCCATGCCCGCATTGTTGAAGAGCAGGTCAACACGCCCGAAGGTTGCGACGGCTTCCTCGAACAGGGCTTCGACCTGGTCTGGTTGGCTGATATCGCACGCCACCGCCAGTGCACGAGCCTCGGTTTTGCCGGCACCCGCGATCGCCTCATCCAGCAGTGCCTTGCGACGACCGCAGAACACCGTGTTCCAGCCCTCCTTCAGCAGCGCTGTTGCCACGCTCCTGCCGATTCCGGTGCCAGCGCCCGTGACGATTGCAGTGCCTCTGATTGCCATGTCGACCTCCTGGAAAGAAAGAGGCATGGCAAACGACGCCTTCGATGACAAGCGCCAGCAGGGCCGGAATAATTGGGGAGCAACAAAAAAGGGCGGTCATTGGCGACCGCCCCGATCTGAACCAGCTTGGGAGGAGGAAAGCCGATCCGACTAGTTAAAATGATGCGCCTGACTGGTTAACGAAAGGTTAACAGCAACGCCGTCCCAGTCGTGGCAACGCCTACCACTTGGTATTGGCGCCGGATGCCGGCACGGGTTCCTTCGCTGCCGAAACAGTCGCCTCGATATGGTCGACCAGCTTGTCGTCCAGGCCGAGCCGTCCAGCTAGCATGTCGAGATAGCCACGCTCGGCACGCGTGTCCGGCTCGATGGCCAGGCGCGAGGCCGTGTAAAGCTCGATCTTCTGCGCCTCGTTCCTGGCAGCCGAGGCGAGTGCGTCAACGTCGGCTGGCGCGGCCAAGGCTTCCTTCAAGAACTCCGTCGCCTCGGCGCCGAGACCGGAAAGGCTGACCTTGTCGATGATCTTGCCGCGCTCTTCCTCATCGATGCGTCCGTCGGCCTTGGCGGCGGCGATCATGGCGCGCACGATGGTGAGCGCGAACTCACCCTCGCCTTGCGGCGCCTGCGCCGGATCGAAGCTGTCGCCGGCCGGCGGCGGCAGCAGTTCCGGCTGCTTCGCGGCTTCGGCCGGCTGCTGGCCGGCCTTGTAGTTCTGGTACGCCTTGTAGGCGAGACCGCCAATGGCAGCGAGACCGCCGAGCTTCACTGCGGTACCGGTAACCTGACGCCCGGCCCCGGTGCCGAGCAGCACGGCGGCAAGCGCACCGGCGGCAAGCGGATTGTCCTTGGCCATCTGCACGGCCTGGCCAGCCTTGTCGCGCACCGTTCCGGTAGTTCCGGGAACCTGTGAACTCAGGAGATCGTCGAGCAGTTTCTTGGGGTCGAACATCAATGGCTCCAGCTAGAGCAATTCCAACAAAAGCGTTTAGCGGTTGGAATTGCGTAAAAACAAAAGTTAGAGCGTTTCCGCGTTCCCGTGAAAAACGGAACCGCTCTAGGCTCGGCGGTTGATCCCCGCAGAGGTAGGCGCGCAAAGGCAACATTACAATGACGTTCTAAAACCCGACCCCGCCAGGCAGGCGATAAAAGCCCTTCTAGCTGCCGATGTGCCGGCGCTCGCCGCGCTGGTCCGCCAGTTCCACCTGGCGATGACGTTCGGCATAGCGGGCGCGATCCTCATCGCTGCGCGCTTCATAGCAATGCGGGCAGGAGACACCTGGCTGATACTGCTGCGATATCCGCTCCTCAGGGGTCAGTGGATGCCGGCAAGCCCGGCACAACTCCGCCTCCCCTTCTTCGAGCCCATGCGAGACCGAGACACGTTCGTCGAAAACGAAACACTCGCCCTTCCAGAGGCTCTCTTCCTGCGGCACATCTTCCAGATACTTCAGGATGCCGCCCTTGAGATGGAACACATCGTCAAAGCCGAGCGACTTAACATAGGCCGTCGCCTTCTCGCAGCGTATGCCGCCGGTGCAGAACATGGCGATCTTCTTGCCTTCGAGTTCCGCACTGTGTTCGCGCGCCCATTGCGGAAACTCGCGAAAACTCTTGGTGTGAGGGTCGATGGCGTTCTTGAATGTGCCCAGTGTCACCTCGTAGTCGTTGCGTGTGTCGATGACGACCGTATCAGGATCGGAGATCAAGGCGTTCCAGTCGGCCGCGTCGACATAGCTGCCAGCGGCGCGAAGCGGATCGATGTCCTCCACGCCCATGGTGACGATTTCTCGCTTCAGCCGCACCTTCATGCGATGGAACGGCATTTCGGCGGCTGCGGAATATTTGACCTCCAGGCCGGCGAATTCAGGCATCGCCTCCAGATGCGTGATGAGTTCCGCAATGGCTTCTTCGCGGCCGGCGACGGTGCCATTGATGCCTTCGCGTGCTAGAAGCAGCGTGCCCTTGATGTCACGTCCGCAACAGAAAGCGGCCAGCGGCTGACGCAGCGCCTCGTAGCCATCGAGACGTACAAAACGATAAAGCGCTGCGACGCGGAAAGGAGAAACGGACAGGTTCATGTCCGCTGCCGTACCGCCTTGCCCGATGATTTTCAATGTGGGCCGGAAAGGTCAAGGATTACAGGCGCATCACCTGCTCCAAGCGATAGTCCGATTACGCAAATGTTCATCCGCGGCCGCTAGGGTCGTTTGAATGGCTCCCGTCTCGGGGAGTGAGGGTCGCATGTTCAGCAAGCATACAGCGGACGAAATTGAAAAGGCAGCGCGGGAATTCGGGCTGGAGCCCAAGGTGCTGCTTGCCATTGCCGAGATTGAAAGTGCCGGCCAGGTTTTTGCCCGGATCGACGGACGCAACGAACCCTTGATCCGTTTTGAGGGACATTATTTCGATCGCCGGCTTGCTGAGGACAGACGGGAAACGGCGCGAGCCGCGGGTCTTGCCTCTCCCGTTGCAGGCGAGATAGCCAATCCGCGCAGCCAGGCTGCGCGCTGGCAGCTCATCGAACGGGCAGCGGAGATCGACCGGCAGGCGGCCTATGAATCGACTTCCTGGGGGTTGGGCCAGGTCATGGGTGCGCACTGGCAATGGCTGGGCTTCGATACGGTCGACGGCCTCGTCGAAGAAGCACGCTCCGGAGCCGCCGGCCAGGCCCGGCTGATGGCGCGCTATATCGACAGATCGGGACTTGCCACGGCACTCAACGCCCATGATTGGGAAGCCGTTGGCCATGGCTACAATGGCCCCGGCTTCGCCAAGAATGGCTACCATCTGAAACTGGCGGAAGCCTACAGGCAGCAGGTGGAGGGACCCGCGCCTGGCGACCGGCTGATGAAGATCGGCTCACGGGGTGAACTGGTCACCGAATTGCAGGAAGCTCTGGTTGCCCTGGACTACGTCGTCGACACGGATGGCATCTATGGTCCCGGCACGGCCAGCGCTGTGCGCAGATTTCAGCAGGAACATGGTCTCGCCGCCGACGGCATTGCCGGTCGGGCTACCCAGGCAGCAATCGGCCATGCATTGCGGGCAGCCAAGGGCCGGTCCTCCTTCTGGAACTGGCTTGCGCGACTTGTCAGCACGATTCTCAGGTCGCACCGAGCCTGACCTGCTGATGGCCAACCGCTCCAACACAGTGTCATCATGACACCGTAGACTCAAAAAACACCGTCTGTTAAATCGATTGAAAACAGCAAGGAAGCGCGACGTCATGACCAGCAAAACCCGGAAACTTCTTTCGCTGCTCGATGGCCAGCCAGTTATCCCCGTAATCAAGATTGCCGACGCCAGGGACGCGGTGCCGTTGGCGCGCGCCCTGGCGCGCGGCGGTCTCAGGGCGATCGAAATCACCCTGCGCACCGACGCCGCGCTTGAGGCAATCCATCGCGCGGCGGCAGAGGTCGAAGAAGCGATCGTCGGTGCCGGCACCATCTTGAATGCGCGGCAGTTCGAGGAGGCATCCAAGGCCGGCTCGCAATTCATCGTCAGCCCCGGCATCACAAGCCAGTTGCTGTCCGCCGCCGCTGACAGCCCGGTGCCGCTGCTGCCGGGGGCGATCACGCCCGGCGAAATCATGGCAGCGCGGGAGGCCGGGCTCGACTTCCTGAAGTTCTTCCCTGCAGAGCAGGCAGGTGGGGCAGCCTTTCTAAAGGCATTGGCCTCGCCGATTGCCGATGTAAAATTCTGCCCGACCGGCGGCATCGGCGCCAAGAACGCAACCGATTATCTCAGCCTTCCCAACGTGATCTGCGTCGGCGGCTCCTGGGTTGCGCCCGACGAGATGGTCAAGGCCGGGGACTGGGCTGGTATCGAGGCTCTGGCACGCGAAGCCAGCAAGTTGCGCAAATCCTAGAGCATTTCCGTTTTTTAACGGAAACACGGAAACGCTCTAACCCTTTGTTGTTACGCAATTCCGGACGGAAAACCGTTGCGCGCTTTTCCTGGAATTGCTGTAGAACCAGCCGGCCCGTCTGCAGCATGCCAAAAACAAAAACCGCGCCATATGGCGCGGTTTTCGCATTTCAGAACCCCACGATCTATTTGGTCGGGAAGCGTGCGACCGACATGAACTTCACCGCAGTCCCGGTGAAGCGGTTCGAATCCGCCATTTCGTTGGCGGTCTGGAAGCCGGCCGTATAGACCTCGCTCGGCGCCGTGCGAACCACGTTGTAAGCCATGCGCGGCGCCGTGGTGGAATCAGTCACCTTGGCGATCTGCTCATTGCCCTGGAGGGCCCAGCGCGCCACTTTTGGCGCCGCCGGAACAACCACCGACTTGTGATCGGGCTTGGCGTCCTGCGCATTGGCACGCGCTGCCTTGCGTGTCGTCTTCACATTGCCGCCCATCGCCGCAGCCGGGTCGGATCCGGCCGGACGGCTTACCACGACAGCGCGCGGGGTTGCCGCATCGACACCGGAGGGGTCGTTGAAAGCCGAACGCGAGGTCGGCAGAGCCGCAACCTGATAAGTGTCGGTCGACGCTTGCTCCAGGACCGCCTTGACCTCGTCAGGACGTTGGGTTGGCAGCATGGCCAACGCGTCGGTCGCCGTCTGTTGCCCGTCACGCTTGGCGGTATCGGCCAGCGCGAGCAGCACCGATTCCTGGTTGGGCTCAGCTGCGCCAGGCGTCTTGGGACGGCGTGTCGGCAACGGAACATTGCCGGCAACAGCCTGCACGCCGGCAACCGACGTGGTTTCGGCAATCGGTGCAGGCGCATTGGGATCAGCCATGCCGAAAGGCACGTTTTCCGGTGGAACCGGCGCGGCTGCCGCCACGACGACAGGCTGTTCTGCCTGCTCGACGGCAGAAGCGTCGGCGACACCGAACGGAACGGTTTCAGGTGTCGGCGCTGCTGCAATGCCCACATCCGCCTTCGGACGCGGCGCCGCACCCGGCACTGGCACCGAACGCGCCGGCAATGCGGCAAGGATCGTTTCCGGTGTCTGCTTCGGCTCTTCAGCCATCTGCGGCTCTTCCGGCTCGGTAGCGGCCGGCATGTCGATGCGCTGTGCGTTCTCGGGCGAGACGATGGCGATGCCCGGCAGGCTGCTCTTGGCCGATGCGGCCGGCTTCATCGCGGCCTTCGGCTTGGGCGCCGGCGCCATGGCGACATCGGCCGAATCGTCTTCCTCGTCCTCGCCACCGCCAAAGAAAGCGGCAAGGAACCCGCCCGACTTGTGGGTCGAGCCGCCAGCGCTGGCGAGTTCGATGTTGGGCGTACCATTGGATTTGCGCGCCTTGTAGGAAGCCATCGCCTGCTCATAACCAGGCAACGGCCGGCCGTCGCTCGGCACGTGCAGCGTCTTGCCGTTCGGGAACAGGCGCGCCAGTTCCTGGCGGCTGATACCCGGCCAGTGGCGCACATTGCCGACGTCCATATGCACGAAAGGCGAGCCGGAAGTCGGATAATAGCCGACGCCGCCGCCCTGCATCTTGAGGCCGATGTCGCGCAGCTTCTTCAGCGGCACGCCTTCGATGTAGAAATCCATCGCCTTGCCGAGGATATGCTGGCTTTTCTCGGCAACGCCGCTGCGGCGGCTGCGCGATTTCAGCATGGCATTGGTGGAGGGCGCGCGATAGCCGCAGATCACCTGGATGTAGCCACGCGAACCGCTCTGCCGATAGGCTTCCCACACCAGATCCATCAGGCGCGGATCCATCTTCGTCGGCTCGTTGCGACGCCAGTCGCGCAGGAAGAAATTCAGTTTCTTGAGGCCAGCCTGGTCGTAGCGGCCGTTCCGCTTGAAGACGATCTCGTCAACCTCGCCGGTGTGCAGGTTGCGCAGCTTCAGCGCGCGAACCTCGGCGCTGGCGGTTCCTGCCGAGACGGCCAGCAGCCCCGCAGCCATAACCGCGCCGGTCAGCCACTTCTGCCAGACGCTCAACGAGGATGGACGCCTGTTCTGGTGTCGTTCGATTCTGCTCAAATCAAATGGCCTTGCAGACTGCCGTTTGTCCCCGGATTTGATCAAACGGATGCGGTTGGATTCACACCCGATAATCGATCCTAATGGTTAATCGACGCTTATTGAAGCTGAAATGCGGTAACACCATGGCGATATCCCGCCCAAAATGCTGCGCCTCAACTCGTGGTAAACCACTGGTTTAAACCAGGAAACTCACCCGAAGCTTGCGCGGGATTCAGGAAGCCATTTTTTCCGCGCGCCCGGTTTCCGGGTCAATGCCGTACTCCTTGAGTTTTCTGTACAGCGTAGAGCGGCCAATGCCAAGCCGTCTGGCCACCTCGCTCATCTGGCCATTGTAGTGATCGATGGCGAGCCGGATCATCTCCAGTTCGACCGCGGCAAGCGAACGGACATTGCCGCGTTCGTCCAGCGCGGTCAGCGTGCCGAACCTTGGTTCAACCCTCGGCATACGATCGCTGACGACCTCCCCGGCAATGGGTCGCTCACGAGGCAGTGCTGGTTCGATCTCATCGGGCAGATCGGGCACAACCGACGGCGCCGCGGCTTCGAGCACCACCGTGCCTTCTACCTGGGCACGGATCTGCGGAAACTCCTCCGGGGTCAGCACCTCGCCCTCAACGAGCACGGATGCCCGATAGATGGCATTTTCCAGCTGGCGGATATTGCCCGGCCAATCATAGGCCTGGAGCATGGCAAGGGCGGGGTCTGATAGGGTGAGGCGTCGGCGCGGAGCGACGGGCGACACCTTGTCCATGAAATGCCGGGCAAGAAAGGGGATGTCTTCCTTGCGACGACGCAAAGGCGGCACCAGGATCGGGAAGACGTTGAGCCGATAGAACAAATCCTCGCGGAAACGGCTGTCCTTCACCTGCTGCAGCAGATCGCGATGAGTAGCCGAGATAAGGCGGATATCGACCTTGACGGTAGCGCGGGCGCCGACCGGGTCGACTTCGCCTTCCTGCACCGCACGCAGGAGCTTCACCTGTACATCGAGGGGCAGGTCACCGATTTCGTCCAGGAACAGCGTCCCGGTATGCGCCTCGACGAACTTGCCGGTGTGCTTTTCGGTGGCGCCCGTGAAAGAGCCTTTCTCATGACCGAACAGGATTGATTCGACGAGATTATCGGGAATGGCACCGCAATTGACGGTGACGAACGGTTTTGACTTGCGATCGCTGCTGCCCTGGATGGCTCGGGCCACCATTTCCTTGCCGACGCCGGACTCGCCTTCGATCAGGATCGGGATCGACGACCCCGCCGCTTTCTGGCCAAGCCGGATCACTCGCTCCATCGACGAGCTGCGCGTGGCGAGGTCCTTGAAAGTGAGCGTCTGGCCAAGACGGCGCGACGATCGCTTCACCGCGACCTCGACCTCCTCCACCTTGAGCGCACTGGTGATCGCCGCGTTCAGGCGCTCCGGTGAGGCCGGCTTGACGACAAAATCGAAGGCGCCATGACGCATTGCGTTCACCACGGTCTCGATGCCGCCTTGCGCGGTCTGCACGATGACAGGGATATGGATGTCGCGGTCGCGCATGGCCTGCAGGACCGCAATGCCGTCCATGCCGGGCATGGCAAGGTCGAGCACCACGACAGAAACCTCGCGTGCATCGGGCCCGTCCATGACGGCAAGGCCGGCTTCGCCGTTTTCAGCAGTGAGTGCTGAATGGCCGAAACGACCGACCGCAGCCTCCACAAGCCTGCGCTGAACCGGGTCGTCATCGACGATGAGGATCGAACCTGTCATGAGTGTTGCGAATTCGCCCCTGCTCCGCGCCTTATCCTATGGATCATCTTGGCACAGGGTTCTAAATAAGCTTTCAAAAAAGCCGGTGAACGAATTGCTTAGAAATTGATCGGCTTCGCGCGACATTTCCGGAAGGTGTTGAAATGCATACTTTTTTCGGCCGGCTGCATGCACCGGCCCAGTCCGGTCGCAAGGCTCTGGAGCTCGGCAACCTGCCTGAGTGGAATCTTGCCGACCTCTATCCCGGCATGGATGCCCCGGAACTGCGGCGCGACATCGACAAGGCCGGTGCCGATGCGGTCGCCTTTGAGAGCCGCTGGAAGGGCACGCTGGCAGCGGAGGCGGCACGCGGCGCCGAGGGCAAGCTCGGCGAGGCGCTGAGGGCTTATGAGGCTCTGGAGGAGCTTGTCGGCAAGATCGTCTCCTATGCCGGCCTTGTCTATGCTGGCGACACCTCCGACCCGCAGCGTGCGAAGCTTTACGGCGACGTGCAGGAAAAGATGACGGACGCATCTTCGCATCTGCTGTTCTTCGGCCTGGAATTGAACCTCGTCGAGGACCGGGCGATCGAACAGGCGCTCGATGCCGACCCGGCTTTCGGCCACTACCGGCCCTGGGTCCTGGATCTGAGGAAGGACAAACCCTTCCAGCTGGAAGACCGCATCGAGCAGTTGTTCCACGAAAAGTCGGTCACCGGCCGCGGCGCCTGGAACCGCCTGTTCGACGAGACGATGACGGAACTGCGTTTCGACATTGATGGCGAAAAGCTCACTCTGGAACCGACGCTGAACAGGCTGCAGGATGCGGATGGCGCGGTCCGCCGTCAGGCTTCGGAAGCACTGGCTGCCACCTTCGCCAAGAACCTGCGCGCGTTCACGCTGATCACCAACACCCTGGCCAAGGACAAGGAGATTTCCGACCGCTGGCGTGGTTTCGAGGATATCGCGGACTCGCGGCATCTCGCCAACCGCGTCGAGCGCAGCGTCGTGGATGCGCTGGCGAGCGCCGTTCGCGATGCGTATCCGCGCCTTTCGCACCGCTATTATCGCATGAAGGCGCGCTGGCTCGGCATGGACGAGATGAACCACTGGGACCGCAACGCGCCGTTGCCCGAAACGCCTCAAGCGACCATACCGTGGGACGAAGCCAGGAACACCGTTCTGTCAGCCTATCACCGCTTCTCCCCGGAGATGGCGGACATTGCGCGCCACTTTTTCGACCGCAACTGGATCGACGCGCCGGTGCGGCCCGGCAAATCGCCCGGCGCCTTTGCGCATCCCACGGTGCCGTCCGCGCATCCTTATGTGCTGCTGAACTACATGGGCAAGCCGCGCGACGTGATGACGCTCGCGCACGAACTCGGCCATGGCGTGCATCAGGTTCTGGCCGGCGGCCAGGGTGCCTTGATGGCCTCCACACCGCTCACCCTGGCGGAAACCGCCTCGGTGTTTGGCGAAATGCTGACCTTCCGTTCCTTGCTCGACAAGACCGAGGACCGGCGCGAGCGCAAGGCCATGCTTGCCCAGAAGGTGGAGGACATGATCAACACGGTCGTGCGCCAGATCGCCTTCTACGAATTCGAGCGCAAGGTGCACACCGAGCGCAAGAACGGCGAACTGACCTCCGACCAGCTCGGCAAGTTCTGGCTGGAAGTGCAGGCCGAGAGCCTGGGGCCGGCGATCAAGCTGCGCGAGGGCTACGAGACCTTCTGGACCTATATCCCGCACTTCATTCATTCGCCGTTCTACGTCTACGCCTACGCCTTCGGCGACTGCCTGGTGAACTCGCTCTATGCGGTCTACCAGAACGCCGAACGTGGCTTCCAGGAGAAGTACTTCGACATGCTGCGCGCCGGCGGCACCAAGCACCATTCCGAGCTTCTGAAGCCGTTCGGCCTGGATGCCAGCGACCCGGCGTTCTGGCAGATCGGGCTCGGCGTCATCTCCAACCTGATCGACGAATTGGAAGCACTGGACTAACGCATTTCCGCTTTTCTCCCAAAAGCGGGAATGCTCCAACTCTTTGTTTTTTACGCAATTCCGGACGAAAACCCGCTAAACACTTTTTCTGGAATTGCTCGAAGGCGCCTGCGTTCGGCTTCATGCACGAACCTGAAAGTCGGAAGCGATTTTCGGGATCAGGCGCAAGATGGCGGAGCGGGACGGGGTTGGGGGTACACGGTAAATTGACGGCAGCCCCTTTCGCACTTTTCCGCGACGACCCGGCTGGTCGCGACGTTCTGTTCGAAGAGCCTTCGGCACTGATCGTTGCCGATAGCCCGCAGGATTTCGAACATGCGCTGGAACAGGCAGAGACCGCACGCCGCCACGGCAAATGGCTGGCCGGCTATTTTTCCTATGAGGCCGGTTATCTGCTCGAGTCCAAGTTGAAGCCGCTGCTGCCCGAGGGCCGACGTGCACCGCTGGTCGCACTCGGCGTCTTCGACGGACCGTCCGATCGCATCCTGCCGTCGGTCGAGCCCGCCACCAACGGCCCAATCTTCGACGCCAGGGCGCAATGGTCTTATGAAGACTATGAAAAGCGCTTTGCACGGCTGCATCTGCATCTGCGCAAGGGCGATTGTTACCAGGGCAACCTCACCTTTCCCGTCAAGGCGCAATGGTCGGGGGATCCACTCGACACCTTCAACGCGCTGATTGCGCGCCAGCCGGTGAAATATGGCGCGCTCGTTTCCCTGGCGGGTCCGACGGTGCTGTCGCGCTCGCCGGAACTGTTCTTCCAGGTGGACGGCGACGGCTGGATCGAGACGCATCCGATGAAGGGCACAGCGCCGCGCGGCAACACGCCGGAGGAGGATGCCGCCCTCAAGGAATTCCTGCGCAACGACGAGAAGAACCAGGCGGAAAACCGCATGATCGTCGACCTGTTGCGCAACGATATCTCGTTGATTTCCGAAGTCGGCACGCTCGATGTGCCGGACCTGTTCCGCATCGAGAGCTATCCGACCGTGCATCAATTGGTCTCGACGGTGCGGGCCCGGCTGCTGCCCGATCTTACCATCCGGGACATTTTTGCCGCCCTCTTTCCCTGCGGCTCGATCACCGGAGCGCCAAAGATCCGCGCCATGGAAATCCTGCGCGAGCTGGAACAGACCCCGCGCGACGCCTATTGCGGCGCCATCGGCTGGATAGCGCCAAACGGGACGATGCGGTTTTCGGTCGCCATCCGGACCATCTCGCTCTTTGCCAATGGCGAGGCCGTCTACAATGTCGGTGGCGGCGTTGTGTTCGATTCCACGGCGGAGGAGGAGTATGAAGAGTGCCTGCTGAAAGCCCGCTTCGCGACGGGAACGCTCCCGGCATCTCGCTGATCGAGACACTGCGCTGGGAGCCTGGAACCGGCTTCCTGCGTCTCGACCGCCATCTTGCCCGACTGGGAGCCTCGGCAGAAGCCCTCGGTTTCCGCCACGACGCCAACGCCGCAAACACCGCATTGCTGAGTGCTGTCAAAAACGCGTCGGCGGCGCAACGCGTGCGCCTTACCCTCGCCGCAAGCGGCAGTGTGGAAGCAACAGCGCAGCCGTTCCAGTTCTTGTCTGTCGGCACCGTCTGGACCTTGCAACTGGCGCAGGCGCAACTCTCCTCCCAGGACACCCTGCTGCGCCACAAGACCAGCCGTCGCGACATCTACCAGCAGGCGCGTACAGAATATGCCGCGGCCGACGCCGACGAGGTGTTGCTGGCCAATGAACGCGGTGAAATCTGCGAAGGCACCATCACCAATCTTTTCATCGATTCCGGCGATGACAGCCCACTGCTCACGCCTGCGGTTGCCTGTGGTCTGCTGCCAGGCATATTGCGCGGCGAATTGCTGGACCAAGGCAGGGCGCATGAAGCGGTTCTAACCTTGCACGATCTTGTCGCTGCAAAGCGGCTTTACGTTGGGAACTCGCTGCGCGGACTGATCGCGGCAAAACTGCGTCGATAGCCTCCACGCCAACGAGAGGAATACCAATGCCGATATGGCCGTCGGGCCCATCACGAGCCTGTGCGCTGGCCATCCTGATTTCCACGGCAATGGCACTCGGCCTACCCTCGCCGGCGGGAGCACAGCCGGACGTCGGATTGACACCCGACCAGATGCGCGAGGATCTTGTCGTGCTGCGCGACGCGTGGTTGCCGCGCGACAAAAGCTTCAACGACGCCAAGAGACGCGATTTCGACCGCGTGGTCGACGCGGCTTTCGCCGATGCCGGCTCCATGTCTGCTGCGGATTTTGCCCTTGCGGTGCAAAAGGCGGCCGCAACATCCCGCAATGGCCACACCACGGCGGCGATCGGCACGGAATTGCGCCCGCTTCCCGTCCGCGCATGGTGGTTTGCCGATGGCCTCTATGTCGTCAGCACTGACGAAGCCCACAAGGATCTGCTCGGGGCCCGGATAGAGAAGTTCGGCACCTTGTCCAGCGAAGAGGCGCTGATGCGTGTCACGCCCCTCATTTCTGGTACCGGCATGCGGGTGCGCTATCTGAGTGCCGCCTTCCTCACCAGCCCGGACGTGCTGAAAGCAATAGGGGTCAGCCCCGACGACGAGGTGACGCTGACAGTTTCAAAAGACGGCGAGATCAGCGAGAGGACGCTCGCACCGGCTCCAAGTCGCGCTCCTGGCGACGAGCAACAACCGACCAAGCGTGTCTATTCGATACTGGTACCGGATGCGCAGGATAGTCCGAAACGCTGGCCGCATGTTCTGGACACCGCAGCAACACATTCACCGGCATACGCCGCCCGCACCGACGTCGAACAGCGTTGGCTCGACCAAGATCAGCACGTGCTCTACATCCGGAGCAATTCGATCAACAGCCTGGGGGAAACGCCTCTTCAACTGAAGTTGGGGGACATCCTCGCCAAATCGGTCGTGGCAAAGCGACCGCATACCGTCATCGTTGACCTGCGCTTCAACAATGGCGGAGACTTCTTCAACACCATCCTCTTTTCTCAGGCGTTACCCAAGCTCATGCCGCGCGGCGGTCAGATCATGGTGCTGGTTGGTCGCGCGACATTTTCGGCAGCGCTCGTCACGGCCGCGATGTTGAAGGGTGCGTCTCAGGACAACGTCATCCTCGTCGGCGAACCGATGGGCGACGATGGCCGCTTCTGGGCTGAAGGCGATGACATCAAGCTTCCGAACTCCGGTATCGAAGTCCACTACAGCGACACTTTCGAAGACTACGAAAATGGCTGCCTCGATCCGGCCGAATGCTATTGGCCAACGGTTGCGTTTGGCCCGCGCAGCATTTCACTGAAGCCCGATGTCCTGGTCGACCCGACATTCGCAGACTACGCGGCCGGCCGCGATCCCGTACTTGAGAAAGCACTCGACCTTGCGAAATGAACACATCCCGGATCAGCTGGGCGCAGACGGTACGGCGAAACCATCCGCGTTGGCCTGAATTCATCCCACTTCGCTTATTGACTGGAGAAGCCATGTTTGTCGTCAACCTCACCTATACGGCGCCGCTTGCCGAGATCGACCGGCTGCGCGACGCGCATATGGAGTGGGTGAAGACTGGTTACGCCGACGGCGTCTTCATCGCTTCCGGCGCCAAGCGTCCGCGCACCGGCGGCGTCATCCTCGCCCGCGGCCCACGCGAGGCGCTTGATGTGCGACTGGCCGAAGATCCTTTCGCCAAGGCCAATGTCGCAGACTACGATGTCATCGACTTTGCCGCGACCAGCACTGCCGCTGGGCTTGAGGCGCTGAAAGACTGATGACCGTGCAGCGCCCCCTGCCCCCGCACACGCCCTATGACGGCTCATCGAAAGCCTTTGCCATCGGTCTGAAACCTTTGGAACTCGAGCGCTGGCTGGAGGTCGACGGATATTTTGGTGCCCAGCTGGCCGAGAAGCATCGCCTCTATGCCGAACTGCCGGACAAGGTTTTTGTCGAACAAGCCGATACGCGCGACGCACAGAGCGAGGTGCTTGGGCTCATTGAAACGAGCATGCACCAATACCATGCGCAGGCGCTGGCCGAAGCACGCGCACTGAGCGCCCCAGAACCCGGCGCGCTGGCCGATTCACCGCTGGTGGCGGCTTCGTTGATGACGCAGGATGATCTCATCCTGATGCGCCGCGGCGACGATGGCTGGCGCCTCGCCGCAGGCTCCCTGTGCTTCCCGTCGTCCTGGTCGCTGAACGAAAAGTTCGGCAAGCCGCTGCACCATATCCACGACCCCGTCCCCGGGTTCGGCACCGGCACGCGCCCGGCCGACATCATCAGCCGCATGTTCGACAACCTTCAGGGCCAGGCCGTTGAGCGCTTCAACTGGTCTATCCAGGCCAATGACGCGCTTTATCATCCGCTTTCGGATCGCCAGCGCATCGCCCGCTCCGCCGAGCGGCAATCGACTTTCCCGGATGGGGACCTCAACACGCACGCCTTCATCCGCGTCGAGCGGCAGACCCTGCGGAAACTGCCTGTGTCGCGCGACATTCTCTTCACCATTCGCATCTATCTCGACCCGCTGGCGGTGCTGATCCGCCATCCGGACCGCGCCCGTATCGCCGCCGGTTTCGCGGCGCAGCTCGGCGAGCTCGATCAGGCACAACTCGACTACAAGGGCCTGATTGCCGATCGTGACCGGCTGGTCGCGTATCTTGAGGGAATGACGACAAGCTGACGGCCGGCGGCCTCCGTCGTTAACGCCAGCGACCGGATTCGCTTTATTGTGACAAGCATGTATGGTTTAGCAGTTGCAGCCGGGCGCATCCGCGCCCGGCTTTTCTGTGAGGTCATACGACAAAGAAGGAGTGCCGCAAAAAATGGCGAATGAAAAATGGCCCGTCTATGGTGAGATCACCGGCCCGATCGTGATGATTGGTTTCGGTTCGATCGGCCGTGGCTCGCTTCCGCTCATCGAGCGCCATTTCAAATTCGACAAGTCCCGCATGGTGATCATTGATCCCAGCGAGGAGAACCGCAAACTGGCGGACGAACGCGGCATCACCTTCATCAAGCAGGCCATCACCAAGGACAATTACAAGGAAGTGCTGACCCCGTTGCTGACCAATGGCGGCGGCCAGGGCTTCTGCGTCAACCTGTCGGTCGACACCGGTTCTGTCGACCTCATGCGGCTCACCCGCAAGCTCGGTGCGCTTTACGTCGATACGGTCGTCGAACCCTGGCTCGGCTTCTATTTCGATACAGAAGCCAGCAATGCCTCCCGCACCAACTATGCGCTGCGCGAGGGCCTCCTGGCGGAAAAGCGCAAGCATCCGGGCGGCCCGACGGCCGTCTCCACTTGCGGCGCCAATCCCGGCATGGTGTCCTGGTTCGTCAAGCAGGCGCTGATCGAGCTCGCCAAGGAACTCGGCCTTGAGGTCGAGACGCCCGCGCAGCATGACCGCGAAGGCTGGGCCAGGCTGATGAAGAAGGTAGGCGTCAAGGGCGTGCATATCGCCGAGCGCGACACCCAGCGCAGCAAGAAGCCGAAGCCGCTGAACGTGTTCTGGAACACCTGGTCGGTCGAAGGTTTCATTTCGGAAGGTCTGCAGCCGGCCGAGCTCGGCTGGGGCACTCACGAGAAGTGGATGCCCAAGAACGCCAAGAAACACAAGAAGGGCTCGAAGGCGGCGATCTACCTGGAGCAGCCGGGGGCCAACACCCGTGTGCGCACCTGGGTGCCGACCCCCGGTCCGCAATACGGCTTCCTGGTCACCCACAACGAGGCGATCTCGATCTCCGACTTCTTCACCGTGCGCGACAAGCATGGCGAGGTGACCTATCGCCCGACCTGCCACTATGCCTACCATCCGAGCAACGACGCGGTGCTGTCGCTGCACGAGATGTTCGGCGCAGCCGGCAAGGCGCAGCCGGTGCACCACGTGCTCGAGGAAAACGAGCTGGTCGATGGTTCCGATGAACTCGGCGTCCTGCTCTACGGCCACAAGAAGAATGCCTATTGGTATGGTTCGCAGCTGACGCTGGAGGAAGCCCGCAAGCTTGCGCCGCATCAGAACGCCACCGGCCTGCAGGTGTCGTCAGCAGTGCTTGCCGGCATGGTCTGGGCACTCGAAAACCCGGAAGCCGGCATCGTCGAGACCGACGAGATGGACTTCGCCCGCTGCCTGGAAGTGCAGAAGCCCTATCTCGGCCCGGTCAAGGGATACTACACCGACTGGACGCCGCTGGACGGCCGGCCCGGCCTGTTCAAGGAAGACATCGACGAGAAGGATCCCTGGCAGTTCCGCAACATCCTGGTGCGCTGACCAGCACGTGAATCAAGAAAGGGCGCCGATTGGCGCCCTTTTTCATTCTGGGGTCGAAACGGTCGCAGAGTTGCAGCGACCGATGCTACTTCCTCAATTCGGCCTCGATATCATCCAGCGCCTTGTCCTTGCCGATACCGGTGAGGAAGGCCAGCCCCTTGACGATGGGCACAGTCACCGAAGCCGAGATCGGCGTGGTCGAGACGATCAGGTCGACGCCATCCGCCAGACTGGCCACCTCGGTCGCCTTGCATTGCATCGCGTTGAAAGTCAGCCCGTGCGCCTTCATGGCTTCCGTCACCGTGGCGTTGACCGCTGTGGACGTAGCGACACCAGTGCCGCAGGCGAAAAGAATGGTCTTCTGCTTGGCCATATTGGATGTCCCTTACCGCTGGCTCAGTACTGCTCTGACGTCGTCCACGCTCATGGCCTGTTTCAGGCTTGCCAGCGCTTCGGGGCTCTGGATCGTGCCCATGATCTCCTGCAGCATCTCTATCTGCTTGTCCTTGTCGTTGATGGCAAGCAGGAAGACGATGCCGACAGACACCGCCTCGTCCGGTTCTTCCATATTGGCGAAGTCGACCGGCTTCGACAGCACTGCCAGCCCAACGCCGGCCTTGTTGACATGGATGGGATCCGTGTGGGGCACAGCGACATTTTCGGCGAGCCCGAGCGGCAAGCCTGTCGGCATGGTCTGCTCGCGCTTCACCACCGCATCCGCATAGCTTGGCTTGACATAACCCAGTGCTTCCAGCCGCGATGCCAGTTGACGGATCACGGCCTCATTGCTGTCGGCACTAACGCCAAGCAGGATCGCTTCAGGGTCGATATGGTCGATCAAGGCTTGCGCCATGCTTTTCTTCTCCAAGTTTGGGGCCGGCGACGATCTCGCGCCGCCGGCCCCATGTTTCATTTCAGGCGGGTGCAACCCGCCTCCGGCGGACGGAGACCCGTCCTATGCGGCATCAGGCTGCTTCGTCCTCGGCGCCGGCTGCCCGTTCCCAGCCCAGCGTGTTGCGGCGGTAGAGCACGAAGGCACCTGCAATCACCAGCGCCAGCACGGCAAGGCCGGCAACGCCAAGGCCCTGGATCGCCTCGATGATCACGTAGGGAATCCACAGGAAGCCGTCCACCACCGAGGTGATCTGCACTGCATGCTCAGGCATCTTGAAGCCGGACGCGACGGCGGCACTGGTGAACAGCGGTGCCAGCGCATTGGCAACGTAAAAGCCGAGAGCGAGCGTGATCGTGCCCACCACCACCATGCGGAAGACGTTACCCTTGAGCAGTGGCGCGGTCATGGCCACGATGAACGGGATGACGGCAAGGTCGGCGAACAGGATGACGCGGTTGCCCGGCAGGATCACCGACAGGATGATGGCGATCGGAACCAGGATCAGCGAGGACGAGATCGCGGCCGGATGCCCGATCAGGATCGCCGAGTCGAGACCGACCAGCAGCTCGCGGTCACCAGTGCGCTTGCGCACGAATTCCTGCGCGGCATCCGACACCGGCAGCAGGCCTTCCATCAGCACCTTCACCATGCGCGGCAGGAGCAGCATGACCGCTGCAAGCGTCATGCCGGTGGAAAGCACCTTCGAGAGCACAGTGCCGAAATCGCCTGCGTTGTAGTAGGCGATCAGACCGAGCACGAGGCCGATGATCAGGCCGAGCACCACAGGTTCGCCGAACACGCCGAAGCGCCTTTCGATCGTCTCGGTGCTGATGTTGATCTTGTTGATGCCGGGGATGCGGTCCATCACCCAGTTGAGCACGATCGCGATCGGCAGGATCTGGGCGGATGCCAGATGCGGCACCGATACGCCTGGAATGCCGTAGAACTGCTGCACGGCACGCGCCGACCAATCGGCGAACAGGAGAGCCAGGGCCGCCACCAGAGCCGCGACGATCAGGCCATAGGCAAGGCTGTTGGTGGCAGCCGTGGCCAGCGAGCCGACGAAGGCGAAATGCCAGAAATTCCACACGTCGACATTGAGTGTCCGCGTGAGGCGCAGGAGCAGGAGCGCCACGTTGACGGCAATACCGATCGGGATAACCCAGAGACCGACGGAAGAACCGAAGGCGATGGCTGCGGCAGAGGGCCAGCCGACGTCGACGATGTCACGCTGAATACCGGTGTTGGTGACGATGGCCTTGGCCACGTCGCCGATCGAGGTGAGCATCAGCCCGAGCACCAGGTTGATACCGATGAAGGCGACGCCGATGGTGACAGCGGCGCGAAATGCCCTCCCCACCTTGGCGCCCAGCACCACGGCGATGATGAAAATGACGATGGGCAACAGAACCGTCGCGCCAAGCGTATCCACGGCCGATTTCAGGCCGGTCAAAAACGTATCCATTTTTCCTCCCCAGGACGCCCGGTTGTTTCCGGCGCGCCTCTCCAAGAACATTTGTGTTCTTCGATATACGAAAGTTGCAGCCTTTCAAGAGGCTGTCAATCAGCTCTCCCCGACAAAACGGTGGACCGTGGCGCCCCCAAAACTGTTGCCGGCAGGCCACGCTACACGCATCGCATCTATTAGCGAGCCTTGTTTTCATCATCAATTCGAGCGATGGAAGAGGCGCGGACCGAGGAGAGGTTTTACGACATGATGACAGCGCGCAAACTTGTTTCGGCCAGCCTAGCCGTAGCCGCGACCGTGGCACTGGCCGCCTGCCAAACCGGGGGTGGCCCCGGCGAACCGCCACCTGCTGCCGCGCCGAAGGGTGTGGAGGGCTCCTGGATCGATGCGCAGGGGACCGGGCTTTCGACCATTTCGGCCGGCAAATTCCAGACGGTTGCCACCGACACCGGCCAGAAGCTTGCCGACGGCAGCTATCGCATGACCAGCCAGACTTCGATCGAGATCAACGGCACGTCGCTGATCCGCCAGTCGCCGATCGCCTTCAACTGCCTTCTCGTCTCGATCAACCAGCTCAACTGTACCAGCCAGGCCGGCCAGAATTTCGTGCTGACGCGCCGCAGCTGACCAAAGCCGGCACAACGAGCGCCAACGACCGGTATTCCTTGAATGGCTGAATGGCCGCATCCAAGCGATGCGGCCATTCTCGTTTGCGCGAGACGTTTCGCCGGCAAAACCGCGGCCGCGAATCCGCTTGCAACGGCCGAAAGGCAATGGGAACATGCCCGCCAGGGCGTGTAAAACTCCAGTCAAGCAAGGCGCCTACAACACCACGGCAGGCCATTCGCATCGCTCCGGGTTCGACACGATCATTGCCCAGGGCGAGACCGCACGAACGCAACGGGAGAGCAGGAATGAAGAAGATCGCTGTCGCCACGGCACTTTCGGCCTCGGCACTCGGCATGAGTACTGGCATGTCCTTTGCCGACTACACGCTGAACATCCTGCATATCAATGACTGGCACAGCCGCATCGAAAGCAACAACAAGTACGAATCCACCTGTTCCGCCGAGGAAGAAACCAAAGGTGAGTGTTTTGGTGGCGCCGCACGTCTCGTCACGGCGATTGCCGCCGAGCGCAAGAAGCTGGAAGGCCAGAACGTGCTGCTGCTCAATGGCGGCGACAACTTCCAGGGCTCGCTCTTCTATACGACCTACAAAGGCCAGACCGAGGCCGAATTCCTGAACCAGATGAAGTTCGACGCCATGACCGTCGGCAATCATGAATTCGACGATGGTGAAGATGCCTTGGCACCGTTCCTCGACGTCATCAGGTTCCCGGTGCTTTCGGCCAATGTGAAGGCAAGTGCCGCCGCCAAGGTTGGCGACCGCATCAAACCGTCCGTCGTCATTGAACTCGGCGGCCAGAAGATCGGCATCATCGGTGCCGTCACCAACGACACACCCGATCTCGCCACCCCTGGTCCCAACATCACCATCGAGGACGACGTCAAGACCATCACCGCCGAAGTCGAGAAGTTGAAAGGCCAGGGCGTCAACAAGATCATCGCGCTGACCCATGTCGGCTACCCGCGCGACAAGGAGATGATTGCCAGGATCCCCGGCATCGACGTGGTGGTCGGCGGACATTCGCATTCGCTGCTGTCCAACACCGATCCGAAGGCCGAGGGTCCCTACCCGACGATGATCGACAACCCGGACGGCTACAAGGTACCGGTGACGCAGGCCGCCTCCTATTCCAAGCTTCTCGGCGAATTCAAGGTCGTGTTCGACGACAATGGCGTGGTCAAGGAAGCAAGTGGCAACCCGATCCCGCTCGACAAGTCGGTGACGCCGGACCCGCAGGTGCTCGCACGCATCAAGGAACTCGGTGCGCCCATCGAGGAGCTGAAGGCCAAGCAGGTCGGCGAAACCACCGCCGCCATCGACGGCAGCCGCGAAAGCTGCCGGACGCGCGAATGCGCCATGGGCAACCTCGTTTCAGACGCGGTGCTCGACCGCGTGAAGGGCCAGGGCGTCGAGATCGTCTTCACCAACGGTGGCGGCCTGCGCGCCTCGATCGACCAGGGCAAGGTCTCGATGGGAGAAGTGCTGACGGTGCTGCCGTTCCAGAACACCGTCGCCACCTTCAAGATTCCTGGCAAGACCGTGGTCGGCGCGCTGGAGCATGGCGTTTCGGGGGTTGAAGAAGGCAAGGGCCAGTTCCCGCAAGTGGCCGGTCTCAAATATTCCTTCGACAGGTCTGCGCCGGCCAATGCGGGCCGCATCAAATCGGTCGAGGTCATGGAAGGCGGCCAGTGGAAGCCTATCGATCCGGCCAAGGAATACATCGTCGCCACCAACAACTATGTCCGCCAGGGCGGCGACGGCTATAAGCTGTTCATCGACGGCAAGGATGCCTACGACTACGGCCCGAGCCTGGAACAGGTTGTAGCCGACTATGTTGGCGCCCATAGTCCGTACACGCCGAAGCTGGAAGGCCGTATCACAGAGGTGGGTGCGACACAGCCGGCAGAGACGGCAAAACCGGCGGACGCGGCGCAAGGCGGTACCTCGGCACCCGAGGCTGCGCCAGCCGTGCCGGCTCCGCCTGCCGCGTCCAACGACATTGCCAACACGCCACCAGCGGTCGAAGCACCGGCGGCAAAACCAGGCGAAGCTGCTCCAGCGGAAGCTGCCAAGCCCGCTGACGCCGCAACGCCAGTCCAGGCCGGTGGCACCCACACCATCGTCAAGGGCGACACCTATTGGGATATCGCCGTAAAAGCCTATGGTGACGGCACCAAATGGCGGCGCATAGCACACGCCAATCCCGGCCAGGAACCGCATCGACTGCTGGTGGGAGGCGAGCTGAAGATACCGGCAAAGTGAACGCCTTGCTGGTCCGTCTGGGCCAGCGAGATGTTCCAGGGTGCGGCCAGACGCGGCATTGAAACCGCGTCCGGCACTGTTAATTAGATGCCCATGACATTCGCTACCGAAATCGAGGCTCCCGTGGCCGCTGGCAGCCTGAAAAATGACAGTCTCGAAAAAGTGGGACTGATGCTGATCAATCTCGGCACGCCTGACGGCACCGAATATGGGCCGATGTGGCGCTATCTACGAGAATTCCTCTCCGATCCGCGCGTTATCGAGCTGCCGCGCCTGCTCTGGTATCCGATCCTCTACGGCCTTGTCCTGACGACGCGGCCAAGGAAGTCCGGCGCCAATTACGCCAAGATCTGGAATCGCGAGAAGGACGAGTCGCCGCTGCGCACCTACACGCGCGGCCAAGGTGAGAAGCTGGTGCAACGCCTTGGCGATCTTGCCAATGTCAGCGTGGACTGGGCTATGCGTTACGGCAATCCGTCGACACGCTCGGTGGTAGAAAAGCTGGTCACTCAAGGCTGCGACCGCATTCTCACTTTTCCGCTCTATCCGCAATATTCGGCAACGACGACAGCCACCGCCAACGATCAGTTGTTCCGCGCGCTGATGACGATGCGGCGTGCACCGGCTGTGCGTTCCGTTCCGCCCTACTATGCCGAGCCGGTCTATATCGATGCCCTCGCCCGCTCGATCGAAAAACATCTCGCCACCTTGGACTTCGAACCGGAAGTGGTGGTCGCCTCCTATCACGGCATCCCGAAGCCTTATGCCGACAAGGGCGATCCCTACCAGCAGCATTGCCTGGAAACGACGCGACTGCTGCGTGAAAAACTCGGCTGGAGTGAAGCGAAGCTGATCTCCACCTTCCAGTCGCGTTTCGGCGCACAGGAATGGCTGCAGCCATACACCGACAAGACGATGCAGCGACTTGGCAAGGAAGGCGTCAGGCGTATCGCCGTCGTCAATCCAGGCTTCTCGTCGGACTGCATCGAGACGCTGGAAGAGATCGCGCAGGAAGCACAGGAGATTTTCCTGCATGCCGGCGGCGAGAGGTTCGCTCACATTCCCTGCCTGAATGACAGCCCGGAAGGCATGGACGTGATCGAGACCCTGGCACGGCGGGAGCTGGCAGGCTGGATCTGATCGCCGGCGAAGAGTATTCGAACAAGACAAAGCTGCGTTCCCTCCTCGATTGTAGCTGCCCTGGATTGTAACGACACTGAAACACACTTAAGTGTTTCGTGAGGTTCAGCCTCGCAACTCTGTCGGCAATTGAGGGAGAGCCGAATGGATTTCAGCGGTTTCACCGGTTTCGATATCGCGATCGTCGTTCTGGTCGCACTGGTTCTCATCCTGCTCTTCAAAGGCATTCGCACGGTGCCGCAGGGCTTCAACCATACGGTCGAGCGTTTCGGCCGCTACACCAAGACGCTGACGCCCGGCCTCAACATCATCAATCCCATCTTCGAGCGCATCGGCGCCAAGCTGAACATGATGGAGCAGGTGCTTGATGTTCCGACCCAGGAGATAATCACCCGCGACAACGCCATAGTCGGTGTCGACGGCATCGCTTTCTACCAGATCCTGAACGCCGCACAGGCTGCCTATCAGGTCTCGGGGCTGGAGAACGCCATCCTCAACCTGACCATGACCAACATCCGCACCGTGATGGGCTCGATGGACCTGGACGAATTGCTCTCGAACCGCGATGCCATCAACGAGCGCCTGCTGCGCGTGGTCGACGAGGCCGCTCACCCGTGGGGCGTCAAGATCACCCGCGTCGAGATCAAGGACATCAACCCGCCGGCCAATCTGGTCGATTCCATGGCCCGCCAGATGATGGCGGAGCGTGACAAGCGTGCGCAGATTCTGGCTGCCGAAGGCCTGAAGCAGTCACAGATCCTCGAAGCCGAAGGCCGCCGCGAAGCCGCCTTCCGCGACGCCGAAGCGCGCGAGCGCTCCGCCGAAGCCGAGGCACGTGCCACCCAGGTGGTCTCGGAAGCCATCGCCAAGGGCGACGTGCAGGCGATCAACTATTTCGTGGCGCAGAAATACACCGAGGCGCTGGCCAAGATCGGCACGGCTGGCAATTCCAAGATCGTGCTGATGCCTATGGAAGCCTCGTCGCTGATCGGCACGCTGGGCGGCATCGGCGAGATTGCCAAGGAAGTGTTCAAGGGCGACGGTCCGGGTGCGCAGCGGCAGGCGGCACGCCCGCCGCTGGTACGGCCAAACGAGAGCTGATTGCGGAGCCCAGCCCATGCTGCAGCGTCTTCTCCTCGAACTCGGCCCCTGGAACTGGATGGTTCTCGGCTTCGCGCTGCTGGTGGCCGAAATCCTCGCCCCCGGCGTCTTCCTCTTGTGGATCGGCATAGCCGCGCTGCTGATCGGCGCGGCCTCGCTGGTGCTTTGGGATACCACCTTGTGGACCTGGCAGGCGCAGGTGCTGTCATTCCTCGTGCTGGCATTGTTGTCTGCCTATGCCGGCAAGCGTTTCTTCAGCAGCAAACGCGAGAGCAGCGACCAACCGCTGCTCAACCGGCGCGGCGAGCAGATGGTTGGCCGGACTGCGACATTGGCCGAGCCGATCCGCGAAGGTCGCGGCCGCATCCAGCTCGGCGACACGCTGTGGCGGGTCTCTGGACCTGATCTGCCGGCCGGTGTGCGTGTGCGGGTGACGGGCGCGTCGGAAACGGACCTGGAATTGACCGTCGAAAAAATCTGAGGTTCCTGACGGGCAGCGCTACGACGCGTTGCCTCCCTGCCTGGAACGACGTTTCAGATCAGGCTGCGCCGATGCGCAGCAGATCGTGGAAATGCACCACGCCCACCGGCATTCCGCCTTCCACCACGACAAGCGCACTGATGTTGTGCTTGTTGAGCAAGGCAATGGCCGCGCCGGCGAACATTTGCGGTTCGACCGTTTTCGGTGTGCGGGTCATGACTTCGTCGACCGTTGTCTCACCAAGATTGCGATGCAGATTGCGGGCGAGGTCGCCGTCGGTGACGATACCGGCCAATTTGCCGTCGCCATCGATGACACACACGCAGCCGACTTTCTTCTGCGCCAGGGTCATCACCGCTTCCGGCATCCTGGTGCCGAGCGAGACAAGCGGAATCTGGTCACCGGTGCGCATGATCTCGGAAATCAGCGTCAGATTGGCGCCGAGCTGGCCACCCGGATGGAAAGTGCGGAAATGATCCGGCGTGAAACCACGCGCTTCCAGCAGCGCGATCGCCAGGGCATCACCCATCACCAGTTGCAGCAGCGTCGAAGTGGTCGGAGCCAAGCCATGCGGGCAGGCCTCCTGAGCCTTGGGCAGCGCCAGAACCACATCAGCCGCGCGCCCCAGTGCCGATTTTTCGCCGGATGTCAGCCCGATCAGAGGGATCGAAAAACGCCGTGAATAATCGATAATGCCTTTCAGCTCGAGACTCTCACCCGACCACGACAGCGCGATGATCGCGTCGTCCGGCGCGATCATGCCGAGATCACCGTGATTGGCCTCGACGGGGTGCACGAAGAAGGCCGGAGTACCGGTGGAAGCCAGCGTGGCGGCGATCTTGGAACCGATATGACCGCTCTTGCCGACGCCAGTGACGATGACGCGACCGGTAATGCGCGACAGGATGTCGACAGCCCGTGCAAACGGTTCGGCCAGACCGTTCTCCAGCGCCGTGCTGAGCGCGGCCAGTCCGGCCTGTTCGGTGGCCACGGTCCTGAGCGCCGAAGCAATGGCGGCCTGACGATCCGCCGGCCTCTTTTTCAAGCTTGCAGCATGCATGGACGAAGCGATTATCCTTTCCCGCTCGATCTGTCCATTTCATTCGTTTGCCGGCCATACGGCGTCCAAACCTAACACTCCATTAACCATCCCAATTTACGGTTCGGTAAGCATGGCGCCAGGGGTGTGCGCCACAAACGTGTGGTAACGATGTCGCGGGCCCAGCCTGACAGAAGCAGCCAAGGAAAGACGGCCGCCGGCGCTTTGCTGCTGGCCGCAACGGCTTTGCCTTTGCTGCTGGCGTCATCTGTCTTTGCCCAGCAACTTGATTTGCGCGGCCCCCTCAACGAGCAGGCCGGCACGCAGAACCAGCCTGGCGGCCTGCCGCCGGCAGGACAGCTCGGCGCCAACGGCCTGCCGCCGCTCAACCGCACACCGGGTGCTTTGCCACCAGCGATCAGGCCTGCGGAGGGAATCCCGAATCCGGCATATCAGCCTGCCAGCCCAGGCGCTTTGCCGGATGACCCCAATGCACTGGGCGGCACGCCTCCTGCCGGTCCTGGCCAATTGAACGCGACCAATCCCGCTCAGCCTGGAGCAGACGATCCAAATGGCCCTGGGGCCGCGCAAGCAGCCGACCCTTTCGCGGATCAGGCTGCCCCAGCACCACGTCGCCAGCCTGGGACCACCGCGGCAAGACAGCCCGCCGGTACCAATCTTCAGGGCACCGCCAGACAGCGCGGCCGCAACGGAGCGACAACCGCGCAAGACGGTGACCAGGCCAATCGTGCAACAACCAGGCGCAACGCGCCTCGTCGCCCAGGAACCGCTGCTGCAGCGGCAGAGGCGGATCAGGAAGTCGACCGCATCGTTCGCACCGGAACAATCGATTCGGCGGACCGCGCTCCCCTCGACCCGCGCGCAGCGCGCACCGAAGCAATCGAGGGCGGCGCCATGCGACGGGACGACACGCCCTATGCTCCGCTCGGCATCAAGGTCGGCAGCTTCACGCTGAGGCCTTCCCTGGAACAGGGCGTGCTTGCGACTTCGAACGCCAACAACAGCGCCTCCGGCCGCTCAGCTACGATTTCGCAAAGCACCTTGCGCCTCAATGCGGTCTCTGACTGGGCAACCAATTCGGCCACCATCGACGGCAATTTCAATTACCAAAAAAGCCTTTCTGGTCAGGACCTCAAGGAATGGCGCGGTAACCTCCAGGGCACGCTCAATGTCGATCTCGATCACGACTGGCGTGCCATCGGCAGGCTTGGGTTTGATACGGCACCGGAAGGCGCGACCTCGCCCGAGGGCGTGCCGGGTGCGATCACGCAGCCGCAGCGCAAAACCTTCGAAGGCAGTCTTGCCCTGCAGAAGGACGTCGGCAAGCTGCGCCTCGGTCTGACCGGAGCGGCCGAGCGTAGCATCTTTGGCGACGCGACGCTTGGCGATGGCACGATCCAGTCTCAGGAAACCCGTAACTCGACGCTCTACACCACCACCTTGCGGGGCGGCTATCAGATCTCACCGGCACTAACCCCCTTTGCCGAGGTCGAAATTGGCCGCCGCGCGTTTGACGAAACGGTTGACCTCAACGGCTACGAACGCTCGTCCAAGCGTCTCGGCCTGCGCGGCGGCGTGGAGCTCAACCTGGGCGAGAAGCTGAACGGCGAGATGTCGGTCGGCTGGCTGCGCCAAACTTTCGATGACAGTCGCCTGCTTCCGGTGTCGGGTGCGACGGTGGCAGCGGATCTGCGCTGGTCGCCAGTACGCGGCACCATCGTCGGGTTCAACGGCCAAACCGTGCTGGAAGATACCACCACCCCCGGCCAGAGTGGTTCGGTGCTCTACAATTCAACCATCACTCTTCAGCGCGAGATGCGCGCCAATCTCACCGGAAACGCCGCCTTGGGCCTGTCCTATCGTGACTACAAGGGCACCGGCGATCATGATCTGATCTACAGCGCGCAGGTCGGCGCGACATGGTGGCTCAACCGCTATCTCGGCCTGACCTCTTATGTGCGTCATGAGCGGCTGACCAGCAGCATCGACGGTCGTGACAGCAAGACCAACAGCGTCTATCTCGGCCTGACCGTGCAGCGGTAAGACGACAATGGGCGTTGCCGCTCGCCTCGAAGGGCATCCGGCCGGGCTAGAGCATTTTGTAGCCAAGTGGAATCACTTGGCGTTACAAAAATGCGACGAAAACAAAAACTTAGAGCGTTTCCGCGTTTCCGTGAAAAACGGAAACGCTCTAAGAAAACCCGGCCGACAACTCTCAGACGGCGGAAGTCTTGATCCCGGCGCCCTCGAATTCGTCCAGCAGCCCACGGATGACGCCAGCCATGCTGCTGTCAGTGCCCTCGCGCCATAGTGCGAAGGCGACATTGGCCTCGACGAATCCTTCCGGCGAGCCGCAATCGAAAGTGCGACCACGATAGTGGTAGCCGTAGAACGACTGCCTGTTCATCAGCTTCAGCATGCCGTCGGTCAGCTGGATCTCGTTGCCGGCACCGCGCTCCTGGTTTTCCAGGATCTGGAAAATCTCTGGCTGCAGGATGTAGCGGCCGTTGATGTAGAAATTCGACGGGGCCGTGCCCCGCTTCGGCTTCTCCACCATCTCGGTGATGCGGAAACCGGTATGGGTGTCCTCACCACGACCGACAATGCCATACTTGTGCGCCTCGGCCGGGTCGCATTCCTGCACAGCGATGATGTTGTTGCCGGTCTCCTCGTAAAGTTCGACCATGTCTTTCATGCAGCTCTTCTGCGACTGCATGATCATGTCGGGCAGCAACAGGGCGAAAGGTTCGTCGCCGACAAGTTCGCGCGCGCACCAGACGGCGTGGCCAAGGCCCAGCGGCACCTGCTGGCGGGTAAACGAGGTCTGCCCCGGTGCAGGCTGCAGGCGCTGCAGGCGTTCCAGCACCTGATCCTTGCCGCGCTGGGCCAGCGTGTCATAAAGCTCGAACTGCACGTCGAAGTGGTCTTCGATCACCGCCTTGTTGCGGCCGGTGACGAAAATGAAATGTTCGATGCCGGCTTCCCGTGCTTCATCGACCACATATTGGATGACAGGCCTGTCGACGACGGTCAGCATTTCCTTCGGAATGGCCTTGGTTGCGGGAAGAAAGCGCGTGCCGAGGCCTGCGACCGGGAAAACTGCCTTTCTGACTTTTCTCATAGATCCATCATCCGTTGCGGGGACAACCCTTTTGCCGGGACATTTCATGCCGGAATTGAAGACTAGAGCAATTCCAGCAAAAGTGTGCAACGGTTTTGCGTCTGGAATTGCGCAAAAACAAAGAGTTAGAGTGTTTCCGTATTTCCGCTGACGCGGAAACACTCTAATGAACGGCCGAAGGCTTCCTGTCAAAATTTCTGTCGGTCATGTTTTTGCAGACCGGCCGCTCTATGGTAAACTAAATCCTAACCGGGTTCGGTCATGAATGCTCTTCCTGCGATGAAAATGGAGGACATGATGCCCTTTCGCACCGCCGCTAGAGCGTTTCCGTTCTTTAAGGAAACGCGGGAACGCTCCAGCTCCTCGGTTTTGTACGATTCCGGACGCAAAACCGCTGCGCACTTTTACCGGAATGGCTCCAAGCGCCTTGCCAGTCTTGCGATGGCGACGGCGCTATCGATTGCCCTGTTGATCCCGACCGGGCCTGCGCAAGCCGACGCCGGCTTCCGCAACTGGGTCGCCTCGTTCCGTGCCACCGCTGTGCAATCGGGCGTGTCGGGTGCGGTCTACGATGAAGCATTCCGCAACATCAGAGATCCCGATCTGGAAGTGCTTGAAAAGGCGCGTTTCCAGCCCGAATTCACTGCCCCTGCCTGGGATTATTTCGACAACCGCGTCCACGAGCAGTCGATCGCCAATGGACAGGCAATGGCGCGCAAGTGGAAACCATGGCTCGACAAGATCGAGGCCCGCTTCGGCGTCGACCGCTACATCCTGCTCGCAATCTGGTCGATGGAATCCAACTACGGCGAGATGCTCAAGCGTACCGATGTCATGCGCAACGTCATCCGTTCGCTGGCGACACTCGGCTATGGCGACAAGAAGCGCTCCAAATTCGCCCGCACGCAGTTGATCGCGGCACTCAAGATCCTGCAGACCGGCGATATCGATGAAAGCCATCTGCAAGGTTCGTGGGCCGGTGCGATGGGTCACACCCAGTTCATTCCGACCAGCTACCAGAGCTATGCGGTGGACTTCGATGGCAACGGCCGTCGCGACATCTGGAATTCGGTGCCCGATGCGCTGGCAACCGCAGCCAATCTCCTGAAGAAGAATGGCTGGCAATCAGGCAAGACCTGGGGTTACGAAGTGGCCCTGCCGGATGGCAAGATGCCGGGCGGCTCCATGTCGCTCGCCAAATGGCAGTCGCTCGGTGTTGCCCGCGCCAGCGGCAAGCCCTTCAGGAACGGCGCCGACAAGGCCGAGCTGAAGCTGCCGGGCGGTCGCGAAGGCCCGGCCTTCCTGGTCACCCGCAATTTCCAGGTGATCAAGCGCTACAACAACGCCGACAAGTATGCCTTCGCCGTTGGCCTGCTAGCCGACCAGATTGCCGGCTACGGCACGCTGGTGAATGACTGGAGTCGGCCGTTCACCAAGCTGAGCTTTGCGGAAAAGCAGGAATTGCAGCAGCGCCTGGCCGACAACGGCTACTACAGCGGCAATTTCGACGGCAAGATTGGCCAGGCCTCCAAGGATGCCATCATGGCCTATCAGTCCAAGGTCGGCTTGACCCCGGACGGCAATCCCAGCATGGAAGTGCTGAAGACGCTGCGGCGGCGCTAGGCGCCGCCAGACATTGAAAGAATGGGGTGGGCCGGCTGATCGGATCGCCCGTATCGGAAACGGAGAGGCAGCTTGGCGGCGGCAACGCGCTTGATGGCAAGACTACGCCGGCTGCCGCTCCTCATCGTCGCAGCGGTCCTGCTGTTGGTCGGTACCGCCGCTGTGATCCACGTCCCCGCCTTTGGCCAGGAAGAAGAAGCGCGGCCATGGTCATTGCGCGACCTCTTCTTCCCGCGCCGAAGCGAGCGTGTAGCGCCGCTGCCGGAAGACCGCTTCCCGGCGCGTCCGAAAAAGAAGAAGCCTGTCGTGCGCAAACCGGCCGAGCCAGAGGTGCCGGTAGTCGAGAAGACAACCGATGCCCGCACCATCCTCGTCATCGGCGACTTCATCGCGAGCGGCCTCGCCGAAGGGCTGAATGAGGTCTTCGCCAACAATCCCGCCATCCGCGTTGCGGACAAGGCCAAGGGCTCCTCCGGTTTCGTACGCGACGACGTTTACAACTGGCCGCAGGAGATTTCGGCGTTGCTGGCGGCCGAGAAGCCTGCCGTCGTCATCGTCATGATGGGGTCAAACGATCGCCAGCAGATGAAGGTGGGGGAAGAACGCGAGCAGCCGCGCACGGAAGTCTGGACCAAGGCCTATGAACTGCGCACCGAGGCGCTTGCAAAGGCTTTGGCGGCTTCCAAGATCCCTTATCTCTGGGTCGGCATGCCGGCCTTCAAGACCCAAAAAATGACCGCCGACATGCTGGCCTTCAACGGTATCTATCGCGCGGCGGCGGAGACCTATAATGGCGAGTTCGTCGACATCTGGGATGGCTTCGTCGACGAGAACGGCGCTTTTGTCTCGACCGGCCCTGACGTCAATGGCCAGCCGGTGCGCCTGCGCGCCGACGATGGCATCAACCTGACCCGCGGCGGCAAGCGCAAGCTGGCCTTTTATGCCGAAAAGCCCCTGATGAAGATACTCGGTCTGTCGGCTCCAACAGCACCGGTATCCCTGCCTGTTGGCCCTCTGCCGGCAGGTCAGCCACCGACACCGGCGGCGCCGATGCCGGTGGATCGCACCGAACCGATCGCACTTGGCGATCCGGCGCTCGATGGGGGAACGGAGTTGCTTGGAGCAACGCAGCCTTCAAAGCCCGCCCTCATACTTCCAGGCGAAAAGCTGGCCGTCCAAGGTATTGCCCCAGCCGCGTCGCCCGGCCGCGCCGATGACTTTGGCGGGTCTGCAAAACCGGCGCCAGCTGCTTCAGGCACGCCGGTTGCTCCAGACAAGACCGGCGCCTTGCGGCCATAGCAAGCAGCGGCCTTTGAACCTGTCCGAAGACCGCACGCCTCTTGCATGAAAATGGCAAACGTCCGCGGGTTCGTCTCCCAGACCCACCCGCGGGGCAGATCAGCGCGGCAGCACGCTCGCGCCGGTCAGCGCCTCATCGATCGCACGCGCCGCCTGACGGCCCTCCCGGATCGCCCACACCACCAGCGACTGGCCCCGGCGGATATCGCCGGCGGCATAGAGCCGGTCGATATTGGTGCGATAATCCTGGTCGTTGGCCGCGACATTCTTGGAACGCCGCACGTCGGTGATGATCTCGAGCTTGCCGTCCAGCTCAGCCGTCACGGCGCCGTCGATCGGGCCGGCAAAACCGATGGCGATGAAGGCGAGATCGGCACGGATGACGAATTCCGTCCCGGGGATCGGCTTGCGCTTCTCGTCCACTTCGCAGCACTTCACGCCGGTGAGCTGGCCTTCCTCGCCGATGAATTCCAGCGTCGCCACCTGGAACTCGCGTTCGGCCCCTTCCGCCTGACTGGAAGAGGTTCGCATCTTGGTTGCCCAATAGGGCCAGACCGAAAGCTTGTCTTCCTTCTCGGGCGGCTGCGGACGGATATCGAGCTGAGTGACACGCACCGCACCCTGGCGGAACGCCGTGCCGACGCAGTCGGAGGCCGTGTCGCCCCCACCGACGACCACGACATGCTGGCCGGATGCCACGATCGGCTGCGACGCCCAGGCGACCGACTGGATGTCCTCGCCGCCGACACGCTTGTTCTGTTGAACGAGGTACGGCATCGCGTCATGCACGCCTTCGAAATCGTCGCCAGGAATACCGGCCGGACGCGGCGTTTCCGAACCGCCGCAGTAGAGCACCGCGTCGTATTCGGCGAGCAGTTCCTCGACCTTCTTGTCGACGCCGACATTGACGCCGCAATGGAACGTCACGCCCTCGCCGACCATCTGTTCGACGCGGCGGTCGATGTAATGCTTTTCCATCTTGAAGTCGGGAATGCCGAAACGGAGCAGGCCGCCGGGACGGCTCTCGCGCTCGAAGACATGCACGTCATGGCCGGCTCGGCCAAGCTGCTGCGCCGCGGCCATGCCAGCCGGGCCCGACCCGATGACGGCAACCTTCTTGCCGGTCTTCTTTTCCGGCGGATAAGGGCGTACGAAGCCGGTCTCGTAGGCCTTGTCGGCCAGCGCCTGCTCCACCGTCTTGATGGCGACCGGAATGTCTTCCAGGTTCAGCGTGCAGGCTTCCTCGCACGGCGCCGGGCAGATGCGGCCGGTGAATTCCGGGAAATTGTTGGTCGAATGCAGGTTGCGGATCGCAGCATCCCAGTCGCCATTGTAGACGAGGTCGTTCCAGTCAGGGATCTGGTTGTGGATCGGACAGCCCGTCGGGCCGTGGCAGAAGGGAATGCCGCAGTCCATGCAGCGCGCGGCCTGCTTCTCGACCTCGGGCTGCGACATCGGCAGCGTGAATTCGCGAAAATGCCGGATACGGTCGGATGCCGGCTGGTACTTGTGCACCTGCCGATCGATCTCGAGAAAACCTGTTACCTTGCCCATGTCTCGGTTCCTGTAGAGCACGTGGCGGGGTTACCGCCGCACCCGTTATCCTCATCCGGCCGCAAGCGCAACCGCGGGATCGGGTCAATGATTGGCTGTATCGTGTGACGGGCGCCGGGAAGCGCCTGCTCCCCGGCTCACCGGATGCCTATTCGGCCGCCACGCTCATGCGGGCGCGCTCCATCTCCTGCAGCGCGCGACGATATTCGACCGGCATGACCTTCCGGAATTTCGGCCGGAAGCTCGCCCAGTTGTCGAGGATCTCCTTGCCCCGCGTCGAACCCGTGAAGTGCACATGGTTCGAGATCAGCTGATAGAGGCGCTCCTCGTCGTGGCTGGTCATGTCGCCGGACACGTCGACGCGGCCCTTGTGGTCGATGTCGCCGCCGTGATGGAGCAGTTTTTCCATCAGGTCGTCCTCTTCCGGGACCGGCTCGAGCTCGACCATGGCCATGTTGCAGCGAAGCGCGAAATCGCCCTCTTCATCCAGCACATAGGCGACGCCACCCGACATACCGGCCGCGAAATTGCGACCGGTCTTGCCGATGACAACGACGACGCCGCCGGTCATGTATTCGCAACCGTGATCGCCCACGCCTTCGACGACTGTTACCGCGCCGGAGTTGCGCACGGCGAAACGTTCGCCGGCCACGCCACGGAAGTAGCATTCACCCTCGATGGCGCCGTAGAGCACGGTGTTGCCGACGATGATCGAATCCTCGGCGACGATCTTGGCGTCTTCCGGCGGACGGATGACGATGCGGCCGCCAGACAGGCCCTTGGCGACATAGTCGTTGCCGGCGCCGATCAGTTCGAACGACACGCCGCGCGCCAGGAAGGCGCCGAAGGACTGGCCGGCGGTGCCGGTCAGCGTCACCTTGATGGTGTCCTCGCGCAGGCCCTTGTGCCTGAAACGCTTGGCGACCTCGCCCGACAGCATGGCGCCGGCGGAGCGGTCGACATTGCGGATCGGCAGCGCGATCTCGACGGGTTGGCGTGCCTCGAGAGCGGGCTTGGCCTGTTCGATCATCTGGCGGTCGAGCACGTCGTCGATCGGGTGTTTCTGGCGCTCGGTCCAGTGCACGGCCTCGCGCGGCGCCTCGGGCTTGTAGAACATCTTCGAGAAGTCCAGGCCACGTGCCTTCCAGTGATTGATGACCTCACGCTTTTCCAGAAGATCGGTGTCGCCGATGATCTGGTCGAGATGGGTGTAACCCATTTCAGCCAGCAGCTCGCGCACCTCTTCCGCCACGTAGAAGAAGTAGTTGATGACGTGTTCGGGCGTGCCCTTGAAGCGCTTGCGCAGCACCGGATCCTGGGTGGCGACGCCAACCGGGCAGGTGTTGAGGTGGCATTTGCGCATCATGATGCAGCCGGCAGCGATCAGCGGTGCGGTCGAGAAGCCGAATTCGTCGGCGCCAAGCAGCGCGCCGACGATGACGTCGCGACCGGTGCGAAGGCCACCATCGACCTGCAGCGCCACCCTCGAACGCAGGCCGTTCAGCACCAGTGTCTGGTGCGTCTCGGCCAGCCCCATTTCCCAAGGCGAACCCGCGTGCTTGAGCGAGGTCAGCGGCGAGGCCCCGGTACCACCGTCATAGCCGGAGATGGTGATGTGGTCGGCGCGTGCCTTGGCGACGCCCGCGGCAACCGTACCGACACCCACCTCCGACACCAGCTTCACCGACACGTCAGCGGCCGGGTTGACGTTCTTCAGGTCGTAGATCAGCTGTGCCAGGTCTTCGATCGAATAGATGTCGTGATGCGGTGGCGGCGAGATCAGGCCGACGCCCGGCGTCGAATGGCGAACCTTGGCGATGGTGGCGTCAACCTTATGGCCGGGCAGCTGGCCACCTTCGCCGGGCTTGGCGCCCTGCGCCACCTTGATCTGCATCATATCGGCGTTGACGAGATATTCGGCGCTCACGCCGAAGCGGCCCGACGCCACCTGCTTGATGGCCGAACGTTCGAGATTGCGGCCGCCACCCGGCAACGGCAGATAGCGGTCCGGCTCCTCGCCGCCTTCACCCGTGTTCGACTTGCCACCGATCGTGTTCATGGCGATTGCCAGCGTGGTGTGGGCTTCCCTCGAGATCGAGCCGAAAGACATCGCGCCCGTCGAGAAACGCTTCACGATCTCGGCCGCCGGCATCACCTCTTCCAGGGCAACCTTCTTGCGGCCGGTCTCTTCAGCGAGCTTGACGCGGAAAAGGCCACGGATCTGCTGAGCACGTGCCGTCTCGCTGTCGATCTGCTGCGAGAATTCCTTGAAGGTCGACCATGAGCCCTTGCGTACGGCATGCTGCAGCGTGGCCACGGCGTCAGGCGTCCACATGTGGGCCTCGCCGCGCATGCGGTACATGTACTCGCCACCAACCTGCAGGGTGGTGCGCAGCACGGGATCATCGCCGAAGGCATCACCATGGCGTGCCACCGTCTCTTCCGAAACTTCGTCGAGCCCGACGCCTTCGATAAGGGTCGCTGTACCGGTGAAGTACTTCTCGATGAAATCGCCCTTCAGGCCGACGGCGTCGAAGATCTGCGCGCCGCAATAGGACTGGTAGGTCGATATGCCCATCTTGGACATCACCTTGAGGATGCCCTTGCCGATCGACTTGATGTAGCGCGACACGACTTCCGAGGCATCGACCTCTTCCGGCATCTCGCCCTTCTTGTGCATGTCGAGCAATGTATCGAAGGCGAGATACGGGTTGATCGCTTCGGCGCCGTAGCCGGCGAGACAGCAGAAGTGGTGCACTTCGCGCGGCTCGCCCGATTCCACGACCAGACCGACCGAGGTACGCAGCCCCTTGCGGATCAGGTGATGGTGCACGGCGGCCGTCGCCAGCAGCGCCGGAATGGCGATGCGATCCGGGCCGACCTGGCGGTCGGACAGGATGATGATGTTGTAGCCACCGGCAACCGCCGCTTCGGCGCGATCACACAGGCGCTCGACCGCGCCCGCCATGCCCGCGGCTCCTTCGGTGATCGAATAGGTGACGTCGATGGTCTTGGTGTCGAAACGGTCCTCGGTATGGCCGATGGAACGAATCTTCTCCAGATCGCCGTTGGTCAGGATCGGCTGGCGTACTTCCAGCCGCTTCTTGCGGGAGGAACCGACCAGGTCGAAAATGTTCGGCCGCGGTCCGATGAAGGACACCAGGCTCATCACCAGTTCCTCGCGGATCGGGTCGATCGGCGGATTGGTGACTTGGGCGAAGTTCTGCTTGAAATAGGTGTAGAGCAGCTTCGACTTGTCCGACATCGCCGAAATCGGCGTGTCGGTGCCCATCGAGCCAACCGCTTCCTGGCCGGTGACGGCCATTGGCGCCATCAGCAGCTTCAGGTCTTCCTGGCTGTAGCCGAAGGATTGCTGGCGATCGAGCAGGGTCACGTCCTTGCGCAGCGCGCGCGGCTCCACCGGATTCAGATCTTCCAGCACCAGTTGGGTGCGCTTCAGCCAATCCTTGTAAGGATGCTGTGCGGCGATCTCCTTCTTGATCTCCTCATCCGAGATGATGCGGCCCTCGACCAGGTCGATGAGCAGCATCTTGCCGGGCTGCAGGCGCCACTTGCGCACGATGTGCTTTTCCTCGACCGGCAGCACGCCGGCCTCGGAGGCCAGGATGACACGGTCGTCGTCGGTGACGATGTAGCGCGCCGGCCTCAGGCCGTTGCGGTCCAGCGTCGCGCCGATCTGGCGTCCGTCGGTGAAGCAGACGGCGGCGGGGCCATCCCACGGCTCCATCAGCGCCGCATGATATTCGTAGAAAGCCTTGCGGTCGGCATCCATCGACTTGTTGCCGGCCCAGGCTTCCGGGATCAGCATCATCATCGAATGCGCCAGCGTGTAGCCACCCTGGAACAGGAACTCGAGCGCATTGTCGAAACAGGCCGTGTCCGACTGTCCTTCATAGGAGATCGGCCACAGCTTGGAGATGTTGTTGCCGAACAGCTCGGAATCGACCGAGGCCTGGCGCGCCGCCATCCAGTTGTTGTTGCCGCGCACGGTGTTGATCTCGCCGTTGTGGGCGACCATGCGGTAAGGATGCGCCAGCTTCCATGACGGGAAGGTGTTGGTCGAAAAGCGCTGGTGGACCAGGATCAACGCGGTCTCGAAGCGCGGATCGGACAGATCCTTGTAGTAGGCGCCGACCTGGTAGGCCAGGAACATGCCCTTGTAGACGATGGTGCGCGCCGACAGCGACACGCAGTACGAGCCGATGTCCTTGTTGTTGTGCTCGGCATAGATGCGGCCCGAAATCACCTTGCGCAGGAGATAGAGGCGCGCCTCGTATTCCTCGTCATTGTCAATGTCGGGCGTGCGGCCGATGAACACCTGGCGATGGAACGGCTCGGCGGCCGCGATATCGGGCGCCTTGGACAAGGAGGAATTGTCGACCGGAACGTCGCGGAAGCCGATGAGCGGCAGGCCTTCCGACTGCGCCGACTCGGTGATGATCGCGTCGACATGGGCGCGCAGTTCGGGGTCTCGCGGCATGAACCAGTGGCCAACGCCATACTGGCCGGCCGGCGGCAGTTCGATGTCCTGCTTGGCCATTTCCTCGCGGAAGAAACGGTCGGGGATCTGCACGAGAACGCCGGCACCATCGCCCATCAACGGATCCGCCCCCACCGCGCCGCGATGGGTGAGGTTCTCCAGCATGAGCAGGCCGTCCTTGACGATCTGGTGCGACTTCACGCCCTTCATCTGGGCGATGAAGCCGACGCCGCAGGCGTCATGCTCGTTGCGCGGATCATACATGCCCTGGGCCGAAGGCGATCGGTCGAACAGTCCGGCAGTCGGATTTGTGGTGGTTCGCAGAGCGGTTTTGACGGTGGCCGCTTTCGTCTGTGCAACCGGGGCAAATACCGTCGTCACAGATGGCGTCACTTCCGTCATCGTCCTATCCTCTGTTCTGCGCCACTCGGGCGCTGCTTCTCCATGGGAAGCTTGACACTTCCCTCTCCACACTTCTCGCACCTGTCGCGAAATCCTGGCGAACCATGCCGGGTATCGTCCGGCCGCGGTTCGGCCTGTCATCGCACGCCACTCGTGGCGGCAGCCGGACAGGCGCTTATCTTACGCCAATCCAGCCTGGTTGGTACCGGTAAATAAGACAGCAATGCTGTCCTAAATTTCTATGACAGAAATCCCGACACCACACAAGACCGATTCGGAAATTTTTCAGCCGATTGGCGAAAGAAAATTACGCGCGATCCGCCGCCACAGAAACTTTCTGGCCGGACAGCATAGCCTATCACCCCGAAACTCGGAATCGGTTTTCGGAAAGGATCATACGCCCGATCAAGGTGTTAGAGCGCGCGTCCAGGAGGACGCGCAGCGCTCGAACGAGCTCTGGCTCCAAACATCCGGCCAGTGCTGGACCTTGCAGAGTGGCTCGGAATGCCGTCATGGTTCGCGCCTTCCCCGAATTGCCAGGAAATAGGCCTCGAAGCATGTTTTTTGCCTCCGACAACTGGGCCGGTGCCCATCCCAAGGTCGCCGCCGCACTCAATGCGAACAACACCGGCTTTGCTGCGGCCTATGGCGACAGCGATCTCGACAAGGCAGTCGCTCAGCGCTTCAGCGAGATTTTCGAACGCGAAGTCGCGGTCTTCTTCGTGGCCACCGGCACCGCCGCCAACTCGCTTTCGCTCACCGCCTACAACAAACCCGGCGGCATCACCTTCTGCCATCGCGAATCGCACATCGTCGAAGACGAATGCGGTGCGCCGGAATACTTCACCGGCGGCTCGCGGTTGCGGCCTGTCGACGGTGCGCTTGGCCGCATCGACCCGGCGGCCCTGGAGCAGGCGATCCAGCGTTTTGCCGGAGAAAACGTTCATGCCGGCAGGCCGATGGCGATCTCCATCACGCAGTCGACCGAAACAGGTACGGTCTACGGACTGGAGGATATCGAGGCCATTTCCAGGATCGCCAGCCGCTACGGCCTGCCGCTGCATATGGACGGCGCCCGTTTTGCCAACGCGCTCGCTTCGCTGGAGGCGAGCCCCGCCGAAATGACCTGGAAGCGCGGCATCGACATCCTGTCCTTCGGCGGAACCAAGAATGGCTGCTGGTGTGCGGAAGCGATCGTGCTGTTCGATCTCGATCGCGCCAAGGAGCTCGCTTTCCTGCGCAAGCGTGCTGCGCAGCTGTTCTCGAAATCGCGCTTCATCGCCGCCCAGTTCGATGCCTATTTCAAGGACGGACTGTGGATGGAAACCGCGCACCACGCCAACGCCATGGCCGGGCGCCTGGCAGCGGCGATCGAGGATGACGAAAACTCCAAGCTGGCCTGGCTGCCGCAGGCCAACGAGGTCTTCGCGATTCTCGACAAGAAGAAGGCCGAGCGGCTTCTGGCTTCAGGAGCTGCGTTCTACGACTGGCACAAACCGCATGGGTTCGACGGTCACATCGCCGAGAATGAAGCGCTCTACCGGTTCGTGACCAGCTTCGCCACCACCGAAAAGGATGTCGACCGCTTCGCCGAACAACTCAAGGCTTGAAACGCAGTGAAAGCAACTGCCATGACGGTGATGTATCAGGTCGACGCTTTCTCGGATCGGATCTTCGGTGGCAATCCGGCCGCCGTGCTTGTTCTCGACGACTGGCTGGCTGCAGAGACCATGCAGTCCATCGCTGCCGAGAACAATCTGGCCGAAACCGCTTTTGCCCGACCGAACGGCAAGGGCTGGGACCTGCGCTGGTTCACGCCGGTGCATGAGGTCGAGTTCTGTGGGCATGCCACGCTGGCGACCGCGCATGTACTTGCCGCGCATCACGGCACGGTTGGCGAAATGACGTTCTCCACGCGCGTCGGCGAACTGCGTGTTGCCCGTGTCGATGACGGCTATCGCATGGACCTGCCGAGCTTTCCCCCGGAAACACTGCCGGACCTGCCAGCGCCGATCGACGAACTGTTCGCCGATATCGACCACCACGCCTTCCGCAATTTCGAGAACATCTTCGTCGAACTGCCTGACGAGGCGGCCGTCCGCGCCTTCACGCCGGATCTGGCGAAAATCGCGACCTTGAAGCTGCAGGGGCTGGTTATCACCGGCAAGGGCAACACCTACGACTTCGTTTCGCGCTATTTCGCGCCGGGTGCCGGCATTCCGGAAGACCCCGTGACCGGCTCGATCCACGCGACACTTGTTCCTCACTGGGCAGGCAAGCTTGGCAAGACTCGTTTGTCGGCGTTCCAGGCTTCGGCACGCGGCGGCCATCTCCTGTGTGAACTCGCTGGCGATCGTGTGCTGATCACCGGCAAGGCCGTGACCTTCATGAAGGCGGAAATTCATCTGCCATGATGGGCCCGGGCAGAGTTTTGTGTAAAATCGGTCAGCTGACGGCTTCAGAGAAAAACCCATGCCCTCCACCGAGCTCCTCATCGCCTTTTTCATCACGACGTCGGTTTTCGCCTATATCCCAGGCCCTGCCATGCTGTACGCGACGGCGCAGACCATCGCGCGCGGTCGCTGGTCGGGTTTCATGGCAGCAGCCGGCATCCATCTTGGCTGCACGGTGCATGTGGTCGCCGCAGCCGCGGGGCTCTCGGTGCTCTTTCACGCTGTCCCCGTTCTTTATCTGCTGGTGAAGCTCGCAGGTGCTGCCTATCTGGTCTGGCTTGGCATCTCGATGTTTCGCGCAAAGTCGGACGGCGGTGAAATCAACCCCCATGCCATTGGTGCGAAATCGGGCCGCCGCGCTTTCGTGGAGAGCATCACCGTCGAGGTGCTCAACCCGAAAACGGCGTTGTTCTTCCTGGCCTTTCTGCCACAATTCATCGATCCCTCGGCATCGTTCCCGGTCTGGGCGCAATTCCTGATCCTCGGCAGCCTCGCCAACCTGATCTTTTCCTCCGCCGACATCGTCTGCGTCCTGCTCGCCGGCGTCATCGTCACGCGTCTGAAACGCTCCAGCGGCGCCCAGCGGCTGATGCGCCGCGCCGGCGGCGCGCTGCTGGTCGGGCTGGGCGCGCACCTCGCGCTGCAAAGGACCTGACCCTCGCTTCATAACTTCCCGGCAGGAACTGAAACCGGTCCGGCAGAATTCGTTCGAAGCCTCTTGACCTCAAGTTCACTTGAACTTGTAAACCCCTGCCCGATCGGTCCGAATGGCCACAGCGCGGCGTTCCGGACACGTCATAGGGAAGCAACCGCTCGCCATGAAGGACGGGGGCCAGCCCAGAAGCATGGAGACGAGGCATGACAATGGTGCAATCGATAGTCCCGGCGACGGGCGCGCGATCGGTTATTGGCTGCAAGATAACGCTGCTCACGGTCGCGACCCTGACGATCATGGCCGGCACCACGATCTCACCCTCGTTGCCGGCCCTCGAGGCGCACTTTGCCGATGTCGACGGTGTCAAGCTGCTCAGCCGCATGGTGCTGACGCTGCCGGCCCTGTTCGTTGCGTTCTGCGCGCCGCTAATCGGCGGTCTCGCTGATCGCTACGGAAGGCTGCGCCTGCTGATCGGCTCGATCCTGCTCTATGGACTCTCCGGTATTTCGGGCCTGTTCATCGACAGCCTGCCAGCGCTGCTTGCCGGTCGCGCCGCGCTCGGCATCGCGATCGGCGGCATCATGACGCTGACCACCGCGCTCGTCGGCGACTATTTCAGCGGCAGCGAGCGCGAGCGTTATCTGGGATTGCAGCAGGCCTTCACCGGCATAGGCGGTGTTGTTTTCGTCGCCGCGGGCGGTCTTCTCGCCGATTATCACTGGCGTGCCCCTTTCGCGATCTATGCCGTGGCTTTCGCCATCATCCCCGCCGCAATCGCTTTCCTGACGGAACCAGGGAGGTCGACGCCCGACGGTCGACAGGCCATCGGCACTCCCTCCGAACACGCGGTTCGCTGGCTGCCGGTCGCGGCCCTGTGCGTGCTCGCCTTCCTCGTCAACATGATCTTCTATTTCATCCCGTCGCAGTTGCCTTTCTACCTGCGCGCGATCGGTATCGGTGCCGCAAGCAATGCCGGCTTTGCGCTCGGTCTGCACAATCTGGTTATGGCGGGTTCCGCACTTGCCTACGGCCGACTGCGCGCCAGGCTTTCCGTGCCGGCGATTTTCGTCATGGGCCTTTGCCTGATGACCCTGGGATTTGTGTTGGTGGCCTTCTCAACGACGATGCCGTCGGTGCTGCTTGCGATGGCGATTGCCGGCGCGGGTCTCGGTCTCACCATACCCAACCTGATGTCCGGCATCATCACGCAGGCCAGCTCGGCCACTCGCGGGCGCCTGGCCGGCATGGCGACAGCGTCGATGTTCATCGGCCACTTCACCTCGCCACTCGTCAGCCAGCCTCTGATCGAGGCCGTCGGCTTTCAGGAGAGTTATCTCGCTGCTGCCTGCGGGCTTGCCGCGCTCGCCATCATTTGCGGGGCCATCGCGCTCAATCGCAAAAGCGGCATGTAGGCTCCCAGGCATCCCAGATCACAACAAAAAGCGGCGCCGCAAGGCGCCGCTTTCATCTCGGGAGGGAGATCTACCGAAACCGGCGACTTAGTTGGCCGCTTTGGCTTCGATCTGCTTGGTCTTGGCCGGAGCAGCCGAAATCGCGATCTTGCGGGGCTTCAGCTCTTCGGGGATGTTGCGCTTCAGGTCGATGTGAAGCAGGCCGTTCTTGAGCGCAGCACCGACGACGTCGACATGGTCGGCCAGCTGGAAGCGGCGCTCGAAGGCGCGAGCGGCGATGCCGCGATAAAGCACTTCCGAGCCTTCGCCATCGGCTTCGTCCTTGCGCTCACCCTTGATGGTCAGCACATTGCGGTGGGCCTCGATCGAAATCTCGTCATCCGAGAAACCGGCGACGGCCATGGAAATCCGGTAGGAATCCTCGCCGGTGCGCTCGATGTTGTAGGGCGGATAGCTCTGGCCGCCTTCAGGCTGAGCCAGTGAATCCAGCATCGTGAACAGACGGTCAAAACCGACGGTCGAGCGATAAAGCGGGGAAAAATCGACATGACGCATGGTGTGTTCTCCTGTTGAGCAACATGGTTTGCGTGATGGTTCAGGCGAAACCCTGGAGGCGTTTCCAATGAACCAGCGACCCCGACATCGGCGGCCGCAACGGACATCTGGGGGTGCCGGAAAGCGGTTTCAAGGCATTCGACCAAGGTTCCAGGCGCTAGTTTGAGATGAACGGCAGATGAACCACCTCTTCTGCCGCCGTTCAGACGGCCGGCGCTACCTTCATTCCAACATCGAAATCAGCGGCGAAATAGCGCCGCGACGAAGCCGAGCCGGGTGCAACGTCCCTTCCTCCCGGGTCGACAGGAGCCGGAAGCGCTGCGTCACGCGCTTCCGGCTTCAGACGTTTTGGCGGTCTGGCGCATCACCGGATTTGCTTTGCATTTTAGCGGATAGCCTCTATCACCTGATGGTTGGCCCGCCCGCGGGTGCGAACACTCGAAGCGCCCGATGACGGATCTCTTCTACGAACTTGACGGCAATCCCGTCCCGGAAAACGCCTTTTCCGGCTTCCTCACCACGCGCGACCGCAAGCAGATCCGCTTCGCCAGGTTTGCCGCCACCGGCAGGCCGCTGAAAGGCACGGTGGTGGTCCTGCCAGGTCGCAACGAATGCATCGAGAAGTATTTCGAGACCGTGCGGAACCTGACCGACCGCGGTTTCGGGGTGGCTATGCTCGACTGGCGCGGCCAGGGCGCCTCCGACCGGCTGCTCAAGAACCCGCAGCGCGGCTATGTGAAAAGCTTTCAGGACTATGCCAGGGATCTGGAGCAACTGTTCACGGAAGTGGTCCTGCCCGACTGCCGCGGACCGTACTACATCCTCGCGCATTCTGCCGGCGCTCTCGTGGCGTTGCTTGCCAGCGCCAACATGGTCAACCGTGTGCAGCGCATGGTGTTGATCGCGCCATTTCTCGATCTGCCCGATCAGCGGGTCTCGATGACGACCGTGCGCCGCCTCGGCAGTGTCCTGACTTGTCTGGGTCTTGGCCGGCTCTACGCCGCCTGGGGACCACGCAAGGCCTTGCCGACGCCATTCGAACGCAATCTGCTGACCAGCGATCCCGAGCGCTATCGTCGCAACACCGGGCTGTATCAGGCCTATCCGCAGCTGGCGCTGGGTGGTCCCACGGTTCGCTGGCTGCGCGCCGCCGCAGCCGCCGCGGAAACCGTGCGCGACCCCGAATTCATGGCAGCGATGAAGATCCCGACTTTGATCATCGGCGCCGGCAGTGATCGCGTCGTCTCGACCCGCGCGGTCGAGCATTTCGCCCGCCACGTCCGGCTCGGTTCCTTCGTTATGATCGACGGCGCCAAGCACGAAATCCTGCAAGAGAAGGATTATTACCGCGAGCAGTTCCTGGCGGCTTTCGACGCCTTCATACCGGGCAGCGCGATGCAGCCAGAGGCAGCGTCGGGTTGAAACACGGAACACGAGACAGGACGAAGATGCCCCGCACCCTGAAGTTTGTCGTGTTGGCTGGCTCGCTGTTCGCCGGTGCCTTGGCAGCCCCTGCGCAGGCCGATGAACCGGAACGCGTGGTGCGGGAATGGTATCGACGTCTCTCGGAATCCGACGTTGCCGGTCTTGCCGGCCTGATTGCGCCAAACGCGGTCTTTCACACGGAGGCCTCAGGCAAGTCGCAGAGCCGTGAGGAATTCATCGCCTATATGGAGCAGTCTCAGGATGTGCTGGCCAACGCCGAGATACGCCACAGGCTGCAGGAAAAAGACGAAACCTCGATCACGATGATCGTCTGCTATGATTTCCAGCCAGGCCTCACGCTCAACCAGGAAACCTACCGCATCGCCGACGGCAAGATCGTCAACGCCCACCAGAAGCGCCTGGCCGAGGATTGCGACGGCTTCTGATCAACTGCGCAGGGCCTCGGCTGTCAATTCGAGGCTTTTGAAAGTCCGTCAGACCTTCGAAAACCGCGACGAATCCGTCGCTCAGCCCCGCAGCGCCGCCATGGCAGCCTCATGCAGTTCGGGCGTTACAGCCGCCAGGATATCGCCGCCATTCTCGGCCGGTCGCCCATCGAAAGTGGTGATGACGCCGCCTGCTTTCTCGATGATCGGGATCAGGGCCACGATGTCATAGGGCTTCAACCCCGGATCGGCGACGATGTCGACCGTACCCGCTGCCACCATCGCGAAGGCGTAGCAGTCGGTACCGTAACGCGACAACTGCACCTTGGTCTCGAAATGGTCGAAACGGCTGCGCGCTTCGCCCTTGAAAAGCCCCGGGGTGGTGGTGAACAGCGTCGCGTCTTCCAGTTTCGTCGTCTTGCGCGCCGCCAGCTTGCGCGGACCGCCGGGCCCTTCATAGAAAGCGCCATCGGCATTGGCGTAGAACAATTCGCCGGTGAAAGGCTGCGACATCAGCCCGGCTACCGCGTCACCGTCGACCGTCAGCCCCACCAGCGTGCCCCATACAGGAAGGCCGGAAATGAAAGCGCGGGTACCGTCGATCGGATCGATCACCCATACATGCCGGCTGGCAAGGTTCTCGCTGCCGTGCTCCTCACCAAGGATGCCGTGATCCGGAAACTCTGCGCCGATCAGCGCGCGGATCGCTCGCTCCGCCTCCCGATCAGCCTCTGTGACAGGATCGAAGCCGCCGGAGAGCTTGTTGACCACGGCGCCCTGACTGCGAAAGCGCGGTAAGGTCTCGGCCGCGGCTGCGCCGGCGATCCGCCGCATGAAGTCGGGGGAAATGTTCAAAGTGCCTCTCCTGGAATTGCCGGGCCGGATTATGTGCCTGGCGCGTACTTAACAAAAGCGTTGCGGGAATGTCACGCGCACGGGGCGGCGATCCTTTCCTATTTCATTTTGAATTAATTATCAGATTGACTTTTGTGCAATGCACAATAACCTCGAAGGCGGACAGGTTCTCCTGTCCATGCCCATCTTGGGCGTTTCCTCCCTAGACTTCGACCGCGTCGTGTCAACGATGCGGTCCTTTTTTATGGGGCAGTGAGGTCGTGGGCAGCGAAATGGCGAGCGGTGGCAAGACTGTGTCGTCACACCATTCACCATCTCACTACCGATACATCACCATTCCCTATTCAGCCGCTTCCGGCAGATCAAGGAAGTGGTGATCCGGTACCGCCATCAGGTCCGCCGTGAAGCGCGCCAGATCCTGCGCCAGGGGATCGAACCCAACGGACTTCTGGAAGGTGCGTTCATTCATGTAGAGTCCGCGGTTCACCTCGATCTGCAGCGCATGCAGATTGCGCACCGGCCGGCCATAATGCTCGGTGATGAAGCCGCCAGCATAAGGTTTGTTGTAGGCGACCGTGTAACCCATGCCGCTGAGAAGCGAGATCGCCTCGTGCGTCAGCATCGCCGAAGCGGACGTGCCGAAACGGTCGCCGATGATGAAATCGGGGCGCACGCCCTGGTCGCTGGTGCGCACGCTGGCCGGCATCGAATGGCAATCGATCAGCACCGCGTAGCCAAAACGGGCATGCGTGCCGGCAATCAACCGTTTCAGCGCCTCGTGATAGGGCTTGTAGATCAGCTCGATGCGCTGGAAGGCCTCGGCGATCGGCAACCGCGCGGCATAGATATCCAGGCCCTCCCCCACCAGCCGCGGCACGGTGCCGAGCCCGCCAGCCACGCGTGCCGAGCGGATGTTGCAATAAGGCGGCACCGGTTCGACGAACATGCGTGGGTCGAGTTCCCACGGCTCTCGGTTCACATCGAGATAGGCTCGCGGGAAATTGGCGGCCAGCATCGGTGCGCCGAGCATGATCGCCGCACCGAACAGTTCATCCACATAACAATCCTCGGAACGGCGGATGGTGCTTCGGTCGAGCTTGGCCATCGCCAGGAACCGATCGGGATAGTGGCGGCCGCTGTGCGGGGAATTAAAGACGAAAGGAACACGCTGCTCTGCGCCCGAGCGGACTTCGAAGGGCGGGACGGCCGCAAAATCCTCGACTGGCGACGTCAAATTTCAGGAACCCATCGCAACGCGTCTCTCATGGCCCCACCGTGCCACCGTGTTTGGGCCGTGTCCAGCGTTTCGGCGGCTTAACGCAAGGGATAGACACCCATCATTCACTTGATGTTTACCCTCGCGATTCCATATACGTGATGGTTAACGGGATTGTTCCTCCACAATCTCGGGGGATGATTCGGACGGGACGAGAATGGCACGCATTCTGCTGGCGGAAGACGACGACGATATGCGCCGGTTCCTGGTCAAGGCGCTTGAGCGCGCGGGCTACCAGGTCAGTGATTTCGACAATGGCGCCAGCGCCTATGAGCGGCTGCGTGAAGAGCCGTTCTCGCTGCTGTTGACCGACATCGTCATGCCCGAGATGGACGGCATCGAACTCGCCCGTCGGGCTACGGAAATCGATCCGGATCTCAAGGTGATGTTCATCACAGGATTCGCCGCTGTCGCGCTGAACCCCGATTCGAAGGCGCCACGCGACGCCAAGGTGCTGTCCAAGCCATTCCACTTGCGCGACCTCGTCAACGAAGTCGAGAAGATGCTGCACGCCGCCTGAGCGGCCGGCACGACCGCAACACACATCGCGGCCATTTTGGAGGCGCAAGTCTGTGTGCGCCTGTGCATGATTGTGGTCGATTCGGCTCCAGTCCGGTTGGGATTGTCTCCCGATCACCCTGCCAACGAAGGAATTCGACCGCCAGGGCAGCCGATATTCTGTCTAGGGATCAGTGCCATCGCGACATTTTGGATGTCGGCTTTCTTTCGGTGTTTCTCGCTATTGACGCGCCGAAACAAAAGTGGTGTATGCGCGGCGTCGGATGGGCGTGTAGCTCAGCGGGAGAGCACTACGTTGACATCGTAGGGGTCACAGGTTCAATCCCTGTCACGCCCACCATTCGAACCCTTCCTTTCCAAGGCTTTCAGTTTCAAGCCTTCCCTCCCACAACCACCTTGAAGTCGCGACTTGCAGTCAAACAGGGCGCGTTTGGTGTGTTTTTGCAGTTCTGCAACGACCTTTCGGTCGCTTGCATGCAGTCTGCCAGGTGTTCCGGATCCAATGCTTCATAGGCATTGGCCGTGCGCTTCTCGTCGTGGCCGAGCCACACGTCGCGCTGCTCCTTGTCGACCGGCGGTTTCTGCCGGCAGACCATCATCGCCATTAAATGCGACATCCATGCGCAATACGATAAGCTCGAGATGCTGGAGGTAGGCGGCGATCGTCCGTTGTCGGTCCTGCTTACTGAGATTGTCGGGCGCAAGGGCTGCGCGCTGAAGGAACGAGTCCCAGCCTACGACAAATGCGGCGCGCCATCTATTCCAATCTACTTGCCGATAAGCCGTCAGCGGCGCCGAACGCCTACGCCAAGGCCAAGGGCGGCTAGTTCGACGATATCTGCTTGTGGTATTTCGGCGATCAGTCTGGGCGGGGGAAAGAAATGCGGATCAAGATTCAGTTCTTGGCGGTGCTAGGGGCGACAGTAGTCGCGGGGTGCACAAGCGTGCAGCAAGCGCAACAAGCGATCGATGGTCGTACTCGCCTAGGCTACATGCCTCATACGGTGGCGTGCCGGCCGTCTCCTCTGTCGCAAATAGACGTCGACCTTACGAATTGGAGAAAAGCTCCAAACGGCACCGCTCCTGAATGGAAACTGATCGTCGGTTCCACCGGAAAGGTGGAAGAACATCGACAAAAAGCGAAAGCTGAGGGCTTCAGTCGACTCATATCCAGATCGCGATCCAAGACTACAGTTAGCGCGGTTTTCATCTATTGCGAGATCTGGGCTCGTTGACTAGCTGATCAACTGAAGCAGTCCCCACACCCATTCGTCGGCCTTCCATAGGCCGAAAGCTGCCAAATAGACCAGCCCAGTGCGCCTCTTAGTAATCTTTCGACTTCGATCCCCCGATAATCCGACTCCAATGGAGAACAGGCATGCCCCAGGTTGCGAGTGTTTCCACCCTTACTGATTTGCAGGCGCTTAGT
>NZ_JBHYIM010000020.1:0-79464 GCF_042739655.1 Mesorhizobium sp. NPDC059025 | reverse complement strand
CGGATGCCAGGTTTCCATCATGCGATGGCCGGGGCGTTCGGTGGCGATGGTAAGACCATACAACTGACGCGACAGACCGACGGCGAAATCGCAGATGTCGATCATCTCCTGGACTTCGCCGAGCCCTTCCGAGGGAATCTTGCCGACCTCGATCGACACCAGGCGGCCGAGCTCGGCCTTGTGGGCACGCAGTTCCTCGCCCAGCAGGCGCACCAGTTCGCCACGCCTGGGACCCGGCACCAGGCGCCAGGCCTTGAAGGCTTCATGGGCGGCATCGATCGTCTTGCCGGCCTCGGCTGCCGAGACAGTCTTCAGCGCCGCCAGCTGCTCACCCGTCACCGGGCTGCGCACAACAAGATCACCGCCCGAAAGCACGTCCCGCGCAACACCAAGCTTCCCAAGCAACTCCGCAGTTTCTTTCGAGAGCGTCATCGTCTTCCCTTTCGAATTTGTGCTGATATGGCGACAGCCATGGCCATCCGCCACCCCGCCGCTCATCGGGCAGGCCTTTGGCGTGGCATTACCCGTTTCGCGTCAAATCCGCCACCCCGGCATGGTCCAAGCCGGCAATGCTCGACATTGATCCAGTGAGAAGGAAAGCGATGCGCGGGGGGTCGCCTAGCCCGCTTTTTCGGACTTGCCCTGTGCGGCCTCTGCCTTGAGCCGGTCGATGTGCATGCGAATATGTGCTGCCTCGGCAGCCGTGTTGGCGAGCGCGATCGCTCTGTCGAAGGCAACGCGCGCCTCGTCGTTGCGGCCGAGTTTCATCAGGAGACCGCCCTTCAGGCCATGGAAATGGAAGTAGCCGGAAAGCCGCTCGGCCAGCGGTTCGATCATGGCGAGCGCCTCCTCCGGCCCCTTTACCTTGGAGACCGCCACCGCACGGTTCAGCGTCACCACCGGCGACGGCTGCATGCGTTCAAGCAGGCTGTAGAGCAGGTCGATCTCCTGCCAGTCCGTGTCTTCGGCCTTGGCTGCGCGGGCATGCAGCGCCGCGACCGCCGCCTGCACCTGGTAGGGGCCGGGCTTGCGATGGCGCAAAGCCTTGTCGACGAGCGCCAGCCCCTCCTCGATCATCTTGCCGCTCCACAGCGCCCTGTTCTGCTCTTCGAGCAGCACGATTTCGCCATTGCCGTCGAACCGGGCCGGCGCGCGGGCATGCTGCAACAGCATCAGGGCCAGCAACCCCATGACTTCCGCTTCCGTCTGGAACAGCCTGAGCAACAGCCGGCCGAGCCGGATCGCCTCCTCGCACAAGGGTTCCCGCGCCTGCGCTTCGCCGCTGTTGGTGGAATAGCCTTCGTTGAAGACCAGATAGACCATCGCCATGACGGCGGCCAGCCGTTCCGACCGCTCGACCGCTCCCGGCGTCTCGAAAGGCACGCCGGCGTCCGCGATGCGTGCCTTGGCCCGGGTGATGCGCTGCTCCATGGCGCTTTCACCCACCAGGAAGGCGCGGGCGATCTGCTTGACCGAAAGGCCGGAAACGATGCGCAGCGCCACCGCGATCTGCTGCGTCGGCGGCAGGTCAGGATGACAGCAGATGAACAGCAGCCGCAGGATGTCGTCGCGATAATGCGCGCCATCCAGCCGCTCGGCGATGTCGGACTCGGCATCCTCCAGGTCCGACACCTGGTCTTCGTCCGGCATCGCCGTCTGTTTGCTTCTCTTGCGCACAGCGTCGATGCCGCTGTTGCGGCCGACGAAGATCAGCCAGGCGGCGGGATCGCGCGGCGGCCCGTTTTGCGGCCAGTTCTTCAAGGCGCGCAGGCATGCGTCCTGGAATGCTTCTTCCGCCGTGTCGAGATCACGGAAGTAGCGCAGCAACGCTCCCATGGCCTGCGGCCGCGCGGCGCTGATGACATTGCTGATCCAGGACAGGTCGCTCATGATTTTACCGTTGCAGGACTGAATATGGAAACAGGTCGGATCTCGTAGGAACCGCCGCTTGGATTGACCTCTGAAAGTTCGCGCGCGAACTGCAGGGCTTCATCGAGATTTTCGACGTCGATGGTGTAGAAGCCGAGGAATTGCTCCTTTGTCTCGGCGAACGGACCGTCGATGACAAGGGATTCGCCCTTAACCTTGCGCAGCGTCGTTGCTGCCGTGGTCGGCAGAAGACGGGCCACCGGGCCAAGTTTGCCGGCATTCGCATATCTTTGCTGGACGTCGAGCAGTTTGCCCATGACGGCATCGTCCTGTTCCTTGGTCCAGGAACCGACGACGTCTTCAGAAGCGTAACAAAGAACGGCGTAAAGCATGGAAGGCCCTTTCTGTCTCCGGAGCGTTTCCGTCCTGGACGGAAACGCGGTACGCAATACCGGACGGAAAGCCGCTACGCATCTTTCCTGGAATTGCTTCAAGGACGAAAGAGTTAGGCGCTTCCCGACATCGCGTCGATAAAAAATCTGCTATTTCTCTGGATGTCCGCAGCGACGGCTCAGCCCACGGGAATAACGTCCACCGCCTGTGCGCCGGCCTGCCCGCCGGCGGTCTTGAGCACGCCCACGATCGGCGCCACATCGCCGTAATCGCGGCCATAACCGACCGTGATATGGTCGTTGGAGGCGCGCATGCCATTGGTCGGATCGAATTCCTGCCAGCCGGCCTCGCGTCCGCACCATACCCGAACCCACGCGTGCATGGCATCCGCACCTTCCAGCCGTTCCTGTCCAGCGGGCGGGATGGTGCGCAGGAAGCCGCTGACATAGCCGGCAGGAATGCCCAGCCCGCGCAGGCCGGAAATCATAACATGCGAGAAGTCCTGGCAGACGCCGCGCTTCAGCGCAAACGCATCGGAAGCACGCGTCTGCACGTCGGTCGCAGCGCCATCATAGGTGAAATCGCGCCGGATGCGATTGCAGATCTCCGTCGCTATCGCCGCCACCGAACCGTCGCCGCCCTGACAGGCATAGGCGGTAATGGTGGGATCGAGATCCGCAAAATCGGTGGGGGCGAGAAAATGATGCGGTGAATCAGGCTGGAGCGATCGCACGGCGGCGATTTCGCGGGCAAGCCCGACGATGTCAGGCGACACGTCGAGCCCGATTTCCGGCCGCGCGACGGAAACGCGTGCACTCATGCGTACGTCGAGTGTCCGGTGTGCCTCGCGAAACGCGATCGAGGTCACGTTCGAACCGAAGAAATCATGGAAATCCGACCGTTCGCCCGGCGTGGGCGCGAAGGACAGCGATGCCGCCACGACACGCTGCCCACCGCCAAGATTGGCCGGCAGCACCCGCACTAGGTGGCGTCCGCCGCCAACGGCGGTCTCATAGTCGTAGTGCAGGTTGAGGCGGATGTCGTAGAGCATGGGGCGCCTCAGCTGAAATAAGCCTTGGCAAGGCTGCTGTAGAGCCCGCCAATCTCATCCGCCAGGGCATTGAGCGCCGTGGCTGTCATGTCCGACGGCTCCTTGACCGCAAGCGCCGTATTGAGCTTGAGGATATCCTTGGCAGCCGGCGAGAGATGTCCGCTGCCGTTTTCACCGGGCAGCAGCCCTATTTCCGTCTTGAGCCGCTCGACCTGGAAAAAGATCGATCGTGGATTGAGCGGATCCAGCACCAGCAGATCGACAACCGTGCTGCGTCCCGCCTGCACCGGATATTGTCTGCGATGGGTCATCACGCTGTCGCCGATCTCCAGCATCATGTCGAGCGCGCCCTCCGGCGCATCAGCGCGCGTCAGCCGCGCCAGCATGCGCGCAGTCTGGATACCGCGCTCCAGGCGCCGCCCGATCTCCAGGAAACGCCAGCCCGTGAAGCGGTACATATTCTCGTGCAGAAGACCCGAAAAGCCAGCCAGTTTGCGCAGGATCACCGTCATGGCGCGCGTGGCATCGTCGCCGCGTGACACCGTCGTTTCGAACAGATGCAGCGTCTTGGACAAATCCTTCAACGCCAGCCAGCCGTCTGGCGAGAACCGGTCGCGTACCTGGCCCGCGCTGTAGACGGCGCTATCCATCATGTCGAGCAGACCCGGTGGCACCGGATCGGTGAGGTCGATGCCAAGCGGATCGAGATAGGCACGCAGCTCCGATAGCAGCGGCATGGCCGGATCCGAGGTCTCGGCCAATCGCACATGATAGGCGCGCAGGATGCGGGCGGTATCTTCGGCGCGCTCTATATAGCGTCCGAGCCACATCAGGTTTTCCGCCGCCCGGCTTGGCAGGCTGCCCGGCACGGTGCGGTCGAAGCCTTCGCTGTCGCGCGGGAACAGTGTCTCGCGCTCCACCGGCCTGTCGCTGACCACCCAGACATCGGCCGCCTGGCCACCTCGTTGCATGGCAATCGCCGTCGGATCGAGTGAGAAGCCGACACGCGCGAACCCGCCGGGCATCACCGTCCAGCCGTCCGTTGTGCGCGCCAGATAGACACGAAGGCTGGCCGGTCGCGGCTCCAGCCGCCCGTCGACAAAGACCGGGGTCGTCGACAGCGTCACCGCTTCCTGCCCGACAAACGCGCTGCCGTCGGTCTCGATGCGCGCGACCAGATCCGCCCGCGCCTCTGCAGACAGCGAAGCACCCAGAACGCTCGCCCCATCGTCCTCGAACGCCAGGCGGGTCGACAGCGCCGGCCCCACGATCGTTCGGTCGAGATTGGCCAGCACATGCTTGCGTTCGGCTTCCTGCCCGCACCACCAGGTCGCGACACTGGGCAACAGCAGGTCTTCCCGGCACAATTCCTGGCTGATGCGCGGCAGGAAAGCAAGCAGCGCGCGCGTCTCAAGCAATCCCGACCCCAGACCGTTGACTGAAGTGACGGCACCCTGGCGAACCACCTCGACCAGCCCCGGCGTACCGATCTGGGAATCCGTCCGCAATTCCAGAGGATCGGCAAAGGCGGCGTCGAGGCGACGCCACAGCACCGAGATCGGCACCAGGCCGGCCACGGTGCGAACCATCAGGCGCCCCTTGGCGACGACGAGATCCTCGCCCTCGAGAAGCATGATGCCGAGATAGCGCGCGATATAGGCGTGTTCGTAGTAGGTTTCGTTGAGCGGTCCCGGCGTGAGGATGGCTACACGGCCACGCGAGGCTGCTGCCGACGAATTCAGGGCATCTCGGAAGCGACGGAAGAATCCGGCCAGCCGATGCACATGCAGCTCGCCGTAAAGTTCAGACAATGCACGTGTGGTGGCAACACGGTTTTCCAGCGCGAAGCCGGCGCCAGACGGCGCCTGCATGCGATCGCCCAGCACCCACCAGCGTCCATCCGGCCCACGTCCGAGTTCGAAAGCGCAGAAATGCAGGAAATGTCCCCCGGCCGGCGACGTTCCTGCCAATGGCCGCAGATACTCCGGGCTGCCTGCGATCAGGCCGGGCGGCAGCAATCCAGCGTCCACCAGCCGGTTGGGCCCATAGATATCGGCAGCGATCCGCTCGAACAGATCCGCCCGCTGGATCAGGCCAGCGCTGATGGCCGACCACTCCTTCTCATCGATCAGCAGCGGCACGTGCGCCAGCGGCCAGGCGCGCTCATTGGCGCCGGCATTGTCATAGACACGGTAGTAGACGCCGGCATCGCGCAGATACTGGTCTGCCCGGGCGAAGCGCTGTGTCAGTTTTTCGGGGCCGAGCGCCTGCAATGAGGCGATAAACTGTTTCCACAGTGGACGAGGCTTGCCCGAGGCATCGACCATCTCGTCGACGACGCCGTCGATCGGCCGATAGTGCTCAAGCAGGCTTTGCACCTGCCCGGTTTCCCCCGCTCGCTGTTGATTCCCGCTCGCCATAAGTGATCTAGAACGTTGCTTGGGGCATGAGGTCAAGCCTCGCAGCCACCAGAACCTCACGTGCATTTTTGCTCATCAAGCCAGGCTGGCCCCAACGATGCGGCAACTGTCGCCTTTCATTTGCCCGTCTCCTTGTGTAAAGCGGTGCCAGCAAACTCCCAAGATGGGCTAAAGCCATGGACAAGTTCACCAAGCTCACCGGCGTCGCCGCTCCCCTGCCGATCGTCAATGTCGATACCGACATGATCATCCCGAAGGATTATCTCAAGACGATCAAGCGCACCGGACTTGGCAAGGGACTTTTTGCCGAGATGCGCTTCAACGAGGATGGTTCCGAGAACCCGGATTTCGTGCTGAACAAGCCGGCTTACCGCAAGGCCCAGATCCTGGTCGCCGGTGACAATTTCGGCTGTGGCTCCAGCCGCGAGCATGCTCCCTGGGCACTTCTCGACTTCGGCATCCGCTGCGTGATCTCGACCTCTTTCGCCGACATCTTCTACAACAACTGCTTCAAGAACGGCATTCTGCCGATCACCGTCAGCCAGGAAGATCTCGACAAGCTGATGGACGATGCCGAGCGCGGCGCCAACGCCACGCTCTCGGTCGACCTCGAAGCCAAGGAAATCCGTGGCCCGGATGGCGGCGTCGTCACCTTCGACCTCGACGATTTCAAGCGTCACTGCCTGCTCAACGGCCTCGATGACATCGGCCTGACGATGGAAAAATCCAACGCCATCGCCAGTTTCGAAAAGCGCAACGCCGAACAGCGTCCCTGGGCCTGAGGCCCCACCCATAACGGCGCCCCGGCGTCCTCGCCGGGGCCTTTCGCCTCGGAAAGGCATGTTTGGCCGACCCGGGCAGGTACGACAGCGGAATGGCCGCTGTCGTGACAAGGGGAGAGCCGCAATGGCACAGTTTTCACGCCTTCTGATGGCGGGCCTTCTGTCCGTCGGTCTGGCCGGAATGGCCCGTGCGCAGGAACAGACCCCTGCCGCGCAGGATGCGCCTGCCGCGACTGTTCCCGACAGCAATGCGCCTGCAGCAACCGATGGCGACGAAAAGCCGGCACCGGTGCCTTTCGCCGGCGGAACTTTCACCATCACCGAGCAGCCGGAGATGGACAAGATTCTGGCCTTTGACGGCAAGGAGATCGCCCGCGACTACGACGTCTTCTTCGACAAGATCGTGAAAGTTGCCGGCATCGACGTCGCGCTGTTCGCCGTCGGCCCCGGCGGCAATCAGTGTGGCCCCTCGGCTTTGATCACCTGGAAGCCGGAAGGCAGCTCCACGCTGCAGAGCGTGCGCGTCGACCAGGACGATTGCGGCGCGCCGCCGACGGCCGTTGCCGACAATGCCATCTATTTCGTGCCGTATCTCATGCCGGGCGACTCCAAGGATGCCCTGCAATGGTCGCCGCAGGACGGCCTGCAGATCGCGGGCCAACTGACGTACAAGCCGGAACTCAACACCGGCTGGAACGACGTCGATCCGTCGAAATACCAGAACATCATCGACGCCTTCCACAACGAGGCCGTCTACAAGGCAGCCGAGAAGCTGCTCGGTGACCAGATGGGCAATGTCGCAACCAGCCTGCTGGTTGGTGGCGGCACGGAAAAGACCCCGTCCGGCGCCTTCTACGCCAGCGGCTGCGTGCCGCATGCCTGCGGAGGCAGCGACGGTTTCATGGCGGTCGACGTCAAGAACAAGGCGCTCTATTTCGCCCAGCAGACCGACAAGCCGGAGCCGAATGCCTGGCCGGCGCTGAAGGAATGGCCCGAGGAGATCAAGGACGCCCTCAAGAAAGCATTCCAGCAACCGCAATAGCGCCTGTCGTGGCGCGCCCGGAGGACTATCGATGCGCAGACTGATCTCGACGGGCTCGCCTTTCGAAAAGACGGCGGGCTATTCGCGCGCTGTGGTTCAGGGCGACTGGTGCTTCGTCGCTGGCACCACCGGTTATGACTACACCACCATGACCATGCCGGACAGCGTCGAAGCGCAGGCTCGCAACTGCATGGAGACCATCACCAAGGCGCTGAAGGAAGGCGGCTTCGAACTGGCCGACGTCGTGCGCGCCAATTACTACATCACTGACCAGAACGACGTGGACAGGGTCTTCCCCATCCTCGGCGAATTTTTCGGCGACATCCGCCCGGCCGCGACCATGATCACCTGCCTGCTCAACAAGCCGGAAATGAAGATCGAGATCGAGGTCACTGCTTTGCGCCGGGGCGCAACAGGCCTGTGACCGTCAAACGCATCGTCGCCAACGTCGCCACGACCGATGTCGCGGCAGCCAGGCATTTCTACGGCGACGTGCTCGGTCTCGACATCCTGATGGACCATGGCTGGATCGCCACCTACGGCAACAGCGAACGCATGACAGTGCAAGTGTCGTTCGCCGAGCAGGGTGGCAACGAAACGCCGGTGCCTGACCTCTCCATCGAGGTCGACGATGTCGACGCGGTACTTGCCGGCATGAGGAAAGCCGGCTTCGCCATCGAATATGGCCCGTCCGACGAGCCCTGGGGTGTACGCCGTTTCTTCGTGCGCGACCCTTTCGGCAAGCTGGTCAATATCCTCCAGCACGACTAGACTGGCCTCAATGCCGGCTTGACCGACCAGCCGAGTTCATCAGAACGGGTAGGGCTGGCTCGGATCTTCGATCGTCAGCCAGCGCAGGTCGGTGAATTCGGCGATCGATGCCTTGCCACCGAACCGTCCGTAACCCGACCCCTTCATGCCGCCGAATGGCATCTGCGCCTCGTCGCCTACGGTAGGTCCATTGATATGGCAGATACCGGCCTGGATGCGCGCTGCGACGGCCATGGCACGAGACACGTCACGGCTGAAGACAGCCGATGAAAGTCCGTATTCGGTGTCGTTGGCGACGCGCACAGCTTCGTCCTCGCCTTTGACGCGGATAACCGGCTTCACGGGGCCGAAGGACTCTTCCGAATAGACGCGCATGGCTGGGGTGACGTGGTCAAGCAGCGTCGCCTCCATGACAGTCCCCATCCGCTTGCCGCCAGCAGCCAGCGTAGCGCCTTTGGCAACAGCGTCGGCAACCAGTTCTTCCATCTTGTCGGCCGCCTGACTGCTGATCAAGGAGCCCAGCACGACATGACCGCGAGGATCTCCGGCCGGCAGCTTCGAGGCGCGGGCAGCGAGCTTGGCAACGAATTCGTCCGCAATCTTTTCGTCGACGACCAGGCGTTCGGTGGACATGCAGATCTGGCCCTGATGCATGAACGCGCCGAAAGTTGCTGCGTTCACCGCCGCATCGACGTCAGCGTCCTCCAGCACGACGAGCGGCGCCTTGCCACCGAGTTCGAGCAACGCCGGCTTGAGGTGCCGAGCGGAGAGCTCGGCGATAATCCGGCCGATCTTGGTCGAACCGGTGAAGTTGACCCGCTTCACCGCCGGATGCGCTATCACCGCCTTGACGATTGCCGCCGCGTCCTTCGGGTCATTGGTGACGACATTGACGACGCCCCTGGGCAGGCCGGCCTCGACCAGCACCTGGCCGATCAGCCGGTGTGTACCGGGGCACATTTCCGAGGCTTTCAGCACCACTGTGTTACCGCAGGCGAGCGGCATGGCCAGCGCACGCGTGCCTAGGATGACCGGCGCATTCCATGGCGCGATACCGAGGCACACGCCGGCCGGTTGGCGGATCGCCATGGCGAACGTGCCTGGCTTGTCCGAGGGAATGACCTCGCCGGATATCTGCGTCGTCATCGCTGCCGCTTCGCGCAGCATGTTCGCGGCTAGCATGACGTTGAACTTCGCCCAGGCACCGGTCGCGCCCGTCTCCTCCGTCATCAGCCTGGTGAACTCACCGGCCTTGGAGGTCATGATATCGGCCGCCTTTACAAGCAAGGCGCGGCGGTCGCCGGGGCCGATCCGCGACCAGGCCGGGAAAGCAGCAGCGGCGGCCTCGACGGCGGCGTTGGCGTCAGCGACGCTTGCGGCAGCGGCTCGGGTCGCCAACTTGCCAGTGAATGGATCGAAACGCTCAAAGGACGCCTTTTCCGCCGCCGCCCGTTCATCACCATCGATCAGAAGTCCGATATCCATAATTGTCTCCTCGCTCGCGGTAAGCGCTGCAAAGTCAGAAGCCGAGCAGCTCGGCGTTGATTGACGCTTCAAGGCCGCCGTCGACCGGCACATTCGCACCGTTGATCCAGCGAGCGCCGTCCGAGCACAGGAACAGCACAACCGGCGCGATGTCGCTGGACGTGCCAGCGCGGCCGACCCTCGAAATATCGCTGTCGACGCGGGCGTCGCCGAGCACGGTGCGGAATTGTTTCAGGATCGGTGTCTCGACTGGGCCGGGGCTCACCGCATTGACTCGGATATCGCGGCTCTTGAACAATTCCTGATGCGCGGCGCGAAAGGTCCAAAGCAACAACAGCTCCTTCGAGACTGGATAGCCTTCCTCATTCTTCACCGCGTGGTCGGCGATCACTTTGACCACGTCCGGGAAGCCTTCCACGCTGACCATCGAGGTCGTCCGATTGAGGTTGGCTCGCCAGCCGAAGCCCGCGATCGAGGCGACGTTGACGATGGCGCCGCCTTCGCGAATTCTTGGCGCCAGCGCTTCGGATAGCGCACGCAGGCCATAGAAATTGACCGCAAGCGTCGGCGCAGCGCCGGTGTTTCCGGAGAGACCCGCGACATTGCAGAGCGCGTCGATGCGCTGCGGCAGCCGTGCGACGAGATCATCGACACCGGCCTTGGACGAGATATCAGCCTAGACGAAGACGCCTTTGGGTCCGGTGGGCTCGTGCCGATCTACACCGATCACGTCGGCACCGAGCTGGCCGGCCAGTTCCGCGGTTCGAGCGCCGATGCCCGAGGCGATGCCAGTGATCAGGATCGTTTTGCCAAACAGCATGCTCACGCTTTCTCCCGATGTGTCGTTGGCGGTGCCGGAGCGGCGGTCCCGCCGGCCGACTTCCTTGAGCAGGCTGATGCCTGACGCGGTAACCGACAGAAAGCAGGCGCCAGCCAAAGCGCTCTTCCAGCGTTTCCCCGAGGCCGCCCGGCAGGAAAAGCGAAGACAAGCGCGGCGGCGCCAAGCCTGGCCAGGTACCAGACGCCGATGCCGCCGAACCAGATTGGCTTCGATCCTCATCGGTCACATTGCATGACGTTTTGGTGCGGTAAAAATAATATTTTGCGGTGTTTCATTAACCTATGGGTTAAGGAATGTCGGCCGCAAGGCGTCGATCGTCAGGTGTGGTGATGTTAGCGCCGGGCTGTCTTCCGCCAGGCACGAAGGACTTCGCCTTGGCACCGGGCTTGCACCACAACGACCTTGCCGTTAGCAAGGCTGCAATTCTCCGAACCCGTGGAAGGTCCCTTAGATGGCAACGAAAAAACTTCTCCTGCTCGCTGGCGACGGCATCGGCCCAGAGGCCATGTCCGAGGTCAAGAAACTGATCGCGGCGATGAACGAGAAGGGAGCCGGCTTTGCGTTCGACGAGGGCCTGGTCGGTGGCAGTGCCTACGACGCACATGGGCAGGCGATCTCCGAAGAGGACATGAGCAAGGCGCTGGCTGCCGACGCCGTGCTGTTCGGTGCCGTCGGCGGCCCGAAGTGGGACAGCGTGCCATATGAGGTGCGCCCGGAGGCCGGCCTGCTGCGCCTGCGCAAGGACATGGAGCTGTTTGCCAATCTGCGCCCGGCGATCTGCTATCCGGCGCTTGCCGCTTCTTCCTCGCTCAAGCAGGAGGTGGTCGAGGGGCTCGACATCCTGATCGTGCGCGAACTGACCGGCGGTGTCTATTTCGGCGAACCCAAGCAGATCATCGATCTCGGCAATGGCCAGAAACGCGGCATCGACACACAGGTTTACGATACCTTCGAAATCGAACGCATCTCCGGCGTCGCCTTCGAGCTCGCCCGCACCCGTAATAACCACGTGACGTCGATGGAAAAGCGCAACGTCATGAAGTCGGGCGTTCTGTGGAACGAGGTCGTCAGTGCGACCCACAAGGCGAAGTATGCCGACGTCAAGCTTGACCACATGCTGGCGGACGCCGGTGGCATGCAACTCGTGCGCTGGCCCAAGCAGTTCGACGTCATCGTCACCGACAATCTTTTCGGCGACATGCTGTCGGACGTGGCGGCGATGCTGACAGGCTCGCTCGGCATGCTGCCGTCGGCCTCGCTCGGTGCACCGGATGCCAAGACCGGCAAGCGCAAGGCGCTCTACGAGCCGGTACACGGCTCAGCACCCGACATCGCGGGCCGCGGCATCGCCAACCCGATCGCCATGATCGCTTCCTTCGCCATGTGCCTGCGCTATTCCTTCAACATGGTGGCCGAAGCCGACCGGCTCGAAGCGGCGATCGCTGCTGTGCTGGACGACGGCCTGCGCACCAAGGACATCATGTCCGAGGGCAAGATCGAGGTCGGCACCGTTGCCATGGGCAACGCCATCATTGCCAAGTTCCTCGCCTGACCAACATCCGGCCGGCCCGACAGGGCCGGCCACTCTCATGTTCGATTGTCTCTTGCCGTAGCCAGCGTTCATGCTGTAATTGAACCGATCCAATGAAATCGATCGTGGGAGATGCGGCATGCCGATCAGAGCACTGGTGTGGGGCGAGAACGTGCATGAACAGGAGAGTGCGGTCGTTGCCGGAATCTATCCGCTTGGCATGCATGGCACCATCGCGGCAGCCCTCAATCACGACAAGGACATCACGGCGGAAACGGTCGTGCTGCAGGACCCCGAACACGGCCTGACCAACGAACGCCTGGCAAAGACCGACGTGCTCGTCTGGTGGGGCCATGCCGCTCACGGCAAGGTCGACGATGCCATCGTCGAACGCGTGCAGCAGCGCGTCTGGGAAGGCATGGGCCTGATCGTCCTGCACTCCGGCCATTTCTCGAAGATCTTCAAAAGGCTCATGGGCACGCCCTGCTCGCTGAAATGGCGCGAGGCCGGCGAACGCGAACGCATCTGGGTCGTCAACCGCAACCACCCTATCGCCAAGGGCCTGGGCGAATGCATCGAACTGCCCAACGAGGAAATGTACGGCGAACCCTTCACTGTGCCGGAACCAATGGAAACGGTCTTCGTCTCCTGGTTCGAGGGTGGCGAGGTGTTCCGATCCGGCCTGACCTATCAGCGTGGGGCCGGCCGCATCTTCTATTTCCGCCCGGGTCACGAGGTGTACCCGACCTATCACCATCCAGACGTCCACACAGTGCTGCGCAATGCAGTTCATTGGGCACTGAATCCTGCACCAGCGTGGACGGAAGTGACCGAAGGACCAAATGTGCCGATTTCTGCCGCGAGGGAACCCCTGGTCGAAAAGGGCCCCAGGCTGCACAAGGACGGCGACGAGGGCCTGCGCTGATGAAACGGCTGCTTCTGCTCGGCACCGGCGGCATCGCCGGCCAGCACATGGAGGAATTCGGCAAGGTACCGGAGTGTCGGATCGTTGCCTGCGCTGACGCCTTGCCCGGCCGGGCCGAAGCCTATGCGGGAAAGAACGGCATCGCCCATGCCTTCGACGGCCTGGAAGCCGCACTTGCCTGGGGCGACTTCGATGCTGCGATCAACGCCACACCGGATGGTGTCCACAAAGACACCACCCTCATGCTGCTTGCCGCCGGCAAGCATGTATTCTGCGAAAAGCCGCTGGCTCCCAACCACGCTGATGCGCTGGAGATGACGGAGGCTGCAGAGCGTGCAGGCCTGGTCAACATGGTCAACCTGACTTATCGCAACTCGCCCGCCTTGCAGCGCGCCCGGCAAATGGTCGAAGCCGGCGATCTCGGTGAACTGCGCCATGTCGAGGCAAGTTACCGGCAGAGCTGGCTGGTCGGAAAGGCCTGGGGCGACTGGCGCACCGCGGATCAATGGCTTTGGCGGTTATCGAGCGACCATGGCTCGACCGGCGTTCTGGGCGACGTCGGCATCCACATTCTCGACTTCGCGACCTATGGCGCCGCCGACGACATCACCAGCCTCAACGCCGAACTGGTCACCTTCCCCAAGGCTCCCGGCGATCAGATCGGCAAGTATCGGTTGGATGCCAATGACAGTGTGGCGATGACCGCGCGTTTCGCGTCCGGCGCACTGGCCACAATTCTCGCCACCCGCTACGCGACTGGCCATCTCAATGATCTGGAACTGAAGCTGCATGGCACCAAGGGTGCGCTCTGGGTGCAGACCAATGGCCGAACCTCGTCCCTGAAGGGTTGTTTCGGTAAGGACATCGATACTGTTGCCTGGAGCGATATCGCGCTGCCGGAGATCAAGCGCAATGCGCGCCGTTTTGTTGACGCCCTGCTCTCGGGCATCAATGGCGACCCGTCGTTCCGTCGCGCCACCGACATGCAGAAACTGATCGACGCCGCCTTTCTCAGCAGCAACGACAAACACCCGATCGCCATCGCCTAGCATCACGGCGCAGATGCCTTCTCCCCGGCAGCCGGAGAGAAGGCGGAGTGTCGCCTCAGAAGAACGCCTGCAGGCCGGTCTGGGCGCGGCCAAGAATGAGAGCGTGCACGTCGTGGGCGCCCTCATAGGTGTTGACCGTTTCGAGGTTCTGCGCATGGCGCATGACGTGGTAGCCGATCTGGATACCATTGCCGCCATGCATGTCGCGCGCCATGCGGGCGATGTCGAGCGCCTTGCCACAATTGTTGCGCTTGACGATGGAGATCATCTCCGGCGCCATCTTGCCTTCATCCATCAGTCGGCCGACGCGCAATGAACCCTGCAGGCCAAGCGCAATATCCGTCTGCATGTCAGCGAGTTTCTTCTGATAGAGCTGCATGCCTGCCAGCGGCTTGCCGAACTGCTTGCGGTCGAGGCCATACTGACGGGCACGGTGCCAGCAATCTTCCGCAGCACCCAAGGCACCCCAGGAGATGCCGTAGCGTGCGCGGTTCAAGCAGCCAAATGGACCCTTGAGGCCGGAGACGTTAGGCAACAGCGCATCTTCGCCAACCTCGACGCCTTCCATGACGATCTCGCCGGTGATCGAGGCACGCAGTGAAAGCTTGCCGCCGATCTTCGGCGCCGACAGGCCCTTCATACCCTTTTCCAGCACGAAGCCACGGATCTGGTTGTCATGCGCGGCGGACTTCGCCCACACCACGAAAACGTCGGCGATCGGCGCGTTGGAGATCCACATCTTCGAACCGGAGATGCGGTAGCCGTCCGCCGTCTTTTCGGCGCGGGTCTTCATGCCGCCCGGATCGGAGCCGGCGTCCGGCTCGGTCAGGCCGAAGCAGCCGATCCATTCGCCGGAGGCGAGCTTCGGCAGATATTTCTTGCGCTGTTCTTCCGAGCCGTAGGCGTGGATCGGATACATGACCAGCGACGACTGCACGCTCATCATCGAGCGGTAGCCACTGTCGATGCGCTCCACTTCGCGGGCGACAAGGCCATAAGTGACGTAGTTGGCGCCAAGCCCACCATACTCTTCCGGAACGGTGATGCCGAGCAGGCCGGCTTCGCCCATCTCACGGAAGATCGCCGGATCGGTCTTTTCTTCCATGTAGGCGTCTTCGATGCGCGGCGCGAGCTTGTCGGCCGCGAACGCCGCCGCGCCATCGCGGATCATGCGCTCGTCTTCCGAAAGCTGGTCCTCGATGAGGAACGGATCGTCCCAGACGAAGGCGTTCTTTTCGGCAGCCATGCATATTTCTCCCAGAATGCGCGGAATTCCGGGCTTATCGGCCCCCGCCCCGAAAAAAGCAAATGAAATTGCCTCAGAGATCAATGATGATTAGTAATGAATCATGAGTGTGCAACGCCGCCTTTTGCCAACCACTGGAGCGCTTGCCGCCTTTGAGGCGGTGGCCCGGCTCGGCTCCTTCACCGCAGCGGCCCAGGAGCTCGCGCTGACGCAAGGTGCCATCAGCAGGCAGATCAAGCTGTTGGAGGATCAGTTCGGCAAGCGGTTGATCGAGCGCGATAGCCGCAATGTCCACCTCTCCCCCGAGGGTGAGATCTACGCCGAAACAGTGCGGTCAGCACTCGGCCAGCTTCGCGAGGCAGCGCTTGGATTGATGAGCAATCGGCATGGTGGTGTTCTGAACCTCGCTATCCTGCCAACCTTTGGCACCAGATGGCTGATGCCGCTGATCCCGGAATTCGTCGAGCAGAACCCCGACATCACCATCAACTTTGCCACCCGCATTGGCCGTTTCGATTTCGGCCGCGAACGGATGGACGCCGCCATTCATGTCGGTCAGCCGGACTGGCCGGGCGCGACATCGACCCTGCTGATGCGCGAGGAAGTGGCGCCGGTCGCCGCTCCCGAGTTCCTGACTGCAAATGCAGTGACCGAACCGCGTGACCTTGGCCGACTGCCGCTGCTGCACATGGCCTCGCGTCCCGGCGGCTGGGCCGAGTGGTTCGAACACCAGGGGCTGGCCACCCCCACGGGCCCCGGCATGCAGTTCGAGCAGTTCTCGACCGCTGCCCAGGCCTGCATCGCGGGTCTGGGCATTGCACTGTTGCCGCTGTTCCTGATCACGGGCGAGTTGCAGCGCGGCCAGTTGGTACCCGCCCCCGGCCGCGCCATGCAAAGCCGGAGCGCCTATTACCTGGTTGTGCCCAACGAGAAGCGCCTTTACCCGCCGGTCGCAGGCTTCCGCAACTGGCTGCTTACCAAACTTCCGCAGAGCACGGCGACTGAGCGATGACGGGCGAGATCATCCTCGGCATGGACGATTTGCGCGCAGTCACTGCCTTCGCCGCCGGAAGTGCCGCCGAGGTGCTGGAAATCTATGAGGCGTCACACCCTTCGGACCACCGTCCCCGCGATGCCATCGAGGCAGCCAGGGCATTCGCAGGCGGAGACCGACGCGGCAAGGCACTGCGCGATGCGGCCTGGGCGGCACTCAGGGCGGCACAAGAAACCGAAGAGGCAGCCGTCGACCAGGCCGCGCGGGCTGCCATGTGCGCCGCCTCGGCGGCCTATCTTCACCCGCTGGCACGCTCCACGCAGGTCAGACACATTCTTGGCGCCGCCGCCCATGCAGCACACGCAACCGAGCTTGTGGCCGGAAATGCAGCGGATGCGGCAGCCGGGCATCTCAGGCACGCCGTCGACCATGCGAGCCCCGCGGTCATCGCGGTTCTGCGCCGCTATCCTTCGGCGCCACCCGGTGGAGGACGCGTGGGGGAACTGCTCCGCATCCTCGACCAGGCACTCCGAGCCGAAACACAGATCGGCCCGGCAACCGGCAGCTGAGAAGCGCGTCACACCATCCTTGCGAGCGCTTCGAAGAACTCGACATTGTCATGATCAAGCGGATCGTCGACCGGCGTCGGCTGTGACGACATCTTGACGATGACCACCTCGCTTGCCGGATCGACGAACAACCATTGGCCATGGATGCCGATGCCGCAATAGGAACCCTTGCCGCTCTGGTACCACTTGTTGCGATAACGCCCTTCGGCAAACAGATGTGCGAAGTCGCCGCGCTTCCAGGCCTCGAGGCTGCCTGCGGTCGTCGTATCGCGAACCCAGGCTTCCGACACGACACGCTTGCCATTGGCGACGCCACCCTGGCGCATCATCTCGCCGACACGGGCAAGGTCGCGCGGTGTCATCGAGACGCCGCCGGCGGTCCTTGCCGTACCCACCCGATCGACCGTGATGGCGCCTTCACCACAGGCGCCAAGAGCCCCCCACAGTTTTTCGGCGAACAGCTCCGGCACGCGCTTGCCGGAAGCGCGCTCGACAAGAACGCCGAGCAGATCGGAATTCGGCGAACGGTAGCGGAACACCTCGCCATGCGGTTCGGGCCTGCGCTTGATCGACAACAGGAACTCTTCCAGCCCTTCATCGCCGCCGCCCGGATTCCACAACGTCGCCCGCCGATAGCGGGCGAAGGAACTTTCAGGATCAAGATAGGCTTCCTCGAAATCGAGGCTCACCGTCATGTCGAGCACGTGGCGCACAGTGGCATCGCCATAGGCCGAACCGGTCGCCTCCGGAATATAGGCCGTCACCGGTGCTTCCGGATCGAAGTGCCCCTCGCCTTCCAGGATGCCAGCCAGGATTGCGGTCAGCGACTTGCTGATCGAAAAGATGATATGGCGATTGCCGGGCTGCATATGCGGCGCGAACCAGTCGCCGATAAACCTTCCGCCCTTCATCACGGTCAGCGCATCGGCACTGGAGCGGTCGAGGAATGCCGCGACGGTTTCGGTTCCCCTGGAAAGCGAAAGCCTTTCACCCAGCAGACCGCTGAAATCGGCCGTGACCGGTTCTGTGCCCGCTGAACCTTCGATGCGCGCACTTGGCACCAATTCGCCGACATTCTGGAACGACCAGCGATTGAATGGCGCTGTGCGCCAGCTAGCGAGGGCGACATCACTGCGACGGAAGCCGTATGCTTCCTCGAATTTTGTCGGGTTGGTCATGTCTTGTCCTTCCTAGCTGGCACGCATGGCACAGATGGATCCGCGATCGTCGGTGCCATTTTTCTGTACTGGTTGATCTATCGAGCGGAGGAGCCCAGCTCCGCCGCAATTGCCGCGATCGCCTTCAGCGTCGCCACGGCATAAGGCGTGTTCGAGAAGTCCGGGAACGAGGACAGCTTCACCGTCACCATCCGGCTGTTCCAGTCCACATGGATGAGCTGACCAAAAACGCCGCGGCACATGAGCGCGCGCGAGCGCGGATCCTCGATCCAGAACTGGTTGCGATAACTGCCTTCCGGCAGGCTCTCGGAGAAGTTGTCGCCATGCACACCATTCCTGGTCGCCTCGATCCAGTCAGCGGGAACGATGCCGGCACCATTGTCGAGGATCATCTGGCCGAAACGCGCATAGTCGCGAAGCGTCGCGTTGAACCCGCCATCGGCCAGCGCGTAACCGGCGCTGTCCACGGTGAAGCACGCGCTCTCTTCCGCACCCAGCTTCTGCCACAGCTCTTCCGAAACGAGCTCAGCCAGCCTGCGCCCGCTCACGCGCTCTATGACAAAGGCCAGCACATCCGTCTCGATGGAGCGGTATTCGAAAGCGGCACCGTGCGGCCGCAAGGTCTCCCTGAGGCGCAGGATGAGTTCCCACACATGCGTCGGCCACGGAAAAGCTGGATCGCTGCCCGGCGGCACCGGTTTCCAGCCGGAAGCGACATCCACCTGGCCAATGTCGGAATAGCGATCGGTATAGGCTTCCGAGAACTTCACGCCGGTCGTCATATCGAGCACGTGCTGGACAGTCGCGCCCGCCCAGCCGGTCTCCGCCAATTCGGGAAGATAGTCTGTCACTGGCTTTTTCGGATCGATCTGGCCACGGCCGACCAGGATGCCGCAGACTACCGCCGTAACCGACTTGGCCATCGACTGTGACAGATGCAGCGACCGCGGCGTCATGCCATTGAAGTAACGCTCATAGGCAATTGCGCCGTCCTTCAAGACCAGGAAGCCGTCGGTATAGGTCTCGTCAAGCAGACCGGCGAGCGTCGAGGCGCCGCCAAGGCTGTCAGTCACCGGCAGACTGTCGAGATCTGTCTCGGCGTATGGTAATTCGCTCACGGGACCATGGCCGCGCCAGACCTCAACGGTCGGCACGATCTGGCGCATGTTCTGGAAAGCCCAGCGGTTCCACGGTGCCCTGTCCCAGTCGAGCCGGGGCGGCACCAGCACTGGCGGCGAGCCTTGCATGATCAATGGATGGGGATCGCTGTTGCGGTAGGGCTGCATGGGAAGCGCCTCCTGCGACATTTTCCGAACTTTTGGGACTACTGGCATGCCGGCAGTCGTCGCTAGCTACCGGACGTTTGGAACGTTCCCGTTTCTCACGGAAACGCTCCAATTCGTGTTTTCAAGCAATTCCGGACGGGAAAGCGCTTTTCCCGGAATTGTTCCAGGAACGCTTACTTGCGCAGTTCGGTCCAGATCTTCTTGTAAAGCGCGTCAGCCTCTTCCGAACACATCAACGCCATGGTGCCATGCGGTTTGGCTTCTTCCGGGACGACGATCTCGGGCGCATCGCGCATTTCGGCCGGCATGAATTTTTCCGAACCCGCAACACCGTTGGCATAGCGGTGGTAGGCGGAAAGTCCGGCCGCGACTTCAGGATCCATGATGAAGTTCTGGAACAGCTTCGCATTCTCGGCGTTCTTGGCATCCTTCAGAACCACGACATTGTCGGACCAGTAAGTGAAGCCTTCCTTCGGATAGCCGTAATGGACCTGCGGATGCGCGAGACGGATGCGCAGACCGGCGCCGTTCCAGGTGGACGAGGCCTTGAAATCGCCGGCGCCCATCTTGTCGACGGCGCCATATTCCATGGCGATCCAGTTCGGCTTGGCAGCCGTCAGCAGGTCGCGCACCTTCTTCAGCACTTCCTTGTCGGCCGTGCATTGCTCGCCGCCGACATAGCGGATGGCGGCGGTCATCACATCCTTCATCTCGGGAACGACATTGACCTTGCCCTTCAACTCGTCCGGCGTCTTGAAGAGGATGTCCCAGGTGTTGATATCGCCCTTGTAGACATCTGTGTTGACGACAACGCCGACCGTGCCCCAGGCCCATGGCACCGAATATTTGCGACCGGGGTCGAAGTCGGGATTGGCCCATTCGGGCGCGATGTTCTTGAAGTTCTCCATGCCGCCTGGATTGGTCTCAAGCAGCAGGCCTTCCTGGATCCAGATCGGCAGGTGCGTTTGTGACGGCACCACGATGTCGAAGCCGGAGCCGCCCTGACGGACCTTGGCCAGAGCCGTGTCGTTGGAATCGTAGTCGGTGATGGTGACCTTCACCTTGTACTTGTCCTCGAACTTCTTGATCACATCCGGGTTGGTGTAGTTGCCCCAGTTGTAGATGTTGAGCTCACCTTCTGCGCGGGCCAGGCCCGTCGCTGCAAGCAGCGCCAGCGCCGCAGTGGCGGCAAACAATCTCGAGTTCATGACAAGGGCTCCTTCTTCCAATCTGCGATGTTCCTGCCTGCTTCAGGCAAAAAGCTTGTAACGGCCGGGGCCGATTTGTCGGCCCCGGCTTCGTCCTGTCGGATTTTGCGGCTGCTTACTTCTGCAGCTCGGTCCAGATCTTGCTGTAGATCTCCTGGATTTCCGGTGAGCACAGGCGCTGCAGTTCGCCGAGCGACTTGACGTCGGCCGGGATGTTCACTTCCGGCGCATCCTTCATGTCGGCAGGCATGAACTTCTCCGAACCCGCGATGCCGTTGGCGTAGCGGTGGAAGGCCGAGTTCAGCGCGGCGTTTTCCGGATCCATCATGAAGTTCTGGAACAGCTTGGCGTTCTCGACGTTCTTGGCTTCCTTGAGCACGACGACATTGTCGCTCCAGAGGCCATAACCTTCCTTCGGGTAGTTGTAGTGAATGGCCGGATTGGCCAGCCGCTGGCGCAGCGCCGAACCGTTCCAGTCGCTTGTCGCCTTGAAGTCGCCGGCGCCCATCTTCTCGATGGTGTTGTATTCCATCGCGATCCAGTTCGGCTTGGCCGCGACCAGCGTGTCGCGCACCTTCTTCAGCACCGCCTTGTCGTCAGTGCACTGCTGGCCGCCGACATATTTGATGGCAGCAAAGATCACGTCGTTCATCTCTGGAACGACATTGACCTTGCCCTTCAGCTCGTCAGGGGTGTTGAAGATGATGCCCCAGCTGTTGGCCGGCCCCTTGTAGGTGTCGGTGTTGACGACGACGCCGATCGTGCCCCAGGCCCATGGCACAGTGTATTTGCGGCCAGGGTCGAAATCGGGATTGGCCCATTCCGGCGAGACGTTCTTGAAGTTCTCCATCTTGCCCGGATTGGTCTCCTGGATGAGACCTTCCTTGATCCAGACCGGAATGAAGGTCTGCGACGGGATGGCGATGTCGAAGCCGGTGCCGCCCTGGCGCACCTTGGCGAGCGCAGTGTCGTTGGAATCGTAGTCGGTGACGGTGACCTTGACGCTATATTTCTGCTCGAACTTCTTGATCATGTCGGGGCTGATGTAGTTGCCCCAGTTGTAGATGTTGAGCGCGCCCTCGGCACGGGCGAAGCCCGACGAGGCGAGCAGCGCCAGCCCTACGGCTGTGGCGGTGGTCTTCCAGTTCATTGTGTTCTCCCATTATTGCTTTGGTTTTGACCTGGGTTTGGCGTCAGTCGCGTTTCTTGCTGACAAAGAAAAACAACGTGACGATGACGACCGACAGCAGCAGGAACGCCGTCGATATCGCGTTGATCTCGGGCGTGATGCCGCGGCGGATCTGGCCGAGCATGTAGGTGGGCAGCGTGTCCTGTCCACCGGACTTGACGAACTCGGTGATGACGACGTCGTCCAGCGAAATCACGAAGGCCAGCATCAGCCCGGCGAGGATGCCGGGCCACAGCAGCGGCAGCGTCACCCGCCGGAACGCCTGCCACGGCGTGGCGTAGAGATCCGCCGCCGCACGCTCCAGCGACAGGTCCATGTTTTCAAGTCGTGCCCGGATCGGCAGATAAGCGAAGGGGATGCAGAAAGCCGTGTGCGCAGCGATCAGGTAACCCAGGCCCGAATAGCCGGTGAAGATCTTGATGCGCGAGAAGAAGATCAGCAGCGCCACGCCCGTGACGATTTCCGGCACCATCAACGGCTGATTGATCATCGCGTATTTGAAGGTCAATCCCGGATAAGGTGGCGTGCGTGTCGTCGCGAGTGCCGCCATCGTGGCCGCGATCGTGGCCAGCGTCGCCGCGATCGCTGCGATCTGGAAGGAGCGCAGTGTGGCGTCGATGACCTGCGCATTCTGCGAGGCGGACTGGAACCATTTCAGCGAGAAGCCGCCCCACTCCGACGTCGATGGCGCCTCGTTGAAGGCATAGACGACCAGCACGATGATCGGCATGTAGAGCGCGACGAAGCAAACGGCGGCGATCGTCGTGAAGCCTGGCTGATGACGGATCGAGAAGCTTTTAGCCATGCCGCGCCTCCTGCGAACCGGCGTTGCGCACATAGACAAGCAACGCCACCATGACGATGAGCATGACGGTGATCGACAGCGCCGAGCCGAGCGGCCAGTTGCGGCCCTGGCCGAACTGCAGCTCAATCAGGTTGGACAGCATCATGTTCTTGCCGCCGCCAAGCACGCTGGGCGTCACATAGGCGCCGATGGCCGGGATGAAGACCAGGATCGAGCCGGCGATGACACCAGGCTTGACCAGCGGGAAGATAATGCGGCGCAGCACCTGCCAGCGCGAGGCGTAGAGATCATAGCCGGCCTCGACCAGTCGGAAGTCGAGCTTTTCCATCGAGGCATAGACCGGCAGCACCATCAGCGGCAGGTAGACATAGGCCATGCCGATCAGGATCGCGACGTCGGTGTACAGGATCTGGATCGGCGCGGAGACGATGCCGAGCTTCATCAGCACTGTATTGACGATGCCTTCGTTGCGGATGATCTGCAGCACCGCGAAGGTGCGGATGAGCAGGTTCGTCCAGAACGGAATGGTGATCAGGAACAGCCACAGGTCGCGCGTCTTTTCGCTGCGCGTCGCCATGAAGTAGGCGGTCGGAAAGCCAATCGCCAGGGTGATGATCGTCGTGACGATCGCAAGTTTCACCGAGCGCCAGAAGATGCTCATATGGGCACTGGCGAGCGACAGCGTGTCGTCGAAGATGTCGCGCTCGAACAGCACCGAGACCCAGGCCTCGGGCGAGAACTGCCACTTCACGTCGCCATAAGAACCGGGCGTCAGGAAGGAATAGACGAGCACGATCGCCAGCGGACCGACCGCGGCGAAGAAGATGGTGAGCATGGCGGGCGCGGAGAGATACCAGCGGTTGCGAATGTCGCGCCGGTCGGCCGCCCTGGCGATTTCCTCGGCGGTGGCCATCAGTCCCTCAACACCTGTGCAGCGTCATCGCTGATCGCGATTCCAGCCTTGTCACCCGTTTCAAAACCGCAGTCCGCGTTGCGCGCATTCTGCTGGCGCACGATGAAGAGGTCATTGCCGCCGTCGAGCCGCACGTGGATATGCGTGTCGGTGCCGAAATAGACGACGTTCTCGACCGTGCCCGAGAGCTCCGCCTTGCCCTTGACCAGCTTGGCGTGTTCGGGTCGAACAACCACCGTGGCTTCTCCCTTCGGCTGGAAACCGTCGGCGACGCTGGCAGTGATGGTGGCGCCCGATTTCAGCGTCGCGCGTGCCTTGCCATTCTCGACACCGGCGATGGAGGCGGTCAGGAAATTCGTCTCGCCGATGAAGTCGGCGACGAAACGGTCGGCCGGCTTGTCATAGATGTCCCATGGGCTGCCTACCTGCAGGATCTTGCCTGACGACATCACCGCGATGCGGTCGGACATGGTCAGCGCTTCTTCCTGGTCGTGCGTGACGAAGATGAAGGTGATGCCGGTCTGGTTCTGCAGCCGCTTCAATTCGATCTGCATCTCCTTGCGCAGCTTGTAGTCGAGCGCCGACAGCGGCTCGTCGAGCAGGAGCACTTTCGGCTGCGGCGCCAGAGCGCGAGCCAGCGCAACGCGCTGTTGCTGGCCACCGGAAATCTGGCTGGTGCGCCGCGAGGCCAGATGCTCCATGCGCACCAGCTTCAACATCTCGGCGACACGGGCCTTGATCTCGGTCTTGGGCTTGCGCAGCATCTCCAGACCGAAGCCGATGTTCTCGGCCACCGTCATGTGCGGAAACAGCGCATAGCTCTGGAAAACCGTGTTGACCGGTCGCTTGAACGGCGGCAGCAACGCGATATCGTCACCGTAGAGCAGGATCTCGCCCGCACTCGGATAGTCGAAGCCAGCGATCAGCCGGAGCAGTGTCGTCTTCCCGCAGCCGGACGGTCCCAGCAGCGTGAAGAACTCGTTCTCCCGGATCGAAACCGAGACCGTGTCCAATGCGGCAACCGCCGCGTCCCCAGTACCGAAGACCTTCCGCACACCGCGGACTTCGATCGCGTTCTTACCCGGTTGTTCCGGCACTCAAGCCCCTCTTTTTTTCTTGGCCCGTCCTCGAAAACAGGCCTTTTCTTCTGGTTTAGATTGTCACCACAAGCCGCCACGCTTGGCAACAATCGGATCGAATATCAGTTCATCGGGCGAAACGAATGTTCACCATCAGGACTGATAGGTAACCTTGCCACCGCAGATGGTCGTGACAGGGCGCACCTCATGCAGCCGTCGCAGTTCAATCGCCTCAACATCCTGCGACAGCACGACGAGATCGGCCATGAACCCTGGCTTCAGCTTGCCCTTGCGCTGCTCCATGAACTCGGCATACGCACCTTCCACCGTATAGGCCGCAAGCGACTCTCTCAGCGATAAGCTCTGGTCGGGATCGCCCTCCGCCCATGGCTTGCGCAGCACTGCCGCCTGGACACCACGGATCGGATTGATCGGCGAGACCGGCCAGTCGGACGCAAAGACGACGTGTGCGCCCGCATCCTTCAGGGTGCGCCAGGCATAGCTCAGGGGCCAACGCTCCTTGCCGATACGCGACACGGTCGGCTCCAGCGGAAAATCCATCGCACCAGGCGGATGCGGAGGCTGCATCGAGGCAATCACCCCAAGTTCGGCAAATCGCGGAACATCGGAAGCCGCGACCACCTCGATATGCTCGATGCGGTGGCGGCTCTCGCGCTTGCCATTGGCTTTCGCTGCCGCCTCGTAGCCGTTGAGCACAGCCTGCACGGCGCCGTCACCAATGGAATGCACCGCGATCTGCAGGCCGCGCGCATCGATGGCAACCGCAAGAGCCTTGAACTCCTCCGGCGTGAACAGCGGCTCGCCAACCCAGTCCGGGCGATCGGCATAAGGCTCGATCATCACGGCCGTCCACGAGTCCAGCACACCATCGTAGAAAACCTTGACGATGCCTGACGAAAGCCATTCGCTGTCGTAGCGTTCGGCCATCGCCGAGGCCTTCTCCAGAATGTCGAGCTTCATGAAATTCTTGAAGTGGAAGGGTATCTGCACGCGGCAGGAAAGCCCTTCCTCGGCTTCGATCTCGGCCAGCAGTTCTAGCTGGTAGAGATTGCCATCCATGTTCTGGATCGACGTGATGCCATGCTGGGCACACCACGCCAGGCCGCGCCGCATGATATCGCGGTCGGCGGCTCGCTGCTCAGGCGTCGGTGCGGGATCCGGCTCGCCGCCGGTCGACAGGCCGAGCCGCACGCGCTCCTCGCCGGCCAATGCCAGCACAGGCCCAAACGCCTCCCCTTCCCGCAATTCGCCTTCGGCCAGCCCGTCTTCGCCCATGACGATCTCATTGCCCGGACCAAGCGCCCGGCCATGCAGAATTCCGGCGGCTTCGAGCGCCCTGGTGTTGGCCCACATCGTATGATGGTCGGGAGCGGCCATGCAGAACGGTCGGTCAGGAAGGATCGCATCGAGATGATGCCGTGTCACCCGCTCCTCGCCGAGGATGGTGTAGTCGGCGCTCTGCGCGACCAGCATCGGCGCATCCGGCCGGGACGCGGCATAGGCAAGGACTGCCTCCTTGAGCGCGTCGAAGCCGTGAACGCCGGCAAGCTGCAGATGCGCCAGCTCGGCCGCACCAGAGAAGAGATGCATATGTGCTTCGATGAAGCCGGGAAGCACCGAACCGCCCTTGGCATCGATGATTTTGGTGGCAGGGCCCTTCAGGGCTTCGACAACAGAACGGCTTCCGACTGCGAGGATGGACCCGTTCTTGACGGCAACGGCTTCTGCGACGGGACTGTCGTCATCCATGGTCAGCACACGGCCGTTTACGACGATCAGATCGGCTTGATGAACCGCACCAGTGACAGACATCGCGACTCCGCACTTTTGACTGACCAAGACCGCCTCGACTCTGCACTTCACACATGACCATCCCGCAGGGACGGCGTGATCGGACAGAAATTGATGCCAGTCCGCCGCCTCCGGAATTCCCCTTAGTTTCCCTAAAGACAGCGTGGAGAAAAAATGCGACTATTTATTCGCGTTTGTCAATATGTGGATTCTGCGATGCCTTGTGGACAGCACCCCACGCGTATGCTGAGAGCGGATGGGAAACGAGGAATTCAAGCGGTGAAGCGCGAGCTCAAACGCAAAACCAGGATAGCGCTGGAGCCGCGCAAGCAACCGAGGCAGGAACGGTCGAGCAAGGTCGTCGACCGGATTCTCGATGCCGCCCTGATACTGACGCGGGAGCAGGGAACAGGGACACCGACAACGCTCGCCATCGCGCAGCGCGCAGGCCTGTCTGTCGGCTCGGTCTATCAATATTACCCCAACAAGGAAGCCATTCTTCTCGACCTCGCCCGGCGTTGGCTGGGGGCATTCCCCGAAGTGATCGAAAAGCGCACCAAAGTTCCGCGCCCGACGACCCGCGATGCGTTTCAGCGTGAAGTGCGGGAACTCTTCATCGACACATCGAGACTCTATCTCGAAAATGCCAGTCTGATGCCGGTCATCGAAGCCATTACGGGCAACCCGGATCTGAGACCGATCCAGAACGAATATGACGAGCAGATTATCGCACTCTATGCGGCCTGGCTGCGCCATGTGAATCCGGCCCTGCAGGAAGAGGTCGCCAACCGGCTAGGCGTTGTGATGATGGAGGTCGGGCACGTCTGCCGCCTTGTCGGTCTCAAGAAAGATCGCAGGACCTTTGATCTGCTTGAGGACGACGTCGAGACCATGTGGATCGCTCTCGTCACCCCTTATCTCGACCTCAACTAACCATTCCAGGGAAGGAACTTCATGAAGACTGTCTATTCGCCGCTTCATGCCGGCCATGCCGGCACGATGGAGCTGATGTCGGGAGCGATCGTACCCGGCTTCGAAAAGCCGTCGCGCGCCGAAATCATCAAGGCGCGCGTCGAAATCGAAAAGCTCGGCCCGATCATGGCGCCGGAGCTACATGATCTCGCCGCAGCCAAGCGCATCCACAAGGCCGACTACATCGACTTCCTGCCGACGGTCTATCCAGAATGGGAAAAACTTGGCCGCTCCGGTTCGGCCATTCCCTACACCTGGCCGACCCGCGGGCTGCGTGGCGATGTCGTGCCCGATACCATCGACGCCAGGCTGGGTTATTATTCCTTCGATGCCGGCGCGCCTTTCGTCAAAGGTACATGGGAAGCGATCAAGTCGTCCTATGATGTCGCCCTCACCGCCGCCAAACTGGTCAAGAATGGCGAACCAGCGGCCTTCGCGCTTTGCCGTCCGCCTGGACACCACGCCGGCGCCGGCTTCATGGGCGGCTACTGCTACATCAACAACGCTGCTGTCGCCGCACAGTGGTTCCTCGACCAGGGCGCAAGGCGCGTCGCGATCCTCGACGTCGACTATCACCACGGCAACGGCACGCAGGAGATTTTCTACTCCCGGGCCGACGTGCAGGTGCTGAACCTGCACGGCGATCCGATGGTCGAATATCCCTACTTCCTCGGCCATGCCGACGAGCACGGAGAAGGTGCCGGCGAAGGTTACAACGTCAACTACCCTCTCCCCTTCGGAACAAGCTGGGAAGCCTGGAATGCCGCTCTGGATGATGCCTGCTCAAAACTCACGGCTTACGGTCCAGACGTCGTCGTCGTTTCGCTCGGCGTCGACACCTTCGAGAAGGATCCGATCAGCCAGTTCAAACTCAAGAGCAGCGACTATCCCAAGATCGGCGCCCGGATAGCCAGGCTGAACCTGCCCACGCTGTTCGTCATGGAAGGCGGCTATGCCGTCGACGAAATCGGCGTGAACGCGGTCGGCGTTCTGACCGGTTTCGAGGGACGTTAAGACCTCCTTCGCCTCGCCGGCAGGGGCAATTCCAGGAAAGTGTGTGACGGTTTTCCGTGCGGAATTGCGTAGGAACAACGGGTGGGGCGTTTCCGTGAAAAACGGAAACGCTCTACGGCTGGCAAGGTATTTTTCGAGCCTCGAAATGCAGCAAATGCAAGGCCTGAGTCGGGTTTGCGAGTCCCCTGAATCGTAATCTGTCAATTCCTGTTTGAAGTCAGATTCATCAACCGCTAAATTAAACCCGAATCAGCCGTTCCACGGGGGCACGGCAAACCTTCTAAAGTCCTGTTGTACCGGAGTTTTCCGGCGCAAGACGCGATGGGTTTCGCGTTCCCTGCCGGATTCGGCCGATAGGCGCCGTTGTGCGCCAAGAGTGTGTTTTAGGTGAATGTGACGCGTACCCGCGTCCGGCGCTGCTGAACCAGCACCGGGCATAAGAAGTGATTCTGGCCTGAAGACTATGACAGCCTTTGCAGCGCCTATAGCTTCCGACATGATCGGAACACGTCTGGCCACTCGCGCGGACCTGACAGGGTTTCTCACCCAACTCTCCGACGAGATCGGTGCCGATAGCTACATGCTGGTGGCGATCATCCATGACGAGGAACGCAACGATGCCCGTATCGTCGCGTCCAACTGGTTGTATGACGCGATCGAATTGATCGGCAAACACCTGATCGCCGCGCTGGCTCATGGTCCCCTCACCTCCCCCCCAGGCAATCGGCCGCGCGCACTCGTTGCATCTCATGCAGAGACCGCGGCGGGGCTGCTCAGCGGCGAGGAAGCCAAGCTGCTCGATGTGCTGGGGCATGCGGAACTCTATTCGCTACGCCTCGACATCGGCCGGCAGCGCCTTTTCCTGCTGTTTTCCGCGTCCGAGGCCGGCTCCATTCAGCAGGATGTCCTCAACCGGGCTCAACTGAAGTGCTGCTACGCACTTTCGCAAGTGCCACAGCTTCTCGCCACCGCAGCGTTGCAGGACCCACTTTCGGACCGTGAGCGCGAATGCCTGTTCTGGGTTTCGGAAGGCAAGACGACCGAGGAGGTTGCTGTCATCCTCGGCGTCTCCGCCAACACGGTCAACAGTTACATCACCCACGCCATCCAGAAGTTCTCCGCTTCCAACCGGGCAATGGCAATTGCGACCGCGATCAGGAGCGGCATCATTTGACACACGCTCGCGCACACGAGATCAGCGAGGATCCATTCTTCGCACATCGCAATCCGTTCGGCGCTGCCGCGGCGAACTCCGACCTCTTCACCGTCACCATTCCTGATGCCGTGCGGCGCTGTCGCTGGATCGCCATGGACATCAATGCCAGCGCATTCGGACTGTATTTCGTCTCGCCATCGGCTGACCGGCCGCGGTTGGTGCCGTGTTTCGATTCCGACTATCCAGGCATGGCCGGAGCAGCGCGCAACATCTCCACAGCGGCCGGCGAAGACATCATTCAGCATGTGCGCCATTCCACCGGTCCGCGATTCTGGTCGACCGAAAACGACTTGAGCCCCGAAGCCGCGAGCACTTTCCCCTGGATCGAACGCACCGCTGCTCTCGTTCCCGACACGACCGGAATAGCCTTCCCGGTTCACGCAGAGCGCGGCCAGAGCGGCTTGGTGGTTTTCTTCGGCGCAAACGTCACGCCTCGGCTAGGCGATACCATCTACGACATCCACTCTCGCTGCTTCACCTTGTTCGATGCCGTGTCCCGGATCCGACCTGGAGACACCGGCCGGGCAAAAGCCATGTCGAAACGCGAACTGGAATGCCTGAAGCTCACCGCCAATGGCTATACCAGCGAGGAAATCGCACGGCTTTTGAAACTGTCGGTCCACACCGCCAACCAGTATCTCACCCAGTCGGCGCAAAAACTGGATGCGGTGAACCGTACGCAGGCCGTTGCGAAGGCCCTACGTTTGGGCCTTATCGACTGAACCTGTCTTATCCTATCGGCTCGGGACGCCGGATACGGGCGCCTTCCAGCATGGCCTCCAGCAACTCGGTGTTGCGGGTAGGATCTTCGTCCGGTTTCTCGAACGAGATATAGTTCAAGACCACCGAAGCTTCGTTTTCCGTCAGCGTGAGCTGGAAATAGACCGTCACGCCGCGCGGCCTCAGTTCGAGGTCGAGCACGATGCGCGGCGAACCGCTCCAGTCAACATGTGCCTCGCCGCCATTGCCAAGCCGCAGGGTGCCCGGCACGAAGAACAGTTCGGATGCTGAATCCACCAGGTCCGACAGGCAGGCGAAATGCTCGAGCCGGATGAAGGCGATGTAGTCGGCGACATCGATGAGCCTGAGTTCGGCCACCACCTGTTCGATGGCACGGGCTACGATGACTTCGCGCGAAAGTGTGTGCGGCTGTCGATTCATGAGGTCCGTCGGCGCTCTGCCTTTTTCGAGTAAACGATGCGTACCAGCTCGGCCACTGCTTGGTAAAATTGTGACGGGATGACGCTATCAACCGAAACTTGCTTGTACATGGAGCGAGCAAGCGCGACGTCCTCGAAAACGGGAATATTGTGCTCGCGCGCGATTTCGCGAATACGCAACGCCACCAGGTCCTGTCCCTTGGCAAGAACCACCGGCGCCGCATCCTGATCGCGGACATAGCGCAGTGCGATCGAGAAATGGGTTGGGTTGGCAATCACGAGTGTGGCGTTGGGCACCGCAGTCATCATGCGCCGCCTTGCCCTGTCGCGCGCCAGAGAGCGCAACCGCGACTTGACGATCGGGTCACCTTCCGACTGCTTCAGCTCGTCCTTCACTTCCTGCTTGCTCATCCTCAGGTCGCGTCGCCAATGGAACCGCGACCAGACAAAGTCGGCGGCGGCGATGACCGTCATGACGAAAACGATTGCCACAAGGATCTGGATGGCGATCGAGCGTATGACCAGGCCGAACTCGACGGGACCGGTGATCATGCCGTTGAGCAGCCTGCGATGATCCTGCGACAGGGTGAAAATGAGTACCGCGACGACGAAGCCGAGCTTGGCCAGCGATTTCAGGAACTCGACGAAACCCTGCAGGCCGAACAGCCGCTTCCAGCCCTGGGCGAGCGAAATGCGTGACCATTGCGGCCGGATCCGCTCGCCGACGAACTGTGGAACATTTTGGAATACCGAGGCAGCGACGCCTGCAATCACCAGCAGCACCAGCAGTGCGACCACCGCGCGGCCGATTTCGACCATCACCATTCCATAAAGATGGATCACGTCGGTCTCGGTATCGATCGACCAGGATTCCGGCCTCTCGAGAAACGATGCCAGGAAGACGCTGAGGTTTACCGTGGCCTCGCGAGCGTAAAAGACCGCGAAGACCAGGATGGCCACAAAGGAGGTTAACAGCGCCGCCTCTTTGGAGTGAGGCAGCTTGCCCTTCTCCATCGTGTCGCGGATCTTCTTCTCTGTCGGTTCCTCTGTTTTGGAATCCTTGTCGTCGGCTTCCGCCATGCCGCGCCCGCCGGACTAGCGCTGGTCAGGCTGCATCGGCAGCGCTCTGCGCCGCCGGCAGTTCGAACGCGCCTTCTCGTGCAAGGCGCACCGTCGAAGCCGCAACATTCTTGCGTGCCGCCATGATGTCGGCCAGCGGAACGCCTTCCGACCCCTGGCTGAGTTCCGCTTCGATCATGCGGCGCGAGCGCTGGCCGATCGAGGACAGTACGGCTTCGGTGAGCACCGGCGTGGCGCCACGCAGGGCGAGCGTGACCACCTCGCTCGACAAGCCGTCGAAAACCAGAACGCGTGCTTTCTGCGTAAGCAGGGGCAGATCGTCGAAGTTGAAGATACGCGCGCGTACGCCGTCGAGATCGGGCGTGCCGGCCGCCTCCAGATCCTGCATCGTCTCGTCGAGCTGGGTCTTGTCCATTTCATTGAGCAGGCTGGCAACGCGGATCTGGCCTGCCGTCGTATCCTTCGATGATGTTTCGGCCAACACACGTGCACGAAGCTGGCTCTCAACGATCTTCGTTGCCGTTTCCGGGATCACGGTCATCGTCACCATGCGCCGCAGGATCTCGCTGCGCAGTTGTTTGTCCAGTGTGAGCAGCACTGCCGACGCCGGCTGAGGTGCCAGCATTGAAAGGACCGCCGCTGAAGTCTGCGGATGTTCTCCAGCAAGGAAGCTGCCCAACCGCTGCGGTTCCAGCCTCTCCAGTTGCGGCCATATCGACGGGGGGCCGGCCGGCTCCGCTTCCGCCTTCTTGCCACTCATGATGGCGTCGACTTCCTCAGGCGACAGCGACTCGTTCAGAATCGTGTCCATCTTGTCCGCGGAATCGAGCAAGCCTGCCCCTTCCGTGAATTCCGCCTCGAATTCTGCGACGACGCGTTCCAGGTCGGCTTGCGGAATGGTTCGCAGCAGGCGCGCCGCCTCGATCAGCGCCTTGAGTTCTTCCTGCTTGAAGAACTTCAGCAGCTTGCTCGCTGAAGGCTTTCCCATCGCAACCAGGATTGCGGCGGCCTTCTGTGCACGGGTCAGCGTCAGCGGCGTGCTCATCCCCTCATCCTCGCTGCTTGCCTGCCAGGTCGCATGGTCAACCGTTCTTTTTGGCCGCGACGATTTCGGTCAGGCGAATGCCAAACCGCGACGGATCGTTTTCAAGGACCGTGATTTCACCGCGCGCAATGCGACGACCGTTGACGACAACGTCGACCGGTTCGCCGATGCGACGGTTCAGCGCCACCGTCGATCCCTTCTGCAAGCCCATCAGGTCGGATACCTGCATCTCGGCGCTGCCAAGCACGATCTGGACGTCAACCGGGATGTTGAGGATGACACCAGGATTGGTGGCGGTTGCGTCGCGTGCCGGCGTGCCGGCACGCTGCTCTTCCTCCTGCAGCACACCGCGCAATTCCTCGATCGCACGGTTGAGCTGATCGTCCGAGGCTTCGAGGTCGGCTTCCGGGTTGGTCTTGCTCATGCGTCGTCTCCAAATAGTCCCGGCATCAGCCGGGCATCAACCCGTCGATGAAGTCCTGGCCCGCATCAAAGGGTTGCTTGATACGAACCGTATAGTTCTGGCCGAGTTTGCCGAACTCGCAGACAAACAGCGTCTTGTTGCGCGCGGACAGTTGCGCCTGTCCCTGCGCATTTTCCTCGATATCGAGGACCTGCCCGACGCGCAGCCGCGCGAGATCGCCCAAGGTCATCCTTGCCAGCGGCATCGTCGCTTCGAGAGTGACAGCCGAACGCATCACCTCTTCGGAAAAGCGTTCGTGCCACTCGGTCTGCGATGACGTCTCCTCTTCAGTCCCGCCATTGCGCTGCACCAGAAGCACGCGCTGCGGGATCATCACCGTGATCGTGCCGCTCTCCGTCAGCGTCGACAGACCGAAGACAAGACGCACGGCCGCGCCGTCACGCAAGACACGACGCCTGGCTTCCTGGCCAGACATGGCGCGTGGAACCGGGAAACGCAGATCGAGCGAACGCTTGCCCGATCCGTTCAGCGCCTGCGCGATCTCTTCGAAAACCAGGGTAGCCACTTCGGCTTCCAACGGCGACAGGTCGCGCTCGATCGGCGAGATCGCGGCTTCCGGATCTCCACCGAAGAGAGCAGAGACCATCACGGCGACGGCCTGCGCATCCATCACCATCGTCAGCGCGTCGGACGAAACGGTCGAGGGCGCGACTGTCATGGCGAAATTGTCACCGGCATGCGACCGCGCCTGGGTGGTACGGGAAACCTCGACTGCACGCAGGTCGATTGTCACCTGTGCGCCGATCTCGCCGGAAAGACGCTTCTGCAATGGGGAGACAATGCGTTCGCCCATCGAGCGGCCGGCACCGATCACATGCGACGCTTCCCCGCTGTCGCCGACCAGACGCTCGATTACCAGCGCACGGCTGTCATCCATCGTGGCAAGGCCGCTCATGACGCCATCACATCGTTGCTCTTACAGGCCATGCTTACGCCGCCTTCTTGTCCGCGGCACCGGTGCTCAGCGTGCTCTGTTCAACGGCGTCGATGGACGGGCGATCATAAGACGAGATCGTCTTGCGGCCAAACTCGATGGCAACCTGGGGCAGCGACCCGTTCATGTAGGCAAGCAGCGTCTGCTTTACGATGATGTAAAGCCGGTTCTTCTTCTCGCGCACCATCTTGATCTTGGTGGCGATCGGGCCAACCACGGCATAGGAGAGGAAGATGCCCAGGAAGGTGCCGACAAGCGCCGCACCGATGAGCCCCCCCAGGATTTCAGGCGACTGGTCGAGTGCACCCATCGCCTTCACCACGCCCAGCACCGCCGCGACGATGCCGAGTGCCGGCAGGCCGTCACCAACGGCAACCATCGCGTGATAGGGCTTCAGCTTGTCGGCCTTGATGGTCTGGATCTCTTCATCCATCAGCGCCTCGATCTCGAACGGACGCGCATTGCCGATGATGATGATGCGGCAATAGTCGCAGATGAAATGCGTGAGGTCGTGGTTCTTGAGGACCGTCGGAAATGCCTGGAAGATCGGCGACTCTTCCGGATTGTCGATATGGGCTTCGACCTCGGAACGAGACTTGGAGCGCAGTTCGCGCATCAGCGAGTGCAGGACACCCAGTGTCTCGAGATAGTCCTGCTCCTTCGGTACCGACTGTTTGAAGGCTTCCAGGATGGCTTTGCCCGTATCCTTAACCGTCTTCATCGGGTTGGCGACGAGGAAGCACCCCAACGCCGCGCCGCAGATGATGACGGCTTCCCATGGCTGGATCAGCACCTGCACGTGCCCGCCCATGGCCATGAAGCCGCCGAGGACGCAACCGAGCGTCACCACCAAGCCGATCAAAATGCCCACTGCCGGTCCTTCCGAGATTCAACTGTAGACGGAATAGACGTCGTGCCTTGTGTGAGGCTTGAATCCTGGAGCCGCATCCGCCTCGCTTTTGACAGATGCGATTCAGCCTCGCGCAAGGAAGTTGACCTACTTTAGCACGAACTGCTGCAGCGGGAGGCGTGCGTGAGCACCTATCTGGACTATCAGTTGATCACCAGAGACCTTACCCGGTCGCTTGACCGGACCAGCAAGCAGGTCACGGTCTCGCGCGATACGAAGTACTATCTCGACAACATCGGCAAGGTGAAGTCGATCGATGAATTCCTGAAAAATGACCGCCTTTTCAAATATGCCATGAAGGCCTTCGGCCTCGAAGACATGGCATATGCCAAGGCCTTCATGAAGAAGGCACTCACAGAGGGCATCGACAAGCCGGACTCATTCGCCAACAAGCTGACCGACAAGCGCTACGCCGAATTCGTCAAAGCCTTCAATTTCAAGCGATACGGCGAGTTGGCCACCTCCTACAACGGCGCACAGCACGACGTCCCGAAGAATTTCTCCCTGCAGGTCGGCATCACCTATACGCAGCAGGGCAGCGGCTTTCTCGAAGGCGAAATCCGTAATTACATCGGCAAGATTTCGAGCGTGAAGTCGATCGACGACCTGATGGGCGATTCCAGGTTGCTGACCATCGCCCTTGGCGCCTTCGGACTGGACGCCAAGAAGGAGACGCCGGAGCGTATCCGCGAAATGCTGGAGGGCGGGGTCAGCAATCCCGACAGTCCGGCCAACAAGCTCGCCGCGGCAGGCGACAAGCGTTACGCGAATTTCGTCACCGCCTTTGATTTCACCCAGTTCGGCGCCAACACCACGTCCAAGGACGCTGTTCAGTTTGCCGTGCCCAAGCAGTACATCGCAAACGCCGGGTTTTCCACGATCATGCAGCGGCCGGAATATACCAAGGCCGAGAGCGAGTATTACAAACTCAATATCGGCAAGGTGACGTCGGCCTACGATCTGGTCAATGACAAGCGCCTGCTGAGGGTGGCCATGTCCGCTTTCGGGCTGGACATGGATGCGGAAGACCCGACAGCCATCCGCAAGATGCTGGATGGCGGCATCACGGATCCGAAAAGCCCGGCGAATGTAGCAGGCAAAGCCTATGTCGACTTTGTCACGGCCTTCAATTTCGCCGAGTATGGTCGTGATACGGCCACGCGCGATGCAGTTCAGAAGGACACGCTCAAACTATATACCACGAAAAGTCAGATCGGCCTGATCAAGCCCGGTGCCGACTATATCGCCGCCGAAACCGCCTACTACAACGCCAATGTCGTCAAGCTGCGCTCCGTGGACGGCCTGCTGGCCGACAAGCGTCTGCTGAATTACGCGCTGACGGCCTATGGCCTCGACCCCAACAAGGAAACGCCAGCGCGCATCCGCCAGATGCTGGAAGGCGGCATCACCGATCCGAACAGCCCGGCCAACAAGTCGGGCAGCAAGAACTATGTTGCCTTCGTCACCGCCTTCAATTTCGCCCAGTATGGCGAGAAGGCAGTAACCCGTTCGTTGGCGCAACAGCCGGCGACCGACAAATATGTACGCCAGACACTCGAAGAAGATGCCGGCAAGACCAATGAAGGCGTGCGGCTGGCGCTCTATTTCCAGCGCAAGGCGCCGACACTGACAAACTGGTACGAAGTTCTGGCCGACAAGGCGCTTTCCCAGGTGGTGCGCACGGCATTTGGTTTGCCGGAAGCCTTTGCCAAGGCCGATATCGACAAGCAGGTGAAGCTGTTCGAAAGCAAGTTCAACATCAAGGATTTCGCCGATCCCGTGAAGCTCGGCAAGTTCATCACCCGCTACACCACCATGTACGAGCTCGACAATCCGTCATCGCCGCAGATGTCGGCGGCCACGATCCTGTTTGCCCAGCCGACCGCCGCCGGAGTTTCCACCGATCTCCTCTTTGCCATGCAGCGGCTGAAGAAATTCTAGGACCATCATGCAAGATAGCCTTTACGTCTCCCTGTCCTCCCAGATCGCGCTGGAGAAGCGCCTCAACACGATCGCCGACAACGTCGCAAACGCCTCGACCATCGGCTTTCGCGCAACGGGTGTGAAGTTCGAGGATGTCGTCTCCGGTACGGGGCAGCGGTCTGTCGCCTTTGCCTCGACCGGCGATACTTTCCTTTCCGGTGCCAACGGCGGCATGCAGGAGACAGGCAATCCGTTCGATTTTGCCGTGAAAGGAAACGCCTGGTTTGGCATCCAGACACCGTCGGGCACCATCATGACGCGCGACGGCCGCTTCTCCATGAACCAGAATGGCGAGTTGCTTTCGATCGAAGGGCATCCTGTACTCGACGCAGGCGGCGCCCCGATCCAGCTCGATCCGCGCGGCGGACCACCCAAGGTCGGTGCTGACGGTGCCTTGCGTCAAGGCGACCGCCAGGTCGGCGCCATTGGCCTGTTCACCTTCGACCCTGGCGTGAATTTCACCCGCTACGGCAATTCCGGCATCGTGCCCCCGCGGGCGCCGGAGCCGGTCACCGACCGCTCCGACGTCGGCGTGGCACAAGGTTTCCTCGAAAACTCCAACGTCAATCCGGTCATGGAAATGATGCGGCTGATCCAGGTGCAGCGCGCCTTCGAGAATGTCGCGGCGATGGTCCGGCAGGCGGGCAGTTCGACCGACGAGGCGATCAAGACACTCGGTTCGAAGTAATCCACTATGGCTGCCGCCGACCGGTCCCTGATCCGCACCATTGAACGCGACGCAAGGCCTGAGAACCGACTCGCGGTGCTGGAGCATGTCTGGCGTCGTTTCGACAATGACGATGCGATGCTGAAGCGTGGTGGCCTTGTCGCCGAGGTATCGGCGACACACTACAAGGTGCGTGGACTCTCGGATATCGCAAGGCTGGGTGACATTGTCGAACACCGGAGCCGCAGTGGCAATCGCCGCGGCGAAATCGTCCATATCGGCCGCGACGACATTGTTGTCGCGCCCTTCGAACGCAGCCCGGATGCGGGCATAGGCGATACGGTTTTCCGGCGCGGTCCGCTTGCGGTGACGCCGCATGCCTCATGGCGTGGCCGCACCATCGACGCACTCGCGCGTGCCATCGACGGTGGCCCGCCGCTGCTGCGCAAGTCCGAGATCGAATTTCCACACGATGCCACTCCCGGCGCCTTGGCACGTCAACGCGTCGGCACATCCTTCATGACCGGTGTTCGCGTCATCGACATCTTCACCCCGCTCTGCTTCGGCCAGCGCATGGGAGTCTTCGCCGGCTCGGGCGTCGGCAAATCGACGCTGCTCGCGATGCTCGCCGGCGCCGGTGCCTTTGATACGGTGGTCGTGGCGCTCGTCGGTGAACGTGGTCGCGAGGTGCGCGAGTTCCTCGAGGACACGATCGGCGCGACGGCAATGGCAAAGACCGTAGCCGTGGTCGCAACCAGCGACGAAAGCGCCATGATGCGGCGGCGCGCCCCCGATACCGCCATGCGCGTCGCCGAACACTTCCGCGACCAGGGCCATCGCGTCCTGCTGGTCCTGGACTCGATCACGCGTTTCGCACATGCCTTGCGTGAAGTGGCGACAGGTACCGGCGAGCCTCCGGTGGCACGCGGCTATCCGGCATCGGTGTTCACCGATCTGCCAAAACTGCTTGAGCGTGCCGGTCCCGGGCTTGAAGGAACCGGCTCGATCACCGCCATCATCTCGGTGCTCGTCGACGGCGATGATCACAACGACCCCGTCGCCGATTCCGTGCGCGGCATTCTCGACGGTCACGTCGTGCTTGATCGTTCGATCGCCGAACAGGGCCGTTATCCACCGGTCAATCCGCTTGCCTCCATTTCGCGTCTCGCCTCGAAAGCCTGGACGCCTGATCAACAAACATTGGTGACAAGGCTGAAGGCGATGATCTCGCGGTTCGAAGACACCCGCGACATCCGCCTGCTCGGTGCCTATCAGGGCGGAGCAGACCCTGAACTCGACATGGCGGTGCGTCAGGTGCCGCTTATTTACGAAGCCCTGACGCAATCACCGAAGGACGGCGCCTCGGCCGATCCCTTCTCGGATCTCGCCCATCATCTGAGAGGCAGGCACAATGCCGATCCGACAGACTGACCTGGAACAGACCGAGGCGCTGCTGCACGAGATGCTTGCGCAGGCAACGGCAGCGGAGAACCGCGCGCGCCCGCGAAACCGCCTGCTGTCCAGGCTGATGAGCCCGCTTTCAAGGCAGGAACGCAAGCGGGCTTCGACGGGCAGATCGAAAAAGACAGTGAAGGCAGAACAGGTAGGCAGCGGCGACGCCCTGGCCGAACTGTTTGCGCCGCCGGATATTACGCCGGAACCCAAGGCTCATTTACCAAATCTAAGCCGACGACCCGCTAGAACCTCCAGAACCGATTTCCCTGATCGGCCCCTGCAATCGAGCGAGCCGTTCCAGAGGATGAAGAAAGATACCCGGCGCAGCGACTTCATCATGGCCGCTTCGGGCGTCATGCTCGGTCTCGTTTGCGCGCTGTTCCCCTGGTACATCTTCTTCAATCCGGAACAGTTTGGCGTACAAGGCATCAAGTTCGGCGGCCGCGGCCAGAACGCTGGACGCATGGTGGTAACGCCGGACGGCAGCGGAACCAATCCGATGCAGGGTCAAGTCGAGGCGCTGGAACCGAACCTCGACATGTCCTTCACCGCCACGCTGCAAAGCCGCCCCCTGGCGCCGGAACAAGTGCCAGGCGTTGAGGAACAGCCTTATCCGGTGGAGGCCGTGGCTTTCCGGCTGGTTCACATAGCCAACGGCCGCGCGATGATTGAGGACAATTCGGGACTGTGGGTCGTGCAAACCGGTTCGACACTGCCGGATTCTTCGCGCGTGAAATCGATTGAACAGCGCGCAGGCAAGTGGGTTCTGGTTACCAACACCGACCGCGTACTCGAAATCTCCAACTAGCGTACCTTCGGGCCTTGCCGCCACGCGCAAGGCCCGCGCAAGACTGGTGTCCTAATTTCCGGTTAACGATCCGGAGATTCCCATGGAGCCCGTCAACCTTTTCAACCTTGCAACCAGACAGTCGCAATGGCTGTCGGTTCGCCAGTCGTCCGTCGCCGGCAACATCGCCAACGCGAATACGCCAGGCTACACCGCCAAAGACGTCGAACCCTTCGAAAAGGTTCTCGACCGCACGGCCGTTCGCCTGAGCGCCACGCAGAGCGGCCATCTTGGCGGTGTCACGGAAGCAGCCTTCGCCGTCAAGCCGCAGGAGCCCACAGGCCCGGCGATGCCGTCCAAGAACACGGTGGTGATGGAAAATGAGCTCATGAAGGCTGGCGAAATTCGCCGTTCGTTCGAGCTCAACACCGCCATCGTGAAAGCCTTCCACACCATGATGATGACCACGATAAAGGGCTGACGCGATGGACGCTCTCACCGCCGCTCTCAAGGTTGCAGCTTCAGGCCTTGGCGCCCAGTCCGAACGCATGCGCGTCGTTTCCGAAAATCTCGCCAACGCACAGTCGACGGGAACCACGCCGGGTGCCGATCCCTATCGTCGCAAGACGATCTCCTTCGTCTCGGAACTTGACCGCGCCTCCGGCGGCTCGACGGTGGAGATCAATTCCATCGCTCAGGACCCATCCGATTTTCCGGTCGAGTTCCAGCCCGGCAACCAGGCTGCTGACGCAAAGGGCTACGTGAAGATGCCCAACGTCAATGTGCTGATTGAAATGGCCGACATGACCGAGGCGAACCGCTCCTACGAAGCGAACCTGCAGGTCGTGAAACAGGCCCGCGATCTTATCTCGATGACCATTGACCTTATGAGGAACCAGTCATGATTGGCGGTATCGGCGCAGTCCAGTTGAAACCCGCCACCGGCGGCTCGGAGACCTCGACAGATCTGTTCGGCGCGACGAGCGCCGCCCCCACCGGCACGCAGGTCGCGTCCACCTTCGCCGAAGCGCTTAACCAGGCGGCGACGAAGACGGTCAACACGCTGCAGAACGCTGAACAGGTTTCCATCCAGGCGCTGAAGGGCGACGTCGATACCCGGCAGGTCGTCGACGCCGTCATGGGTGCGCAGCAGGCGCTCCAGACGACCATCGCCATCCGCGACAAGATCGTCACGGCCTATCTCGAAGTCAGCCGCATGAGCATTTGAGGACGCGCCCGTGAAAGCCCTTGCCATCGCCGCCACCGGCATGAACGCCCAGCAGACCAACCTGGAAGTCATCGCCAACAACATCGCCAACATCAACACGACCGGCTACAAGCGCGCCCGTGCCGAGTTCTCCGACCTGCTTTACCAGGTCGACCGCACGCAGGGCGTACCCGATCGCGGCAACACGTCGATCGTGCCGGAAGGCGTATCGGTCGGCCTTGGCGTGAAGACGAGTGCGGTGCGCAACGTCCACATCCAGGGCAGCTTCACCAGCACCGGCAACTCCTATGACCTCGCTCTCGACGGCAAGGGCTGGTTCCAGATTGCAGGTGCGAACGGCCAGACGTTCTACACCCGCGCCGGCACCTTCAACACCAACGCCACCGGGCAGATGGTGACGGTCGACGGCGCACCGATCGTTCCCGCGATCACCGTGCCGCTCGACACCAAGGAACTCATCATCAACAAGTCGGGTCAGGTCTTTGCCCGGGTCGATGGCCAGCTGGAACTACAGAACCTGGGCCAGTTGACCATCGCGACCTTCGCCAATGAGGCCGGCCTGGCGCCGCTGGGCGACAACCTGTTCCAGGAAACGGAAGCATCGGGTCCAGCCAATGTCGGCGTTCCGGGCGATCCCGGTTTCGCGACCATCCGCCAGAACTATGTCGAAAACTCCAACGTCGACCCGGTCAAGGAAATCACCGATCTGATTTCCGCGCAGCGCGCCTATGAAATGAATTCCAAGGTCATTCAGGCGGCTGACGAGATGGCCGCGGTTGTCTCCAAGAACATCCGGTAACGAAGATGATCCGGCACGCCCTCCGTTCCGCCGCATACGGTCTGACACTCGCCCTGGCCGTGGCCATCGGCGCGCTGCCGGCGTTCGCCGACGAGGTCGTGCTCATCCCCAACCGGGTCATCTACCCGGGCGAGACAATCGGTCTCCCCGCCCTGAAGGAAGTCACCCTCGCGCCGGGGCGTCGTAAACCGGCCGGCATGATCACAATCGCCTCCGAACTCGACGGCAAGGTTGCAAAGCGCACATTGCTGCCCGGCCGCTACATCCCGGCCAACTCGGTTCGCGAAGCCTGGCTGGTCGAACAGGGAGCGACGGTACAGGTCTTCTTCATCGCTGGCGTGCTCACCATCTCGGCCTCCGCGGTGTCCTTGCAGCCGGGCTCGGCCGGCGACCTGATCAAGGTCCGCAATGTCGACAGCGGCAAGGTGCTTTCCGGGACGGTGATGGCCGATGGTTCCATCCAGGTTTCCGCTACATGAAGCGTGCATTTTCCATCGTTCTTGCGTCACTGCTCTGTGCACAGCCCGTTCTGGCCGATGGCCTGAACGCCAAGGCCAAGCGCGAGCTTGCTGCCAAGGCCTCGCGTGAGGGTGGCCAGTTCGACGATCCCAATTACGATGCGGATACTGCCAGTCGCATGTTCCAGGTTTCGCCGGGCCCCAGTTCGCTGCCGCCCGGTCAGGTTGCCTCGCGCATCAAGGATGTCGCGCGTCTGCAGAGCGCGCGCGACAACCAGCTTGTGGGCTACGGCCTCGTCATTGGCCTGCAGGGCACCGGTGACTCGTTGCGCAACTCGCCGTTCACCGAGCAGTCGATCCGCGCCATGCTGGAAAACCTCGGCATCGCTTCACAAGGCACCAACGCGCGCGCCAAGAATGTCGCGGCAGTCATCGTCACCGCCAACATGCCACCCTTCGTGCAATCCGGTGCCCGCATCGACATCAGTGTGTCGTCGATGGGCGATGCCACCTCGCTGCAAGGCGGCACTCTCATCATGACCCCGCTGAAAGCCGCTGACGGCGAAATCTACGCAGTCGGCCAGGGTTCGGTCGTGGTTTCCGGCTTCACCGCGCAAGGGCAGGCACAGCAGGTGACACAGGGCGTCCCGACAGCCGGCCGCGTGCCGAACGGCGCCATCGTCGAACGCGCGGTTCAGGCCGAATTCGGCGATCAGTCGATGCTGACGCTGCAGCTCTACAATGCGGATTTTTCGACGGCGGTCCGTATCGCGGACGCCGTCAACGACTATACGCGCCAGCGTTTCGGCGTGCGTGTCGCCGCAGAGCGCGACAGCCGGACCGTTTCCATCAAGAAGCCGAAGGGCATAGCGGCAGCACGCTTCTACGCGGAAATCGAGAATCTCGTCATCGAGACCGATACTCCTGCCCGCGTCGTCATCGACGAACGCACCGGCACGATCGTCATCGGCAACAAGGTCAAGATCTCGCGTGTTGCCATCAGCCACGGCACACTCACCGTTCGCATCACCGAAGCGCCGACCGTCGTGCAGCCGGAACCATTCTCGCGCGGCGTGACAGCGGTCGAGCCGAACACCGCCATCGATATCAGCCAGCCCAATGCCCGTGTCGCTGTTCTCGATGGCCCGGATCTGCAGACGCTGGTCTCCGGTCTTAACCGCCTCGGCGTCAAGCCCGACGGCATCATCGCCATTCTGCAAGGCATCAAGTCTGCCGGCGCGCTGCAGGCCGACCTCGTGCTCCAATAGGCTGTTCGATGAAAAGCACACGCCGCATCCACGCATCGACCATCAAGGCAGGCGCACTGATCGCCCTTCTGGGCACGCTTGGATCCGCCCATGCCGAAGAAGTACGGCAGGTGCTGCCGGGCGGACAGGGTGCCGTCGCTGCGCAGAACCTGACCCGCGAAGCGCCGAGGACCGAGCTGGCCGAACCCGCCCCGCACTTGGCCGCACAGGCTGCCCTCACCACGGGAACGATCGCCCCGCCAAGTGACGAAAGCGAGGTCCAGCGCTTCTGCTCCAACATCGCCGATGCCGCGCGCGACCGCCGCTATTCGCTTCAGGCAGCCGAACTCAAGCAGTTGCAGACCGAAGTCGACAAACGCATCGGTGCGCTCGAGGAAAAGCGCGCCGAATACGAGGAGTGGCTGAAACGGCGTGAGGTCTTCCTTGCCCGCGCGGAGGACAGCCTGGTCAAGATCTATTCCGGCATGAAACCCGACGCAGCCGCCGAGCGGTTGGCCGGCACCAATGTCGAACTCGCCGCCGCCATCCTGATGAAACTCGATGCGCGCAAGGCAAGCGTCATACTCAACGAAATGGACACCAAGGCGGCTGCCGCGCTCACCGGCATCATGGGCAGTGCCGCCCGCAGGGTAGACCCGACATGATCCGCAAGGCATTGATCCTCATCGCCACCGCCAGCCTCGCCGGCTGCGCTTCTGACCTCCGCGATGTCAACAAGGAGCCGCGAATGTCGCCGGTTGGCTCAGGTATCCGCAGCCAGGCAGAACCGGTCTATCAGTATCCTGAACCACCGGCGACGCAACGGCGCCGTTTCTCGCTGTGGGATGACCGCCAGAGCCGACTGTTTACCGATCCACGCGCCCTGCGCGCCGGTGACATCCTCACCGTCATGATCAAGATCAACGATCGGGCCAAGTTCAAGAACCAGAATGATCGCAGCCGTACGGCAAGCCGTTCACTGGGCTTGAAGGCCGATGCTCAATGGGACAGCGCCAAGACCGGCGGCAAACTCGATGGCAGCATGGAATCGAAGACCAAGACCAATGCCGACGGCGCCGTCGAACGTTCGGAAACCATCGAGCTCAATGTCGCCGCCGTTGTTACCAACGTGCTGCCGAATGGCAATCTCATGATCACCGGCTCTCAGGAAGTGCGCGTCAACTACGAAATGCGGGTCCTGACCATCGCTGGCATCGTGCGCCCTGCCGATATCGGGCCGGAAAACACCATTGCTTACGACCGCATCGCCGAGGCGCGCATTTCTTATGGCGGCCGTGGCCGCGTCTCCGAGGTCCAGCAGCCCGGATACGGCCAGCAGGTTCTCGACCAGGTACTGCCGTTCTAGCGGATAGAAGAGCGTGGCCAACACCGAGCAAATAGCACCGCCGAAAGGCCCCTCTCTCATCATCCAGATAGCGATGCTGCTTGCCATGACCGGCGCGGCATTGGGTGTCGGCTGGTTCGCCGGCACTTACCTCAAGAACTCCGAGAAACCGGCTCCGCCGGCCAAGGAAAGCCACGAGAAAAAAGCGACCCACGAGGCCAAGAAGGAAGGCGACGCAGGTCCAGCCCTGGTTGATCTCGCACCGATGACCACCAATCTGGCGGCACCCGCCGAGATCTGGGCTCGTGTGCAGCTTTCCCTGGTTTTCGACGGACCGCCGCCGGCCGGCATGGCCGAAGATGTGCATCAGGATCTGCTTGCCTTCCTGCGCACCGTGAAGATGCATCAGGTCGAAGGCGCCAGCGGCTATCAGCACCTGCGTGCGGATCTGCAGGAACGCGCCGCCATCCGCAGCGGTGGCAAGGTCAAGGAAGTACTGGTCAGGACGTTGTTGTTCGAATGAAAAAACTTCTCGTCTTCCTGACCGTTTTCGCCGCAACGGTAACGGCCGCAAGCGCCCAGCAGATCGATCTCGGCGGCATCGGCCAGGCAAGCGGTACCACGGTTGCGACCATCATCCAGATGTTCGGCCTGCTCACCGTGCTGTCGGTGGCGCCCGGCCTGCTCATCATGGTGACGAGCTTCACCCGCTTCATCATCGCTTTTTCTATTCTGCGTGCCGGCATCGGCCTGCAGTCCACCCCAGCCAACCTGATCCTGATCTCGCTGTCGCTGTTCATGACCTTCTATGTCATGGCGCCAACCTTTGACCGTGCCTGGGCCAACGGCGTGAAGCCGCTCATGGACAACCAGATCAGCCAGCAGGTGGCGCTGGAGCGCATTTCCGACCCGTTCCGCACCTTCATGCTGAACAATGTGCGCGACAAGGATTTCGACCTGTTTGCCGACCTCGCCCGCGAGCGCGGCCAGACCGTGGATAGAGGCACGGTCGACCTGCGTATCCTGGTGCCGGCATTCATGATCTCCGAAATCCGCCGCGGCTTCGAGATCGGCTTCCTGATCGTACTGCCTTTCCTGGTCATCGACCTGATCGTGGCCACCATCACCATGGCGATGGGCATGATGATGCTGCCGCCCACGGTGGTGTCGCTGCCGTTCAAGATCATGTTCTTCGTGCTGATCGACGGCTGGAACCTGCTGGTCGGCAGTCTTGTGCGTTCGTTTACCTAAGCAGGGTCAGACAACGAAGTTTGCCACAGGCGACTTCTCCTGGTCTCGGGGAAGCAAACACCGTCAAACACGACCGTCGAATACGCGTCGGATAACAACCCGGCCGCAGCCTGCGAAAGGCTTTCGACTGAACCGCGCCAGATTGATCGCGAGCCGTACCCACGATCGAATTTTTGGGCAGTATAATAAGCTGAGGTCAGAACGAGTGAAGGCTGCCTTGCGACAGCCTTCACTCTGTCCAGCAGTATCTATCGGCAGCGTTCTCAGGCTGCCCCGGGAAATGACAGCCGCCAGTCGATTTGCCGCCCAGAGACACTCGCTTGCTCGGCCCAACTGGCGATGTTGTTCCAGTCGAAAAGAATCGACCTCGGCACGCCGATTGGCTCATCCGGATCCAACGAAACGAACCGGGTCGCCGGGTGCCACGGCACGTCATCCGTTCCGAGTTGGGTCTGGCAGTGCTTGAGTCCAAACAAAACTGTGGGAATACCAAGCCCCGCGCAGAGTTCCGCGGTGGCGGTGCCAGCCGAGATCACGATATCGCATGCGCCAGCGAGATAGGCGGCCGATACAAGATCATTCATCTGGTCTATCGCAGGGAAATCATAGAGGGGCAGGCCCAGCTCGCGCATCAGGCCAACCTCCTCACTGCACTCATCGTACTGCAGACAGATGAACTTGGCCGCGCCAAGCATCTTCAACGGTGAAAGATACTCGCCTTTCACATAGTGCTGGTTTCTATGCACATTCTGGTTGGAGGATCGCCAGCATAGGCCAATGACCGGCTGATGCGGTGCTGCACCGATGTCCGCCCGTATCTGCGCCTCGATTTCGGTATCGCGCTTGAGCCAGGGGCGACACTTGGCCCGCATCGCCGCAACGGTCGGTCGAAAATGCCTTGCCAGTGAGCCGATAGGGACTTCGAAATTGAAGTCTTTGTAATCTTCCCGCTTGCGCCTCTCGGCAGACGTCTCTGGCTTCACCTCGATTTTCGGAAATGACTTTACAAACAGCGGAACAAGTTTTGCAGCGCTTTCGAAAGTTATGTTGCCACCAGTCCCGATAAGATCGGGCAATACACCCGCGAAACGAATCTCGTCACCCACTCCCTGTTCACGCCAGACAAGTATGCGCTTTCCCTCGAGGTTTTCGCCATTCCAGCGCGGTACGTTGAAGGTTCGGCGCTCCGACGGAAAATCTTGCCAATCCCATCGAGCCTCATAATTGTCGAACGCTTCAGGCAGTTCGCCCGCCTCCAACTGATGAATTGAGAGATTCCAGCGCGCCAGCACATACGATGGTTCCTTGGCAAGAACCTCCTTCTGAATAGCAATGGCCTTGTCGAGATTTCCGAGCCGGGCATGAATTACCCCGAGAACAGTTGAGATCGAAGCCCACCCGCTCGCATTGCGAACTGCCAGAGTCTCGGCCTCCTGCAGCGCCTCATGGAGAAAACCGGCCGAGACGAGACAGTCGATCCATGAACGGTCGACAACAACTCTTTGTTCATCGAGCGTCGCGAGAGCCCGGATACGTTGGTAGTTGTCGACGACATACTCGTAGTTCGCTGCCTTGGATGCCGCAACGAGGCGATAGCACCACAGTTGAGAAGGTGGGGTGTCCAGCATCGCGATAGCTTCATCGAGGAGCGCTTCCGCTGCTTTGTAGCGGCGGGCGTCAAGCGCTTCCTCGGCCTGTCTTACCAGCTTGGCAGCTTTCTTTGCATTCTTCCGGTCTCGATCCGAAACTCCCGCTGGGATACTCGTCAGAGCAGGTGCGGAGTTCGCTGCGCGAACGAGAGAAGCTGCGCCGCGGACTTTTCCGCTATCCTTCGATCCATGGTCGCTCGCGAGTTCAGCAGTGCGGAAATTTTTTGCGGATGTCATTCGTGCTTCCCCACCTACGTTTGTTCGCGCCACTGCAGGCACCTCGCGTACCGTCATCCTGGCAAATGTAGGTTGCGCGAAACTTTCCCCTCGCCGACCGCCCCCTTCCGATCCGGATCATCGTGCCAAATTGAATGAATTGCGTGCAGGACGTTAGCGGTTTGGTAGGACCTCTGCGCCATAAAAGCGACCTAGAGGACGGGTGGCTGAAACGGCCACAGGCATGATGCCGCTCCGCTCTGGCCGATAGTTTCTACGGCATGTTCCTTAGTAGTGTTTGATGTGTAAAAGGAACAGGACTCATGTCCAGCATTCTGACCAACGCAGCCGCCTTGACCGCTCTGCAGAGCCTCAATGCGACCAACAAGGACCTCGACGTAGCCCAGGGCCGCATCGCTACCGGCATGCGCGTCGCCGAAGCTTCCGACAACGCCGCCTACTGGTCGATCGCCACCACCATGCGCTCGGACAACAAGGCCAACTCGGTCGTGCAGGACGCACTCGGCCTCGGCGCCGGCAAAGTCGACACCGCCTACACTGCGATGAACAAGGCGATCAACGTCGTCGACCAGATCAAGCAGAAGGTGTTGCTGGCCAAGACCTCCAGCCCCGCCGACCGTGAGCGTATCCAGACGGAAATCGGCAACCTGCAGGCCCAGCTCAAGGACAACGTCGCCGGCGCCAACTATGCCGGCTCGAATCTGCTGAATAACGACTCGACCTCGACGACTGACACCAAGCTCACGGTGATGACTTCCTATAACCGCGATGCAGCTGGTAAGGTGACAACCGGCACAATCGATGTCGCTTACACCAATATTCGTTTGATCGACGTGAACGGTACCGCGGGTGCCGGCATCCTCGACAAGAAGTTCGATGGTGCTGTCACGGCCGATTCCTCGATCCTGACCCTGAAAGTCTCGGGCACGGGTGGCGTCAGCACAGCGACGGCCTTCGACAACTTGCTGACCGGTATCGAAGCAGCACTGAAGGGCATGGCAAGCGGCGCTGCCGAGCTCGGTGCTGCCAAGGCTCGCATCGACATGCAGAAGGACTTCGTTTCGAAGCTCTCCGACTCGATCGATCGTGGCGTCGGCCAGCTCGTTGACGCCGACATGAACAAGGAATCGACCCGACTGAAGGCCCTTCAAGTCCAGCAGCAGCTCGGTATCCAGGCTCTGTCGATCGCCAACGGCTCCTCGCAGCAGATCCTGTCGCTCTTCCGTGGCTGATCCCGAACCTTCTCAGGCAACACAACTCTTCATCAGGCCGCGCCAAAAGCGCGGCCTGATTTATTTTTATTAACGCTCGTCACTTGCATTAGCTTTCCCTTTAATGAGCTGTTAACCATGACTGGTTAGCTATTGTTAACCACGTTGCTTCGCCCGTCCGAAGGAGGCCAACGCGGCGGTCTGTCATCGCGCGGGGAATGCGCGGCCATTTGAAGGGGAGTTACCTTGGCGAGCATCATGACCAACGCCTCGGCGCTGACCGCGCTGCAGAGCCTGAACGCCACCAACAAGGCGCTCGAAGAGACCCAATCACGCATTTCTACCGGCTATCGCGTTGCGACTGCTTCCGACAATGCCGCCTACTGGTCGATCGCCACCACCATGCGTTCCGACAACAAGGCCAACTCGGTCGTGCAGGACGCGCTCGGCCTCGGCGCCGGCAAGGTCGACACCGCCTACACTGCCATGAACAAGGCAATCGAAGTCGTCGACGCCATCAAGCAGAAGATCCTGCTCGCAAAGGCATCCGGCCCCGAACAGCGTGGCAAGATCCAGGGCGATATCGACTCCTTGCAGAAGCAGCTCAAAGACAATATTGCCGGCGCCAGCTATGCTGGCACGAACATGTTGAAGACCGATTCTGGCATAACGAATGCCAGCCTCGGCATCATTTCTTCCTACAATCGCGACTCCGCCGGCAATGTCACCACCGGCATGATTGACATTCCGCTGAGCAATGTCCGGCTCATCGACGCGAGTGCCGGGGCGAAAGCGGGCATTCTGGATTCGACAGGCAGCGCCTCTACCAAAGCGCTTCTCGATTTGTCGGTAGCCGATCTCACTGGCATAACCGGCACAACCGAAGCAGAAAAATTCGACAAGCTGCTCACCGATGTCGAAAAAGTCCTCGCCAAGATGGCCAGCGCCGCTTCCGAGCTGGGTGCCGCGAAATCACGCGTCGATATGCAGAAGGACTTCGTCTCGAAGCTTTCCGATTCGATCGACAGAGGCGTCGGACAACTCGTCGACGCCGATATGGATCGAGAATCCACCAAGCTCAAGGCACTCCAAGTCCAGCAGCAGCTCGGCATCCAGGCTCTGTCGATCGCCAATTCCAGCGCCCAGAACATTCTGTCGCTGTTCAAGAGCTGATCGGTCGCCAATTCCTCGTTTCTTCATCGGGCCGCGCCACAAGCGCGGCCCGATACCATTTTCGCACAAGCTTCGACGTCTAGTGTTCCAGCGGGCAATCATGCAGGGACCCTCGACCCGTGCCGGAACAACTTAGAAGCATCGTCATCAATCTTCAGGATTTTGGCACCAAGCGGTTGGCCATTATGGCCGGCATCGCGCTTTTGACGCTTGCCGTCATCGGTATCGGCTCGGTTTACCTGAACCGCCCTTCCTACGAGACGCTCTATGTCGGCCTCGAACGTTCCGACGTGAACCAGATCGGCATGGTGCTTTCCGAAGCCGGCTTCAATTTCGACGTCGGTTCGGACGGCACCAGCGTGTCGGTACCTGTGGGCACCACCGCCAAGGCGCGCATGCTGTTGGCCGAAAAGGGCCTGCCGACCAGCGCCAACGCCGGATACGAACTGTTCGACAAGGTCGGCTCGCTTGGCCTTACCTCTTTCATGCAGCAGGTCACTCGCGTGCGAGCGCTGGAAGGCGAGATCGCTCGCACCATCCAGTCTCTGGCCGGCGTCAAGGCCGCTCGCGTTCACATCGTGATGTCCGAGCGCGCCAATTTCCGCCGCGAGGAGCAGCAGCCGTCCGCATCCGTGGTCATCCGCTATGCCGGTATCGACGGTGGCAAGGCTGCCATGTCGATCCGCCATCTGGTCGCCGCAGCCGTGCCCGGCCTGTCGGCGGAGAAAGTGACGGTGCTTGATTCGGCCGGCAACCTGCTGGCTGCCGGCGACGAACCGTCCAACACCAGCGCAGCCCGTTCGCTCGGCGTCGAACGCACCGTCGAAAGCCAGATCGAGGACAATATCCGTCGCGCGCTGACACCCTATCTCGGCCCGGACAACTTCCGCGCCAGCGTCAAGGCCGACGTCAACACCGACACACGCCAGACCGAAGAAACCATCTTCGATCCGGAATCGCGGGTCGAGCGCTCCGTCCAGACAGTCAAGGCAAACGAGAACAGCAAACAGCGCCAGGCGGCGACGCCGGCCACGGTCGAACAGAATCTGCCGGAAACGCAGGCGGCCGCAACGGACGGTCCGCAGTCGAGCTCGCAGAACGACCGCAAGGAAGAGATCACCAACTACGAGATCAATTCCAAGAAGATCGCCACGGTTTCCAACGGCTACACGGTCACCAAGATGTCGATCGCCGTCGTCGTCAATCAGCTGCGATTGCTGTCGGTCCTGGGCAAGGACGCCAAGCCGGAGCAGATCGCCCAGCGCGTCGCCGACATCAAGAAGATGGTGGCCTCGGCTACCGGCCTTGACGAAAAGCGCGGCGACATCATCGATGTCTCGGCTGTCGAATTCATTGACGGGCTGGATGGCCAGGAACTTGCTTCGCCCGGCATCCTCGACGCAGTCGCGAGTTATACCGGCAGCCTGATCAATGCCGCTGCCTTCATCGTTGTCGTATTCCTCGTCGCCTTCTTCGGGCTGCGTCCGATGGCTGCCGCCCTGACCAACAAGCCGGCAGCACTGGCCGGTCCGAGCTTCAATGACGTACAGCGCTCGCTGCCCAATCCGGGCGCAGGCTCCGAAGTGGAAACACCCACTCCCGCCCTGACCGACAACAGTCGCCCGGCACCTCTCGACGACCTGCGCAGGAAGCTGCGGCCGGCGCCACAGGACAGGCTCGCCCGCATGGTCGACATCAATGAAGAGCGTACGGCCAACATCCTGCGCAAATGGACGGCCCAGGAAGCCGTGGGCTGATGCGACAGGCATCCCTTTCCGACCTGCTGCCGGATTTCGGCACGCCGGCCCACCATGGCGGCGTGCCGGCTCATACACCCGTTGAGCCGCCCCCCTTTGGCGACGGCCCCCCTGCTATCGATATCGACAAGCTGATCGCAATGGCGGTCGCCAAGGCCGAGGACGCGCTCGAGGCCAGGTTGACGGCAGCCTTCAACGAACAGCTCGAGACAGAGCGCCATGCCGCTGCCGAGCAGGCCAAGGCGCTGGTCGACGGCCTGGGCGGTGATGTCGGAAAGGCGATCGCTCAACGAACGGAGCAACTGGAACACCATCTGCATGATCTGATGGGCGATACGGTCGCCCGTATCATTGGCGGCATGTTGAGTGATGAGTTGCAGAAACGCTCGCTCGTCGCGCTGGAAAAGGTCATTCGCGATACACTCGCCGACAGCGAATCCGTTCGCGTTTCTGTCCGTGGACCGCTCTCCCTGTACGAGCCATTGAAGGCCGCTCTCGGCAAACGGGCAGCGAGCCTGGATTTCACCGAAGCGTCCGCGCTCGACCTGACCCTCGTCGTCAATGACACCGTCGTCGAAACACGCATGTCGGAATGGTCGACAGCTCTGTCTGAGGTCCTTTCATGAGTACGACTGAAGGCGCTGATCACAGGCAGGAAATCATCATCGTCCGTCGCAATCACGACGACCATGATGACGGTCATCATGGTGGTGTCTGGAAAATCGCCTTCGCGGATTTCATGACCGCGATGATGTGCTTTTTCCTTGTCATGTGGCTGATCAACGCAGCGAATGAACAGACCAGGGCGGCGGTAGCATCTTACTTCAACCCGGTTCCGCTGATCGATCGCAGTGCCAGCCGCAAGGGCTTGCAGGATATCGGCGACGGACCCGACGAACCGGGCTACACCTCCAACGACCCCGTGGAAGGCACCGCCAAGCAGGGTCACAACGGCAAAGGCAATCCCGGCAGCGCGCAGGAACAACAGAGCGGCCAGAACGCCAAGCAGGACAGAGCCGAAGAGGCGAAGAACGCTGACGAGAAATTGTTCGCCGATCCCTACGCCGTTCTCGCCGAAATCGCTGCCGAAACCGGTACGAGACAGAACGTCAGCACCAAGGGTGAAGGCGGGGCGCAGATTGCTGGCCCAGCCACCGGCGCATCGGGCGGTGATTCCTATCGCGATCCGTTCGCTCCGGATTTCTGGTCACAGCAGATATCAACTCCTCTGCCCGAGGCCAGTGCCGAAGCGGCCAAGCCGGAAGAGCAGTCACAACAGCTGACAAAGACAGCGGCCAAGGATCAGCAAGCCGTCGCGTCGCAAGCCAAGGGACAGCCTGTCGGCAAAGACCAGCAGGCGCGCACGGATCAGAGCGCGGCAAAAGATCCTTCCATGGCCAGGCTGGAGGCTGCCAAGGAAAACGCCGAGGCAGCCAAGCAGGACAAGGCTCCGACGCCCGCAACGGAAAAAGCGGCCGAAGACGTGAAGAAGAAGATCGCCGAGGCCTTCAAGCCAGGTGAGGCAATTGCCGATGGCGTCAGCGTCGAGGCTACCGACAAAGGTGTCGTCATCTCGGTCACCGACAGCTTCAACTTCGGCATGTTCGAAATCGGCTCGGCAGTGCCGCGTCGCGACCTCGTGCTTGCGATGGAAAAGATCGGTCGCATCGTCAAGGACCAGAAGGGCACGGTTGCCATCCAGGGCCATACCGACGCCCGTCCCTTCAAGGGCGGTTATGACAACTGGCGGCTTTCCACCGCCCGTGCGCATTCGGCCTACTACATGCTGGTGCGTGGTGGCCTGGACGAAAGCCGCATCAAGGAAGTCGCCGGTTTCGCCGATCGCGAGCCGAAGAACAAGGCGGACCCTCTCGCCGCCGTGAACCGACGCATCGAAATCCTGCTGGAGACGGGGGGATGACCCGCGCGGCGCGCATCCTTGGGTTCGCTTTGCTTGGGTTGGGCGTAACCACGCCCGCCCTCGCCCAGGATCCGTTGCAGCCCTATCAGATGGTGCGCTCGCTCCAGCTCGTGCAGGACAGGCTGGCGTCGGGCGATCACGCAGCGCTGCCAATGCAGAACAAGCTGCTCGAAATGGCCGACGCCCGTTTTCGTGCGTCGAAACCCGACGATTTCAAGGAACCCAAGAACCTGCGCGCGTTGCTCGTCTACAGCATGAGCGGCGGCAACCCGGCAACGGTCAGAGGTGCAGCCGGTCGCATCCAGCTCGATGAGACCAACCAGGCGATCGTCGATGGCATTCTGGACTACCTGGGCGGCCAGCCGGGGCCAGCCATTGCGGCATTGCAGCCGACCGATCCGATGACACTGTCGCCGGATGTCGGTGCGTTCGTCGCCCTCATCAAGGGTTCTCTGTTGGCGATCGACGATCCTGTTCAGGCGCTGAAGCTGCTCGATCAAGCCAGGTTGCTCAGTCCCGGCACGCTGGTGGAGGAAGCCGCATTGCGCCGTTCGGTGGCGATTGCCACGAACAACGGCGACGCGGCCCGGTTTGCACAAGCTTCCACCCAATATGTCGAACGCTACCTTCTCTCTCCTTATGCCAGCCAGTTCGCCGACAGTTTTGTCGCCGGCGTGGTGACACTGCATATGGCGCTGAGCCAGGACAAGCTGGCTGACATCACCTCGATGATGGACACGGAGCGAGAGCGGGTCATCTATCTGCGTATAGCGCGCCGCGCTGCCATCGACGGATTGAATGAACTGTCTGCCTTTGCATCCACGAAGGCCATCCCCGAGGACAAGGGCGCGACGCAAGCGGATGATCCGCGCGCCGAACTCTATGCCAGCCTGTCCAGCATCACCTCGGCGACGGTCGATGACATTCGCGCCAAGCTGAAGACGATCGACCGCAGTCGATTGTCACCGAGTGACCGTTCGCTGCTCGATGCGGCTCAGCAGATTACCCAGGAGGTCGTTGCGCCACCAATACCGGCGGTCTTCGATCCGCCGCCTTCCGCGACCGCCAGATCGCAGCCGAAGCCTAACGTCGCTGCACGGGAAAAGTCTGGGGCAGCAAGCGATCAGGCCGGCAAAGCGCAGGCAGAAGCCGCTCCAGACGACGGTTCCGATCTTCCTCCGGTCGAGGACGCCATATCGGAGCGGCCTGCAACCGAAACGGCAGCAAAACCGCCGGAGACGCCCGCTTCTGCAACTCAGGATGCAGCGATCCAGCCGCCACCCGCAACCATCCTGCCTGCATCCGCGAATGGTGGCTCGGACACGACCGATGCCGCCATCGCGGATACCAAACGCAAACTCGACAAGATCGACCTTCTGCTGGGAGCCTCGCCTCAATGACTGCAAGTGTAGGCCAGAATTTCCCGGGCATCGCGTTGCCGCGGTCAGGCAACCAGCAGTCGGCTGGCAAGACCGGCGAAGATGGTCCTGCCTTCGACGATCTGGTCGCTCATCGCGAGCCGACAGGCAAGGAAAAGGTGATCCAGCGCGGATCAGACAGCTCGCATCGGGAAAACATCCGCGGCGATTTCAACTTCAATAGCCGCGATCGTATCGCTGCGCCCGGAGACGATCCCGCAGCGGAGATCGACGACGAAGCTGGCAACGAAGAGCCAGGCGACGACACGTCGTCCAACACCCAGGAGCAGGCGGCAGGCACCCGCATACCGTTGTTCCTGAGCCTTCACAGTCTGGGCCGACAGCAATCGGACAATTCGGAGAAGCGGTCCGAACCGGACACAGCCGATGCCGAAGCCGATCTCCTGTCCGCGGACAAGGCAAGGCGCCCGGCGATTCTGCAGGGAACACGAGACACTGGAACAAGTCTTGGCGATGACAAGCCATCGCCGAAGATCCACATCGACCAATCGGCTGCAACTCGCGCTGCAAGCGGGGCGACGGCGCCGGCCAATACGCCAAGCGTTGTCGCGGGAACGTCCGCCCAGGACGCAGCCATATCGCTCGGCTCTACGACCGAGGAAGCCGCGTCGGGGGACAGTTCGGCGATCTCGACCGAACCGTCGAAAGGCGAGAGCAGCGGTAGGGCTTCGAACGATGTTCTGAAGCAGTCCGGAGCCTCACGCGCGACAGTCTCGGCCGAGCAGAATTTTCCGGCACCGGCTCTTCAAAACGTCAGCCAGGCTGCGCGCGAGGTCATCGATGCGATTGCCAGCAACGCCGCACCAGCAAGGGCCGCGCCAGCGACCGCAACAGGCATTCAAAACGGCTCGGCTGTTGCAGTTCCAACACACGTATTGAAGATCGAATTGCACCCTGCGGAGCTAGGGACAGTCACCGCCAATCTTCGCCTCGCTGGCGAGCAACTGTCGATTGAGTTGAAGCCCGATACCTACGAAGCACATCGTCGATTGAGCTCCGATAGCGAGGCGATTGTGAAGTCGCTGAAGTCGCTCGGATTCGACATCGACAAGGTGACCATCCTGCAACCTTCGATAGCATCGACACCAGCCGCGCGGGCGGATGCACCGCAAACGGCAACGTCACCCGGACGCGATCAATCGTCCTTCCAGCCAGGCAATTCCAGCGGGAACGGCGATGGCACAAACGGGCAGTCAGGAAGGAACCGTGGTGATGACAGGCAACCGGACCAGCGCTCAGCGCCGCCTTCTCAGGACCGTCCTGGCCGCGGCCTGTTTATCTAGCGCGCCCGTCGCCCAGACGGCGGCGGCAGCGACCAATCCCTGCGAAGCCGAGATCCTGCGCGCCGCGGACCGCTATCGGATACCTGCCGGCATTCTCTATGCGGTCGGATTGACGGAGACCGGAAACAAGGGCAGCCTTCAACCCAACACTTTGAATATAGAAGGAAAAGCTGTCTTCCCGCGCTCCCGTTCAGAGGCGCTGCTTGCCTTCGAGTCTGCACGGCGCGAAGGCAAGTCCCTGATCGATCTCGGCTGCATGCAGATCAATCATCGCTATCATGGCGACCAGTTCCGCAGCGTCGAGGACATGCTCGATCCGCGTCGCAACGTAGACTACGCTGCGCGCTTCCTCACGCAACTGCACGCGAGGCACGAGACCTGGTCCATGGCCGTCGCGCGCTACCACGCCGGCCCCAACAATGACCCCGCCCAGAAGCGTTATGTCTGTCGGGTGATCGCCAACATGGTCGCCGTCGGCTTTGGCAAGTGGACGGCCAACGCGCGCAGTTTCTGCACACCATAGGTTGTAGCCAGAACAGGACATCGGCCACGCTCTTGCAGTGCGGACGTACGCCGTTTTCGTCGCTGAATTCGGCCTGCATCACCGCCAGATTGTACGCGGTACAACCATCGCGATTCCCGACTCCCAAGAATGCAGTCACAAGAAATGACGGTTGGTCAGGATTCGTGACGGGGACTACGCCTTTCCGCACGGGGCAGATGAACTGATTCGGGGGCTGGGCGATGATCGTAATCGTGGACGAACGCGAACTTGTAACTGACGGTTACAGCTCGATGTTCGATCGGGAAGGTGTGGCGAGCGCCGGTTTTGCGCCGAGCGAATTCGACGCCTGGGTTTCCAGCGCCGCCGACGACGACCTGAAATCGGTTCGAGCCTTTCTGATCGGTGATTGCCGCGAGGGCGCCGTCTCTCCCCGGCAGATCAGGGACCGCACCGGCGCTCCCGTCATCGCGCTGAGCGACCACAACTCCCTCGAAAACACCTTGCGCCTTTTCGAATCCGGCGTCGATGACGTCGTACGCAAGCCGGTCCACATCCGCGAGATCCTGGCGCGCATCACCGCGATCCGCCGCCGCGCCCATGAAGACGCCTCCTTCACCGAGATCGGCGCGATGCGCATCTTCATGGATGGCCGCGATCCGGAAATCGATGGCCAACCCATGCCGTTGCCGCGTCGCGAACGGCGTATCCTTGAATACCTGGCCAGCAATCGGGGTCGACGGGTCACCAAGACCCAGGTCTTCAACGCCATCTACGGCATCTTCGACGAAGAGGTCGAGGAAAACGTCGTGGAGAGCCACATTTCCAAACTGCGCAAGAAACTGCGCGAGCGGCTCGGCCATGACCCGATCGATTCGAAACGCTTCCTCGGCTACCGGCTGGTCGCCTGATGCGCCCGGTCCGCGCCAGCCTCGCGCAAGACAACATGTTTAGTTTGGCCGGCGACACCATGCGCATAACGGAGACGTTGCGATGAGCCTTTATGGAATGATGCGGACCGGCGTTTCCGGCATGAATGCCCAGGCCAACCGCCTGTCCACCGTCGCCGACAACATCGCCAATTCCGACACCGCCGGCTACAAGCGCTCGTCGATCGAGTTCTCCAGCCTGGTGATGCCAGGTTCCGGCAGTTCCTATGAATCGGGTGGCGTCAATTCGACGATCCGCACCGCCATCTCCGACCGAGGCGTGCTGAAAGGCACCACGTCGGTCTCCGATCTCGCCATCCGCGGCGACGGCTTCTTCGTGGTACGTGATGCTTCCAATACGCCTTTCATGACCCGCGCGGGTTCCTTCGTTCCGGACGCGCAAGGCAGGCTGGTCAACGCCGCAGGCTACCAGTTGATGGCCTACAGCTACGCCAATGGCGTGCCGGCCGCGACGGTCAACGGTTTCCAGGGTCTGGTGCCAGTCCAGATTTCCGACGGGAAGATGACGGCAACACCTTCGAGCTCGGGCACTTTCAGCGGCAACCTGCCCTCCGGCGCCACGGCCATCGCACTGCCCGCGACACCGCCGTCTGGCAATGCGGCAACGGCTCAATACACCAACAAGTCGTCGATGGTCGCCTATGACAACCTCGGCAACAAGGTGATGGTCGACATCTACTTCACCAAGACCGCCGCGGGCACTTGGGATGTTGCCGTTTTCGATCAATCGAAGGCGGCAGCCGGCGGACCATTCCCTTACGGCGCGGGCGGCCTGTTGGCGAATACCTCGATCTCCTTCGACGGCACCGGCAAGCTGACGGGCGCGACCGACAGCATCACCTTCACCCCTCCGGGCGGCGTGCCACTGAAACTCGACCTCAAGGGCCTCAGCCAGATCGGCACCGGCTACACCGCCACCGGTCAGATGAATGGCAATGGACCAAGTGCTATCCAAAAGGTGCAGATCGGCAAGGACGGCACCATCTATGCGCAGTATCAGGACGGCTCGACCAAGCCGCTCTACAAGATCCCGCTGGCGCAGGTGCCGAGCCCCGACCGGCTGATCCAGCAGTCCGGCAATGTCTTCACGCAGAGCCCGGATTCAGGCGACGTCCAGATCGGTTTTGCCAGCGAAGGCAAGCGCGGCGAGATCATCTCCGGCGCACTCGAAAACTCCAACGTCGATATCGCCGAAGAGCTCACCAACATGATCTCCTCGCAGCGCAGCTATACGGCCAACTCGAAGGTGTTCCAGACCGGTTCCGAACTGATGGACATCCTCGTCAACCTGAAGAGATGAGGCGCGGCTCCGCGGCCCGGTCGATGGTCGACCGGGCCGCGGCCGCATCACTGCCTGAAAGACCCGCATGTCGTTGTCATCCGCACTCAGCATCGCCCAGTCATCACTCAAGGCAACGTCGCGGCAGACAAGCATCGTCTCGCGCAACGTCGCGGATGCCTCCTATCCGGACTATTCCCGCCGCATCGCGGTCCTTTCCTATACCGATCCCGGCGTCAGCGCGGTCAAGATCCATCGCGCGGCCAATGACCTTCTGTTTCGACAGAACCTGAGCGCTCTTTCGTCGTGGAGCGGACAGGCGACCCTTGCCCAGGGCATGGACCGGCTCGAGCTGCAGGTGAACGGCGTCGACAACGCCGCGTCGGCTTCCTCCGCAATCGGCGCCATGCAGAAGGCGCTCCAGCTCTATGCCACAACGCCGTCGAACCAGAACCTCGGCACCAGCCTGATCGAGTCGGCGCGCCAGGTTATCCGTTCCCTGAACGACGGCACCAAGGCCATCCAGGACTTCCGCACCAAGACCGACGGCGAGATTTCGACCGCCGTCAACGACATGAACGACCTGCTCAAGCAGTTCGAAGTCGCCAACCAGGCTGTCATCAATGGCACGCGCTCCGGAGAGGACGTCTCCGATGCGCTCGACCAGCGCAATGCGGTGCTGAAGAAGCTTTCGGAATTTGTTCCGATCTCCACCTACACCCGTGGCGACAATGACATGGTCATTACCACCGGCGACGGGACCACGCTGTTCGAAACCATTCCGCGCTCCGTGACCTTCACGCCTTCGCCCGGCTACACACCCGGTGCGGTCGGTGGTCAGATCTACATCGACAAGGTCCCGTTGAAGGTTTCCGGCACGGCCGAAGCATCCGGCAAACTGGCCGGCATGCTCCAGTTGCGCGACAATGTCACCGTCACCATGCAGCGTCAGTTGGATGAGACAGCGCGAGGCCTCATCACCGCCTTTGCAGAGACGGCCCCCGGCCAGCCTGATGCCGTCGGCCTCTTCACATGGCCAGGCGCGCCAGGAATCCCACCGGCCGGCACGCTGATCGACGGGCTAGCGGGAACGATCAAGATCAATGCCGCGGTCGATCCGGCGGCCGGTGGCAACCCGGTCCTGTTGCGTGATGGCGGCATCAACGGTGCGGTCTATCGCACCAACCCCGCTGCAGCCGGCGGTGGCGCGTCTTATGCGGACAGGCTGATCGCCTACGGTGAAAAACTCGCCAAGCCGATGGCTTTCGATCCGGGTGCGGGCATCACCGCCAACTCCAGCGTCGTCTCCTATGCCGCCAGCTCCATCGGCTGGTTCGAAGGGGTGCGCCAGCAGGCCTCCAATCTCGCCGACACAAAGGAAGCGCTTGCACAGCGCACGGGTGAGGCGTTGTCGAATGCCACCGGCGTCAATGTCGACAACGAGATGTCGCTGATGCTGGATCTCGAACACACCTATCAGGCCTCAGCCCGCATCCTGACCACCGTCAACCAGATGCTCGATGCCCTCCTCGCAGCGGTGAAATAAGTCATGAAGACCACCTCCGTTTCATCCTCGGCCATGTCCAATGCGATGCGTTATTCGCAGTCGCGCATGCAGGTCGAACTGATAAAGCGTCAGAAGGAAATGGACACGCTGCGCGTCGCCGACCTCGGCCTGGCGCTCGGCGCGCGCACCTCGCAGTCGGTCACTTTCGCACGCGACCTCGAACGGCTGAACACGATCGTCGATTCCAACAAGCTGATTTCGTCCCGGCTCTCGACCACGCAGGACGCACTCGGCAAGCTCGGCGATGCGGCACAGAAGCTGCTCACCGCCGTCAGCACCGCCATCAGCGGCGATCCGGGCTCGAATGTCACGCGCGATGCCGGCAAGGCTGCCCTGCAGTCGATGACATCGATCCTCAATTCGAGCATCAATGGCGAATATCTGTTCGCCGGCACCAACACCGACGTGAAGCCGATCAACGACTTCACCGCAGCTGGCTCGCCTGCCAAGGCAGCGCTCGACGCCGCCTTCGTCACGCGTTTCGGCTTCGCTTCAACGGACCCCGCGGCGGCCAACCTGACCGCCGCGCAACTGGACAATTTCATCACCACGGACGTGATGCCCCAGTTCTTCGGACCAGCCTGGAAGACGAACTGGTCGAATGCCACCGATCAGCAGATCGTCAGCCGCATCTCGTTGAACGAAACCACGGAGTCTTCGGTCAGCGCCAACACCGACGGCGTGAAGAAATTCGCAATGGCGGCAGCCATCGTGACAACGCTGTTCTCCGGCAACCTGAATGCGGATGCCAAGAAGGCCGTTGCCCAGAAGGCGTTAACCCTGACAGGCGAAGCCCTCGGCAGCATCGCGCAAACACAATCGCAAGCTGGTATCATCGAACAGCGCGTGAGCGATGCGAGCGCCCGCATGAAAGCGCAGATCAACCTGTTCGAAAAGCATGTGATCGACCTGGAAGGCGTCGATCCCTATAAAGCTGCCACGCGCGTCAATGACCTGATGTCCCATATCCAGACCTCATTCGCGCTCACCGCGCGCCTTCAACAGCTCAGCCTGATCAACTTCCTGAAGTAACCGGCGATCGGACAAGCGATGTATCAATTCTCCTACGCCGACATCCAGACGGACTCTGTAGCAGACGCCAAGGAACGCGAGCGGCATCTGCTGACCCGGTCGATCGATCTGCTGATCGATGCAGCCAACGCCGGCACCCAATCCATGCAGGCGGTGGAAGCCCTGCACTTCACCAACCGTGTCTGGACAGCGCTGCTCGAGGATCTCTCCTCCGATGAAAACGCCCTGCCGAAGGAACTGCGCGCCAACCTGATCTCGATCGGCTTGTGGCTGCTGCGTGAAACCGAAGATATCCGCCAGGGTCGTTCCAACAACTTCGACGGGCTGATCGAAGTCTCGCAGATCATCCGGGACGGCATTCAATGACACCCTCCAAGAGCACGCTGAAGCTCTCGCTGAAGCCTGGTGAACGCATCTATCTCAACGGCGCGGTCATCCGCGTTGACCGCAAGGTCACGCTGGAACTCCTGAACGACGTACAATTCCTGCTGGAAGGCCATGTCCTTCAGGCCGAAGATGCGTCAACGCCACTCCGGCAGCTCTATTTCGTGGCGCAGATCATGCTGATCAATCCGCAGGGTGCTGAAGAAGCACGCGAGATGTTCCGTCATTCGCTGCCGCTGATGCTCGCTTCCTTCCACAACGAGCGTATCCGCTCGACGCTGAAGGACGTCGACCGGATGGTTTCGGAAGGCCACGTCTATGAAGCGCTGCGGGCCATCCGCTCGCTCTATCCGCTGGAAAAGCCGGCGCTCGACGCAAACGAGAATGAACTCCAGGACGCTCCGCGTCCGCTGGCAATGGGAGCACGCTGATCATGGCTGTCGACATGAACGTCAACAACAACGTCGGCAATGGCACGCCGCAGACACAGCAGAAATCCAAGACCTCGGTCGACTACCAGTCCTTCCTGAAGCTCCTGATGGCGCAGATGAAGAACCAGGATCCGACCAAGCCGATGGACTCCACCCAGTACGTCGCGCAGCTCGCTCAGTTCTCGCAGGTCGAGCAGTCGGTGCAGATGAACACCAAGCTGGAATACATTCTCCAGTCTTCGGCGTTGTCGCAGGCGGATTCGCTGATCGGCCGCCAGCTGACCTCCGCGGACGGCAAGACCACGGGTGTGGTCAAGGAAGTACGCCTGGCCAGCGACGGCCTTATTGCGGTGCTCAATGACGGCAAGGAAGTGCCGGTTCTCCCCGGCGTCGTCGTCAAGCAGGCCCCAGCGGCAGCCTGAGGCACGAACGATGAATGAGGCCGACGCACTTGATATCGTCCAGTTCGCCGTCTGGACGGTACTGACAGCCTCGGCCCCCGTCGTGCTGGTTGCCATGGTCGTCGGCATCGGTATCGCACTTATCCAGGCCCTGACGCAGATCCAGGAAATCACGCTGACCTTCGTGCCGAAGATCGTTGCCATCATGCTGGTGGTGGCGCTGACGGGACCATTTGTCGGCGGTCAGATCTCGGCCTTCACCAACGTCGTCTTCGAGCGAATCCAACACGGCTTCTGATCCCGCGGACGACGAATTCGGCCGGTGGCGGAGTCTAGCGCGTTTCTCCCGGAAACGCGCAAACGCGCCGGTTCCTTGTTTTAAAGCAATTCCGGACGGAAAACCGTCGCACCCCTTTCCTGGAATTGCCCTATCTTCCGACTGGACCAGTCGGATCACGAAAACTCGTTCGCCTTTTCCGCAGTCTCGTCTAACTTTGTCGGCAAACGCCGCCAGCAGAGCAGCGATTCACGAGACGAGATATGCCCCAAGACAGCGGTCCGGCTATCGAGGACGAGCCGAACAGTCAGCGTGTTTCCGCGCTGGCACCCTTCCAGCATGGCATCTTCCGCGCAGTCTGGAGCGCCAGCCTGGTCTCCAATCTCGGCGGCCTGATCCAGGGCGTTGGCGCTGCCTGGATGATGACGCAGATCGCCACCTCTCCATACCAGGTGGCGCTGGTGCAGGCCTCGACGACATTGCCGATCATGCTGTTCGCGCTGGTCGCCGGCGCGATCGCCGACAGCTACAACCGTCGCAAGGTGATGCTGATTGCGCAGAGCTTCATGCTCGTGGTGTCGTTGCTGCTGATGGTTTTCACCCAACTGGACCTGCTCACGCCATGGCTGCTTCTGGCCTTTACTTTCCTGATCGACTGCGGCACCGCACTGAACAGCCCGTCCTGGCAGGCTTCCGTCGGCGATATGGTTCCGCGCAACAAGGTGCCTGCGGCGGTGGCGCTGAACTCGATGGGCTTCAACCTGACCCGCAGCGTCGGGCCGGCGCTCGGCGGCATCATCGTCGCCACGCTCGGTGCCGCGGCCGCCTTCGCCGCCAACGCCTTCAGCTATGTCGGGCTGATGATCGTCTTGGCGCGATGGAAGCCGAACCTGCCGACATCCAACCTGCCACGTGAATCGCTCGGCGCGGCGATGGGTGCCGGCCTTCGCTACGTCGCGATGTCGCCCAATATCGGCAAGGTACTGGTGCGCGGCTTCACCTTCGGCTTCAGCGCCGGTGCCGTGCTGGCCCTGCTGCCACTGGTGACGCGCGATCTCGTCAAGGGTGGTGCCCTGACCTATGGTATCATGCTGGGCGCCTTCGGCATCGGCGCTGTCATCGGCGCACTGACCAGCGCACGATTGAGGCAGGTCCTGCCCAGCGAGACCATGGTGCGCTCGGCTTTCCTCGGCTTTGCGCTTTGCGCGACCGTCGCCGCCATCAGCCCCCATGCCTGGCAGGTGGCGCTTGGCCTGCTTGTCGGAGGCGCATGCTGGGTCACGGCACTTTCGCATTTCAACATCACCGTACAGATGTCCACCCCGCGCTGGGTGGTTGGACGGGTGCTTTCCATCTACCAGATGGCGACCTTCGGCGGCATCGCCCTGGGCAGCTGGATCTGGGGCGTGACCGCCGACAACCATGGTGCCAGCGTGGCTCTGCTGGCGGCTGCGGAGACAATGTTGGTCGGCGCAGCAATCGGCTTCATACTCCCGCTGCCGCAGCACATTGCGCCCAATCTCGATCCGCTCGACCGCTGGCGCGAGCCCATGCTGGCGCTCGACCTCAGACCCCGTTCGGGGCCGATCGAGATCACCATCGAATATGTCATCAGGGAAGAGGATGTGCCGGAGTTCCTGAAAGTGATGACTGATCGGGCGCGCGTGCGCCGACGCGACGGGGCACGCAACTGGGTGCTTGCCCGCGACCTCGAACATCCCGAAATCTGGATGGAAAGTTATCACACGCCGACCTGGCTGGATTACATCCGCCACAACACGCGCGCCACGCATGCCGATGCGGAAATCACCGAGCGCATACGAGCGCTGCATTCCGGCATCGAACGACCCAGGGTACGGCGAATGATCGAGCGCCCGACCAATCCAGTCGGCTACTACGGCACTCCGAAGCCGCATGAAGAACACTGACCCGCGAACCGTGACCGGACGCGCGCGTCAGCCTTCGCCGGAAAGATCGCGCCGCGCCTTGTCGAGTTCCTCGGCGTAGCGGCGCAACAGATGCCCCTCGGTGAGCAGGCCGACGACCTTGCGGCTCTCGAAGTCTTCGACCACCGCCAGTTCCTCTGCCCCGGCGCGATGGAAGGTCTCCGCCGCCGATTGCACATTCATCGACGGCACCAGCACGGAGTCACCAAAGCGTGTGAGGGTCAGAACCGTGCTAGCGGGATCGGGCTGGTCGCCATAGGCGTCCGACACGATGATCATGCCGATGTAGCGCTGCTCGCCATCCACCGCGATGACACGCTGTGCCGATCCGAGCGGGACCTGCTGGCGGAACTCGGTGATGGTCGTCATGGCTGCAATGGTGCGGACATCCTTGCGCATCATCAGGCCGACCGTAAGGCTGCGCATCCAGCCGACATCCTGCGCCGAACGGATGGTTTCGCCGCGCAGGTGGAAGCGCCAGGTCGAGAACGAGTAACCAAAGGTCTCGCGCACCAGGATCGAGGTGATGATCGCAGCAGCGAGCACCACACCCGTCAATGTCAGGTCGCCCGTCGACTCCAGTGCCAGGAAAGCCATGGTCAGCGGCCCGCCAATGATGCCGACCGCCATTGAACTCATGCCGACGACGGCCGCAACGGCCGGGTCGATACCTGCCGCAGGCGCGATCACCAGCATGATCGCCGCAAAGATCTTGCCCAGCAGCGCACCAAGCAGCAGTGAAGCGAAGAACAGGCCGCCGCGGAAACCGGAGCCGAGCGAAATCACGGAAGCTGCGATCTTGAGCAGGAACACCGTGACGATCACGGTGAGACCGTAGTTCATCGCGAATTCACGGTGCAACGCACCGTGCCCGCTGGACAGCACCTGCGGTGTGACCAACCCGAGCAGCCCGACAGCGCAACCGCCCAGGAATGGCCGGAGCGAAGAATCGATCGACAGCCGCGTCAGACCGCGTTCGACGGCTGCGACCATATACATGATCGCGACCGAAATGCCGCCGGCGATCAATCCGAGCGCCAGGAACGGCAGATATTGGCTGGCGGTCAGCTGCGGCACCGCGCCGAGCTCCAGCGGAAACGGCGCCCCACCCAGCCAGCCCGTCACCAGCGTGGCACAGATCGCCGCCGTCATGACCGGGGCGACATTGGCGATGGAATAGATGCCGATGATCAGCTCGAAGCCATAGAAGGCACCGGTCAAAGGCGCATCGAAGGCGGCGGCGATGGCACCGGCCGCACCAGCCCCGACAAGGATGCGGACGTCATTGCGCTTCATGCGGAAGAACCGCGCCAGACGCGAACCGAAGCCGCCACCGACCTGCGTGTACCCTGCCTCGAGACCGACCGATGCGCCAAAACCGGAAGACAGCATCGTCTGGCCGGCGATGATGAAGGTGTCGGTCAGCGACATGCGCCCGCCATAGAGTGCATTCGCCTCGATCGGATCGACCGGGGTGCGGAATTTGCGCTTGCGCAGCCAGATGATGGAGAGGCCGAGCAGCAACCCGCCGACCGCCGGCATCGCCGCCTGCAACGGATGGCTGAGTGAAAACATCGACGACAGCCTGCCGCCTTCCGGCACATCGAACAGCAGCCAATGCATGCCTTGAACGAAGGCGCTCATCGCGGTCACCGCCACGCCTGAAAACGCACCGACCACTGCCGCGATCAGCACGATGATGATGCCGCGCGCCTCCAGCATGGGAACCGAACGGACCAGAAGGGCTCGCACGCGACGGGCATGGACGGACAGGGAGTGGGTCGAAGACAACGAACGGCTCGCGAATGTCTTTATGGGCAGTGCCCTTGATCGCCTGATACGCCCCACACTGTGGCATGGCAACCGCGCAGGCCGACGCATCCCGGCTGCAGTGCCGCAATTCTCGCAATTGCATCCTTCGAGGCTCGCGCAAGCTTGGCCGGTTACGGTGCATGGCCCGGACTGCCGTTTCAGGACCGGCGAGCACTGGATTCGAGGTAGACATGGCCATCAGCGAGAGCATTTCGGCGGAAACGACGCCGCGCAACAGTCGCGATGTCTTCTTCGCGCTGGGCATTGTCGTCATCCTGGCTGTGCTGTTCCTGCCGATTCCGGCCTTCCTGATCGACGTTGGCCTTGCCTTCTCCATCGCGCTTTCGGTGCTGATCCTCATGGTCGCATTGTGGATTCCGCGACCGCTCGACTTTTCGTCATTTCCGACCGTTCTGCTCATCGCCACAATGCTGCGCCTGTCGCTGAACATCGCGACGACACGCATGATCCTGTCGCATGGCAATGAGGGCACCCACGCCGCCGGTTATGTGATTTCCGGGTTTTCGAAGCTGGTCATGTCGAGTGACTTCGTCATCGGTCTGATCGTGTTCCTGATCCTGATCGTGGTGAACTTCATCGTCATCACCAAGGGCGCCACCCGTATCGCCGAAGTCGGCGCCCGCTTCACGCTGGACGCAATCCCCGGAAAGCAGATGTCGATTGATGCCGACCTTTCTGCCGGCATGATCGACGAAAAGACCGCGCAGTTGCGTCGCCGTGAACTGGAAGAGGAATCCTCCTTCTTCGGCTCCATGGACGGTGCTTCGAAATTCGTGCGTGGCGACGCCATCGCCGGCCTGATCATCACGGCCATCAACATCGTCGGCGGCATCGCCATCGGCTACCTGCGCCACAACATGGGCCTGGGTGAAGCTGCCGATGTCTTCATCAAGCTTTCGGTCGGCGACGGCCTTGTCACCCAGATACCCGCCCTCATCGTCTCGCTGGCCGCCGGCCTGCTCGTCTCCAAGGGCGGCACGCGCGGTTCCGCCGAAAAGGCGGTGTTCGGCCAGCTCGGCGCGCATCCGCGCGCGCTTTATGTTGCGGCCGCCCTGCTTGGTCTGCTTGCCCTGATGCCTGGCCTGCCGATGTTCCCCTTCGTGACGCTTGCAGCCGCCATGGCCGGGATGGGCTACGTCATTCCGCTGCGCCAGAACCGCCGGATGGCCGAGCAGGAAGAGGCACGCAGCCGCGAGGCCGCCGCCAAGGTCGAGGAAGAGAAGAACTCAGTGAAATCGTCGCTGGCGACAGCCGAGATCGAATTGCTGATCGGCAAGCAGCTTTCGACCAAGCTTCTCACCTCGCATCAGGAACTCGCGTTCCGCATGGGCAAGATGCGCAAGAAGTTCGCCACGCAATACGGCTTCGTCGTACCCGAGGTGAAACTCACCGACGATTTCGGCATCCCGCCGAAAAGCTACCAGATCAAGATTCACGGCACCGTCGTGGCCGAGCACCAGATGCGGGTTGGTGAGCTCATGGTGCTGCTTGGTACCCGCGACCTGCCGGATATCCCGGGTGAGGAAGTGCGCGAGCCGGCTTTCGGCATGCGCGCCTACTCGGTGATGGAAGCTTTCGCCGAAGACCTGAAGCGCGAACAGTACACCTTCGCCGACAACATGTCCGTGTTGCTCACCCATCTCTCCGAGGTGATCCGCAACAACCTGCCGCAGTTGCTGTCCTACAAGGACATGAAGGCGCTGCTGGACAGCCAGGATCCGGAATATCGCAAGCTGGCCGACGAAGTCTGCTCCTCGCATATTTCCTATCCGGGCTTGCAGGCAGTTCTCAAGCTGCTGCTCGCCGAGCGTGTCTCGATCCGCAACCTGCACCTCATCATCGAGGCGATCGCCGAGATCGCCCCGCATGTGCGACGCACGGAGCAGATCGTCGAGCATGTACGCATCCGCATGGCGCAGCAGATTTGCGGCGACCTGTCCGAGGGCGGCGTGCTCAAGGTGCTGAGACTCGGCAACCGCTGGGACCTCGCCTTCCATCAAAGCCTCAAACGCGACGCCAAAGGCGAGATCCGCGAATTCGACATCGACCCGCGTCAGCTGGAAGAATTCGGCCAGGAAGCATCGAAGGCGGTGCGCCAGCACATGGAGGCCGGCGAACGCTTCGTACTGGTCACCGCACCGGATGCCCGCCCCTATGTGCGCATGATCATCGAACGGCTGTTCACCACCTTGCCGGTGCTCAGCCATGTCGAGATCGCCAAGGGGGTCGAGATCAGGGTGCTCGGGACCATTTCCTGACCATGGATCTGACGACGGTCACGCAAGGCTTCGTGCTGGCGGCGTTCCTCGCCTTCTGTCGAGTCGGCGCCTGTTTCATGCTGATGCCGGGCCTGTCCTCGATTCGCCTGCCGCTGCAGATCCGCCTGTTCACGGCTGTCGCCGCCACAGTCGGATTGCTCGCCTTCATGTGGGACAAGATCTATCCCTATGTCGACACCAGGCCCGCCATCTTCGTGCCGATGATCGTTTCGGAGCTGCTGGTGGGTGGCCTGATCGGCGCCCTGACGCGGCTCTACATGGAGGCACTGCGCTTCATCGGCGCCGGGATCGCCATGCTGATCGGCTACGGCGGCGCCGGGGGACCAGCCATCGAAGAGCCCGAGCCACAGGCGGCGATTGCCGCGCTGATCTCGTTTTCGGCATTGATGCTGCTCTTCGCACTCAATTTCCACCACGAGGTCATCCGCGCACTGATCGCATCATACAACGTGGCGCCGGTGAACGTCTTCTTCAGCGCACAGGCGTCGCTGGTCAATGTCACCGACACGCTCTCGGAATCGTTCCTTCTGGTGCTCAGGCTGGGCAGCCCGTTCGTTGCCTATGCCATCCTGATCAACCTGGCGATCGGCTTCGTCAACAAGCTGACCCCGCAGATCCCGATCTACTTCATCTCCCTTCCGTTCGTCATCGCCGGCGGCTTGATCCTGTTCTATTTTGCCATTCCGACGCTGCTGTCGCTGTTCGGCGACGGCTTCATCGAAACCACGCTGGCCAGGTGAGCGATGACAAACCGCAAGGATCGCCTGAAGAAGCTCGTCGAGGTGCAGGAGCAGTTGAAGGCGCTGCATGAGATGCGCCGGGCCGGCTATCTGGCCAAGGCCGTTGCCGCCGAGCAGGAAGCTGCGGAAATCGCCGCGCGTTTCGATGCGCCGGATTCCCTGTCTTCGCTGTTTCCGGAGATCTACCAGCAGCGGATCGCCGCCGCACGCGCCGAACGTGACCGCAACCTCGACAATGCGCGTCGCGAAGCAGGCAGCCTCGCCACCGCGACGGCACGCACCAACATGGTCGAGCGCGCCTATCGTGATGCGCGCCGCGACGATGAACGCCAGCGCTCCGATCGCGAGCGGCTCGACCTGATCGAGCAGAAGCGCGGTGTTGAAAAGTGACGATGACAAGGAGACGACAACCAGCGTAGCTCCCGCAAGCCTGCGGCAAGCTTGTTCGGCCATCATCACTCAACGCAGAATAGAAAAGAAGGTACAGCTTTTTGGCGATCTCCCCTCCCAGCGACATCGTCCTGGACGTGGCCCGCGCCGCCGAGCCGATGGACGTCGAGGCCGCCCGCGCAGCGCTCACCAAGCGCGCAGGCGGTGCCTCGGTCGCTTTTGCGGTCGATGCCGACATGGGATCGCGTCCAGCGGGACCGCCGGCCGGAACGGATCGCGGTCAGGAATTCAAGCGCTTTGAAGCCATGGTGCTGCAGACCTTCATCCAGAACATGCTGCCGAAGGACACGGAAAGCGTCTACGGCAAGGGTCTGGCGGGAGACATGTGGAAGTCGCAGCTTGCCGAGCACATGGCCGACGTGATGGCCGAGCGCGGCGGCATCGGCATCGCCCGCTCGATGCTGGCCGACCGCTATCGCGACGGCGAACGCACAGTGCCTGTCGGCCCCGTCGCGGGCGGACCAGAGAAAGCGACAATCGACGAGCAGAACCGACTGTCGGATTCGCTCGTGCAGGAAATTCAGCGCCGGATGGTACGCTCGCTGGACGGCGATGCGGCGCCGATTGAAACGAAGACGAGGGTTTAGGAACGACCATGGATCAGTTGGAGCACAATTCGGGCCTCGTGGCGCATTCCGACCTCACCATCTCGCGGGTGGGCAGCCTGACCGCCATCATCAATCGCATAGAGGAAGCGGTCGAGACGGAGACGGCAGCCATCCGCACCGACATGAACTTCGATCTCAGGGCTTCAAACGCGCGCAAAAGCCGCTGCCTCTATGAGCTCAACCGCGCCATCAAGAACATCACCGCCGAAGATCTCGTCGATGAGCACAAGGAAGGCCTTCTGCGTCTGCGCGGCAAGCTGGAACGCAACGAAGCCGCACTGCTCGCCCATCTCAGCGCCGTCAGCGAAGTGGCGAACCTGATGAAGAACGCGATCCAGCACGCAGAGGCTGACGGAACCTATTCCGCCGGCGAATTCGGCTGGGCCAAGTCGTAACAAGGCCATGATCAAGTTCATCGTCGCAGCGCTTTGGATCGTCGCCGCCACCGTCGGTGCAACGTTCTATGCCTTTCAGGCAGCAGGCGCGCGCGGCGATGACCCGGCGCCGAAGCCATTGCTCGGCGGGCTTGACTATGTCTCGACCGAGATCATCTCGGTGCCGATCATCCGCGGCTCCGCAGTGCAAGGTTATTTCCTGACCAAGCTGGTCTACACGGTAGAGCCAAAGGAAATGGCCAAGCTGTCGGTGCCCGCGATGGCGCTGATCACCGACCAGGTTTATTCCTACCTCTACGCCAATCCACAGATCGATTTCTCCAAGCAGGACACGGTCGACCTCGACAAGTTCCGCAACTCGATCCGCGAGAGCGTCAATGCCCGCGTCGGCATCGAGCTGATCCACGATGTGCTGGTCAACCAGGTCAACTATCTCAGCAAGGACGATATCCGCGACAACGCCATCAAGCGGCGCGGCAACGGGCTGATGGAACCGATCATGAAGCCGCTGCAACCGAAGGCGGAAGCACCTGCCGAGCCGGCCGCTCATTAGAGCGTTTCCGTTTTTCACGGAAACGCGGAGACGCTCTAAGTTTTGTTTTCGCCGCATTTTTGTAACGCCAAAGGCGCAATCGCGCAGACGATGTTCCCCAAGTCCGCGGCTGACAGGCGGCTGCTCACAGGCAGGTTTCACCACTCAGATATGAAGCCGCCGTCGCAAGGAACCGGACGACTGCCGGCCGCGTCGGCTCTCCGGCCGTTGCGATCGACGTGTGCAGTTTCACGTCGAGATCCTCGATCGGCCTGAAGACCAGCTGGGGATGGGTGCCGGCAAGCGAAGCAGGCACGAACGCCACGCCAAGCCCCGAAGCGGCTTGGTCAAGCATGGAATGCCACCTGAACATTTCTTCGCGCAGCCTGGGTTGGAAGCCGGCTTTCCCGCAAGCCGCCAGTATCGAATTGTACATGATCGGGCCGAGCTCTTCGGCGCAGACGATCAAGCGCTCCGACATCAGTTGCGCCAGTTTGAGGACAGGCTGCGCGGCCAAGGCATGGTCGGCGCGCAGCGCCGCCACGATCCATTCCTCGCCGGCCGGCCGCATCATCAGTTGCGGCGCGTTCAGGGGTGGATGAAGGAAGGCCACATCGATCGATCCGGCCGTCAAGGCATCGGCCTGCTCGATGGTCGGCAGGTTCAACAGGGTGACGTCAACCCCGGGATACAACTCCGTGTAACGACGGATGATGGCTGTCATGTTCCCCGCCTCGGGCAGCTCGCAATAGCCGATCGCCAATGCGCCGGCGTCGCCGCGGGCCGCGTCCTGGGCCATCTGCACGGCCCGGTTGACGTGGCTCAACGCAACGCTCAGTTCCCGGGCCAAAACAATGCCGGCTTCGGTGAGGATGACCTTGTGTGGCGACCGTCGCAGCAGCGCGCAGCCGACCTGTTCTTCGAGCTTCTTGATCTGATAGGTCAGCGCCGGTTGGGTCAGATGCAGGCGCGCCGCAGCTTTGCTGTAGTGCAGTTCCTCGGCCAGGAGACAGAAGCTTTGAGCGTATTTAAGCACGCTTCACAATAAAATTTTTCGATCAATTCGTGCAACAAAATAAATTTCCCATTCGCCATCGAGCGACCTAACCTGTCCATTCGCGCTTGCTCGAGGGCGAAATTTCTGCCGTGCCAATCCGCTGCCGGCCGGCCGCTCTACCCAAGGAGATGGCATTTGCCTGAACTCATGAAACACCGAAACGACGGGGTGACGCGCTTGCCGGACGAAAGCAGTTCCACACGTCGGCGGCCAGGAACGTCAATTCCAATGGCCGGCATTGCATCGCTCTTTCTGGGGTGGGCTTTCACGCTATGCCTTCCAGTGCCGGATGCCATCTCAGCAGATGCGAACACCAAGATGTCCACGAACGCTGCAAAATCGTATCGAAAGACGAACGACATCCCGCCACGGCACCAGTGGGAGGCCAACTACGGTTATTGCGGTGAAGTCTCCCTGATCAGTGCTGGGCTCTATTACGGGCAGTACGTGTCCCAATACGATGCCCGAGCGATCGCCAGCAGGAATACCGACCAATCGAAGGAAAGCAGCCAGCTGCTGCTGGGCGTGAACGACTCCTACGCGGCAGCGCAGATGCACCTGAAGGCGACGCAATGGAAAGGCGCCGCCAACCCAGAGAGCTTCCTCAGCTGGGTCAAGGAAAAGGTCGCTTCCGGCTATCCCGTCGTCATCGGCGTCTATTACAATCAGCGCTCTTTCGAAGCGTCCAACGACCCTGATGCAGGCGACAATGAGTACGACCATATCGTCCCGGTCATCGGCGTTTCGTCGAAACATCCTTTCATGCCGTCCGCCTATCATGGCGATGACGTGATAACGTTCAGCGATAACGGGCTATGGTCCCCCGACGGCGAGCCGGATTTTATCTACAAGTCGTCGTTCGAATCCTTCCAGGCCAACCGCAGGCAAGCAAACTCCAAGGTCCATCCGATATACTCCCTGCCCAGGGACGCCAGAAATTATGGCGTGGCGATAACCGGCATCATCGATCGGGATGGTCAGGCGCTGCCAGTTCGTCTGTCGACGAATGTGAACCATGAAAAACCCATCATGAAAGAAGGGGCGAATGACCGGCCAGCCTCCCAGGATCTGACCCTGACGGTCACGGTATCCGGACTCACGCCCGGCGTATCCTATAATCTTTATCGCTATGACGACTTTCGGTCGGTTCCGGATGCGGGCTTCAATGCGGCAGCTGAAAAAGCTGAAAAGAAGTGGGAGATAAACATCAAGTCCGGATCATCGTTCTCCACGACGGAAAAGATCAAATCGGATCAGACTGTCGTTTACCGGGCCGTTCCAGCGACGGCTCCGTGACTGGAACCGCCGATCAAATCCCAGTGGTTCGACCGCCGGATCGATCTACGCCCTGTGCCCCGACTTGCGACACGATCCAGCGATAGAGCTCATTGGCGACGGGATGATCGAGTTTGCTGTTCGGCATGACGAAATGATACCCGTTCTCCGTCGGCAGTGGCAGGTCGATCACCACCCGTAGCCGAGCCCCGGCAAGTTCCTGTTCGATCAGGTAGAGCGGCAGCAGTGCCACGCCGAGGCCGGCATGCGCGGCCTGGATCACCATGGTGAACTGGTCGAAACGATGTCCCTGGAAGGCCGCCTGCGTTTCCACGCCGGCCTGATGGAACCAGTCGACCCAAGCCTTTGGTCTTGTCGCGAGATGCAGCAGCGGCAGGAGGGTGAGTTCGTCAGGCGTGCGCGGTGGCTCGGTCCCAACCAGTTCCGGACTTGCCACCGGCACGATCACCTCCTGGCAGATGTAGCGGCAGGTGGCATTCGCCCAGATCGGCTGGCCATAATGGATCGCCGCATCGAAACCCTGGTCCTCGAGGTCGAACGGCGCCGAGCGCGAGGCGATGTCGAGCGCCACGCCCTGATGTGCCCGCAGGAAGTCCGGCAGTCGCGGGACCAGCCAGCGCGAGCCAAAGGTCGGCAAGGTGGCGAGGCGCAAGAGCGCGGCCTTTGAGCCCGCCATGGCACGCAACATCGCCGCTTCGCCCTGCTCCAGCAGCTTGCGCGCATCAGGCAGGAATTTTCGGCCCGCTTCCGACAGCACCACGCGCTGACGCACCCGCTCGAAAAGCGCGATGCCGAGCTGGGCTTCCAATTCACGGATCTGGCGGCTGACCGTGCTCTGGGTAAGATTCAGTTCCCGTCCCGCCTGCGTGACGCTGCCATGGCGCGCGGCACTCTCGAAGGCCTGCAGCCTGCCGAGGTCAGGGATCAGGCTACGGGATAACGTCATGCAATTTTCGCATCAAGTCAGATTGATTCAGACTGTTTCAGGCTTTCCAGCTCGCGATATAACACCGATTGCGCATCAAGTCGCCATTTCATCGAACTTTTGTCCTTGCAATGATTGGAAAGCCGCATGCCAGTCTCGCCCGTCCTATCAAGCGATGCTATCCGTGCCGCCTTCTCGGCTGCCATGTCTGCCATGTACCGGAATGAAGTCCCCGCCTATGGCACGCTGATGGAACTGGTCGCCGACATCAACGCGGCGACCCTCGAGCAGCAGCCTGGATTGCGGGCCAGCCTTGAGACCACAGAGACGCTGGACCGTATCTCGGAGGAGCGTCACGGCGCCATCCGCCTCGGCACCGAAGCCGAGCTCGCCATGATGCGGCGCGTGTTTGCCGTCATGGGCATGTTTCCGGTCGGCTACTATGATCTCAGCGAGGCCGGTGTGCCGGTCCACTCCACGGCCTTCCGCCCGATCGGCGAGGAAGCACTCAAGGCCAATCCGTTCCGCGTGTTCACCTCGCTGCTTCGGCTCGATCTCATCACCGACCCGGAACTACGCGAAGCCGCTCGGGAAATCCTTGAGCGCCGCCGCATCTTCTCGGAAGGTGCCGTTGCGCTGGTGGAAAAGGCCGAACGCGATGGCGGCCTTTCGCCGGAAGATGGCGAGCGCTTTGTCGCCGAGGTGCTTGGCACTTTCCGCTGGCACGAGCAGGCCAGTGTCGACCATGCGCTTTACGAACGCCTGCACGTCGCCCATCGGCTGATCGCCGACGTGGTCTCCTTCAAGGGACCGCATATCAACCACCTCACGCCACGCACGCTCGACATAGATGCCGTGCAGGACGACATGCCAGGACGCGGCATCATTCCCAAGGCCGTCGTTGAAGGGCCGCCCAGCCGGGCCTGCCCGATCCTGCTGAGACAGACCTCGTTCAAGGCGATCGAGGAGCGCGTCCTGTTCCCCGACGCGAGCGGTGCGCTCGCCGGCGGTTCGCACACTGCCCGCTTCGGCGAGATCGAACAGCGTGGCGTGGCGCTGACCCCGAAGGGCCGTGGCCTCTATGACCGGCTGCTCAACAAGGCACGCGCCAAGGTACGTCCGGCCGCCGATGGCTCGAATGCACAGGACTATGACGCAGCACTGCTGGAAAGTTTCGCCGCCTTCCCGGACGACTGGAGCGCCATCCGCAGGGCGGGACTTGGCTACTTCCTCTATTCGGTGGTGCCGGGAGCCGATCTCTCCGGTCACGCAGGCGCCGGCATCGAGCGCCTGATTGAGGCCGGCTTGGTGCGTTTCGACCCGATCGTCTATGAAGACTTCCTGCCGGTATCGGCAGCCGGCATCTTCCAGTCCAATCTGGGCGACGATGCCGTCCAGGATTTCGCGGCCAGTCCGAACCAGAAATTGTTCGAGACCGCCCTGGGGGCGAGCGTGCTCAACGAGTTCGAACACTATGCCGGCATCGAGCGCGCCTCGTCCGAACAGTGCCTGGCCGCTGTCCGGACCCTGTCGGCGGCCGCCTGATGCTGCTTGCTGCCGATCACCTAGACCGGCTCGGCGCCATTCTCGGTCCGCAGGGCCTGCTCACCTTGCCAAGCGATATGGTGTCTTACGAAAACGCTGCCCGCTATGCGGGTGGTCGTGCTGCCTTCGTCGCACGCCCGGCCTCGACCGAGGTTGTATCGCAAGTGGTCGGTTATTGTGTCCGTCACGACATCCCGCTGGTGCCGCAGTCCGGCAACACCGGCCTGGTCGGCGGCTCGACCCCGGACGACAGCGGCAAGCAGGGTGTTCTCAGCCTCGAGCGTCTGCACTCGACCTTCGAGCTCGACATCGACAACCGCAGCCTGCGCGTCGACGCGGGTTTCCGGCTGTCGGAACTCAACGCGCGGCTCGAACCGCACGGCCTTTTCTTTCCCATCGATCTCGGTGCCGATCCCATGGCGGGCGGCATGGTCGCCGCCAACACGGGCGGCGCACGCTTTCTGCGCTTCGGCGACGTACGCCGCAACACGCTGGGATTGAAGCTGGTGCTGGCCGACGGAGACGGCACGATCCTCCACTGCGGCAAGGGTCTGCGTAAGGACAACACCGGCCCCGACTGGAAACAGCTTTTCATCGGCACGGGCGGCGCCTTCGGAATCGTCACCGAATGCACCTTCAATCTGGAGCGGCTGCCCAGACAGACCGCCACAGCCTATCTCGTGCCGGCCACGGATGCAGCCGCGCTCACCTTGCTCAACGAACTGGAAGAGCGCGCCGGCACCTTGCTCAGCGCCTTCGAGGGCATGTCGGGCGCAGCGATCGGCCACGCGCTCGCCCACGTGCCGTCACTGCGCAATCCGTTTCCCGGCGGCACGACGCCCGCCTACGTCATCCTCGTCGAGCTGTCGCGTTCATGGGCCCCGCGCGCCGGCGAACAGACGCTGGACGCCATGCTCGAAGAGATCCTGGCCGAAATCTGGGAACTGCCCGGCGGTCCGCTGGCCGATGCCTTCATCGGCGCGCCCGCTGAGATGTGGTCGCTACGGCACACCCTGTCGGAAGGTACAAAAGCCGCAGGCTATGTCGTCGGGCTCGACCTCTCCTTCCGGCGCGGCGAGGTCATGCGCTTTCGCGAGCGCATGACGGGACTGCTGGCGCAGGAGTTCCCGCAAGTCCAAATCTGCGATTTCGGCCATATCGGCGACGGCGGCGTGCATTTCAATCTGGTGCTGCCGCGCGACCGCAATGGCGCTGCGGACATGACTGTGGCGGCACGCTTGCGCAGCTTCGTAACGGAGGCCGCGGTCGAAGAGCATGGCGGCAGCTTCAGCGCCGAACACGGGCTTGGCCGCAGCAACCAGCATTTCTACGACCGCTATACGCCTGAGAAACTGAAACGGATGGCTGCGCAGCTGCGGCAGGCGACGTCGCCCGGTGTCACCGGCGTGGTGCGGCTTTGAACAACGGGCGATGCCCTGCAAAATGGAAAGGTGAATGTCATGACGCTGTCGAATGAAACTGCGGAGTTGCTTGGAAAACTCGGCGTTGCGCGGGACGTGCTTTCGGGCGGTGATCTTGTTGTGCGCAGCCCGGTGACGGGTGAGCAACTGGCGGCGCTGAAGACGGTGTCGGCGGCCGAGGCCGGCAAGGCGATCGATGCCGCCCATGAAGCCTTCAAGGCCTGGCGCCTGGTGCCGGGTCCCAGGCGTGGCGAACTGGTGCGCCTGCTGGGCGAGGAACTGCGCGCCCACAAGGCCGAGCTCGGCCGCCTGGTGTCGATCGAGGTCGGCAAGATCCCGTCCGAAGGGCTCGGCGAAGTCCAGGAGATGATCGACATCTGCGATTTCGCCGTCGGTCTGTCGCGTCAGTTGTATGGCCTGACCATCGCCACCGAGCGTCCCGGCCACCGCATGATGGAAACCTGGCATCCA
>NZ_JBHYIM010000019.1:0-90999 GCF_042739655.1 Mesorhizobium sp. NPDC059025 | reverse complement strand
GACGATGCTGGCCGGCCTGTGGAGCGAGTTGCTGGGCGTCGAACGCATCGGGCGCCGCGACAGCTTCTTCATCCTCGGAGGCCATTCGCTGCTGGTTGTCCGATTGGTCGCCCGAATTCGCCAGGAGCTTGGCAAGGTCGTTACGATTCAGGATGTTCTGGTGCAGCCAACGATTGAAGGTATCGCTTCAGCAATCCGAAAACTGCAGATCAGGCCAAACACGGTAGAGGGAGTTGTCGAACTGAATTCAGCGGGCTCGCAGCGTCCCCTGTTCATTGTCCATCCGTCATCGGGAGAGGTCGGTGCCTATCCTGCACTCGCTTTGGCGATCGGTAAGGATATCCCTGTTTTCGGCCTGGAAGCAGCCGGCTTGCGCGACGACCTGCTACGCGCGGAGACGGTAGAACAGATCGCTGAAGAATATTTATCCCGTATCCGCAAAGTCCAGCCCACGGGGCCCTATCGTCTGGCCGCCTGGTCGCTCGGAGGCGTGATCGCCTATGAGATGGCGAGGCAACTTGCAAACGCGCACGAGAACGTCGAGTTCCTCGGTTTGATTGATTGTGCCAACAACCACGCAGTGGGCTACGCGGCACCGCGATACAAGAGCGATATTGACGACCTTTTGCTGCGCCTGAAGGAACTTGTTCCGGCGTTTCAAATTGGCGAGCTGACGGGTTGGCGACGAGGACCGCGCACGGCAGAGCATCTGATCAACGAATGCCGACGGGCTGGGTACTTTGACGACGGATTGACAGCCCAGGATGTGTTGAAGCGAACGAAAGTCTGGCGGCATCTGGTCTCTGCAGCCGAACGATACGTCCCATTGCCCAGCAGCGTGGCCATCCATCTCTTCCTCGCCCGGACATCGAGCGAGAGCGAGCTTGCCAACAGTTGGCGACTGCTGGTGGGCAATCGTCTTACTGTTGAGAAGATGGAGGGAGATCATCTGTCCATGATGGAAATCCCGCTGTGCAATCCATTGGGCGCGTCAATTGCGCGAGCGCTGACCTCCGGTAACACAAAGCCGTTTACCACCGCTCATGAACATCCTGGAAAAACGATAGCGTTCATTCTGTTCCCCGAAACAAGTGCGTTTAACGCAAGTTACAATCTGGCGCGTGCACTCAAGGGGTCGGGCCATCGCATCATCTATCATGGGCCAGCTAGGTACAGTTCGCGTGTGGCAGGGCAAGGCTTTGAATACCGTTCCTTGGATATGCCAATCCCACAGGCAGAACGATCACGCGGACGAGGATTTCGCGCGATCCTGGGCCGATGGCGTGCTGCACAGCTCCAGATGTGGCATCTGCTCGTGCAAATAAGGGCGTCCGACATCCGCTGCGAGACTGCGCTGATTGCCGACCAAACCGATCTCATCATCACAGATCCCTCGGCAAAAATTGGCGTCATACCTGCCTTGAAGCTCAAAATCCCGATGATCGCGCTCAATTCGACGTTGGCATCGAGCGGGACCAGAGATACACCGCCGGTTTTCAGTTCGCTGATGCCTCCGGCTGTCCGCACGTTTGGTTGGAAGCTTCGTAATTCCTTCGCATGGAGCCGGTGCCTGTTCGCTGCCTGGCGCAAGCAGGCCGCATCGGCCGGAATGCAAATCGTCATGGGGCTCGGAAGAGACCCGTTTTGGGCTGAAGTTCGCCGATCGGGAGGGACAATTCGCTGGAACGAATACGGGCCACATATTGCCGTACCTGAGCTTGTCACGTCTCCGCGGACGTTCGACTTTCCCCATTCGGAGGTTGACGCATCAAGGACGTATCTCGGCAGCAGCGTCGATCTGAGGCGATCGGACGGTGACTTCTGCTGGGATGGATACGACGCTGAAAAAAAGCTGATATACTGCTCATTGGGGACTTACAGTCACGAATATCGCCACGCCAAGAGACTTTTCCTCGCCGTCATCAATGCGGTTAAGGCAAGGGATGATATTCAGGCGATCGTTCAGGTCGGCTCCGCAGCCGAGGTTTCGGACTTCGGGGAGCTGCCAGGCCGGATCCGCGTCGTCAAGTTTGCACCGCAACTGGAAATACTAGAGAAGGCCGATGTGTTCGTGACACAGGCGGGGCATGGCTCCGTCATGGAAGCATTGTATTTTGGCGTCCCGATGCTGACATTTCCTTGCTGGTTTGATCAGTTCGGCAATGCTGCACGGGTCAGGTATCACGGTCTGGGTATTTGTGGGGATATCGCCACGATAGACGAAACAGAAATTGCAAGACTGCTTGATCAACTCGACCGCAGTGAAGTGAAAGATGCCGTGCTGAGAATGCAGAAGGTTTTCCGAACTCAAGCAAAGCCTATAGCGGGGGTGGAACTCATCGAGCGAATGATGCCGTACGCAGGGCCCGCGCATCGCCCAGCTGGTCTGGATGCAAGTCGGGTTCTAGAGCGTGTTTAGCAGCGCCCTGCGCCAGTCTCCTGTTTTGAGCGCCCCCTGCTGCTGCGAGCCCGAAATTCCAGATTTCCGGCTCGCCGGGCACCAGTGCTGAATTGAAATATTACTTCGCTACCTCATCGCGAATTCTGAAGTACATTTCTTTCAATGCGCTTTTTGGATAATCGTCGTTCCAAACTTTTTTGCTCGAAATGAAATGTGCTATTTTGATATCAGCAATGTCTATTGTTGGTGGTGAAGTTTCTTCGCACACTTTCATAAAGTTCCATTTATCCGAAATTTGGAGCCATTTGTTGTAAAGGGCGATATTCAGAGCATCCTGATCCGGAAGGCCAAGCTCATTTATGTTTGCCTTTAAATAGGATTCTGCTCGCTCCCTAACTCCGTGTTTTCTCCAGTTCCGCGTATCGATGACCATTATGCCGGAATTGAAATACGGATGCTGTAAATCGAGGTCTGGATAGGACGATAGGCCCGGAATGTCGGCCTCTCCCAATGTATGTAGGTACATATCCTTGACGGCAGCTACGATATTGTCGCCGAGTTCCAATCTGAACAGGTGTTCAATGTCGCCAAGGCATATTGTATCGCAGTCTATATAAACGATCCTCTCGATATTTTTCGGTATTACGGTATCCAAATAGATACGCGCCAGGGAGATTGGTGTCAGACGTTCGAAAATGGGAACGTAGACGTTTTCGAATGAGATGTTCATCTCGAGGTTCGTTATTATTTTGAATTCGACCCGCGTGGCGAGTTGTCGCCGTATTCGATCTGTCTCTTCTTCCGAGAGGTTTGAAGATATCAGCCAGAATTTTATCTTGTCGCGGTTGGAATGATTGCTTTTAAGTATTGTCTCCATAGAGACTTGTGCGGGGACGACGTAATTGCTGTCGAATGCCAGGCAAATGTCCATAGGCGCTACACCAAACGTTTTTGTGGTTGCCATTTCAGTCAGTGGTTAACAGCATAGGCAATGTTCGCCGAGGGCGTGTATGTAGTTTGTCCAATATTCCCCGTTTCAGCCATGGTATTTTCCTTCATTTCCATCACCAGACCTGCTGCTGGGCTGGATGGCGCCAAAGGCTGCTACGTCCGCGGTTCCGGTTTGGTGCCAGCCATAGTAGCTGGGGTCTCGTTTGAAGCAGCATGCATGTATGAAGTCGCTCTGCAATCAGATTGCCAAAACGGCTATCCGTCGCGAGGAATGGCAACGAAAACGGTGCCTCAAATGCTCAATTCCATTGTGGCGGCAGCAGGTGGGTTGCGTGCCGTCCGACGCCACCTTTGCCCGCTGACTTCGCCGCGCGGCGCGTTAGTTGCGGGCGGAAAATCGCGGAGACGGTCAAGGCCCTGGCAAACATTCTGGTGGGGCGGCACATCAGCAGCGACTTTTGACGCTCGCCGCATTTCCATGTCTTCTTGCAAGCGGACTGCATGATTATCGCGGGCGCGAGCAACAGCCTGCCATTCCCCCTCGAAGGTGTGGTGTGCCGGCGGTGTGACTACAGTTATCTCCCGTCTGAGCAACTCGCGTCGGTCAGGCATTTCGACCAAGGTTGGGACGCGGCAAAGCAAGGCGTGTTCGATCTGTCCGCGCCGGGAAGCCGTGGGAGCGCCTGGTTGGATTTGCCGCCGACGCTCGCATTGGCCGTGACCAGGCGCAGGGCGGATTATTTCGCCGGGCGCATCTGCGCGTCACTTGCGATCAAAGAACTGACAGGGCGAAGCTACGACATTCCCATAATGGCGGATCGAAGCCCTGCATGGCCAAAAGGAACGCTTGGTTCGATCAGCCATACGGCAGATCATGCGGTCGCCATCGCAGCCAGCACTGGGCTCTATCGCTTGTTGGGAGTGGATGTCGAAAAGCTCATCTCGCAGGAACAGCTGCAAGCGGTTCGAGAACTCGTGTGTTGCGACGGCGATATTGAGTTCCAGCCGGTGGAAATGCCGTACGATGCCTTCCTGACGCTGATCTTCTCGGCGAAGGAGGCCGTCTATAAGGCAGCGTACCCGCTTGTGAGGCAGGTGCTTGATTTCAAGGAAGTTATTGTCCTCGACATCACAGCCACAACAATCCGGCTGGCCTTCAGGCGGACGTCTCCTTTTGCAGGCATCATCCCTATCAGCATACCGGTACTTTACAGATTTTGCGGCCCATTATGCTTCTGTGTCGCTTACGATACGTGTTTATAGATGATCTTCTTTGGGCTATCCGTCGTCTCGTAGAGGGCCCGGGGAGCGCCATGATCATGCCGCAGGATTTGCAGGCCGTCTCGGGGAAGCTTTGTCGAGGGATTCGGCGTCAGTAGCAGCGTTCCAGGCCGGGCGGTGTTTTAGCTCGCCCAGCCCGAACGGAAGAAGGTTGCCTTGTGCTTCGCCACTTGCGCCAGCAGCTCGAAATCTCCAGCGGCGGCCTGGCCCTCATCCGTGGCGAGGAGCATGGCGAGATCATAATAATGCCGCGAGAAATATTGCGGCGTCGGTGACTCGGTCGGGCGATGCGCTTCCGCATGGAGAGCGGTCGCCTTTTCCCAGAAGGTGCGACGCGCTGACAACACAGTCACGCTTGTTTCGGGTCCTTCGAAGAAGCCGGGATAGTCATCGGCCGCATAGGGCCGGATGATCTTCTCCTCGATCGGCCAAGGATCGCCCCGCGCGCCAAGCTCCAGCTTCACGCGTGGCGTGATGTAGGCCATGCCGTCATATTCGGCTGCGGGCAGCGCTGTCGGATAATGGAAGTTGACCGTCTGAGCGTCGTCAGCGTCGATCTCGAGCGACCACTCGCCGTTCGCGGGCTCGCCGAGTTGTTCGACGATCGCAGTGCGCAGCGCCGGGAGAAGTTTCTCGGCGATGTGGCGCTCGACGTCGCCGACCAGATCGTCGATCTGCCGGGCTGCCTGCTTCTTGCTGATCCCTTCCTTTTCGGGATCACGATCGCCGGTGTATCCGAGTTCGGCGCGGGCGAACGACAGATCGATATACTCGGAGAACCGGCGAATGGCGCCGAACGCTTTGGAAAGCGACGTGCCACCTTTGAAAACGAGGCTCGCTGCGGTGCCTTTCGGGAGACCGAACAGGCGCTTTAGGCTCCAGCAGACCCAGAACTTTTTCGATGATCGTGTCGGCAACGCCCCGCCCGACACCCGTCTCCCCGAAGAGAGCGGCGCGATCTGCGACAGGGAGATGGGCGACCTTATCCACCGACGTCGGCCGCCGCCGCATTGGCGATCGAGACGAGCGTCGGTCGCATCCAGGCAGGCGCTTGAATGGCGGTCGAGGCCAACTTCTTCTTATCGTTGGCCGAAAGCCGACGCGCGGCAACCTGCGCCACGTCGGCGGCGCGCACAGGGCCGACGTGGCGAAGTGCCTGAACGACCGTGCCGGCGGGACTGCCTGGCGCGATCAGATGCTTAGGCGAGGCATGGCGAAGATCGACGACGCGCTTTCCGAGCACCACGCGACGCGAAGGACCATCGGTCAAATAGGTGCTCTGAGCAGGAACCTGCGTCGAGAGGCCGAGGGCGTTCGCGGCCCGTGCGCCAGCAATCTGCACCTGCGAGCCGGTCTCCCGGGCGAGAGCTTGGGCGACATCGTCGGGAGCGGGAGAGAGAGGCCCGAGCTTCGGATGCAGCTTGGGGAAATCATACAGCCCGCGCGCGAGCCGGCGAAGCTGCCCGCCCTTGACCAGCCGGGAGAGGGCCTGGTCGACCGCTGCGCGGGCCGCAACGGCCAGGAAGTCGGTGGGCGTGAAGACGCTGCCGCGTCCGCTGGCGCGGACACGCTTCATGACCCGATCGGGAACTGAGGCGGCGATCATCTTCATGTGTCAGAAAATAAGGCATCGTTTTCTGACATGCAAGGGGCGGCTTAGGCTGCCGGTGGATCAGCCGCCTGACCATCTCGATTCACAGTGTCCGATCTGCTAAATGGGGTGGTGACGGTAGTTTTTGGGTCAGCGGCCGGGTTGATGCTGACCGAAAAATTCAGTCCCGAGGGCCGATTGGTCCCGATAGACCCCGGAACCGCCAAAAAATTTCCGGCGAAAAATCCCTGCAAAATCAAAAGCGTAGGATTTTGACGGTATCAGCGTCGGTGTTCTACGCTGGCGATAAAGAATTTGACAATGAAATCAGATGGTTAGAAGGTATTTGAACAATCGAGTGGGAATGATTTTGGCCCGGCTGGCGGTGTCCGGAATCATGCGCTTATGCGCCATAACGCGCACTGGACTGAAGGCTTCAGCCTCCCGTCTGCGGCGATAGTTTCCAGCGGCTGGAGTTCACGTTCAAGAAACCCCGTTCAACGCGCGAGTGTCGTGGGTTGGAGTGTGCTCAGCTCTCGTGGGTGAAGGACGATGTTCGCGGAAAGCCGCGGCGAGGGTCCTGAGGGCGGCCCGCGATTTAGCGTCCGTCAGCGTCGAGAGCAGGATGATTTCCGATGAGGGAAGTGCCGGCAGCCCAAACCGCCGACTGACTTCCACGGTGCCGGCAGGTGCCAGTCGGCACGAGAACACCGAGGTCGCCAGGCCGACCGCGACGGCTTCCGCGACGGCAAACGTGCCGCAGCCGAGGAACACTTCCGTCCAGGCTATGCCGGCGTCGTCCAGCGCGCGTGTCGTGAGATTGCGGATGGCGCAGGTCGGCGACGAGGCGGCCAATCGCAACGGCTCGTCTGCGCGGCGCTCAAAATCCGGAGTTGCGAACCAGCCGAAATGTTCCTGAGCGAGCACCTCGCCATCCCGTCGGTCATCTTCCCGGCGGATGATGGCGGCGTCGATCTCGCCGCGATCGAACGCGGCGAGCAGGTCACGGGAATCGTTCAGCCTTACTTCGATGGTGAGAGCGGGATCATGGGCGCTGAGACGGGCCAACAAGGTCGGCAGCTCCGGCCCGCCGACATGGCTGGCGATGCCGAGCGCGAAGCGGCGCCGGGTGGATGTCAGCGTGGCCATCGCGTGGTCGTGGGCTTTGAGAAACTCCCGCGCAGCCTCGATGAACAGCGCGCCCTGGGCCGAGAGACGCACCTGGCGCGGAGTCCGCTCGACTAGCTTGTGGCCGACCTGATCTTCCAGCCTCTTCAACTTGACGCTGATCGCTCCCTGCGTGGTGCCGAGTGTTTCGGCGGCGCGTGTGAAGCTCTGGAAATCGGCGATGGCCAGAAATGCCTTCACCGCGTCGACATCCAATGAGGCCATGCCATCCATCCGGATTTGTTGTCACTGAAATGTAGGTTCATCCAGTTCTAAAATCATCCAGCGGAACCTAGTTTTTCGCCCAACGCGCAACACGCGTCGGGCCGCGCTCCTCTCCTGCACTCCTGGACCGTCGGCTGCCGACCCAACTGTCGAAAGGCTGACCATGCCAAATGCCCTGACCCGCCGAGGCGGCGTCGTTCTCTCCGCTGTCTGCCTTGCATGCCTGATGTTCGGGCTGGAGATATCCAGCGTCCCGACGATCCTGCCGACGCTGGAAAAGGTGCTGCAGGCCGATTTCAAGCAGTTGCAGTGGGTGATGAACGCCTACACGCTCGCGGTCACCACCGTGCTCATGGCGGTCGGCGCGCTGGCGGATCGCTATGGGCGCAAGCGCGTCTTTCTCATGTCCATCGCTGTTTTCGGCATCGCTTCATTGATCTGCGGCGTGGCCGGGGATGTTCAGACCCTCATCGCCGCACGCTTTCTGCAGGGCATGAGCGGCGGCGCGCTGTTGATATGCCAGATTGCCGTGCTCTCGCACGAATTCCGGGAAGGCCGTCAGCGCGCCATCGCCTGGGGCTGGTGGGGTGTCATCTTCGGCATAGGGCTGGGCTTCGGGCCGATCATCGGGGGTGGCATCGTCGCGGTCTCGAGCTGGGAGTGGGTTTTCCTCATCCATGTGCTGCTGGCCGTGGTGGCCTTTTCGCTCACATTGGCTGGCGTCCATGAATCGAAAGACCCGCAGGCAGGCAGACTCGACGTCGCTGGCATCCTCTCCTTGTCGCTGGCAGTCTTCTGTCTCGCCTTTTACATCACTCAGGGTTCTGATTTCGGTTTTGCCAGCACCACCGGCCTTGCGATCCTTGGCGTATCGATCACGAGCCTGATCGCGTTCGTCATTGCCGAGAAGGTCAGCGCCCGTCCGATGTTCGATTTCTCGGTGTTTCGCATTCGCTCTTTTTCCGGTGCGATCATCGGTTCGTCGGCGATGAACACGAGCTTCTGGCCATTCATGATCTATCTCCCGATCTGGATGCAGGCCGGCCTTGGCTATGACAGCGTCACGGCAGGTCTTTCGCTGCTTGCCTACACGGTTCCGACATTGGTCATGCCGCCATTGGCGGAACGCCTGTCGCTTCGCTATCAGCCAAACCTCGTCATACCGGCGGGCTTGTTCACGATCGGCGTCGGGTTTTTCCTGATGAAGTTAGGCATTGCCTCGACGAACCAGAGTTGGCTGACAATGCTGCCAGGATGCTTGATCGCCGGCATCGGTCTCGGGATCGCCAACACTCCTGTTACCAACACGACGACGGGCTCGGTCTCAAGCGACCGGGTGGGGATGGCGTCTGGCATAGACATGAGCGCGCGAATGATTTCGCTGGCGGTCAACATCGCCATCATGGGCCTCATTTTGGCAAGTGGCGTCGCCGCGCATCTCAGGCAGGCGCTGCCCGAACTGGACGCCACCCAAATCCGGCCGCTCGCCGAGAGGATTTCCGCCGGCGACAGTGTTTCGATCCCAGGCCTGACAGGCGCAATCGTGCATGATGCGCTGGCAACTGGCTTCGGATGGGTAACGTTGTATGGCGGGATGGGAGTATGGATCATGGCTGCGATGAGCCTCCTGATCTTCAACGCAGGAGCGTCCCGCAAGTCGACGGCTCCCCAATCCGAGCCATCCGAATGATCCTGGCGGGGACGAGCCGATCGGGGGTCAGGTTTCGTCAAAGACGCAGGTTGGTTGCATCTTTACGTGCTGTGCCACGGCTATCGAGCGATATGTCTTGATGATCGGGCACCTGCGCATGAATTCGCGCGTCAATTCGCGAAATTCTTCCATATCGGCGACGTTGAGACAGACGAGAATATCCGTGTCGCCGGTTATCACATCGCAGCATGAGACGTGCGGCGAAGATCTCAAGACGTCCAGCAGTTCGTTGAACATCTGGAGCTGATGGGATGACAGCGATATCTCGACCCAGATCGCCATCTTGCGCTCGGCATAGGCACGGCTGACGATCGATACGTCTCCGACAATCACGCCGCTGTCGCGCAGGCGGCGAATCCGGCGATGGCACGCGGGCTGGGAAATGCCCACCTTGTCGGCCAGTTGCTGGAAGGTCTGCAAACTGGACTGCTGAAGCAGGTTCAACAGCTTTCGATCGGTGCGATCCAGACTCACCCGTGCCGAGGACATAAAGCGCTCCATTGACCTCCAAGGTCCTAGGCGCATCCCCGTTCCCGGGCAAGGCCGGTTACAGTCGTGCATTGAAGGGGGGCACGACGGTTTTATGCGCGAGAGGGGCCTGCAGGTTATAGATTTGCCGCCCGGCACGCCAAAATAGAGAAAATCATAGGGTGGGCTGATGCCATGATCGGCTGGTGTCGCCAGTCCGAAGCCAAGCGCTTCGCATCATCGCAGGTTCGAATGTCGCCCTACGCCGCCGATACAATTCTTGCCCAGGGATCGGGCCGGGAGCACGACGCCACCGGCGCGATCGTTCCGCCGATCCACCTGGCAACGACCTTCCTGCGTTCGCCCGAAGACGAACCATCGAGTGGATGGAGCTACAGCCGCTATGGCTATCCAGGTCTGGAGCAGCCTGAAACGACGCTCAAAACCCTCGAGGGCGCTGCCGACTGCCGCCTGTTCAGTTCCGGCATGTCGGCCATGACAGCGGTCATCATGGCGCTTCGCCCTGGCGACCACTGCGTGTTCCCCATCGACATGTATCATGGCTTGAAGACCTGGCTGAACGCACATTCAAGTCATTGGAATGTGCGGATCGACCATGTCGACATGACCGACCCGGACAAGGTCCGTGCAACGATGATCCCCGGCGTGACCCGCCTGGTCTGGCTCGAGACGCCGTCCAATCCTCACTGGCATATCTACGATATCGCCGGTCTGGCCGAAATCGCACATCGGGCAGGAGCGAGACTCGTCGTCGACAACACGGTGGCGACGCCGATACTCACCCAACCCATAAAGTTAGGCGCCGACATTGTCGTTCATTCAGCCACCAAATATCTGAACGGACACAGCGATGTCCTGGCTGGCGCGGCGCTGACGGCAGCCGATGACGATTTCTGGAAGCGCGTAGCGTTCAACCGCGATTATCACGGCGGCATCCTGAACCCGTTTCAGGCTTCCCTGCTTCTGCGCGGCATGCGCACGCTCCACCTGCGTATCGCCCGTTCCTGTGCATCAGCCATGGCGCTTGCCGAGGCCCTCCAGCGACATCCCGGGGTAACCGCGGTTTATTACCCTGGCCTGCCGACGCATCCCGGACACGCCCTGGCTGCCCGGCAGATGGCGGGCGGGTTCGGCGGCATGCTTTCGATCGTCGTTGCCGGCGGAGCCAGCGAAGCACAGCGGACCCTGACGCGCACGCGGCTCTGGAGGCCGGCAACCTCACTGGGTGGGGTTGAAAGCCTGATCGAGCGGCGCGCGGCGGTCGAAGGCGCCGGTTCTCATCTCGATCCCGGCCTTCTGCGTCTTTCGGTAGGGGTGGAGGCGACCGCGGATCTGCTCGACGATCTGCTCGCAGCACTTTCCTCCGCGAAGTGACGAGCGCCCATGCGTGAAACCCCTCAACTCAAAAGGAATGCGCAATGACCCTTCCTGACCGCACCGCAAAGCCTGTACCTGCCGTCATCACGCAGATGGCGGAAATGGCGACCGCCAACACTATGGACAGGCGCGAGTTCCTGACCATTGCCAGCACCATGGGGCTTTCGGCGGCCGCAGCCTATGGATTGCTTGGCCTGTCGGCCCCGGTTCCCGCACACGCGCAAAGCCCAAGGAAGGGTGGCGTGCTGAAGGTGGGCATGCTGGTCAAGCCGCTCAAGGACCCGCGCACCTTCGACTGGGGCGAGATGGGCAATCTCGGGCGCCAGATGCTCGAACCTTTCGTCAAATACACGGCCGATTTCACTTTCGAGCCGGTGCTGCTCGAAAGCTGGGACGTCAATGACGACGCCACCGAATATGTCCTGCATCTGCGCAAGGGCGTGAAATGGAACAATGGCGACGACTTCGACGCCACGGACGCGCTCTTCAACCTCAATCGCTGGTGCGACAAGAAGGCGGAAGGCAACTCCATGGCCGGTCGCATGGCGGCACTCGTCGATCCAGCCACCGGCAAGGCGCGCGAAGGCGCCATCACCAGGGTCGACGATCACACCATCAAGCTGATCCTGGCGAATTCGGATATCTCCATCATTGCCAGTTTTGCGGATTTTCCGGCGTTGCTCGTCCATCGCAGCTTCGAAGAAACCGGCAGCGATCTGGTCAGGCATCCGATCGGGACGGGCCTGTTTGAACTCGTCTCGTTCGAGACGTCGGTTCGAGCGGTGTACAAGCGGCGCGAAAGCAGCTGGTGGGGTGGCGAAACCTATCTCGACGGCGTGGAATTCATCGACTACGGCAGCGATCCGAACGCGCTGGCGAGCGCTTTCGAGTCCGGCGAGGTGCAGGCCAATTTCGAAACCACCGGCGACCAGGTCGCGGTTTTCGATGCCTTGGGCCTTTCACGCAGCGAGGTGCTGACAGCGGGTACTCTTGTCGCACGCTTCAACGTGACCCATGCCCCTTATGACGACCAGCGCGTCCGCAGGGCCATGCAGCTTGCGGTCGATAATGCGGCCATTCTCCAGATCGGCTACGGCGGTCTGGGCAGCGTTGCCGAAAACCATCACGTATGTCCGATCCATCCTGAATATTTCGAACTGCCCAAGATGACGCGGGACCTGGCAAAGGCCAAAGCGCTCATGGAGGAAGCCGGCAAGCTCGAGTTCGAGCACGAACTGATCAGCGACGACGAGGACTGGCACAAGAACACCGCCGACGCGATCGCCGCTCAGGTCAGGGAAGCCGGTTTCAAGATCAAGCGTACGGTATTGCCGGGCTCGACCTTCTGGAACGACTGGACGAAATTCCCCTTCTCCTTGACCGGATGGACCATGCGCCCGCTCGGCGTGCAGGTCCTTGCACTCGCCTACCGATCGGGAGAAGCTTGGAATGAAACGGCGTTTTCCGACAAGGAATTCGACGCAAAGCTTAGCGAGGCGCTCTCGATCGCCGATGTGAAGAAGCGCCAGGCCGTGATGCGCGACGTCGAGAAAATCCTTCAGGATTCCGGGGTGATCATCCAGCCTTACTGGCGCAAGATCTTTGTTCACTTCGCTGCATCGCTCAAGAACCATCGTGCCCATCCTTTGAACGAACTGAACTTTGAGAAAGTGTGGCTGGATGCGTGAGCGTGGCCACACGGTCCTGATTGGTTGGCAATGAGCAGAAGCGGGACGACGGTGCTGAGTGAAGCGGAGGTTGGCGAGGCGGCGTACACCATCCTGGGGGCGGAAAAGGCCGTGGTCGCCATGCCGCCCCTCAGCGGCGTCTACCCCGACTTTGCTCTCGCCGATGCCTATCGCATCCAGGATCGGTTCAATGCAGAGCGTGAGCAGCAAGGCCTTGCTTTCGCCGGTTACAAGATCGGCCTGACCTGGCAAACGACACAACTCGCATGCGGCCTCGCCGAGCCGATCTGCGGCCGTATCCTGGCTGACGCCGTCCACGCCAGCGGCGTCACGCTGCAAGCTGCCCGTTACATCAATCCGCATGTCGAGGTGGAACTCGCTTTCGTGATGGCCTCTGATGTGGACGTTCCGCTGCGCACCGTCGACGAAGTTCTGGCAGCCACCGACCACGTGGTGCCGGCGCTGGAACTCGTCGATTTTCGTATGGCGCCACCGCGCAGCGTGGCCGATACCGTGGCGGACAATTCGGCCTTCGCAGGTGTCGTCCTTTCCAGGCACCGGTTGCGCCCGCGCGATGTCGATATACGCTGGATGGGGGCGATATTGGCACGCAATGGCATTGTCGAGGTCAGCGGTGTGGCGGCCATGGGCATGGGCCATCCGGCTTTCTGCGTGGCCTGGCTGGCAAATACACTGCTTGAGCGTGGAGAGCGTTTGCGTGCTGGTGACCTGGTCATGTCCGGGGCCTTTGCCGCAGCGTTGCCCGCTGCGACAGGCGACTGCCTCGAAGCAGATTTTGGACCCCGGGGCGGGGCTGAAGATTTCTTTCCAATGACCAGGCGATCAATTGTCCGAGCGCGCAATATTGCGGCAGCGCCGCACTCTGCTATAAGCTGACCTCCCAGATTGAACCGCAACGCGAGCAGAAAAGGAGTTGCTACATGATTGTGCTTGTCGCCAACGCGCTCCGCTGCGCCGCCGTTCGGCTGCCCTGACGACAGGGGTTTGATCAGCTTTCGGCCGGCGCCTGATATGGCATTCCGATCGAAAGATTTCCCAAGTGCTAGAAACCTATGGCTGGAGCGAAACGCTCCAAAATGCATTCCTGCCGCATGCCGCGTCAGGACTTGTCCCTGGGCGCGTAATCGTCCAGCAGCGTGGCCTCTACCGGCTGATCACGCCCGTTGGCGAGTTGAACGCCGGCCTCGCCGGCCGCTTTGCCTTCACCGCGGGCGACATGGAGCATCCCGTCGCCGGGGACTGGGTGGCCGCTGCCGCGCGTCCTGACGAAGGCACCGCGACGATCCACCATCTGCTGCCGCGCGCCACCTGCTTCCGGCGCAAGGCGGCCGGTACCGGCGAGACCGCCCAGGTCATTGCCGCCAATGTCGATGTGGCGCTGCTCGTGGCTTCCTTGAACGCCGACTTCAATCCGCGGCGGCTCGAGCGCTACCTCGCAGTGACCCGGGAGAGCGGGGCCACGCCGGTGATCGTCCTGACCAAGGCGGACGCCTGCGAGGATCCTGCCGGTCCCATCGCTGCCGCCGAGGCCGTGGCCCTCGGGGCCGAGGTGATCGCCATGTCGTCGCTGACAGGGCAAGGCCTCGATGCCGTGCGCCGTCTGATCCTGCCGGGGCGCACCGCGGTGCTGCTCGGCAGTTCCGGCGCCGGCAAGTCGACCCTGCTCAACGCGCTTGCCGGCCAGGCTCTCATGGCGACCCAGGCCATTCGCGAGGACGATGCGCGCGGGCGGCATACCACCACCCATCGTGAGCTCGTGCTGCTGCCCGGGGGCGGGCTGGTGCTCGACACGCCCGGCATGCGCGAGCTCGGGCTGTGGGATTCGGGTGCCGGCTTGTCGGCAACCTTTGCGGACATCGAGGAATTGGCCAGCCGATGCAGGTTCCGCGATTGCAGCCATGGCGGTGAGCCGGGCTGCGCCATCGAAGCGGCCCTGCAGGACGGCAGCCTGGCCGAGGACCGCTGGCTGGGCTACGGCAAGCTGCAGCGCGAGCTGGCCTATCTCGACCGCCGGGACGATCCGGTGGCGCAGGGGGAGGAGCGCCGCAAATGGGTCCGGCTCAACAAGGACTACCGCAGCCGCAAGCGCGAGAAGGGCAGAGGCTGGGCGGACGAGTAGGGAACCCCGAATGCCTGGATGCCCTGCGGTCATGGTTCCGCAGGGCATCCAGGCAGAAGGAGCTCTTGGGGGAGGGCCGGGCCTTGACGACGATCGGGCTACTTCTGGCTCGGGGCCGTTTTGCCTTGCCTTGCCAGGTAAATTATCTGGGCCGCGAGACCAAACACGAGAATGACCAGCAGCCCGCCCTGGGCGCCGAGCAGCAGCGGCGACTTCAGGTCCGTCACGAAGGGATGACCGTCCGGAACGCGGCGCAGCACTTCGGTGATGGTCGGCAGCATCAGAAGAAACGCGCTCAGGCTCAGGCAGACAGTCTCGGCATATCGGGCCAGGCGCGTTGGACCCAGGATGCGTTCGACCCCGTAGCCGGCAAGCAGGAACAGCAGGGTCAAGCCGCCGATGACGTAGCTGACCGGCTGATGCGCCACGAGGAACGCGGTTGCGGCGCCGATCAGCATGGAAACGAAGTAGATCGATCCCGGCACGGACCGGGGAACGATGCGACCATGACGGGCAAACATGTAGAGCGCTACGGGGATGGCCGGCAGGCTGCCGAGTGTATGGACCCAGCCAAGCGGGGAAATTCCGAACATGAGAGGTTACCTCTTCATCAAACAGGGCCTGATCAGGCAGATTGCCGACGGCAGATCTGCGAGAATGACTTAGCTATCTACTGGTTGGTAGGCATTTCGGGCATGCGTCGACCTCCCTGGCAGGGTCTGGTGTCTCAAGCGGCGATGCGGTTCAGCAAGGGGTGGGTTATGGCGCCGAAAGTCGCAGCATCCCCGTAAGCGCGTGCCGAAAGCATCGCGCCATGCACGGTCGCCATGAACAGTTCGGCGTCGGCGTGGGCCGTGCCCGTCAGGGTCAGGCGGCCTTGTGCGGCGCCGCGCTCTAGGACGGCGGTGAGCCAGTCGCAGAGTCTTCGAAAATGCGCGCGCACTTCGAGGACGACAGCTTTCGGGAGAACTGGAATCTCACCGGCAAGCAAGGCGCATACACAGAAGGGATGAGTCGCCTCAACGATACAGCTCTCCCAGTAGCCGACATAGGCGCGAAGCTGTTCGAGTGGATCGGAGACATTTCTTTCCAGTTCGGCGAGGCCGGCGGCAGCCTCCGCGCGGTACTGCGCAACCAGCCTGCTGACCAGGTCCGATTTGCTGGGGAAATGGTGGTGGATGCTCGCGTTGCGGATGCCGACCACGCTCGAGATATCGGCGTAGCTGAAACTGTTGTAGCCACCCCTGATGATGAGCGCTCGCGCGCACAGCAGGATTTCGTCGGCCTTGGTCTGCGAGCGTTCCATGATTTTGCCTACCAACTAGTAGGTAGTTTGTCAATTCAATGCGCCACGCCGTGGCTTGGTCATCCGTTTCGCGACGCGTCCATCCTCCGCGCGAAAGTCTCGGCAATCGCCAGAACGGCAGCGTGGATTGGCCCGGCCGTGAGGCTGGGCATGACGGAAGCGTCAACGACGAAGAGATTGTCGAGCCCCCTGAGCCGCAGGTCCGCATCGACGACGGCATCCATGTCCTTGCCCATCCGGCAGGTGCCGCAGGGATGATGGTGGGTGATGACGGCCCGAGCGATGAATTCGTCGATGCCGCCCTCGGCGTTGACTGGCTCTGGCAGAAGTTCGCGCTCTCGCCATTCGGCAAGTTCGTCGCGATGGCCAATCTCTCTTGCCGCAGCGAGCGCCCGGCGGAACAAGCTGCGATCCCGGTCGGTCTGCAGATAGGCGGGATCGATGATCAATCGGTCTTGGAGTTCCGGCCCGCTGATGCGCAGGCTGCCGCGGCTGGTCGGATGGGTGATGCCGAACAGCAGGGAATAGGCCGTTCCGGCCGCCGGTGCCTGGAAGCATTCGGACACGATCGGCGCGATGCCGCAGCCAACGACAATCTCGGGCTGTCCGTTGGCGGTGAAGTCGCCGGCCCGCATGTAGGCCATCGATTCCGAATGCTGCAGGCGCGACGGCGCAACGGGCTTGCGGGCCGCGTAAAGGTTCCCGGCGCCCAGCAGGTGGTCCTGAAGGTTGCGGCCGATCTCCGGCACATCGACCAGGCAATCGACATTCGCCGCGGAGAGTGTGTCGCGCGGACCGATGCCGGAGCGCATCAACAGGGCCGGGCTTTCCAGCGCGCCGGCGCACAGCACCACACGATCCGCGAGGACCGCCTCGAGGTTGCCTTGTCGCTGCACGATTTCGAGACCGCGTACCCGATTGCCGCCCACGGTGAGCCGCCGCACCCGCGATCCCGTCAGGACCGTCAGGTTGGTGCGGTTTCGCACAGCCGGGGTCAGCCAGGCGTCGGCCACCGTGACCCGCCGACCGTCGCGAATGTTCAACGAGTTCGGCGTGACGCCGATCATCTGTCCGCTGTTGTGACCTTCAAGGCGCGGCAGGCCGAGCGAGGCGCCGGCTTCGATGAATGCGCGCGCCACCGGACTGACTTCGTCCGAAGGCAGATGAACGGGCATCGGCCCGCCCTTGCCGTAGAGGCCGTTGCCGCCGAGCGGATGATCCTCGATGGCCTGGAACGAGGGCAGCAATTCATCCCAGCTCCACCGGTGGTCGCCGGTGGCGTCGACCCACGCCTGGAAGTCTGCGGGGTGGCCACGCATGTAGCCCATGGCGTGCAGGCAGCTGGAGCCGCCGATGAGCCGGCCGCGAGCCCAGCGGTGCACCCGCCCCGCGGCTCCCGCCTGCGGCTCGGTGCGATAGTCCCAGTCGTAGCTGCGGCCCTGCAGCGCCGGCCAGGCCGCCGGATGGCGGATGTCGGGGTCGATCTCCTCTTCGCCGGCCTCGATCAGCAGGACGCGGCGGGTCGGATCCTCGCTCAGGCGCGCGGCGAGCAACGCGCCGGCGGAACCGCCCCCGACGATAACGACATCGGCATGCCGTTCGTTTGCAGTCGCCCTGGTCATCATCACCCCATCTTGTGTGGACCGGCTCGACAGCCGGCATTGTCTGCCGGCGCGGTCACGCCCCGGCGCGCTGATCTGTGTTCTGCGGATACCGAAACGGGATCAGGGGTCTTGAGACTTCGAAGGGATTTTCCGAAGAAAATCAGATCCCGCTGTCCATCGATACCTTTGCCGCCGCCTTCGCCTTCAGAAGATGTTTCTTCGATGCCTTGCGGGCGGCTTTCTCGTCGCCGGCGGCGATGGATTCATAGATCTCCCTCATCTCCGCCAGGCTGCTTTGCGCCCTGCCTTCCAGGGACATCGACCGTCCTCGGAAGAAGCTGATCCTGGCCACCAGGCCACGATGGACTTCCTCCAGGATCGGATTGCCGCAATTGGCCAGTATGATCGAATAGAAGTCGGCGGCGGTCGTGACCTGTGCCAGGCTGTCATGGCTGGCCGCCGCCGCCTCAAAGGCGAGAAGGGATGTCTCGAGTTCCTGCAGCTGTTCGGCGGCAATTCGGGATGCGCATCGCCCCGCCGCCTCGACTTCCAGCAGTTCTCGCACTTCATAGATGGCGGTTGCCTCTTCCCATGAAAGCGCGGGTACCGCCGGCCCGCGATTGGGCACGATCTCGATCAGGCGTTCGGCCTCGAGACTGCGCAACGCTTCCCTCAGCGAAGGACGGCTGATGCCGAGCTGGGCGCATAGCTGGCTTTCGATCAGGCGGCTTCCCGGCTGGAACAGCCCGGACAGGATCGCGAGCCGCAACTTGTCGACAGTCTCCTGCTGCACCGTTCTGGGGGAAATCCGCAAATTCAGATCTGCCGGCATTGATCACGTCTCTTGGGCTCGGGGTCACGATCGGACGCATCATATGCGACGCTGCCGGTATTGGACAGCAGGAATAGCCAGATTGTCAATTATCAAGATTGCAAGAATGTCTGACAATCTGGTTGACGAGCCATTTCTAATATGATCCTCTTGAATGAGACGGGCCGCAACAAAAAGGATCCAGAACATGGCGGCAGGCATACGCTCCGACCAGCTGATTTCGCGCCGCATCGAGACGGGGGGCATCGTCCTGAATGTGCGCGAGGGAGGCTGCGGCCCGTCGCTGCTCTTCTTCCACGGCATCACCTCCAATTCGGCTGTCTTCGCACCGTTGATGGCCCGGCTCTCCGATCGCTTCACGACCATCGCGGTCGACCAGCGCGGGCATGGCCTCAGCGACAAGCCGGAAAGCGGCTACGAGGCCAATGACTATTCGGACGACATCGCCGCGCTGATCCGCACGCTCGGCCGCGGCCCAGCCATTCTGGTCGGGCATTCGCTCGGTGCCAGAAACTCTGTCACCGCCGCAGCGCGCTATCCGGACCTGGTACGGTCGGTCATCGCGATCGACTTCACGCCCTATATCGAGACCGAGGTGCTGGACGCGCTGGAAACCCGGGTGAACGCGGGAGACCGGCTTTTCGATGACCTCAAATCGGTCCAGGCATATCTGGCGGCCCGCTACCCGAACATTCCCGCCGACGCCATCAGGATCAGGGCCGAAAGCGGCTATCGGAAAGTCGACGGCGGCTTCCGTCCGCTGGCGTCGCCCTCGGCCATGGCGCAGACCGCCAGGGGGCTGCGCGCAGACCTGACCCAGGCCTACCGCGACGTGACGAAGCCCGTGCTCATCGTTCGTGGCGAAGAGAGCAAGCTGGTTTCGCCGGCGGCACTGGCAAAGACCAGCCGGCTGCGGCCGGACCTGCCCGTGGTCGTCGTCCCGGGAGCCGACCACTACGTCAACGAGACGGCCCCCGAGATCACGCTGAAAGCCATCACCAATTTCATAGACGCCTGACGGCTCGACTGCCGTCCTCTTGTACCCAGGATCAGGATAGAAAATGGCCAATGTAAACAAAACTCCGGGCAAGGCGCGTCGTGCCGAGGTTGCCGGCGGCGGCTTCGCCGGCCTGACGGCAGCCATCGCTCTGAAGCAGAGCGGTTGGGATGTCCGGCTGCACGAGAAGAGCTCCGAACTGCGGGCCTTTGGTGCGGGTATCTATCTCTGGCACAACGGCCTCCGCGTCCTCGAAGGACTGGGGGCGCTGGACGATGTCCTGCAGGGCTCGCACACGCCGCCGACCTACGAAACCTGGATGCACAACAAGTCCGTCTCCAGGGAGACGTTCAACGGGCTCCCCTGGCGCATCATGACCCGCAGCCATCTGCATGATGCGCTGGTCAACCGCGCGCGTGCGCTGGGTGTCGACATACGCGTCAACTCCGAGGCGGTTGCTGCCGATCCGGAGGGCCGCCTGACCCTGCAGACCGGCGAGGTTCTCGAAGCCGACCTGATCGTCGGTGCCGACGGCGTCGGTTCCAAGGTGAGGGATTCCATCGGCTTCAAGCAGGATCGGTGGATATCGAAGGATGGCCTGATCCGGCTGATCGTCCCGCGCATGAAGAAGGAACTCGGCCACGGCGAGTGGGACAACACCATCGACATGTGGAATTTCTGGCCGCGCGTCCAGCGCATCCTCTACTCGCCCTGCAACGAGAACGAGCTTTATCTCGGCCTGATGGCCCCGGCCGCCGACCCGCGCGGATCGGCGGTGCCGATCGACCTCGAGGTCTGGGTCGAGATGTTCCCTTTCCTGGAGCCATGTCTGGTCGAGGCGGCGAAGCTGAAAACCGCCCGATACGACAAATACGAGACGACGAAGCTGGACAGCTGGACACGCGGCAAGGTCGCACTCGTCGGCGACGCCGCGCATGCAATGTGCCCGGCTCTCGCCCAGGGTGCCGGCTGCGCGATGGTCAACGCCTTCAGCCTGTCGCAGGACCTGGAAGCGGGCTCCTCCGTCGAAGACGCACTCGTCGATTGGGAGAAGCGCATTCGCCCGGTCACCGATCGCTGTCAGGCCCTTTCCGGGGACTATGCGGCCAACCGCTCGCTCTCGAAGGGCAACATGTTCACCCCGGCCGCCCTGGAGGCGGCTCGCTACGACCCGCTGCGCCGGGTCTTCTCATGGCCGCAGTGATTTCGAATGGGCGGGCTACAGATCAATTGGTGCGGCGGAAGCCGCGCTCTCCTCGGGAGACTTAAATGAACTATTCGGCAGAAGTTGAGAAACACTACGAGGTGCGCGGTTGGTACTCCACCGTCCATGAGATCCGGCATGATGGCGGAGAGCCCGGCGACACGCTCATCAAGGTCGCGGTGGGCGTGGTCATCCGCAACCCGTTTGCCGGCAAATTCGTCGCCGATCTCTCCGATATCGTGAACCCCAGCGCGGCCATCGGCCACGCGCTCGGCGAACGCGCCGCATCGCTGCTCGGCAACCGGCCGGTCAACAGCTACGGCAAGGGAGGCATCGCCGGCACGGCCGGCGAACAGGAACATGTCGTCGCCTGCATCACCACGCTGTTCGGCGACCCGCTGCGCGAGCAGGTGGGCGGTGGCAGGGCCTGGATCTCGTCGGTCAGCAAGGTCGCCGCTGCCGGCACCGCCATCGACATCCCGCTCGCCCACAAGGATGAGCTCTACATCCGTTCTCACTACGATGCCGTCACCTTCTCCGTGCCGGATGGCCCGCGCCCGGACGAGCTTCTGATTTGCGTCGCCGTCGCGTCGGGACCGCGCGTGCATCAGCGCGTCGGCGGCAAAACCGTCGCCGACCTCGAGACAACCGTTTAGTTCGATCGAACAAGGACACATTCCATGCCCCTGAACATCAAGGACCTGAAGATCACCTCGGCGGATTTCCATCCGCTCGGCAGGCTGCGCGACGAGCATGCCGGCGACAAGGGCAACGTGTTGCCCCGGCTGACCGTCAGCGGTGTCCCGGCAGGCGCGAAAGAGCTCGCCGTCATCTGCCATGATCCGGACGCGCCGCTGGCCAATGGTTTCACCCACTGGGTCGTGTATGGCATCGATCCGTCGACCACCGATCTCTCCGACGCACAGGAAAAGTTCCGCGTCGGACCGAACGGCGCCGGTCACATGCAGTACTACGGACCGCAGCCGCCCGCTGGCCATGGCGAACATCACTATTATTTCTGGGTGTACGCCCTCGACACCAAGGTCGAAGGGACGCCCAACCGGGAGGAGTTCCTCCAGAAATATGCCGGCAACATCATCGAGCAGAACCGGATCGTCGGCATCTACGAAAACAGGTGAACAGCGACCCCGGCGATCAACAAGAACAACAAAAAACGATCGCCGCCGCTGTGTAATGGGAGAATTCGAGAATGACAGACAGCAACGCCACGCGCCAGAAGGTCTTCCAGGAGCTGGTCACGGCGACCAAGATCCTTCTGAACGAGGGGGTCCTGGATACGTTCGGGCACATCAGTGCCCGTGACCCCGAGGATCCGCAAAGCTTCTTCCTTGCCCAGAAGCTCGCGCCGAGCCTGATAACGACCGGCGACATCCTGCGTTTCAACCTCGATGGCGAGACCACGGACAATCGGCCGGCCTATCTCGAGCGCTACATTCACAGCGAAATCTACAAGGCACGGCCGGACGTCAACTGCGTGCTGCACAGCCATTCGCCGGCCGTGCTGCCATACTGCTTTACCGACACACCGCTACGCCCAGTCACGCATATGGGCGCATTCATGGGCGAGGCCGTACCCGTCTATGAAATCCGCGACAAGCAGGGTGACGAGACCGATCTCTTCGGCGGCGGCCGCGGCGTCTGCGCGGATATCGCCGAAAGCCTCGGCGACCAGACAGTGGTCCTCATGGCCCGCCACGGCGTGGTGAACGTCGGCAATTCTGTCCGTGAGGTCGTGTTCCGCGCTTTCTATCTCGAGCAGGAAGCCAAGGCGCTCACGGCCGGACTCCAGATCGGCAAGATCAAATACCTGACGCCCGGCGAGGTTAAGACGGCGGGCGCGCTTGTCGGCAAACAGATCGACCGGGGATGGGATCACTGGTCGCAGCGTCTCAAGGAAAAGGGCCTGGCCTAGCGCCAGCGGGTCTTTGAACATCCCCGGCAGGGCCTGGTCCCTGCCAGGGTATCCGGCCCCCGGATCCTGAAGATTCACCGGGGCCAGAGCGTCAGGCGAAAGCAGTAGAACCATGCCGCACGCACAGAGTTATGACTACATTATCGTCGGGGCCGGATCGGCTGGTTGCGTGCTGGCCAACCGGCTGAGCGCCGACCCGCAGTGTTCCGTGCTGCTGCTCGAGGCTGGTGGCTGGGATCGTGACCCGATGATCCACATTCCGCTCGGGTGGGGCAAGATCCTGACCGAGCGCCGCCACGACTGGATGTATTTCTGCGAGCCTGAGGACAATGTCGGCGGACGCCGCGTCGAGTGCGCGCGCGGCAAGGTCATCGGCGGGTCTTCCTCGACCAATGCCATGGCCTATGTCCGAGGAAATCGCGGTGACTATGACCGCTGGGCCGCCAGCGGGCTTGCCGACTGGTCATACGAAAAGGTCCTGCCTTACTTCCAGAAACAGGAAAGCTGGGAAAAGGGCGGCAGCCGCTTCCGGGGCGGCAACGGCCCGCTCAGCACCCAGTTCTGTCGCTACAAGGACACGCTGATCGACGCCTTCGCGCAGGCCAGCGTCGAGGCAGGCTATCCGCAGACGAACGACTACAATGGCGAGCGGCAGGAAGGTTTCGGCCGCCTCCAGATGACGATCTCGAAAGGCCGCCGCAGCTCGACGGCATCGGCCTATCTGCGCCCGGCCCTGGCGCGGCCCAATCTGACCGTGCTGACCGGAGCGATGGCGACGAAGCTCGCCATGGAAGGCACGCGTGCCACCGGCGTGACGATCAGCCATCGCGGCAGCGAACGGACGGTTGTCGCGCGCAGGGAGGTCCTGCTCTGCGGCGGTGTCATCAACACGCCGCAGCTGCTGATGCTGTCCGGCATCGGCGCGCCGGATGAACTCGCCGCGCACGGCATCCAGACGCGGGTGAACCTGCCGGCGGTCGGCAAGAACCTGCAGGACCATGTCTCGGTCATCCTGATGTACCGGCGCCGGACCCCGGGGCCGTTCCTGCACAACATGCGCGCGGACCGGATCGGGTTCGATTTCCTCAAGACCTATCTGACGGGAAGCGGTTTCTCGGGCGATGTGCCGGGCGGGGTCGTGGCATTCCTGAAAAGCGGCCCGGAGCGGCCGCTGCCGGATGTGCAGTTGCTGTTCACCGCGGCCCCGCTCGCCGCCTGGCCATATTTCAAGCCGTTCAAGGCGCCCTTCGCCGATGGCTTCGCGACACGGATCGTGGCGACGCAGCCGGAAAGCCGGGGAACCGTGAAGCTGGCCTCGACCGATCCGTTGGCTGCCCCGTTGATCCATCAGAACTTCCTCGCCTCGCCGAAGGACTGGGAATCGCTGCGCGCCGGTTTCCGGGTGGCAAGGAATCTCGCCGCTCAACCTTCCATGCAGCCGTTCATCGAGGCCGAGTTCTTCCCCGGTCCCAAATGCCAGAGCGACGACGAGATCGACGAGCATATCCGCAAGACCTCCATCACCGTGCATCACCCGGCCGGCACCTGCCGGATGGGTGTTGATGCAGCCTCGGTCGTCGACCCGGAACTGCGCCTCCGCGGCGTCGACGGCCTGCGCGTGGTGGACGCCTCCATCATGCCTGACCTGGTCTGCGGCAACATCAATGCGGCGGTGATCATGATCGCCGAGAAGGCCGCCGACCTCATCGCGGCGTCGAGAGCAGTAGCGGAAAGCAGGGCAGCGTGATGATCCAACGTATCGCCATCATCGGTCTGGGCACGATGGGACCGGGCATGGCCGCAAGGCTCGCCAGGGGCGGCCTGCATGTGACCGCCTATGACGTCGCCCCGGCGGCGATCGAACGCGCACGCGCCATGCTGGGCACGGCCGAGGGCGTTCTCGATGCCCTGGGCATCGCGGCGCCGGCGGCCGGTGCCGGAACCGTGCGCTTCACCGATGATATCGCCGACGCGGTATCCGGTGCCGACCTCGTCATCGAGAACGTTCCCGAAAACATCGCGATCAAGGCCGACGTCTATCGCGCCATCGACGGCCTGATCCCGTCCGACACGATCGTGGCGTCGGACACGTCGGGCATCCCGATCACCCAGCTGCAGGCGCATATCTCGCATCCCGGGCGGATGGTGGGCATGCACTGGTCGAACCCGCCGCATATCATCCCGATGATCGAGGTGATCGGCGGCGAGAAGACCGCGCCGCAGACCGTGGCGACCATCCGTGAGCTGATCCGCTCGATCGGCCTGTTGCCCGTGGTCGTGAAGAAGGACGTCCCGGGTTTTGTCGAGAACCGCGTGCTCTATGCGCTGCTGCGCGAGGCGGTCGATCTCGTCGAGCGCGGTGTCATCGAGCCGGAGGACCTCGACACCTGCGTGTCCTGGGGCATCGGCTACAAGATCGCCGTCGTCGGCCCGATGGCGCTGCTCGATATGGCGGGCCTCGACATCTACAAGTCCGTCTCGTCCTTCCTGAACGCCGATCTTTCCAATCGCGATGATGTCGCGCCGATGGTGCTGGAGAAGACCGGCGCCGCGAAGCTCGGCATCAAGTCGGGCGAAGGCATGTTCTCCTATACGCCCGAGCAGACAAAGGCGCTGCAGGCCGAGCGGGCGCGCAAGCTCGTCGCGGTGCGGCGCATCCTGGAAGGCCGGGAGTAGCCGATGGATCGCACCATGCAGAGAAGCAGCTGGATCGGAACGCACGGAGGAACAAGCCATGCGCATTGACACGATCCGGGCAGACGGTGGCAAACCGGCTCACATCCGGCATGACGACCTTATCTCGGTCAAGGGCGTCTCGGTGGTCTATGCCCGGCAGCTGGTCCTCCAGAATATCGATCTTGCGGTGCCGAAGGGCTCCTTCGTCTCGCTCATCGGCCCTTCCGGCTGCGGCAAGAGCACCTTGCTCAAGGTGCTGGCCGGGTTGGTCGAGCCGACAAGCGGCAGCGTTTCGATCGGCGGACTTTCGCCGGTCGAGGCGGCGCGCAAGCGCATGATCGGCGTCGTCTTCCAGGATGCCAATCTGCTGCCGTGGAAGAACGCGGTCGACAACGCTTCCATGCTGCTGTCCATCGCCGACAGATCGCTGTCGCGTGCCGAGCTTCGGGCACGCGGACAGGAGATGCTGGAGCTGGTGGGGCTCGGTGATGCCGCCCACAAGCGGCCCAACGAATTGTCGGGTGGCATGCGGCAGCGCGTCGCCATCGCCCGGGCGCTGGCGCTCGACCCGGCGGTGCTTTTGATGGACGAGCCTTTCGGCGCCCTCGATGCCATCACCCGCGACTCGATGGGGCAGTCGCTGCTGGAGATCTGGCAGCGCACCGGCAAGACGATCGTGCTCGTCACCCATTCGATCGACGAGGCCATCCACCTGTCGCGCCATGTCCATGCCCTCGGCATCAAGCCCGGACGCATCACCGGCAGCATCGACATCGGCCTGCCGTATCCGCGCGACCTGGCGGTAACGGAAGATCCGGAATTCGTGCGCCTCGTCGTTCAGCTGCGCACCATGCTGCGCGCCAGCCATCAACCGGGAGACGCATCATGAGCGATCAACCCATGACCGCCGAGCCGCGTTCGCCCTCCGGCTTCGCCGCCGCGACAAGCAGCTGGCTGCCTGCCGTCATTCTGCTGCTGGCCACGATCGTGGCCTGGGAAGCGATTGTTCGGATCTTCGCCATTTCGCCCTTCATCATCCCGGCTCCGTCGGAGATCGGGCGATCACTGGTCGCGCAATGGGGAACGCTGATGCAGGCCACGCTGGTGACGGCGGCCGAGATCCTGCTCGGCTTCGTCGTCTCGGTCGTGGTCGGCGTTGCCATCGCGCTGGTCATCGTGCGGTTCGACTGGCTGGGCCGGGCGCTCTATCCGCTGGTGGTGCTGTTCCAGAACGTGCCCAAGGTGGCACTGGCGCCGATCTTCATCCTCTGGTTCGGTTACGGATTGGCACCCAAGATCGGCCTGATCCTGGTCATCGCCTTCTTCCCGGTCACGCTGTCGATGCTGGCCGGCATGCAATCGGTGGACCGCTCGCTGCTGTCGCTGATGAATTCGGTCGGCGCCAGCCGCACGCAGATCCTGTTCCGCATCCGGGTGCCGCATTCGCTACCCAATCTGATGGCCGGCACCAAGATCGCCGCCACGCTGAGCGTCATCGGCGCCATCGTCGGCGAGTTCGCCGGCGCCTCGGACGGGCTGGGCTACGTCATCCAGTTCGCCTCGACACAGCTCGATACGGCGCTGGTCTTCGCAGCGCTGCTGCTCGTCTCCGTTCTCGGCATCGCCTTCTACTACGCGGCCGAGATCCTCGAACGCATCGTGGTGCCGTGGGCACCGAAATTCAGCCACGCCTAGGGTTCTGGGCAGTCAAGGGAAGGATCGAACAATGCTGAGACGCTCACTCATCAAGGCGGCCACGCTTGCGGCATTTGCCGGTGCGCTTGGCTTCTCCGGCGCAGCGCTTGCCGCCGACACCGTCAACGTCCAGCTCGACTGGGTGGTGCGCGGCAACCATGCCATGTTCTTCGTGGCCAAGGAAAAGGGCTTCTTCGCCAAGAACGACATCGATCTCGCCGAAATCCGCAAGGGCTCGGGTTCGCCGGACGCCATGCGACTGGTGGGCAACGAGAATGCCGATTTCGGCTTCGGCGACCTGCCGACGCTCGCCGTCGCGCGATCGCAGAAGGTTCCGGTCGTGGCGCTGGCCGCCGTCAACCAGCGCTCGCCGCTGGCGATCATCTCGCTGGCCAAGACGTTGAAGCTCAGCAAGCCGGAAGACCTCAAGGGACTGACCATCGGCATCCACCCGGCCGGATCGACCTACATCTTCTTCAGGGGGTTCCTGGCCGCCAACGGCCTGACCGAAAAGGACATGACGCTGAACAGCGTCTCGCCGCCCTATGAGAGCTATCTGCTGCTCGGACGGGTGCAGACGGTCGTCGGCTATGTCGACGCCGAGGTTCCGGAACTCGAAGCCAAGGCGGGCGGTCCCGGTTCGCTCAGCATCATGATGGGCGCGGACCATGGCTGGAAGGCCTACGGCTCCGGTCTGTTCACCTCGGAGAAGATGATCAAGGACAAGCCCGACGTCGTGCGCCGTTTCGTCAAGGCCTATCGCGAAGCCTTCGACTATGTCGTCGCTCATCCCGAAGAGGCCGCCGAGATCACGGCCAAGGCAGCGCCCGGCTATGCCGGCAAGAAGGACGTGCTGCTGGCACAGATCAACGCCGACATCGCCTCGACCTTCACCAGCGAAGAAACCAAGGAACACGGCCTCGGCTGGATGAGCAAGACGCAGTGGGAAGAGACGCTGAAGACGCTCAGCGATCAGGGCGTGCTCAAGGTGCCGCTGTCGGCGGACGAGACCTTCACCGACAAATTCCTGGCGAAGGAATAGGCGCAATGCGTGAGGGGCACGGATCGATGGGCGCCTATCTGCACACCAGGCCATCCTGCCAGGTGTCGCAGGACACGGCGCGCGTGCCTTTCTCCGCATCGGTGCGGTCGAGCGCGATCTGGACGCGGGTCGCATATGCGCGGGCCGACAGGCCGCACCACAAGCGCTCGACCGGCAGGTTTTCGCGCTTGTCGTTGAGGATGGTGAAGGTGCCGGTCGCGGCGTCGAACCAGAGTTCGACACGGGCGCTCTTGCCCGGTTCGACCGTCGCGATCCCGGCCGAATACCAGTGGGCGAAGTCGGCGTTGCATGACAGGCCTTCCTCGCCGGAATTCGAAATCGTCAGCGGCACCATGGCAAGCCCGTCGGTGCCGGTGCGGACGGTGACGTGGTGCAACTCAACCGCGTTGGCAAAGGGTGCGAACGCCAGCGCTAACGGGAGGACATAACGGATCTTCACTTCGAATAGGCTCCGGAAGCAATTTTTCCGAAAGTCTATCTCTCTTCTGCGTAATGACAACAAGAATATCAACCGGAAGGCAACAAAAGAGGGTAACATGCTAAAGATTCTCAAAAGCAGCGTAAGTGCAGTTATACTTAGTGGTGTCTTATTGGGTGGCGCGGTTGCTGGCGAAGTCAAGTCGATCGCCATCCTGACGCCCGAAGAGGGTACCGACTACGGCTGGAATCAGCAGGGCATCGATGCCGCCAAGGCGGCCGGCAAGGCCGCCGGTGTCGAAGTGGTCGTGGCCCAGGGCCTCGGCTATGGCGACGTTCGTCCCACGCTTCGGGAACTCGCCTCGGACGGTGCCAGCCTGCTGATCGCCCATGCCAGCGGCTACAACACCTCGGCGCCGGAGATCGCCAAGGAAACCAAGGTTCCGGTGGCGATCGTCGATACGCCGAATGGACTGGAGAAGGGCCTCGTCGCCGACTACACGCTGAGCGGCCATGAGGGCGCCTATCTGGCTGGCCGTCTCGCCGCCAAGATGTCGCGCTCGAAGTCGGTCGGCATCGTCGTCTCCGGCGAACCGCCATCCTGGAACTCGCAATCGGCGGCTTTCGCACAGGGCGTGAAGGCGGAGAACCCGGACGTCAAGATCACCTATGCGGTGATCGGGCCCGCCGCCTATAGCGATGCGGCCGGCGGCAAGCGCGTCGCCGAAAGCGTGATCGCCTCGGGCGCCGACATCATCTTCGGCCAGGGCAACGGTTCCAGCTTCGGCATGCTGCAGGCGGTCGAGACGACCAAGGCCGCGGATGGCGGCAAGGTCTATTTCATCGACGTCATTGGCGACAAGTCGCCGATCGACAAGGGCTTCCTGCTGTCGTCGGTGGTTTGGAACATCGAGCCGGTCTATGCCGCCATGATCGCCGACCTCAAGGCCGACACCTTCGGCAGCAAGCACTACACGATCGGCCTGAAGGACGATTCCGTGAAACTCTTGAAGACCGCCGCGATCCCGGACAAGGTCTGGTCCGAGGTCCAGGCGGTGCGCGAGGACATCATCTCCGGCAAGATCAAGGTCGAGCCTGTCTATGATGCCGCCGCCGTCAGGGCGCTGATGACAAGCGTCGCCCAGTAAGGCGATCAAGGTCAGATGCCGAAGGGGCGATCAGTTCGTCCCTTCGGAGCAATCCCCGTTTTCAGGGCCGGGCTTTCATGAGCAATGCTTCCTCGTCATCCGTTGGCGACATCGTCACACTCGAAGGCGTTACCAAACGCTTTCCGGGCATCGTCGCCAATGACGGCATCGACCTGTCGATCCGACCGGGCGAAGTGCATGTGCTGCTCGGCGAGAACGGGGCGGGAAAATCCACGCTGATCGGCATGCTGTCCGGCCTGCAGCAGCCGGACGAAGGACGCATCCTGGTCGACGGCAGGCCGACACCGATCACATCGCCGCGCCAGGCGCTGGCGCTTGGTATCGGCACGGTGTTCCAGCACATGATGCTGGTGCCGACGCTGACCGTGGCGGAAAACCTGCTGCTCGGCGGCCCCTGGTGGCAACGCCCCAGAACGGAGGAACTCGCGGCGCGCGTCGCCGAAATCAGCAAGAGCCTCGGCATCGTCGTCAAGCTGCATGCCAGGGTGTCGGAGCTTTCGCTGGGCGAACAGCAGCAGGTCGAGATCGTGCGCGCCATGGTGCGCAACAGCCGGCTGCTGATCCTCGACGAATCCACCTCGATGCTGACGCCGCAAGGCATCGAAGAGCTTGGCGCGCTGATGCGTCGCCTCGTCGAACAGGGGCTGGCGATCGTCTTCATCACCCACAAGCTCAAGGAGGCGGCTGCTTTCGGCGACCGTATCTCGGTGCTGAAGCTCGGCCGCAAGGTCGGCGAAATCCCGCCGGAACGTTTTCGCGCGCTTGGCGAGCAGGAGATCATCTCCGAGATCGTCGAATTGATGTTCGGCAAGCAGAAGGATGATCCGGAAGCGGCGGAGCGTCCCGTTGCTTCGGTCCACGCGGAGGCTGCGCCGCTGCTTCAGGTCACCGACCTCACGGTGGCGGCGACCGACAACGCGCCTGGGCTGTCGTCGATCTCCTTCGATATCCGCCCAGGCGAGATCCTCGGCATTGCCGGCATCGATGGCAACGGCCAGAAACAGCTGGCGGAGGCGCTGTCAGGCCAGCGCGCGGCGACCGGCGGTTCGGTGCGACTGGGGGGCGTCGCCATCGAGACGCTGAGCGTCGGCGAGCGCAGCAGACGCGGCCTGCGCTACCTGACCGACGACCGGCTGGGCGAGGGCACGGTCGGCACCTTCCCGGTCTCGATCAACTTCTTCCTCAAGCAGGTCGGCGCCGCGCCGTTCTGGCGCAGCGGCATCGAGCAGCGCGCCGAGATCGACCGGCGCGCCGCCGAACTGGTGCGCGAATATGACGTACGCACGCCGAGCCTGAAGACGCCCGTCGCGCGGCTCTCGGGTGGCAACATCCAGAAGGTGCTTCTGGCCCGCGAATTGGCGGAGGGCGCCAGGGTGGTGATCTTCAACAAGCCCACCTACGGGCTCGATCTCGCCAACACGCTGGCGTCGCGCCAGCGCATCCGCGACGCCGCCCAAAGCGGCCTCGCCGTGCTGCTGATCTCCACCGACCTCGAGGAGCTGCTCAGCATCTGCAACCGCATTGCCGTCATGGCCAACGGAGCCCTGGTCGGCACCGTCGCCAATGCCGACGATGCCCGCACCAGGGTCGGCCGCCTGATGATCGGACTAGCCGCATGAGCATCGACACCGCCCCCACCGTCAGCGCTACCGCTCTCGATGCCACCAGCGGCGTCGCCGTGCGCCGCGACATCCTGCGCCGGCTGCTGATGACCGTAGGTCCGATCCTGGCCGCGCTCGTCATCGCCGGCTGCATCCTGCTTGCTGTCGGCGTCGATCCACTCGCCTATTATGGCTATGTGCTGGAAAAGGGGCTGTTCTCGCCGCTTGGCATCCAGCAGACGCTGACGCGCATGGCGCCGCTTCTCTTCCTCGCCGCCGGCCTGATCGTCGCCTTCCGTGCCGGCATGTGGAATCTCGGTGGCGACGGCCAGTTCCTGCTCGGCGCGGTCACGGCGGCGGCCAGTGCACCGTTCTTCGTCGGGATCATGCCGGCCTGGCTTGCCCTGTTCTGTGCGTTCCTCGTCGCCACGCTTGTCGCGATGGCCTGGTCGCTGGTGCCGGCACTGCTGCGCGCCTATCAGGGCGTCAACGAGATCATCACCACGCTGATGATGACGTTCCTCGGCACCTCGCTCGCCAATGTTCTGGTCAAGCTGTTGTTCCGCGACCCAGGCACCACCGTGCCGCAGACGCGAACCCTGCCGGTGGAGGACCGGTTGCCGCGCCTGTTCGACACCACCATCACCAGCGGCCTGCTGTTCGGCCTGGCCGCGATCATCATCGTGCACCTGGTGATGACGCGGACGGCCTTCGGACTGAAATTACGGATCGTCGGCGCCAATCCCCGGGCGGCGATCCATGCCGGGCTCGGCGTGCCCGGCCTGACCATCGCCGTCTTCGCCATTTCGTCCGGGCTGGCGGGCCTTGCCGGTGCCATCGACATCATCGGCGTGCAGGGCAACGTCCGTGCAGACTGGAACCCCGCCTATGGGCTGGCGGTCATCCCGGCGGTGTTCCTCGCCCGTATGAACGGCTTTGCCGCCATCGGTTTCGTGTTCCTGCTTTCGGTGCTGTCGATCGGCGGCGAGAGCGCGGCACGGCGGCTCGGCGTGCCCAATCATTTCACGCTGGTGCTGGTGTCGATCGTGCTGATCGTGCTCGCCCTCGCCGAGTATGTCGACCATCGCTATAACCAGTCGAGAAAGGCCTGACGCATGACCGGGCTGTTCAGCGAAGTCTTTCTCAGCGCGCTGCTGTTCGGCGCGGTCACCGCGGCCATCCCGCTTCTGCTTGCCGGGCTTGGCGAGCAGATGTCGGAAAAAGCCGGCGTGCTCAACATCGGCATCGAGGGCATGATGCTGGCCGGCGCCTATCTCGGCTTCGTCGGCGCCTTCTATTCCGGTTCGCTGTGGCTGGGTTTCTTCACAGGCGCTGCCGGCGGTGTCGCGGTGGCGCTGGTCATGGCGCTCTTGTGCGTGCGCATCGGCCTGAACCAGATCGTCATCGGCATCGCGCTGACGCTCGGGCTCGAAGGACTGACGGCGCTTCTGCACCACTTTCAGTTCTCACGCAGCTATCCCCGTTTGCCGGCCCCGAACCCGACCGTGATTCCGACGTTGGCGGACATTCCGGTGGTGGGGCCGGCCTTTTTCAAACATCACCTGATCGTCTACCTGGCTGTCGCCCTGGTGTTCGCCATGGGCTACCTCTACCGGCGCACGCAGCTCGGCCTCAACCTGCAGGCCGCCGGCGACAAGCCGGCCGCGCTCGACGTTGCCGGGATCGACGTCATCAGGACCCGTACCATCGCCGTGCTGTCCACCGGTGCGCTGGCCGGGCTCGGCGGTGCCTATCTCGCCAATGTCGGGGCGGGGCTGTTCATTCCCTTCATCACCAACGGTGCCGGTTTCCTCGGCATCGTGCTGGCCATGCTGGCTCGGGGCCGGCCGGTCTGGGTTCTGTTCGGTGCGCTGCTGTTCGGCGTCTGCCTGTCGCTGACCACGGCCATGCAGGTGGCGGGCATCAACATCCCCACCGACGTCATCCAGATGCTGCCGTTCCTGGCGGTGATGATCATGCTGGTGCTGTTCGGGCGGCGGGCCAGCCTGCCGGCTGCACTCGGAATTCCCTACGAGCGCGGCGCGCGCTGACCACAACCGATGCGCGGACGGGAGCCGCGCCAAAACAGGAGGCAAGAATGTCGGATACCAAGGTCTACCTGCTCGACGGCGGCTCGCTCGTCCTCGATGGCTATCATGTGTTCTGGAACCGCGGCCCGGGCGGTGAAGTCCGCTTTCCGGTCTATTCGATCCTGATCGAGCATGCAGAGGGCCGCTTCCTCATCGACACCGGCTTCGACTACGACCACGTCATGAAGGTGCTGCCGTTCGAAAAGCCGATCCAGGAGAAGCACCAGACCATTCCGGGTGCGCTGGCGTTGCTTGGGCTGGAACCGAAGGACATCGACGTCGTCGTCAACTCGCATTTTCATTTCGACCACTGCGGCGGCAACAAATATTTCCCGCACGCCAAGAAGATCTGCCATCGCACGGAAGTGCCGCAGGCCTGCAATCCGCAGCCCTTCGAACATCTCGGCTATTCCGACCTGAGCTTCTCGGCGGAGGCGGCGGAAGCGCGCGGCGCGACGGCGCAACTGCTGGCAGGCACCACACGCGCCAATTCGACCTTCGAGGGGATCGATGGCGACATCGAACTTGCCAAAGGTGTGAAGCTGATTTCGACGCCAGGCCATTCGATCGGCCACTACAGCCTTCTGGTGGAGTTCCCCAGGCGCCAGCCGATCCTGTTCACGATCGATGCCGCCTACACCCAGAAGAGCCTGGAGACGCTGTGCCAGGCTGCCTTCCACATCGATCCGGTCGCCGGCGTCAATTCGATGCGCAAGGTGCAGAAGCTGGCTGCGGACCATGGTGCGGAGCTGATGTATTCGCACGACATGGACAACTTCAAAACCTACCGGACCGGCACGCAGTTCTACGGCTGAGCGCCACCGGAGCGTTTCCGTTTTTCGGGGAAACGCTCTGACGTTTTGTTCTTACTCAATTCCGAACGCAAAGCCGCGACGCGCCTTTGCCGGAATTGCTCCAATCGGGAGACGGAAAATGCGCTACCTCGAACACGCCGATCCGGTGATCACGCTGACCGCGGGGCCGGTGGACGCTTATGCAAAAGTGCTGCGCGGCCTTGGCCGCACGGTGCTCTACGACTACGATCCGGCGTTCCAGATCTTCTACGAGAAGGTGATCGACAAGGCGCAGAAGGCGATGCGGCTGTCGAACAGGCCGCTGATCCTGCATGGCGAACCGGTGCTGGGCCTCGAAGCGGCGGCGGCATCGCTGATCACGCCCGACGATGTCGTGCTGAACCTCGCCTCCGGCGTCTACGGCAAGGGCTTCGGCTACTGGGCGAAGCGCTACTCGCCAAACCTGCTCGAGATTGAAGTGCCCTACAATGAGGCGATCGACCCGCAGGCGGTTGCCGAGATGCTGAAGAAGCATCCGGAAATCAGCATCGTGTCGGTCTGCCACCACGACACGCCGTCGGGCACCATCAATCCGATCGATGCCATCGGCGCGCTGGTGTCGGCCCACGGCGCCTATCTGATCGTCGATGCCGTTTCGTCCTTCGGCGGCATGAAGACGCATCCGGAAGACTGCAAGGCCGACATCTACGTCACCGGCCCGAACAAATGCCTGGGTGCGCCTCCCGGCCTGACGCTGATGGGCGTCAGCGAACGCGGCTGGGCCAGGATGAAGGCCAACAAGGCGGCGCCGCGGGCTTCGATGCTGAGCATCGTCGACTGGGAAAATGCGTGGTCCCGCGAGCAGCCTTTCCCGTTCACGCCATCCGTCGCTGAGGTCAACGGGCTCGACGCCGCGCTCGACCTTTATCTCGAGGAGGGGCCGGAAGCTGTGTGGGCGCGTCACGCGCTGACGGCAAAGGCCATGCGCGCCGGCGTCGCCGCGATGGGCCTGTCGATCTGGGCGGCCAGCGAGGCGATAGCGTCGCCGACCACCACCGCCGTGCGCACGCCTGAAGGCATCGATGAGAAGGCGCTGCGCCAAGCCGCGCGTGCCCGCTACGGCGTGGTGTTCTCGTCGGGCCGCGGCGAAACGCTGGGCAGGTTGACGCGCATCGGCCACATGGGTCCGACGGCGCAGCCGATCTATGCGATCGCTGCGCTGACCGCGCTCGGCGGCGCCATGAACGCTGCCGGCCAGAAGCTTGCAATCGGCAAGGGCATCGACGCTGCGCTGGCCGTCATCGACGCCGACGCCTGAACACACATCACAAGATTGAGCTTAAGGGAGAGATTTCATGACTGAACGGCTAGCGGGAAAGACGGCCCTGGTGACGGGCGCCGCGCAAGGCATCGGCAAGGCGATCGCGGCGCGGCTGGCCGCCGATGGTGCGACCGTCATCATCAGTGACATCAACGCCGAGGGTGCCAAGGCCGCTGCCGCGTCGATCGGTGGAAAAGCGAAGGCGATTGCTGCAGACATCTCCGACCCTGCATCGGTGAAGGCGCTGTTTGCCGAGATCCAGGCGCTGTCCGGCGGCCTCGACATCCTCGTCAACAACGCCAGCATCGTGCCTTTCATCGCCTGGGACGATGTCGACATCGACCATTGGCGCAGGATCATCGACGTCAACCTGACCGGCACTTTCATAGTCACCCGCGCGGCAACCGACCAGATGCGGGCGGCAGACAAGGCGGGGCGGGTAATCAGCATCGCCTCCAACACTTTCTTCGCCGGCACGCCTAATATGGCAGCCTATGTCGCGGCCAAGGGTGGCGTCATCGGTTTCACCCGGGCGCTGGCGACGGAACTCGGCAAATACAACATCACGGCCAATGCGGTGACGCCCGGCCTGATCGAGAGCGACGGCGTCAAGGCGAGCCCGCACAACGAGGCATTCGGTTTCGTCGAGATGCTGCAGGCGATGAAAGGCAAGGGCCAGCCCGAGCACATCGCTGACGTCGTGTCTTTCCTCGCCTCCGACGACGCGCGCTGGATCACCGGCCAGACCCTCAACGTCGATGCCGGCATGGTGCGGCACTAGAGCATTTTGTAGCCAAGTGGAATCACTTGGCGTTACAAAAATGCGACGAAAACAAAACCTAGAGCGTTTCCGCGGTTCCGTGAAAAACGGAAACGCTCTAGGTCCAGCCTGAGCTAGCGAACGGATTTCAGGAATGCGCCGAGACGGGGGCTGCGCGGCTGGCGCGGCACTTCGGCCGGCGCGATTCCACGGATCCCCCTATCGATGGCTCGAAAGCAGATGGGACAGTTTGGCGGCCGTCGATTTCACGAAGGTCGCCATGTCAGTCTCTTCGAAGCGGTCGTGCATCCTGCCACTCATGCCGACGATGCCAACGGTGAGGAAAACGTTTCCGTGTTCGAAGGTGACGGGTGCCGCGAGCGCGAACACTCCCGGATCGAACTCCATGTCGTTGACTGCATATCCTCGCTGACGCACGGCACTCAACTGTTGGCGAATTTCGGCGCGGTCGACGGTGGTTCCGGCCTGAAATCGGGGGATGTCTTCGCTGAGCGCATTTTCGACGAAATCCTCGTTCTGGAACGCCAGCATCGCCTTGCCGCTCGCGGTGGCATGGTATGGAAATTCATAGCCCGGATGGATCAATGAGGTCGACGCTTCCTGTGGGAAGGCGAAGGCTTCCAGCTTGATCTTGCCTCCCACCAGACGGCAAATGAAGGCAACTTCCTGGACCTTGTTTGCCAGCTCCAGCAGCAGCGGCGAGGCGACCTTTTCAATCGGAGCGTCACCGAAGCTCAGGTTCAGCAGCCGCCACAGCCGGGGCCCGACGAGGTAGACCTTGCGGTTTGGCGCTGTTTCCAGATAACCGACATCGAGAAGCGTGTTGGTTATGCGGTGCGCCGACGACACCGGTATCTGCGCCGCGCTCGCAATATCCTGGAGTGTCAATCCCGACGACGAAAACGCGACAGCGTCCAGGACCGTCGCGATGCGCCTCAGGGGGCTGGACCCTTTCTCAGAGACCTTGTCATTCGTTTTCGACATTCGGTTGGTTCCGTGTTCGCTCATGCGAATTCGTCAGCTTGCGTTACAGATCGGGAAGAAAGATCTTCCTGGGGTTCATCATGTTTCGTGGGTCGAGCGCATGCTTGATAGATCGCATAACGGCAAGACCCGCACCGTGTTCTGCCTCCAGATATTGCCGTTTTCCGAGGCCGATGCCGTGTTCTCCACTGACGGTTCCCCCGAAGCCGAGCGCGCGTTCGACGAGCCTGGCATGAAGGCGCTCTGCTTCTCCGATCTCCGATTCCGACTCGGGATCGATCAAAATAGCAAGATGGAAGTTTCCGTCGCCGACATGGCCGACCATCGGGGCGCATAGCCTCGTCGATTTCAGATCGACCTGTGTCTCGGCGATGCATTCGGCCAGACTGGACAGGGGAACGCAGACATCCGTCACCATCGCCCTGGCGCCCGGTCTTAGCAGCGGCTCTGCATGGGCCGCATTGTGCCGGGCCCTCCAGATCTCCGCACGCTGTTCGGACGTCGCAGCCAGATGCACGGATTTCGCGCCATATTGTCCCAAAAGTTCCTGGATCGCGGGGCCGGTTTCGTCCAGGGGAGCGACGCTCGAATGAAATTCGAGGAAAATCGTCGGCAGCCGCTCGTAGTCGAGCTTTTCGTATCTGCACACCGCTTCGAGTGCGAGTTCGTCCATGAATTCCGCTCTGGCGACGGGATATCCGAGCTGCATCAGGAGAACGACGAACTCGACGGCCGGGCGCATGTCTTCAAACACGGCGCGCAATGCCAGAACGTGTTCCGGGATCGGATGGAGGCGCAGCGTCAGTTTTGTTATGACGCCCAAGGTGCCTTCCGACCCGACGAAGAGTTTCGTGAGGTCGTAGCCGGACGAGGACTTCCTGGCACGACCTCCGGTCTGGACCACGGTTCCATCAGCGAGCACGACTTCCAGCCCGACGACATTGTCCCGCATCGAGCCATATTTGACCGTCATCGTCCCCGATGCCCTGGTGGCTGCCATCCCGCCGAGCGTCGCGTCGGCTCCCGGGTCGACGGGAAAGTTGAGACCCGTGTCGCGCAGAAAGGAGTTCAGTGCCGAGCGGGTGCATCCTGCCTCGACGGTGCAATCCATGTCGGAAGCGTTCACCGCCAGAATCGCGTCCATGCCGGCTAGGTCGATCGAGAGTCCGCCGCACACCGCGTTGACGCTGCCTTCCATGGCGCTGCCGGTTCCGTAGGGAACCACAGGAACACCGTATCCTGCACAGATCCGGACCGCGTCAACGACATCCCCGGTCGTCGTGGCAAACAGCACGCCGTCCGGTTTGGCGGCAGGATGCCAGCTCTCGTCGTGGCCGTGATGTTCCCTGACGGCGAGCGCTACGGAGAACTTCGACGCAAATCGCGTTTCGAGTTCCCTGGCGGCAGCATCGAAATCGATCCGGCAGTGCTCCAGGTTCATCGCAGGTATCCTGCATCCTGCTTGACGATGATGATGGTTGGCCGATCGGCACGGAGTGCACGACGTATTTCGTTTCCGATTTCGTCGAGGGAATGCGGCACAGCCACGAGGCAGCCGAACGCCTCGCCAAGTGCTTTGAAGTCAGGATTGAGCGGCCGCACGCTTACTTCCGGAATGTTGCGGGCACGCATGAAATCGGCGATCTCGCCAAGGCCGTCATTGTCCCACAGAAGGATCGGGAGCGGCAGCTTCTGCTCGACTGCCGTCGCGAGTTCCTGAACCGTGAAAAGAAGGCCGCCGTCACCGACGATGGCTGCGCAGGCCCGGTCGGGCGAACCGACGGAGCCGCCGATCGCCGCCGGCAAGGCATAGCCAAGGGTTCCATAGCCAACCGGGAAATGCCAGGTGCCGGGAATGTCGACGGGAAAGTACACGCACCCGGTATAGGCAATCTGCGTCATGTCGGCATAGACGAGCGCATCCGCCGGAAGCGCCTCTCGAACCGCCTCCAGGACAGCAATATGCTGGCGTTCCAGCGGCGATACGTCTTGCTTCACCTGATTTTTCAGTGCCGCGAAGTCCACTTTCCAGGCGATCAGCCCGGCAGGCTGTCGGCCCAGTTCTTCGACCAATGCTGCGGCCGCCAGCCCGGCATCCGAGACGATCGCGGCATCCGGCACATAGTCCCTGACGGTTGCAGCAGGGTCGATGTCGATCCTGATGAATTTTCCTGCGATGGCCAACCGGGTTGGGTCGGCGATCATCGGCCCGTCGGCGGCGGCCTCGCTGTCGGCTGTCACATAAAGATCCGGTTCCGAGATTTCGGTTCCGATTGCAATCACCAGATCGGCTTCGATCTCGACGAGTCTGCGAATCTTGGCCCGCTGCAGGGTGGATCCCAGCGACAGCGGATGGGATTCCGGGACCACGCCCTTGCCGGCCACCGTTGTGATGATCGGGGCCTGCGTGGCTTCGACGAGGCGAGTCAGTTCGGCTCCGGCGTTTCGGCAGCCGCCGCCGGCCAGGATAACAGGACGTTTTGCCGCCCGGATCAGATCTGCCGCGGCTCTGATGTCGATCGGGTTGGGGCCGGGCCGGCGAGGAAGAAATTTCCGGGTGGGACGCGGGACAACTTCCTCGTCCAGAACATCCAGCGGTATCGAGATATGGACCGGACGTGGCCGCTCCGTTTGAAAGGAAGCCATGGCTCTGGCCAGATGTTCGCCGATCTGCTGGCCAGTCAGCGCCGTGGCACTGAAGCCGGTGATCGGCGCGGTCACCGCCTGCTGGCTTGTGATCTCGTGAAGCATGCCCCGCCCGAGGCCCATATCGGCCCGCGCGATCGCACTTGTCACTGCGAGAACAGGAATGGAATCGGAATAGGCCTGTCCGATCGGCGTCGCCGCGTTGGTGACGCCCGGGCCGCTGATGATCAGGCACACTCCCGGTTTCCCGGTTGCACGCGCATAACCGTCGGCCATGAATCCGGCGCCCTGTTCATGCCGTGCCCCGATATGGCGGATGGTGCTTTTCGCCAGAGGGTCGAAAAAGGACAGGGTGTGGACGCCCGGCATGCCGAACACCGTATCGACGCCGTACCCTTCGAGCTGAGCCACGAGCTCACTGCCACCCGTATTCTTCATGAATCTCCCATTCCGTTTTTCGGAAACAAATTCTGTTATGCTGAATATGCCGTTGACAAGGTCCGGGCAAGCCCCTAATCATTCCAAAAAACAGAAATAACTTCCGAAAAACGGAATTTGTTGGAACAGAACAAAAAAATGGGAGCCCGGAGCATGAGAAGATTTTTGACGTCCGTAGCAGCCGTGGCGATTGCCGCCGGCAGCTTTGCCACACCGGTCTTCGCCGCGGATGCGATCACCGTCGTTTCCTGGGGCGGTGCCTACACGGAAGCCCAGAAGAAGGCTTTCTACGAGCCCTTTACGAAGGCGACCGGCATTGCGGTCAACTCCGTCGATTACAACGGCGGCCTTGGCCAGATCAAAGCTCAGGTCGAAGCGAAGAACGTAACCTGGGATGTCGTCGTCGGCGAAAAGGCTCTTGCCGAAACGGGCTGTTTTGACAGCATCCTCGAAAAGCAGGACGCCTCGACGCTTCCCGCCGCCAAGGACGGCACGCCCGCCGCGAAGGACTTTATTGAAGGCACCATCAGCGATTGTGGTGTCGGGTCGGTGATCTGGTCGACGGCCCTGGCCTACAACACGTCGAAACTGGCGGATGGTCCGAAAACCATCGCCGACTTCTTCAATCTCGAGAAATTCCCCGGCAAACGCGGCCTTCGCAAGTCCGCGGACGTGAACCTCGAATGGGCCTTGCTGGCCGATGGCGTCCCGGCCGCCGACGTCTACAAGGTGCTGCAGACCAAGGAGGGTGTCGATCGCGCCTTCGCCAAGCTCGACACTATCAAATCCTCCGTGGTCTGGTGGGAAGCCGGTTCGCAGCCGCCGCAGTTGCTGGCGGACGGCGAGGTCGTGATGACTTCGGCCTACAGCAGCCGCATCTTCAATGCCATCAATGACGAGAAGCAGCCGTTTACGATCGTGTGGGACGGCCAGGTCTGGGACCGCGACGTCTGGATGATCCCGAAGGGGACGCCGAACCTCGATGCCGCGAAGAAGTTCGTCGACTTCGTCAGCGAGACCACGCAGCAGGCGGCCATCACGAATTCCAGCTCGTATGGACCGGTGCGTCACTCCGCTATTGCGTTGATCGGCAAGAACGACAAGACCGGTGTCGAGATGAAGGACTTCGTTCCGACCGCCCATCTCGAAAACGCGATCGAGTCCGACAGCGCGTTCTGGTCGACCTATCGCGACGAACTCTTTGCCCGGTTCAACTCATGGCTGGCTAAGTAGCGGTTCCGCTCACCTGTATCGAACTCTTCCTGCCGGCGGCTCCGTTTGCCGGCAGACCCTGGACTGTTGCGTGGAGACAGGACGTTGGCGTCAGTCAAATTTGCGAACGTTGGCAAGACCTACGACGGCAAGACGTCGGTGGTCGACAAGCTGGACCTCGAAGTGCGGGAAGGGGAGTTCCTGAGCATGCTCGGGCCCTCCGGCTCCGGCAAGACAACCTGCCTCATGATGCTGGCAGGTTTCGAAACCGCCACGACAGGCGAGATATTTCTGGACGATCGCCCGATCAACAGGGTGGCTCCCCAGCGACGCAACATCGGCATGGTGTTCCAGAACTACGCGCTCTTCCCGCATATGACTGTCGCCGAAAACCTGGCATTCCCGCTGCAGGTTCGAAATATCTCAAAAACCGAGATCACCGCGAAGGTGAAGCGGGCGCTGGACATGGTGGAATTGCCTCTTCTGGGCAGTCGCCGACCCGCGCAGCTCTCGGGCGGCCAGCAGCAACGCGTTGCGGTCGCACGGGCACTCGTTTTCGACCCCAGGCTCGTGCTGATGGACGAGCCGCTTGGCGCGCTCGACAAGCAGCTGCGCGAGCAGATGCAATATGAGATAAAGCGCATTCACGAACGGCTTGGCGTCACGATCGTCTATGTCACGCACGATCAGGCGGAAGCCCTGACCATGTCGGACACGATCGCGGTTTTCAACCACGGCAAGATCCAGCAACTGGCCAAGCCCGACGAAGTCTACGAGACGCCCAGCAACAGCTTCGTCGCCCAGTTCATCGGCGAGAACAATGTTCTCCCCGGAACCGTGGTGGAGCGTGACGAAAACCTGTGCAAGGTCAGGCTCGGAAATGGCGATGCCCTCAGTGCACTGGCCGTGACGAACGCGCCGGTCGGTGGATCGACTTTGCTCTCCCTTCGGCCCGAGCGCATCATCGTTGAGCCGTCCATGGACGATCGCCAGCATGCCGTGGTCACCGGGCAGGTGATCGATCAGATTTATGTCGGCGACCATTCCCGAATCCAGGTGCGCGTTTTTGGCAACCATGAGTTCGTGGTGAAGGTGCAGAACGCCTCGCTGCGGCGCACCTTCAGCAAGGGCGAGGCAATCACCCTGGGATGGCACGTCAACGACTGCCGCGCACTCGATTCCAGCCCTCCCCGGGGAGGCATGCAATGAGGGGCGGTGCCGCAACCACCTGGCTGCAATCTGCCGGCCCGGCGATCCCCCGCCCGATCTCCATGGAGAGGCTGCATCGCCGGTCCAGGCGGCAAGCCCAGCTGAGAGCGCTGGCTCTCGTCGCGCCGCTTTGTGTCTTTCTGCTGGTGATGTTCGCATGGCCGCTGGCAACGATGCTGAAAAGGGCGGTCAGCAACGACGAGTTCGGCGCGGTCCTGTACCGCACATCGGCCTCTCTTCTTCAATGGGACGGCAAGGGCACGCCACCCGAAAACGTCTACGCGGATCTGGTTGCCGATCTCAGGCAGGCGAATGACGAGCAGAAGCTCGGACAGGTTTCGTCATCGCTCAATTTCGACTGGCCTGGCGCTCGACCGCTGGTCATGAAAACGGTTCGGCTGCTGTCGTCCGCGTCCGAAGACAATTGGAAGGAGAAACTGATCTCCGCGGCACCGGACTGGGGAAATCCCGATCTCTGGGCGCTGATCAAGCGCCTGGGCCAACCCTACACGTCCAGGCATTTCCTGGCGGCCCTGGATCTGCAACAGGCTGCCGACGGCTCCGTCCAGGGCGTGGATGTCGACAAGGCGATATACCGGACACTGTTCCTGCGCACACTCTGGGTCAGCGCCGCGGTGGCCGGCCTCTGCCTCGTCCTGGGCTATCCGGTGGCCGCTTTGCTGGCCAGGCTGCCGCTCAGGACATCCAACCTGCTGATGATGCTGGTCCTGCTTCCCTTCTGGACGTCCCTGCTCGTTCGCACGACATCCTGGATCGTGCTGCTCCAGGGGCACGGAGTGATCAACGACATTCTCGTCTCGATCGGTCTGGTGAGCGACGCGAACCGGCTGCCTCTCATCTTCAACGTCACCGGCACGCTGATCGCCATGACGCATGTGCTGCTGCCGTTCATGATCCTTCCACTCTACAGCGTGATGAAGTCGATACCGCCCTCCTATGTCCGTGCCGCGCTTTCGCTCGGCGCATCGCCGGTCACCGCGTTCCGGCGGGTCTACCTTCCGCAGACCATCCCCGGGGTGCTTGCAGGCTGCCTCCTCGTCTTCGTTCTCGCCGTTGGCTACTACATCACGCCGGCCCTGGTCGGCGGGCAGAGCGGCCAGCTCATTTCCAATGTCATCGCCTACCACATGCAGCAATCGCTCAACTGGGGGCTTGCCGCCGCCCTCGGGTCGATCCTGCTGGTAGGGGTTCTCCTCGTCTACTGGCTTTTCAACCGCCTGACCGGCGGCAACGGCCTGCGGATGGGTTAGGAGCTCGACCATGGCATTGCCCGCGCACACCACGATCGTCGGCCGGATTGCCCACTACAGCTATCTGACGTTTTGCGGACTGGTCCTGCTTTTTCTGATCGCGCCCGTTCTGGTGATCATTCCGCTGTCGTTCAACGCCGCGCCCTACTTCACCTTCTCGAGCGAGATGCTCCAGCTCAAGCCGTCCGCGTTCTCGTTGCGGTGGTACTGGGACATCGTTCAGAACGGAATGAACGACCCTGGCGCGCCATTTGGCTGGAGCTACCTGGTCGACAGCTGGAACAACGCGCAGTGGATTCACTCGCTGAAGAACAGCTTCGTCATAGCCGTCGCGGCAACCCTGCTCTCGATGCTGCTGGGCACCCTGGCGGCCCTGGGGTTGACGAGCCCCAACATGCCCGCGCGGGGCCTTGTGATGAGCGCGCTCATCTCGCCGATGATCGTTCCGCTCGTGATCACCTCGGCCGGCATGTACTTCGTCTTCTCGACGCTCGGTCTGACAGGCACTTTCGCTGGGCTGATCATTGCCCACACGGTGCTCGGAACCCCGTTTGTCCTGATCACGGTCGCCGCGACGCTGGAAGGCTTCGATCGCAATCTGATCAGGGCCGGCCTCAGCCTCGGAGCGTCGCCGGTCCGGGTGTTCCTCAAGATCGTTGTGCCGTTGATCCTCCCCGGCGTGGTCTCCGGTGGCGTCTTCGCGTTCGCGACCTCCTTCGATGAGGTGGTGACGGTGATCTTCCTCGCCGATTACGACCAGCGCACCGTGCCGAGGCAGATGTGGGCGGGTATCCGCGAACAGATCAGCCCGACGATCCTGGCGATGGCGACAATCCTCGTCTTCCTGTCCATCGGCCTGCTGACGGCAGTCGAATTGCTCAGACGACGCTCGGACAGGATGCGCGGCGTGGCCGCCTGAACCGCAACAACTTCAAGAAAGCATAGGAAAACCCATGATTGACAGAAACGACTTCCAGCCGGTCGACGCCGCTGTGACCCCGCGCTTTTCGGATGTCGCAACCTTTCTGCGCACGCGTCGTCACGAGATCGAGCGCGGCATCGACATCGGCTTGTGCGGCGTGCCCTTCGACCTCGGCCTGAACTACCGATCCGGTCCGCGACAAGGCCCGGCCGGGGTGCGCGAGGCATCGCGCATCATCCGCAGGATCCACCCCGTCAGCGGTGTTCGGCCCTACGATCTCTGCACCGTTGCGGACATCGGAGATGCCCCGATCAATCCGCTCAACAAGGACCAGTCGATCGACCAGATCCAGGCCTTTTTCCAGGCGGTGAAGGATGCCGGCATTCGCCCGATCGCGATCGGCGGCGACCACACCATTCCGACGCCGATCCTGCGTGCGCTGGCTTCCGACCGGCCGGTGGGGATCCTGCATATCGACGCTCATGCCGACGTGATGGACACCATGTGCGGCACCAAGGTCAATCACGCCACCTTCATGCGCCGTGCCTATGAGGAAAACCTCATCGATCCCAGGCGGGTCGTTCAGCTTGGCCTGCGCGGGAGCCGCTTCGGCGACGACGACGTCCAGTTCGGTTACGACAAGGGCTACAACATCATCACCCTCGACGACTATGAGGAGATGGGGCGAGCTGCCGCCATCGAGAAGATCGGTGCCGTCATCGGCGATGGTCCGTTCTACATCTCCCTCGACATCGACAGCATCGATCCTGCCTACGCTCCGGGTACTGCGGTACCGGAAATCGGCGGCCTGCTGCCACGCGATCTCCAGGTGATCATCCGGTCGCTTCAGGGCAGGGACCTTGTCGGTGCCGACATCAGCGAAGTCGCGCCGGTCTACGATCCGACAGGCATCACCTGTGTCACCGCGGCCAACATGATGTTCGAGATCCTGTGCGTCATGGCGAAAGCCGTCGAGAAGGCTCGTTAAGCGGGCTGGTCCTGGCGGAGCAAAATCTTCGCGGAGATCAAGGCTCCCCACAAAAGACAATGCGTCGGACCGAAAGGGCGTGACGACAAATGACACATGAAACCGTGTTCGCGGCGATAGACCAGTCACTGGATACGGCGCGGATGATCGCGGCCTGCCAGGAAGTTGTCCGCACCCCCAGCCTCTCGTTCGAAGAGGGGGAGGTTGCGGCAATCTATGCCAGACATCTGAAAGAGCTCGGTTTCGATTCCGTCGAAATCGACCGGAACGGCAATGTGATCGCTGTGCTCCGCGGCGAGGGAAACGGTCCTTCTCTCATGGTCAACGGGCACATCGATCATGTCCCCACCGGAGAGATGAAAGACCCCTTCAGTGGGGAGCTGGTCGATGCCGCACGATGGGGCGAGGAAGGGCTCGCCATTTACGGCCGTGGCACCTGCGACATGAAATGCAATGTCATGGCAAGCGCCTACGCGATTGCAGCCATCAAAAGGGCCGGCGTGAAGCTGCGCGGCGATGTGGTGTTCGTGGCCGATGTGGGCGAGGAGGTGGACTCCCCCCTTGGTGTTCCATCGGTTATCGCGCGAGGCGTTCGGACCGAGTTCGGCCTGAACACGGAATCCAGCCGAGGCCGGGTCCATATCGGCCACCGCGGCAAGATCGACGTGGAAATCATGGTCCACGGCCGTACGTCGCATGCCTCCGAGCCTGACAACGGGATCAACGCCGTTTTCGAGGCTGCGCCCTTCCTCGACGCATTGCGGCAATACGCAAAGACCATGAAGAACGACGATGTTCTCGGACCCGCCACCGTTACTTTGATTTCCATGAAGTCCTCGCCCGACAACGGGACGGCGGTGGTGCCTGACCGCTGCATCATCCGGGTCGACAGGCGATATGTTCGTGGCGAGACGGCGCAGAGTTGCGAACACGAACTGCGCGACATCCTCGACCGCATCGCTTCCACAAACCCGAACTTCCGGTACGACCTGAATGTCATCGTGCACTACCCACTGATGTGGGTCGATCCGGACAGTCCGGTCGTCAAGGCTGCGCTTCGGGCGAGAGCGAGCATCACAGGCCAACCCGAAGCGGTCGCCTCCTGGCGATTTGGCGTCAACGGCACTTTCATGTGCGCCGCCGGCATCCCGACGGTCGGTCTCGGTCCCGGCAACGAGAAATGGGCGCATACCCCCGACGAGCACATCCTTGTCGCAGACCTCATCGAAGCGTGCGGCATCTGGAGCCGCATGACCGTCGACGTGTGCGGGATCGCCTCGGCGAGCTGACACGTCCCCACGCATAGGCAGTTCCATGGAGGTAGACATGAGCAGACTTCTTCAAACCGGCCTCAATGCCGGCAAGGACCCGGTCATCAAGGTCGTCGATGGCGAAGGGGTATATTTCATTCTGGCCGATGGCCGTCGCCTGATCGACGGCAGCAATACCGGCGGGCCGCTCGGCCACAAACATCCGGTCATGCTCGAGGCCATGATCAAGGCGGCATCGAACCCCGTCATCAATGAAGGATGGTTCTGGGCCGAGCGCGAAGCTGCGGCGGAGGATCTGATCAACATCGCCTTTGGCGATGAAAAGAGCTGGGTCGGCGCTGTCCGCTTCTTCCTTTCCGGGAGCGAGGCCAACGATCTCGCCCTGACCTTCTCCCAGGCTCTCACCGGCAGGACCGAACTCGCGACGCGCGAGCGCGCCTACCACGGAATGGCAGGCCTGGCCCGCCAGATGACCGTGCAGCCCCACTGGCATGGCGGCCTGGCGCTGCAGGGCGGCGGCAGCAAGCCGGTTCCGGCGCAGGTCCCCGTTCGCATCATCCCGGGGCCGGTCAACGCCGAGTATGGCGGCTTGAGCGACAACAGGCCTCTCGCCGACCGCATGGCTGGTGTCGACGAAACATTGTCCTCCGTCGCCGCCACGATCATCGACTACACGCAGGGCGGCACCTACTATGATGCGGACTATCAGGACCACGTCGCGAATGCCGCACGAAAAGCCGGCTCCCTTTGGATTGCCGATGAAGTCGTTACCGGCCTCGGCCGCAGTGGTCGCTGGTTCGCCTTCCAGGGTGGCGAAACCCGGCCCGATATCGTCACGCTGGGCAAATGCCTGGCTGGCGGTTCCGCACCCGCGGGCGCCGTGGTCATGTCGAAAGACATCGTCGACCAGATGAAGGACAAAAGCTGGCAGACCTACAGCACCTTCCGCGCTCACCCGAGTGCCGTTGCCGCGATCCGCGCCTATCTGTCGGTGATGAAGGACGGTGAAATCATCCGCCGTGTCAAAAGCCTCGAAGGCAGGATGCGGCGGGATCTGGTGGAGATCGCTCGCCGCCATCCGAGCGTGGCGCGTGTCGATGGTTTCGGCCTGCACTGGACGGTCGAACTCCATGGTCCGGATTGGCGCGACTGGTACGCCGATACAGCCGTCTCCTCGATCGCATCGCGCGTGGCAGCACGCGCAATCGAAGCGGGAGCGATCATCGGTACAAGCGGCGAGCAGACATCGCTTTTCCTCGCTCCGTCGTTCATCATTTCCGACGCCGAACTCGATACGCTGCTGGCTGCCCTCGACCACGGGCTTGATCTGGCGGATGCCGAATTCGAACGCAGCGCAGCATGAAGGGAACAAACGACATGAACGATCTGATTGACGGCCCTGTCAGGGAGAGCGTCCTTTCGGCCGCGCAGTCCTACCTGGACGCTATGTATTTCGGCGATGTCGAAGGGTTCCGCTCGGTCTTCCACCCTCAGGCCCAGCTGTATTCCACGACCGAGGGCAAGCTCGTGAATTTGGATGTCGGAGCGTATCTCGACCTGGTTGCCAACCGCCCGTCGCCTGAAAAGAAAGGCGACATGCGCCAGGACGAGATTGTCTCGATCTCCGTTGCCAGCCCGACGACCGCTCACGTGCGGGTCAAGGATGTCTATCTGCCCAAGAGGTTCATCGATGACCTCACCTTCGTCCTGCTCGATGGCAAGTGGCAGATCGTATCGAAGGTCTGGCACTTCGAAATCTAGCCCGGGATCGGAGGCGTGTATGAAGGCCGTGCAGGGGGAGCTCTCGATGGAAACTGTGCAGCGGGTTCAACCACGTGCTGAGGCCCCTCGGTTTTCAGCGCACACCAGGGCGATCGCCAGTGAAGGAGCCGCAGGGTGGGCCATCGCCGATGCCGCGGCGGATGCGCTGGAGCGCGGTGAAGATGTCGTGAGCCTCTGCCTTGGGGACACCTCGTTCGACACCCCTGCCAGGATCTCGGAGGCGGCGATCCAGAACCTGCGGGCCGGGCGAACGCACTATGCGCCGGTCCCGGGTACGGCCGCCCTCAGGAAGAACATCGCAAGCGCCCAGAGCCGTTTCGACGGCCAGCATTGGGACGCTGACCAGGTAACCGTCTTTGCCGGTGCCCAGAATGCATTGTTCGCGGCGATCATGACCGTGGCTGGAGCCGGGGACGAGGTTCTGTACCTTGAACCCTGGTACGCAACCTATGAAGCGACAATCCGGGCAGGGGGCGCCATACCGCGACCCGTCAAAACTGCCCTGGAAGGTGACGGTGCAAAAATAACGGAAGCGCTGCTGTCCGCTGCGGTGACCCCGAAAACGCGGGCGATTCTGTTGAATTCGCCGAACAATCCCGGCGGATACGTCCTCAGTCCCGCAGATGTGCAGGTGGTGGCCGGCTTTGCCGAGAAACATGACCTGTGGATCATCAGCGACGAGGTTTATCGCAGCACCGTCTTCGACGGGGAATTCCTCTCCGCTGCCTCCCTGCCGGGGTTCCGCAGGCGGACGATCATCGTCAACAGCCTCTCGAAATCCCACGCGATGACAGGGTGGCGCGTCGGCTGGACGATCGGACCGGTCGAGGCTTCGGTTCACCTGCAAAATTTCGCGCAGTGCATGCTGTTTGGCTCGCCGACATTTGTCCAGGACGCGGCGGCCGTGGCACTCGCCATCGACGGTGACGAGGAGATGCATTTCTTCGCGAGCGAACTATGTCGTCGACGGGACCTGATGTGCGCCCGACTGTCGGAAATTCCCCGGCTGGATTTCATCCGTCCGGCCGGCGGAATGTTCTGCTTCGTCAACGTCAGCGCGACCGGGTTCTCGGGCGTGCACTTCGCCGAGCGGCTCTTCAGGTCTGAAGGCCTCGCGGTCGTGCCCGGGGTCGCATTCGGACCGAACATGGATCGTTTCGTCCGAATTTCCTTTTCGGGGTCGGAAGATGTGATCGAGGAAGGTATGAAGCGCCTGGGCCGGTTCTGCGCGTCTCTCGGCTGAGATTTCGGCGCCGCGGCAGTTCCAATCGGTAACGCGGAAGTGCTCCAGCTCTTTGTTTTTGCGCAATTCCGGACGGGAAACCGTTACACGCTTTTCCTGGAATTGCTTTAGCGAACGGATTTCAGGAACGCGCCGAGACGGGGGCTGCGCGGCTGGCGCAGCACTTCGGCCGGCGGGCCTTCTTCCTCGATGCGTCCGTCGTGAAAGAACACGACCTTGTCGCAGACCTCGCGTGCGAAGCTCATCTCGTGCGTCACGACGAGCATGGTGCGGCCCTCCTTCGCCAGCGAGCGGATGACAGCCAGGACCTCGCCCACCAGTTCGGGGTCGAGCGCCGAGGTCGGCTCGTCGAACAGCAGCAGCTCCGGTTCGACGGCAAGGGCTCGTGCAATGGCGACACGCTGCTGCTGGCCGCCCGACAGCGACGTCGGATAGGCATTGACCTTTTCCCGCAGGCCGACCCTGGCCAGCAGTTCCATGGCTTTCTCCACCGCCTGCTGGCGCGGCACGCCATGCACGTGGATGGGAACCTTGATGATGTTTTCCAGCACCGTCCAGTGTGACCAGAGGTTGAACTGCTGGAACACCATGCCGGTGCGGCGGCGCAACCGCTCGACATCCGCCTGGGCGGGAGCCTTGCCGCCGCCGATCTCAAGGCTCTGGCCCTTGAAGTCAATCTCGCCGGAGCTCGGGGTCTCGAGGAAATTCAGGCAGCGCAGGAATGTGCTCTTTCCCGATCCGCTGGCGCCGATGATCGACACCACCTGATGCTCGTAGGCCTTGAACGAAACGCCCTTGAGCACCTCGACGACACCGAAGCTCTTGCGCAGGTCCCGCGACTCGATTGTCGGCACTGCGGGTGTGGATTTGCCGGCAGACAGTTCGATTGCATTCATCATTTCCTCCGGGTGCTCCTGGGCGGCGGAAAGAATCCCGCCGGGCATGCCATTGCTGGAACGCGCATTTTTGCTGTTGTCTTTTCGGGTTACGTCGCTGGATCGGGCAGGGCGCGGCTTGCGCCTCAGCCCTCCATCGCCAGGCCTCCGCTGCGCCTGATGCGGCCTTCGAGCAGTCGCACGCCGAAGCTGAGTGCCATGTTCAGCGCCAGATACACGGCGCCCGCTGCCGCGAAGACTTCGATGGGAGCATAGGTGTCCGAGGCCAGGATGCGTGCTTGTCCCGTGAGCTCTATGATCGTGATGGTGCTGGCGAGCGATGTGCCCTTGAGGATCAGGATCAATTCATTGCCATAGGCCGGCAGCATGGTGCGCAGGGCCTGTGGAAAGATCACCAGCCGAAACCTTTGCGTGGCACTGAGGCCGAACGCCTTGGCGGCCTCGATCTGCCCGCGCGGAACCGCGAGCAGCCCGCCACGGATGATCTCGCTGCCATACGCGGCTGTGTTGAGCGACAGCGCGATGAGCGCACAGGCATAGGCTTCCCGGAAGACTGGCCACAGGAAGGAGTTGCGCATCGCGTCGAGCTGGCCAAGTCCGTAATAGACGAAGAAGACCTGTGCCAGCAGCGGAGTGCCGCGGATGATGTAGACAAAGGCATAGGCGAGCGCGGAAAGCACGCGAACACCCGAAAGCCTTGCCGTCGCCAACAGCACCGCCAGCATGAAACCGAGCGCGATCGAGGTCAGGGCCAGTTCCAGCGTCAGCGGCAGTGCCGATAGCAATGCTGGAAACGAGCCGAACAGAACATCCCATCTCATTTGCCGTATCCCCCGATGACAGAGCGGCTGAAATGACGTTCGGCGCTCTCGAAGACCTTGTTCGAGACAGACGTGAAGAAGAGAAAGATGACGATGGCGACCATGTAGAACAGGAACGGGCTGCGCGTGGAGCCGGCCGCAACGTCGATGGTGCGCATGAGTTCGACCAGGCCTGTGACCGAGATCAGCGCCGTGTCCTTCAGCACCAGCTGCCAGACATTGGCGATGGAGGGCAAGGCGTAGCGCAGCATCTGCGGCAGCTTGATGCGGAGGAACAAAGTGGAGCGCCTCATGCCGAAGGCATTCGCGGCTTCGATCTGTCCTTTCGGGATCGCCTGGAACGCGCCGCGGAACACTTCGGCGCTGTAGGCCGCGCAGATCAGTATGATGGCGAGGACACCGGCGCTGAAGGCGTCTGCGGCGACCGCGCCGGAATAGCCCATGGCATTGGCGATATGGCGATAGAACTGGCCGCCGCCGAAGAAGAGCAGATAGATCACCAGCAGTTCAGGCACACCGCGGACAACCGTGACATAGATCCCGGAAACGGCGCGTAGCAGGATATTCGGCGAGAGGCGGGCCGCCGCGATCGGCAGTCCCACCACAAGCCCGCCGGCAAAACCCAGTGCTGCAATGACCAGGGTCATTGCAGCACCGTAGGCCAGTTCGTCACCCCAGCCGGTCGGGCCGAAGGCGAGAAGGTCGAGGGTCTTCATTTGGCGGCGTTTTCGGGGATCGAACCGTCGACACCGATCCACTTCACGCTCATCTTGGCGATGCTGCCATCAGTGGTCGCCTCGCGGATCGCCTTGTTGAACTGCTCGCGCAATTCCGTTTCCTCGCCCTTGCGGAAAGCCAGCGCCACGCCCTTGCCGAGCGCACCGCCTTTGATGGCTGGACCGAAGGCGAGGAAATTCTTGCCGGCCTTCTTCTGTTCGCCGATGAAGTTGAGCGTCGAGCCGGCTCCGTCGACGGCGGCGTCGATGCGCCCGGCGACGAGGTCGAGCAGCATGTTCTCGCCCTTGTCGTAGATCTTCACCTTAACGCCCGGAAAGACCTCCTCGAAGAATTTCGCATGGGTCGAGGCGCGTTCCACGCCGACGGTTGCATCCTTGAGGGCCGCCGCGACATCGCCGATAACCGCCTTGTCCTTGTCGCTCATCGTGCCGAGCAGGATGGTCGTGCCTTCACCGCTCTTGAACTGGCCGAGCGTGCTGTCGGCCGAGGCGATGAGGCGCGTCGGGCCGGCATAATACGGGATCGAGAAGTCGACGGCCTTGGCGCGTTCGTCGGTGATGGAAAGCGAGGCGAGGATGGCGTCGAACCGCTTCTCGTTGAGGGCAGGGATCATGCCGTCGAAATTCTGGATCACCCATTCGCATTTGACACTCATGCGCTTGCAGATGTCGTCGACCAGATCGACTTCGAAGCCGATCAGCTTGCCCGAAGGATCGGTATAGTTGAACGGCGCGTAGGTGCCGTCGGTTGCGAGTTTGACCACCCGCTGCTCGGCCGCATGAACGGTGCCGGCTCCGGCGACAAGCATCGCCACGGAGACAAGCAGCATTCGTCTCTTCATGTTCATTTCGCTCACCCTCTGTTCTTGTTTACGCCACTCTGGAGCGCCCGGACGGGCGTCTTGAGCGGAGCCCTTTCGAGAGTAGGCCGAAAGACAGCCACGTTTGGTCAAACGAACAACGGCGGGCGGCACAAAATGTCTGGTTTGGTGTCCCGCCCGGCAGTTTATTTTGCCAGCTCCATCTGGCTCCCCTGGCTCTTGAGCCATGTCACGAAAGCCTCCGGAACCCGTCCGGGAGTTTGGATGACGGCATAGTAGGCGCCGAGCACCACTTCGACCGACGGGCACAGCTGGACGATGCTGCCGGATTCCAGCAGGGAGGAAACAAAGACGGTGTTGGCCTGGGCGACGCCAAGGCCTGAAAGACAGGCGTCGATAGCTGCTTCGTCGGTGTCGAAGACCATGCTGCGCCCAAGTGGCTCGAAGGGGATGGCCGCGCCCTTGCACCACTGCCGCCAGGACCAGGCATCCGCCGTGTCCTGCAGGATCGGCAAGGTGAGCACCTCCTCCGGCTGAATGTCAGCGCCAGCTCCAGCCAGGAACTGCGGGCGGCAGATGGGCGCGGTGGTGTCGGCGAGGAACATCTCGCCCTCGCTTTCAGCGGCCGGCAAGCCGCGCGCGTACCTGATCTCGATGTCGATCCTGTCGCTGCCTGCTGCTCCAATGGTGCGGAAGCGCAGGTCGACACCCGGATGGCCGAGATGATAGTGCTCGATCCGTGGGATCAGCCAGCGCTGCATCAGCGTCAGTGGCGCCCGGATGGTCAAATTCGCGGCCTGGCCGGAAACCTCGCGCACACCTTTGCGAACCTCGGCCAGTGCATTCCTGACATGGCTGAGAAAGGCTCTGCCCGTATCCGTCAGCTCGATGGCGTTATGGCTGCGCTGGAACAGCGTCACGTCGAGCGACTGCTCGAGAAGCTTGATCTGCCGGCTTACCGCACCGGGCGTCAGGTTCAGTTCGGCGGCGGCGAGCGTCAGGCTGCCGAGACGTGACGCAGCCTCGAACGCGACCAGCGTGTTGAGCCAGGGCAGTCTCACGGTCTCTGCATGTCTGACGCTCATTCAGGCGTTACCATTTTTCGATTGCAAGCCCAGGGCGTCCTCTCATTCTGGCAGAGCCCAGCAGACCAACTGGAGGGCGGCGCACATGCGGCCCCAGTTGAGCCTCGTCAGGAGAAAAACACAATGAACATGGTGCCTTTGAAACCGGAATTCGCAGGCCTTCCCGGCAAGGTCGACCGCATCGACCTGCGCATACTCACCGAATTGCAGAAGAACGGCCGGATCACGAATTTCAAGCTGTCCTCGATCGTCGGCATCTCCGCCAGCCCGTGCCACAAGCGTGTACGCCGGCTCGAAAAGATGGGTCTGATCAGCGGCTACCGCGCGCAGATCTACTGGTCCCGCCTGTATTCCAATGTCTCGGTCTTTGCCGCGGTGTCGCTCAAGAACCATGGCTCGGCCGATTTCCAGACCTTCGAGCGCCGCATCAGGCACCATCCGGAGATCACCAACTGCTTCGGACTGTGCGGGCCGTATGATTATATGCTGCGCTTCGATTGCCGCGACATCGCAGCCTATGAGGCGATCTCGCGCGAACTTCTCGACGGCGACGTGTCTTTCTCTCGTTTCGACAGCTTCGTGGTGCTGCGCGAAATCAAGAACGAGCCCTTGTCTCCGGCCGTCCCTTCGCTGCAGGGACCGCAGGACGAATTGCGGCGCGTCGCCTGATCCAGGCCTGACCCGGATCGCCAGGTTCAGGCGGACCCGGTCTGCATTGGCTTGTTCGTACCGTCGTTCGCCTTGTCGAACCGGTAAGGGTCGAAACCCTCGATCTGTGTGGACGTGCGGCCGTCGAGCACCAGTTCGGCGACAACTTCACCGATACCTGGTCCGAGCTGGAAGCCGTGTCCGGAAAAGCCGAAGGCATGGATCAAACCGCCGATCGCACGGCTCATGCCAAGGAATGGCAGCGAGTCCGGTGACTTGCCTTCGATGCCGGCCCAACTGCGGATGAAGTTGCGGCCGCGCAGGAAGGGCAACACGTCCACGGCGATGCGCGAGGCGTCGAACAGGTTCTGCGGAACATATTTCGCACGGCCGGTATCCAGGTCGGCGCGGCCGGGACCGCGTCCGAACAGGAGATTGCCCCGCCCGATCTGGCGGGCGTAGAAGAAACGTCCATTGACCGGATAGTCCACGGTCGATGTGACCATGCGCGGAAATGGCTCGCTCACCACCATTTGCGGCGCCATCACGTCGAGGGGGAAGACCTCCGAGAACTGGGCGGCAAGACGTGCGCCCCAGGCGCCGGCGGCATTGATCAGGATCGGCGCGCGCGCCTTGGTTCCAGATGCGGTTTCGATCTGAAAGCATGCTCCGTCGTGGTGCGCGGTTCGCACCGCGTCATACTCGACTATGTCGGCGCCCAGCCGGCGCGCGGCGATGGCGAACACTGGCGTGACCAGCCTTGGATTGGCCGCGCCATCCGCGGCGACGAAGCACCCGCCGAGCATCTTGGTGCCGATCCAGGGGAAGCGCCTGGCGACCTCTGCCCCGGTCAGCATCTGTGTGCCGACGCCGTGCTGCTTCGCCATGACGGCCCATTGCTCGACCGCCGCCATGTGGTCCTGCCGGTCACAGATCTCGACATGTCCGGTGATTTCCGTCTCGCAACCGTCACCGACAAGCGCTTCGATTTTCTGCCACTGGCTGCGGGCGCGCAGGCTGAGCGGCAGTTCGGGCTCGGCCCGGCCGTTGGTGCGCAGGCCGCCGAAGTTCACGCCGCTGGCCTGGGCACCGACCGCACCGCGTTCGAACAGGCTGACCCGAGCGCCCCGTCGCGCCAGATAGTAGGCGGAGCAGACGCCGGCTATGCCGCCGCCGGCGATGATGACGTCCGTTTCAAAAATCCTGGTCATCGCCATCACGCTTTTCGCCGGCCTGCATCCAGGCATCGACCTGCGGGTCGGCCTGGCCGCAGGTGCGCCCATAAGAGATAGGTTTGACTGGCCCCTGTCCGCGAAGCTTGCCGACCTGGTCGAGCGGCGTTCCGGTTGTTGCCGCAAGCAATTCGGCCAGGACCGGTCCGCAGACGCGCCCCTGGCAGCGTCCCATGCCTGGCCGGGCAAGCGCCTTCAGCCTGTTGACCTCCTGCGGCTCGAACCGGGCAATGGCGGCACGGACCTCGCCGAAGGTGACATTCTCGCAGCGGCACAGGATGGTTTCGTCGGGCGCTTCGCCGATCCAGTCAGCCGGAAAAGGGAAGCTCGTCTCGACGCCTTTTCGGAACGTCGCCTCTCGGCCGAGAGCACGCTCGATCTGGCGCAGCCGCGCCTTTGATGCCGGCAGCCCGATATCGGCCAGCAGCGCCAGCGCCGCTCGCTCGCCGGCCAGCTCGGCGACGTCGGCGCCGCCAATAGCGCTGCCGTCGCCCGCGACATAGACGCCGTCGCCCGCGCGGCCCTGTCCGTCATGAGCGATCACCCATTGCCGGTTGGCCGCGTCGAAGCGGGTGCGGCATCCGGCGATCTCGGCAAGTTGCATCTCGGGGTTCAGTCCGAAGCCGAGGCCAACGGCGTCGCACGGGACGAACCCGTCCTGACCGCCGGCGCTGAAGTGGATGCCCTGCACATTGTCGGCGCCTTGGATCGCGCGCAGTCTCACGCCTTCACGCAGCATGATGCGCCTGCGTGACAGATAGCGGCGGTAGGCAAGGCCACGCAGCAGCATGCGGGGTGCGCGGGCCATGCGCACCGCGCCGCGGATCTTGTCGGCATAGGAGGCGGAATCGAGCACCGCCACGACATTGGCGCCGGCCTTGGCGTATTGGTAGGCGACGAGATAAAGCAATGGCCCGGTGCCGGCGAAGACGACGGCGCGACCGATGGAACAGGCCTGGTTCTTGAGCGCGATCTGCGAGCCGCCGAGCGTGAACACGCCGGGCAGCGTCCAGCCCGGTATCGGGATGACGCGGTCCATCGCACCGGTGCTCAGAATGAGCCGATCGAATTCCAGCCTGCCGGTACCCGAGACGTCGCTGGTGTGAACCGCACCGTCGAAAATGTTCCAGACCAGCGTGTTGGGCCGATAGTCGATCTCGCCGGCGAAGGCGTCGAACGTGCCGTGCAGGCGCATCGCCTTCGCGGCATCATCGCCATAGAGGCTGGCCGGCGGGCGCTTGAAGCCGTTGGGCTGGCGCCGGTAGATCTGGCCGCCGCTTGCCGGGGCCTCGCTGATCACGGTGAGGTTGCGGCAACCGGCGCGATAAAGTGTTTCGGCCGCCCGCGAGCCCGCCGGCCCGCTGCCCACCACGACGATCCGATCATCACCGGCCATGGTCAGCTCGCCTCGCGCGTCAGCACGACCATGCCGCTGCGCACCTCGGTGGTGCAGGCGCGAACCCGCTCTCCAGAGTCAAGCGACAGCCAACAATCCTGGCAGGCACCCATGTTGCAGAAACCGGCGCGCGGTCCGTCGCTGAATTCGGAATGACGCAGCAACCGGCCGTTCAGGAGCATCGCGGTCAGGAGCGTGTCGCCGGCAAGGCAGGACACGCTCTCGCCATCGATGCGGATTTCGACCGGGGTCCGTTGGGTTTCCCCGAGCCGGATGAATTGTCCTGCACTGCTGCCTGTCATCGGATCACAACTCTTAAATGCTGGCACCAGACTAGCGGCTGCCTGCCCGCAGACTTTCCTAAATGGCGTGTCGGAACGGACAGATTCTTCCAAAGATCGGATGTCTGCCGCATCAGTTCGGCGATGCCGTTTGCCGGAGCTTTTCGAGATGCGCTTCCAGTTGGCGGCGTGCCGATGCGAGATGCGCGTGCAGCGCGTCGAGCCTGGCCCGGTCGTGCTCTATCTCGTCCAGGGCGGTCGCGATCATGCGCCGAGTCTCGACCGGCGAGGCCGCGCCCGCCGATCGTCGTGCTGCGACCGAACGGACCGGATCGAGCGCCTGCGTGACGGCTTCATCCGGCAATTCGATGACATGACCGAGCACGCGTTCGGTCGCGGCAAGCACATCGCCAAGCCCGATCTCGTCCGGCCTCAGGTCGCGATGGAGGGCATCCCTTACAAGATCGGCCACGACATGGTGTGCCTCGCGGAATGACAGGCCGCCTTCGCGCACCAGGCAATCGGCAAGATCAGTCGCTGATGAGAAACCCGCGCCAGCGCGCTGACGCATCATCTCGGCATCCGGTTCGATTTTCTCGGCAACGAGACGGGCAATCGCCAGGGCGTTGCCGGCGAGGCGCAGCGAAGGCCACAACGGCGCCAGAGAGGAACGGCCAGTATCGCCGGCATGGCTGAAATGTCCGCCCTTCAGGATCGCGAAGGTCGCGGTGAGGCCACCGATAACCTCGCCGGAACTCGCCTTCAGATATTCGACCGCCACCGGGTTCTTCTTCTGCGGCATGATGCTCGACGTGCCGGCGATGCTGTCGGGAAAGCGGAGGAGGGCGAATTCCTGCGTGCCCCAGACATAGATGTCCTGTGCGAAACGCCCCCAGTTTCCCGCCATGGCAAGGATGGCGCTCCCCGCTTCCCAGCCATAATCGCGCGAAGCAACCGCATCCTGGGCATGGACGTGGACGGTGCTGAAACCAAGCAGATCGGCAAGCAGTTGCCTGTCGATGGCGAAGGAGGTGCCAGCGAAGGCACAGGCTCCGAGCGGACAGGAGTCGGCCGCGTGATAGGCGCTGAACAACCTTGAGGCGTCCCGTGCCAGAGCCTGCGCGATGCCTGTCAGATAGAAGCCGAACGTGATCGGTTGCGCGGGTTGCATATGCGTGTAGCCCGGCATGATGGTGTCGGCGAATTCACTCGCCCGGCGCAGCAGGGCCTGGCGCAGCGCCATGGTTTTCGCCAGGAGGTCGAGAATCACCCACCGCATCGCCAGCCGGTCGAGCGTCGCGTTGATGTCATTGCGGCTGCGCGCGACATGCAGCCGTCCGCCCGCATCCGCGCCGGCGCGTGCCATGAGCAGCGCCTCGAAATTGAAGTAGCCGTCCTCGCGGGCAGGATCGCGTGGAACGGCACTGTCGCCCTCCTCGCGAATGTCCGACAGTGCCTGGGCAAGCGCGCGGGCGACCGCGGGTTCGACCAGCCCGATGCTGGCCAGCATGACGAGATGCGCCTCGTTGACCGCGCACAGATCCTCGATGCCGAGCGCCAGCTCGCGCTCGATGCGCGGCCGGAAAACGAGATCGAGAATCTCGGGTGCCAGTGGCTCGGCGAGACGCGGCGAAACCTTCGATTGCATGGTGCCGGACCTCAGTAAGGAGTGCCGTCCTTGTGCACGAAGCGGCGGCCGCGGCCATCCGGGATCTGCAGCAGGTCGTCGTCCGGATAGGTCGACACATTGGCTTCGGCAAAGCTTGCCACCTCGACGAACACGACAGGTGTTTCGCCGCGGTTGACGATCTGATGGCCATTGGCCTCGCCGGCTGGGAAACCGATGGCCTGGCCGGCATGCACCAGTTGCTCGCCCTGGTCAGTGACCAGCGTCGCTTCGCCCTTCAGGACGATGATGAGTTCGTCCTCGTGGCTGTGCCAGACCCGGAGCGACGACGCGCAGCCTGCGGGCAGTTCGACATGCACGGCCGACAGATTGCCAAGACCCGCAAGCGAAGCGAGCCGCCGCTTGCGTCGCCCCTTCACGGGCTCCTGCAGATGCTCCGGATAGGTCGATCTTGTATCCGGCTCGATGCTTGCGGGATCGATCACGCGCGGCGACTGGGACATTATGGCTCCTTTCAAGTACCGGCCTACTGGCCGGTGTCAGGAGGCGACGATAGGCTGTCGGCAGGAGCACAAACTTCCGTTTCCTGTGTCGTGGCGAGCGGTTTTTGTCGCCTTGCCAGGGTTCAGGACAGAAGGTGTCGTGGCCCGACCCGAAGGTTAGTCAGCGATGTAGGCGGTCTTCGTCTGGGTGAAGAACTCGATCGCGCCCAGCCCCATTTCCTTCGGCCCGTAGGCAGAGGCGCCGCGGCCGCCGAACGGCACGTGATAGTCGGAGCCGACGGTCGGCAGATTGACCATCACCATGCCGCTGTTGCTGGCGCGGATGAAGGCGCGGGCTCTCGCGTGCGAGGACGTGAAGATGCCGGCGCTGAGGCCGAATTCGGTCGCGTTGGCCAGACGCAGCGCGTCCTCGAAATCGGTGGCCTTGAACACCGAGACGATTGGCCCGAAGACCTCTTCGCGGTTGATGCTCTGGCGCATGTTGCCGTCCAGGAAGATCGCCGGTTCGTAATAGTAGCCGTTTGCCGGTGTTGCGAGCACGCGGCCACCGAATGCATGGCGCGCGCCGTCGGACGGCGCGGTTTCGGCATGGCTGGACACGCGCCTCAGCTGGGCGGCGCTGACCAGCGGACCGATGTCGGACGCCTCATCCAGGGCATGGCCGATCCGCAGCCTGGCCGTCCGTTCCACCAGCCGCTCGACAAAATCATCATGGACGGCAGCGTCGACGATGAGGCGGCTCGATGCCGTGCAGCGTTGTCCGGTCGAATAGAAGGCGCCACGCACCGCAGCGTCTACTGCTTTGTCCAGGTCGGCGTCGTCGGCGACCACAAGCGGGTTCTTGCCGCCCAGCTCAAGCTGCAGCCTGGCGCCACGGCCGATGACCCGCGCCGCGATCAGGCCGCCGACGGCCCCCGACCCCGTGAAGCTGACGGCGTCGACGCCAGGGTTGGAGACCAGTGCCGCGCCGATGTCGCCGCCGCCCATGATCATCTGGAAAACACCGCGCGGCACGCCGGCTTCATGCAGGATGCTGGCCAGCTCCCAGGCGATGCCGTTGGTCAGTTCCGAAGGCTTGAGGATGACACAGTTGCCGTAGGCCAGCGCGGGCGCGCTCTTCCAGGCCGGGATCGAGAAAGGAAAGTTCCATGGCGTGATCAGCCCGACCACGCCCACTGCCTCGCGCCGGACGTCGACATCGACTCCCTTGCGCACGGATCGCAGGCTTGCACCGGCAAGGCGCACGGCTTCGCCGGCGAAATATCTGAAGGTATGCGCGGCCTTGGTCACCTCGGCGACGGCCTCCGGCAAGGTCTTGCCTTCCTCCCGCGACAGCAGCGTCGCCAGCTCCTGCGTCCTGCTGGCGATGATATTGGCGGCGCGATCGAGAATATCGGAACGCTGCTGGGGCGAGCTCTCCTTCCAGTCGGCGAAGGCCTTGCGGGCGGCATCCACGGCGTCACGGACATCGGCCGCGCTGGCAATGGCGAAGCGGCCGATCAACTCACTGGTGTCGGAAGGATTGTAGCCCTCGCTGCAATGCTCGGCCGGGCGCCACGCACCGTCGATGTAGTTGTTCCTGACCTGTTGCATGCCATGTCCTCGCTGTGAACGGCGGCATGCCGTGAATGTGGATGCCGCGCGCCCTCGGTATGGCGCGGATGGGGGAGAATATGCTGTCATTGCCACGCGCGGCGTGGACACATTCTGCCACGGTCAGGGAAGCTTCAGCCGAACCTTGCGAAGGGTGACACTAGCCTCGCGTTCTCGATACATCGCGCCAGCCGGCCGATGACATACTCTCGATGGGAAGCGATATGCGCATTGACCTTTTCGAACTCGAACGCAGCCAGTCGATCTGGGAAAACACGGTCGAGTACAATCTGACCGAAAGCGGGCTGCACCCCTTCACCTTGCGCGAACTGCTCGACGCGCGGGAGATCGAGGCACTGCTCGAGCTGCCGCTGGGCTATGGCCATACCGAAGGCGAGCCGGCACTGCGCGAAACGATCGCTTCGCTCTATCCCGGTGCGGTAGCCGACAATGTCCTGGTCACGACCGGATCGTCGGAAGCCAACATGCTGGCGGTGATGAGCCTGCTCGACAGCGGCGACGAAGCCATCATCGTCACGCCCAATTTCATGCAGTTGCCGGGGCTGGCGAAGGCGCTCGGTGCGAAGGTGCGCCAGGTGCCCTTGCGATTGTCGGGTGACCGCTGGATGCTCGACCTTGACGAGGTGGCGGGAGCGATCACGCTGAAAACCAGGCTGATCTCGGTCTGCAATCCCAACAACCCGACTGGCGGCGTGCTTTCCCCGGAGGAGCGGTCAGGTCTGGCCGCCCTTGCCGCGCGTCACGGCATCGCTGTTCATGCCGACGAGATCTATCGTGGCGCCGAATTGTCTGGACCGGAGACCGAGACACTTTTCGCGACGGCGCCGACCACCGTGATAACCGGTGGCACGGCGAAGGCGATGGCGCTCGCGGGGCTGCGAATCGGCTGGATCGTTTCGTCTGGGGACATCATCGAGAAGGCGATGCAGCGGCAGGACTACACGACGATCGGCAGCAACACGCTCGGGCAACGGATCGCGCTGTATGCCCTGCAGCCGGAAAAGCGCGCCCGGATTGTTGCCCGCAACCGCCACCTTCTTGCCCGCAACCTCGACCAGCTTTCGCGATGGATAGCGACGCACCCGGGGATTTTCAGCTGGGTGCCGCCGCACGCCGGCGCGATGGCCTTCCTGCGTTACGAGCTTCCCGTTTCTTCGGAAGAGCTGTGTCGCAGGTTGCGCGAGACGCAAAGCGTTTTCGCGGTCGCCGGCAGCTGGTTCGGAATGGAGGGGCACCTGCGCCTGGGCATCGGCGGCGAGCCGGAGCATTTCGGCGATGCCCTGCTGCGGGTGGATCGGTTCCTCCAGGACGAATTCCCCGATCACGTCGGGTCGTGAGGTTCGGGTTTGTTCAATCCAGGAGCCCCAGCTTCCGACACAATGCCTTGGCCAGCACGATATCCTGAACGGCGACACCGGTGAGGTCGACGAGGGAGATATCGTCGGCCTGCCGTTGATGCCGATCCCCTCTGGAAATGATCTCGCCGAGCTCGACGACCCGTTCGGGGGCAAGCAGGCCCCGGACGATGGCGTGATGGATCTCGCCGCGCTCGAAACATTGCGGGCGGCTGTCGGCAATGACGGTTGCCGCCCTGCCGAGCAGGCTTGCATCGATTTCCGATTTCTCGGGCGTGTCCGCACCCATCGCCACGATGAGCGTTCCCGGCTGGACATGATCGCTCATCAGATAGGGTGTCTTCGACGCGGTGGTGGTGACGACAAGGCGGGCGTGCCTGGCAAGTTCCGCCGGTGAGGCGACAGCCGTGGCCTCGAAGCCGAGAGCGGCGATATCGGCAGCGCAGCTTTCGGCCTTTTCCGAATTGCGTGCCCAGATCAGCATGTTCCTGCAGGAGGTCACCTCGCGCAGATATCGCGCTTGCAACCGCGCCTGATTGCCGGAGCCGCAAATGCCGATGCATTCGAGGCCGCTCGGCATCAGCCATCTGGCGGCAACCGCGCCGGCGGCCGCTGTGCGGATGTCGGTGAGGTGGCCTTCGTCCTGCAGGATTGCCAGAAGCTGCCCGTCGCGAGCGCTGAAAACCAGCACCACGCCACCCGAGGAAGGCAGGCCGATGGACGGGTTTTCATAGAAGCCGGTGGCGATCTTGACGACAAAGATCCCGTCGCCGCGCACCGCGCCATATTTGATGTGCATCTCGCCGGGGGGCTGCTCGAACAGCAGTTCGCCGACAGGCGGAACTGTTGCCAGGCCCTGCGAATACAGGCTGAATGCGGTCTCCATCTCCGCGATGACGTCGACACCGGAGAGGGCACTTTTGATCTGGGAAAGATCCACGACAGCGGTCACGCCAGCCTCCCGAATTCGTCAGCCCGTCATAAATCGCTGTTGGTGCTATTTTCTGCTGAAGGCAGGGTGCCTGAGGAATTATTGTGTGGTTCGGGATCTGGCCGGCAAACAATCGAGGCGGGCGCGGGGCACCCACCTCGGAATGGCGTCAATCCCTCAGCAGATCGAACATCAGTTTGAAGAACCGGCTGGCATCGACCTCGTAGGCGATGCGTGCATTGTCCCTTTCGCCACGCTCACCCCAGAAGTCGGCTACCGTCGCGCCGAAGGTGTGGCTGCCCTTGAGGTCGACTGCGATGTGGGCAGGACGTGTCTTGACCAGGGTCGGATCGATCGCCAGTGCCAGCGCCAGCGGATCATGCATCGCGCCGCCGACGCCCATCGAGTTGCGGTGGAGTTTTTCGTAGAACAGCAGCCAGTCGTTGACGAGCTTGCCGAGCGGTGTGTCGATCTTGGCGAGCTCGGCATATTGCGGTTCCTCGACCAGGACCTGCATCGTGACATCGAGACCGACCATGGTGATCGGAACGCCGGAATCGAGCACGATCTTCAGAGCCTCCGGGTCGCAGAAGGCGTTGAACTCCGTCGGCGTTATGATCTCGCTCTTGCGGTAGAACACGCCGCCCATCCAGATCAGTTCCTTGATCTTGGGCAACACATGCGGGTGCTTGAGGATCATCAGGCCGATGTTGCAGAGCGGGCCTGTCGCCACGACGAGCAGCGGCTCGGGCGAGGCGCTCAGCTTCTCGGCCAGGAAGTCGACCGCATGCTGGTCGACCGGCCTGATGGTGGCCTGCGGCAGATAGGGCGAGCCTTCGAGACCGCTGGGTCCATCGGCGGTGCCGAGCACCAGCGGACGCGCCAGAGGACGGTGGCAGCCGGCGGCAACCGGCACGTCGCCGGCGCCGATATATTCCAGGATGCGCAGGGCATTGGTCGTCGTCTTTTCCAGCTCGGCATTGCCGCAGGTGGTGGTGACGCCGAGCAGCTCGATGGCCGGTGAGCGATGCGCCATCACCAGTGCAATGGCGTCGTCGTGGCCGGGATCGCAGTCGAAAAGGATGGGGGTGGGCTTCATCATTGCACTCATCATGCCGCACGCTCGTAGCGCGCTATGGTTTTCTTGAACATTTCGAGGAAGCGGCGACCGTCGAGATCGGTGCCGATGCGCGTGGTCTTCGGACCGCCGCCAGGCAGGATCTGGAAACCGCGATAGGCCACCGTCTGGCCGCGGGCGACATGGCCGTCGATGAGCACATCGACGAAGAGCGGCTCGGTGAGCGTGGCAAGGCCGGGGTCGAAGGCCAGGGCCACGGTGATGACGTCATCGAGCGGGAAGCCGACAAGCCCGAAGAATTCGCGCCAGATGTCGATGTAGATCGGAAAGACGTCGGCGATCATGTCGAGGACCGGATTGTCCTTTGCCGTCGCCTGCATGTCGGCGATGTCGTCGCGCGTCAGCATGGAGGTGGCGACACGGTTGTCTTCGCATATGTCGAGAGGAACCAGGATCTTGTCGACTTCAGCATTGAGCACGATGCGCGATGCTTCGGGATCGGCCCAGATGTTGTATTCGGTCACCGGCGTTATGTTGCCGGGAGTCGTGAAGGTGCCGCCCAGCACCAGCAGGCGCTTGAGCAGCTTTGCAAGCCGCGGTTCCTGCAGCAGCGCCATGGCCGCATTGGTCAGCGGGCCTGTGGTGACGAGCGTGATCTCGCCCGGATTTGCCATCACGGTCTTGATGATGAAGTCGACGGCATGGCCGGGTGTTGCCAGACGCTTCGGCCTGGGTGCCGGTGGGTTGAACTTCTTCAGCCGGTCGCCGAAGCGCGCCGTCAACGTCTTCTCGAAATGCACCGGCGCTTCCATGTCGGCCTTGGAGTGGCCGACGATGGGCCGCCAGGCGCCGGCATGAACCGCAATGTCGTCGCGGCCTGCGAGCGACAGGGTGTTGAGCACCACATTGGTGACTTGCTCGATGGCGCCGGCTGCACCCGTCACGGTCGTCACCGCTTCGAGTTTCACGTTCGGATTTGCCGCGGCGAAGAGCACGGCGAGGATATCGTCGCCGGCGGAATCGACGTCGAGGATTATGCGTTCCATTGTCTTGATATGATCCTTCAGCGCGGGAGGTTGCTGCCGGTTTGACTCGGCTTCTCTTCGACGGAGAGCATCTTCCTCATACTCTCCAGCGTTTCACGGATGATCCTGGGGCGGCTGCGGTAGGACAGCGCGAACAGCGCCACCAATGCGACCAGATAGGGCACTGCCAGGATGAGGTAGGACGGGAAGCCGAAGGTCTGGAGGCGCAGTGAGAACGCGTCGGCAAAACCGAACAGCAGGCAGCCGGCCAGAACCTTGAGCGGATCGCCCGCCGAGAAGATCAGGATAGCGACCGCCATGAAACCGCGGCCGGATGACATGTTCTCGGTGAACATGGTGATATAGCCGAGCGACAGATGCGCACCGGCAAGGCCGGCAAGCAGGCCGCAAAGCAGCGAGGCAGTGTAGCGAACGCGTGTGATCGAGATGCCGAGCGCCTCGGCAGCCTCCGGCTTTTCGCCGACGACGCGAATGTAGAGGCCGAGCCGGGTGCACTTGTAGAACAGCACCAGGAGAGGAACGGCGATGAAGGCGACATAGACCATGGGCGTGTAGCCGGAGATGAGCGGCGCCCAGGAGCCGAGCAGGTCACGGGCACCGGGGATCTGGACCTTCGGCAGCCCGACGATCTTCTGGCCGACGATCGAGCCTCGGGTGCCGAAGATCGCCTTCATCAGCGAGATGGTCATGCCGCCGGCCAGGATGTTGAGTGCCAGGCCGACCACGACCTCGTTTGCCCGAAAGGAGACGACCAGCACCGCGAAAGCCAGTGCAAACACGAGCGCTGCGGCAATGCCGCAGGCGACGCCGATCAGCGCGGAACCGGACCAGATCGAACCGAGCACGGCGAAGAAGGCGCCAACCAGCATCTGGCCTTCGAGGCCGATGTTGAAGATGCCGGCCTTCGTGGTGAAGGAACCGCCCAGGGCCACCAGCAGGATCGGTGCCGTCGTGCGCAGTGTCGCCACCAGCAGGGCGACGTTGAGGAGTTTGTCTAGAACTTCCATCGACGCTCTCCTGCGGTGCTGTCGCCGCGACGCTTCATCAGCACCTGGGCGGAAACGGCGAGGATGATCAGCGCCTGGATCACCGTGATGATCTCGCGCGATGCGCTGGTGTCGGTCTCGAGCAGAAGCGAGCCGTTGCGCAGCGCTCCGAAGAACAGCGCGGTGAAGATGGTGACGATGGGCGATCCGTTGGCGAGCAGGGCAGCGATCAGCCCATCGAAGCCGAAGCCGGGCGCGAAACCTTCCATGAAACGGTGGTGGACACCGAGGGTCTCCACACCGCCGGCCAGACCGCCCACGGCACCTGATGCGAGCAACACCAGGAAGCCCTGGCGCTTGACGTCGATGCCGCCATATTCGGCGAATTTCGGAGCCGAGCCGACCATCGAGATCGAATAGCCCTTGGCGGTACGGCGGAAGAACCAGGCGACGAAGAAGGCCAGCACCAGGCCGATGATCAGTCCCCAGTTGAGCCGGGAGAAGGAGAACAGTTCCGGCAGATAGGCCGTGGGCAGGATGGGTGGGGTTTCCGACCAGCCGCCGGGGCGCTTGAACAGGAAGATCGTGAAATAGGAGGTCAGCAGCACGGCGACATAGTTCGACAGGATCGTCGAGACGACCTCGTTGGTGTTGTAGCGGGCACGGAAATAAGCGGGGATGGCGACCCAGGCAGCGCCGGCAAGGACGGCGGCAACCATGCCGACCACGACATGCAGGCCGGCCGGCAGCGGCAGGGCGAAGCCGACCCAGGCGGCCGCAAAGCCACCGAGAAAGAGCTGTCCTTCGATGCCGACATTGAACATGCCGCCGCGCAGGCCGATGCAGGCGGCGATGCCGCAGATGAGGATCGGTGTCGTCTGCAACAAGGTGCCTGCGATCTTGGATTGGTCGCCGAAGGCGCCCCTGACCAGGGTCATGAAAACATTGATCGGGCTCTCGTCGATCAGCACGATGATCAAGGCCCCGAGGGCCAGGGCGATCGCCAGCGCGATGAGCTGCCCATAGAATGCGCGCAACCTGTCACTCATGCCGCGACCCCACCTGCTGCCGAGCTGGCGCTCAAGCCTGCCATCATCATGCCGATCCTTTCACTGTCGGCGCCATCGCCCTCGACTTCGCCCATGATCCGGCCGTTGAACATCACCAGGATGCGATCGGCCAGGGTGAGCAATTCGTCGAGCTGCACCGAAATGACGAGTACGGCGCGGCCGGCGGCACGCTGGCGCATGATCTCGTCATGGATGGATTCCTGCGCACCGATGTCGACGCCCCGCGTCGGCTGATCGATCAGAAGGAAATCCGCGTCGTTCGTGAATTCGCGCGCGAGCACCACCTTCTGGATGTTGCCGCCCGACAACCGCTTGACCGTGTCTTCCGGGCCGCGTGCGCGGATGTCGAAACGCTTGATCATTTCGACAGCCTGGTTCGCGGCGGCCCTCCAGTCGAGAACGCCGTTCCGGCTCCACGGGGCCTTGAACTGGCGGCCCATCAGCAGGTTCGACGAGATCGAGGCGCTGCCGTCGACCCCGCGCACCATGCGGTCGCCCGGGACATGGGCAAGGCCGGCCGCGCGAATTGCCGCCGGCGTCAATGCCGCCAGATCGCGCCCTTTCAGCATGGCCGATCCGTGGCTCGCCGGGCGCAGGCCCGCCAGCACCTCGGCAAGCTCCGTCTGGCCGTTGCCGGCGACGCCTGCGATGCCGACGATCTCACCCGCGCGCACGGCGAAGCTTGCGTCGCGCAGCGCCGGCAGACGGCGCTCGTCGCGAGCCCACAGGTTCTTGACGTCGAGCACGACCTCGCCCGAGGTCCTGGTGCGCGGGCGGCGCTCGAAGGAGACGTCGCGGCCGACCATCATCCGCACCAGGTCGTCCTTGGTGAGCTCGGCTGTCGGACGCGTGGCCACATGCTTGCCGTGGCGCAGCACTGTCACCGTGTCGGAGACCTCCATCACTTCCTCGAGGTGGTGCGAGATGAAGATGACCGTCATGCCGTCTGCAACGAAGCCGCGCAGCGTCTGGAAGAGTTCGCGGCTTTCCTGCGGGGTGAGGACGGCTGTCGGCTCATCCAGGATGATGGTGCGTGCGCCGCGCGCCAGCACCTTCAGGATCTCGATGCGCTGTTCGATGCCGACCGACAACAGCGAAACGCGTTCCTGCGGCTCGACCTTGAGCCCGAAGCGGTCGGAGAGTTCGCGGGTCTTCTGGACCTGCGCGGCATGATCGATCAGGCCATTGCGGCGGATCTCCATGCCCAGAAAGACATTGTCGGCAACCGAAAGCGAAGGCACCAGCTTGAAGTGCTGGTGCACCATGCCGAGGCCGGCATCGATCGCGGTGGCGGGATCGCTCACCACGGTTTCCTTGCCGTTGAGCACGATCCTGCCTTCGTCCGGCTGCAACAAGCCGAACAGGATGTTCATCAGCGTCGTCTTGCCGGCACCGTTCTCGCCGATGATGGCGTGGATCTCACCGCGCCTGACGCGGAGATCGACGCTCTCATTGGCCGTGAATGCGCCGAAGCGCTTGGTGATGTCGACCAGCTCGACGGCGTACTCCGCCGACGAGGTGGTATCCTGTGTTCTGGCTGGCGACGTGTCCGACACGAGAGCCTCGCAAGTTGAGCCGATCAGCCCCACGGATGGGGCCGATCGATGTCTACCTGATTTTCGGGAAAAGATCGCTCCGGTGGGCGGCAATGCCGCCCCCGGATGCGGGCGCTTACTTGTGACGCTCGACCTTGATCGAGCCGTCCGCGATGCCCTTCTTGATCTCGTCGAGCTTGGCGGTCACCTCGGTCGGGATCGAAGGTGCGATGTCGTCGCAGATCTTCACCTCGACGCCGCCGGAGGCCAGATCGAAAGTGCGGGTACCCGCGGTGATCTTGCGGCCTTCGACCTCGTCCTTGATCAGGCTGTAGACGGCGATATCGCCGCGCTTGAGCATCGAGGCAAGCACGTTGCCCGGCGCGGAAGCGCACATGTCGACGTCGACGCCGATGGAATATTTGTCGACGGCGGCACTTGCCTGCATCACGCCTTCGCCGGTCGGGCCGGCGACGTTGTAGACGATGTCGGTGCCTTGTCCATAAAGCGCCTGCGCAAGTTCGCTGCCCTTGGCAGGATCATCGAACGTGCCGGCGAAGACGGAGTTCACCTTGACGTCGGGCGCGGCATATTTGGAGCCCTGCTCATAGCCGCCGAGGAAGTTGCGGATGACGGGGATGTCGCGGCCGCCGACGAAGCCGATTGCCTTGCCATCGCCGATCTTTTCGAAAGCGCTGCCCTTGTCTTCGATCATGCCGGCAAGTGCACCTGCGACGAAGGAACCCTGTTCCTCGGCGAAGTTGGCGTAGATCATCTTGTCGCTGTCGAGCACACCGTCGATGAACACGAAGCGCTGGTTCGGATAGGCGGCACTTGCCTTCTGAAGCGCATCGACCAGTTCCCAGCCCATCACGAAGATCAGGTCATACTGGCCGCCTTTGGCCAGATTGGCGAATTGTTCCTCATAGTCGAGTGCGCGGTTGCCGGTGTCGACCAGTTTGAGATCGATGCCGAATTCGTCCTTGGCCTTGTTGAGACCATTGACGATCGAGACACCGAAGCCCTGCGCGAAATATCCGGAAATCGCGGCGACCGAGACCTTGCCGTTGGCGGCAGCGGCCGAGCCAAACGATGCAGCCAGGGCAACACCGGCGATCAGGCATTTTTGGAATACGCTTTTCATCTCACTCCCCTTTAAAGCTCCCGCCTCCAAAGCCGTGGGTTCGCTTCCCGACATCCCAAACTCGTTGGTGGTCGTATGACTTTATGGTCGGCTACACAAACTGTCAATTGGCGAAGAATTTGTCCAGAACCGTTGCTCAGCTGAGGAAAAAGGCGGCTTTCCGTCACATGGCTTGACAAAGTTCGCTGAACAATAATTGTTGATACTCTAACAAGTTTCAGCGGGAGATCGGGACAAGCGATGCCAGACGTGGTCGTCAGGAAAATGGTCGTGCAGGTCGAGGAGATTTTTCACGAGGGCGGGCCTGTGCGCAGCGATCCTGTCAAGCGCGGTGTCGTTCTCGCCGTCATCGCCAATCCTTATGCCGGCCGCTATGTCGAGGATATCCAGCCTTTCATGGAGGACCTGAAGCCGCTCGGGCTGGAGATGGCGCGTAAACTTGTCGATGCGCTTGGCGGTGATGCTGCCGCGGTCGAAGGTTATGGCAAGGGGGCCGTGGTCGGCGGCGGCGGCGAGCTGGAACATGGCGCGCTGTGGCACAATCCCGGGGGATACGCGATGCGCGAACTGCTTGGTGGCGCGAAGGCCATCGTCCCGTCGAGCAAGAAGGTCGGCGGGCCGGGAGTCCGCATCGACATTCCGATCACCCATATCAACGCCTCCTATGTGCGCAGCCATTTCGACGCCATCGAGGCCGGCATCAACGATGCCCCGCGAAACAATGAGATGGTCCTGGTGCTTGCCATGACCACCGGAGCCCGCGTGCATGCTCGTGCGGGTGGCCTTCTGGCCGCGGACGTCAAGGGCGAGGACGGCTTGCGATGAACGCGCGAATACGCCGGATCATCACGGTTGTCGAAGAAGTCCGCACGGAGGGCTCCAGGCCCGTCGATCCGCCGACGCGACGGGCCGCCGCCATTGCCGTCATCCACAATCCTTATGCCGGCCGGTATGTCGACGATCTTTCCGAGCTGATCGCGGTCGGAGAGGCCCTGGGGGACATATTGCCACGCCGGGCGGTTGCCGCATTGGGCATTGCGGGCAGCGAGGTTGAAAGTTTCGGCAAGGCCGTGGCGGTCGGCGCAGAGGGCGAGCTGGAGCATGCGGCGGCGATCCTGCATCCGAAGCTTGGCGCACCTTTTCGGGAAGTGCTCGGCAAGGGTGCTGCGCTCATTCCATCATCCAAGAAGCGCGGCGGCATGGGCGTGCCGCTCGACATTCCCCTTGGCCACAAGGATGCAGCCAAGGTGCGCAGCCATTTTGACGGCATGGAAGTGCGCGTGCCCGACGCACCGCGAGACGACGAACTCGTGGTCGCCATCGCCATTACCGATTCCGGCCGGCCGTTACCGCGGGTTGGCGGACTGAGCAAAGACAAGATCGTCGGCAACGACGGCGTGAACTGACAAACTAAAGGCGGCCATCAGGCCGCCTTTCTTCTTTCTTCCTGGTGTGGCTCAGGCGACCACTTCCGGTACTCGGATCGCAGGCGGTGTGTTGCGGCTGCGTGCCGTCCGCACCACGCCATCGATCATGATCATGCCGATCCCGGGAAGATTGCCGAGCGCCAGGCTATCCAGAAACCCGTTGCCTATTCCGCCCGCGGCCTGGTCCATGAAGACGAGGTCGGCGGCCCGGCCGGGTTCTATCAGGCCGCGATCGTCGAGGTTGCGCACCCGCGCCGTGTTGCCGGTCGCGAAGCAGAATGCCGTTTCGGTCGGCACTCCGCCCAGCGAGGCAAGGTGGCAGATGGTACGCAGGATGCCGAGTGGCTGCACGCCCGAACCTGCCGGCCCGTCGGTGCCGAGCACGACACGGCCAAGCTCGTTGCGCTGCCTGGCAATGTCGAGGACGAACAGGCCGGTGCGCAGGTTGCCGTTGTGGACGATTTCCAGGGCCCGCGTGCTTTCTTCGCAGACGCGTCGGATCTCTTCGTCGGGCAGGGCGGTAGGGCCACCGTTCACATGGGCAATCACATCGGCATCCACCTCGATAACGACATCGGCGCCGATGCGGCCCGAACCGGGGATCGAGGGGCCGCCGGTATGGGTCATCGAGGTCATGCCGTATTTGCGCGCCCAGGCGATCATCTGGCGGCCTGTAGGTCCATCCTTGACGCCGCCGAGCCCGACCTCGCCGATCAGCGTCACGCCGGCTTCTGCCAGTTCCCTGAAATCGGCTTCGGTCATGCCTGGTTCGAGCACCGGCGCCCCGGCAATGATCTTCATGCCGCCGGGCCTGAAGTTTGCAAAGGAGCGCTGCGACGCGATGCCAAGTGCCTTGACGCCGACGATATCCTTCGGGCGGCCGGGATAGTGGGCTTCGCCGGCGGATATGATCGTGGTGACGCCACCGTGCAGGGTCGAGTCGATCCAGCCGATCTGGTTCTGTCGTGGGGTCCAGTCGCCTGCCGCAGGATGGACGTGATTGTCGATCAGGCCGGGCGTGACCACGCAGCCGTTCGCGTCGATCACGGTCGCATCGTCCCCGTCTGCGAGCTCTTCGGTTGTGCCGATCCCGGTTATCAGTCCGTCCTCGACCCGAATTGCATCCGCTTCCAGTATCGGCTGCCCGATATTCCCGCTGAGGAGGAGGCCGATGTTGCGGATGAGGGTCCTGCCGCTTGCGGAGGGGGTGCTTGGCTGGTCGTGCGACATGAATGTTTCCCTGTCTGCTTTTGTTGTTACGGGCGCGAGCAAAGACATCCGCCGGTAACGCCGACGTTCCTTGCCGTCAGATCAAGCGATCGTCTGTCAGGTCAGAGGGTCATTTGCCTTCCGGGCCACCGGTTTCGTCCTCGCTGATGCGCAGCAGCAACCTCAGAAGCGTGATCTGTTCAGGGGCCGAAAGCGGCGCGAGCAGACGCCTGCCCACCTCGACGCTCCGCTCCAGCCGTTCGAGCGTGTAGCGGGTTCCTTCATCGGTAAGGGTGATGATCGCCAGGCGTTGATCCGTCTTGGAGGGGCTGCGGATGATCAGTCCCTGTTTGAGCAGCTTGCGGACCACAAGGCTGATCGTCGAGGGATCGATTGCCGTCATGCGGCCGAGCTGGTTCTGCGAAACCTCGCCATGCTTGAGAATGGTGGCCAAGGCAGCGAACTGCGTCGGTGACAGGTCTTCACCTGCCATGATCTGCTGGAAACAGAGCGTCGCGCGCTGGTGCGCGCGGCGCACCACATGGGCGGGATGTACGTCGAGATCGTAGCCTGTCTCGGCATAGCGGACCACCGCCTCTTCCCGGCTGATCTTGTCGGACCTGGCCGGGTTCGATCCTTGAGCGTCGTTATCGAGGGATGTCACGAACTGCATTACCTTTCGGCTGGAAGGCTCAATCGCGCGTGCCGTTTCAGGCTGCGATGTTTGCGTTTTCCACGAAGGCGCCTTCCGTGAGCGCCCGAACAACGGTGTTGGAATCGCTGACGACACCGAAATGGGTCGAAATGTCGTAGAGCGTGCTTTCCTGCTCGCGCGGGCCTGTCGCCGCGCAGCAATCGGCTGGGACCACGACCTGATAGCCGTTGAAGAATGCGTCATGGACGGTGGAGCGCACGCAGATATTGGTGACGACCCCGAAGACGACCAACTGGTCGACCATCATGTCCTTGAGCGTCAGGTCGAGATCGGTCTGAAAGAAGGCCGAGAAACGACGCTTTATGAGATGGATCTCATCAGGTCGGGCGCCGAGTTCGTCGATGACGTCAACGCCCCAGGTGCCCTCGATGCAGTGCGGCGATCGCTTGAGGAATTCGCGGTCCCGGCGCAGGCCGGGCCGATGTGCGTCCTGGACCCAGATAACCGGCGCGCCGATCTTGCGGGCCGTATCAATGATACGCAACTGCGGTCCAAGCAGGGTTTCGCAACCCGGCAGAACCATTGCGCCACCCGGCTTGCAGAAGTCGTTGATCATGTCGACGACGACCACCGCGGTCCGGCCCGGATCGAGGGTGATCCCGCCTTCCTGCCGATGCGACGAGAAACTATCCAATGCCATGCCCAATCCTCCCCGGTGTGAACCGATTGTTGGTGGTCATACAAAAAACCCGCACGGTTTCCAAGTCAATCCTTGCCGGTTCGATTTCGGCCGAGCCCGGAATGGTGCAGCGCAACCCGACGTTTACCGCATCCTGGAGCTTTTTAGGAGAAGGGAGAATGCATTGACAACTTATCGGAATGAGGGGCTTAGATTGTTTGACCATCAATGATATTCGTGCGGTTCTACCAAGCCTGGAGGGAGGCATCACATGAAAATCGTCGTCACGGGATCCAGCGGGCTCCTCGGTCGCCACGTTGCAGGCGCCTTTGTTGCCGCAGGCCACGATGTTCGCGGCATCGACGCCGTTCCACCGAGGACGGATCATGGCTGGGTCCATGTCGACGCCGACCTGACCGATCTCGGCGTCGCACTTCAGTTGATCCGTGATTGTGACGCCGTCGCGCATATCGCCGCCATTCCGCGCCCGACGGGTAAGGCTGCCTCCGAAGTTTTCGCAACCAACATGGCTTTGGCCTACAACGTCACGGAGGCGGCGGTCCTGAACGGAGCGGAGCGTTTCATCTATGCCTCTTCCTTCAGCGTGCTCGGCTATCCTTTCGCGCAGATCCTCCCGGCGCCCGCATATCTTCCGATCGACGAGAACCATCCTATTGGTGCGCAGGATGCCTATGGCCTGTCGAAATGGCTGGGCGAGGAAATTGTCGAGGCAGCGGTGCGCCGCGGCGCGTTTTCAGCGGTCAGCCTGCGCATGCCCTGGATCCAGACGCCACGCGATTTCCTCGAAGCGGTCGTGCCACGCCGTCGCCTCGAGGAATCCGCGAGAGATCTGTGGAGCTATCTCGACGCTCGCGACGCCGCCGAGGCTTTCGTGCAGGCTCTTGGCTGGAATGGCGACGGCCACCTGCGCACCTTCCTGAGCGCGGCCGACACCTATTCGGAAGAACCGACGGAAACACTTGTTGCCAGGGCTTTCCCGACCACGCCGGTTTCACCGGCCCTGCTGGGCTTCACCTCCGTCATAGACAATGACCACGCCCGGGCCACATTGGGGTTCACACCGCGGCATTCCTGGCGGGACTACGAAAATTGAAGGAGTTCGCGATGCAGCGTTTCGAAGGCAAGGTCGCATTGGTGACCGGGGGCGGCGGCGCGATCGGCAGTGCGACTGCGCTGCGTTTTGCGCAAGAAGGCGCCCGGGTGGCGATCGTCGACATCGATGAAAAGCGGGCTCTGGCGACAGCGGCAACCATCGGCGACAATGCGATCGCGGTCGCAGCGGACGTCTCGGACGCGGCCGCTGCCGATGGAGCGGTTGCGAAAACCGTGGAGGCCTTCGGCAGGCTCGATGTCGTCTTCAACAATGCCGGCATCTCCGGCAAGGTCGCGCCGGTCCATGAACTTCCGGTCGAAGACTGGGATGCCATTGTCCGCGTCAATCTGCGCAGCATGTTCCTTGTGCTCCAGTCTTCGCTTCGCGCGATGATTGCAGCCGGCGTGGAGGGTTCGATCGTCAACATGGGATCGTCCATGGCTGGTTGGGATGTCCTGTCCGGAGGTGCCGGTTATGCGTCGACCAAGCATGGGGTGGTCGGCCTGACACGCGTCGCGGCTCTCGATGCCGCACCTTACGGCATCCGGGTCAATGCGATCTGCCCCGGCGTCATCGAGACGACGCTCGGCGTGCCCGCAGCCGATCGTGCGGGTTATCTTTCAGGCATCCAGCGTTTCGCCGACCGCATTCCGCTGCGCCGGATCGGGCAGCCGGAAGACGTTGCCGCCGCCGTCGCATTCCTCGCAGCCGAGGAATCGCGCCATGTCACCGGCGTCGATTGGTTGATCGATGGTGGCCAGACCTTGCAGAGCTGGGCGAATGCACCGGAGGCCGTCGCCTTTCCGGACCACCGGCGCAGATAAGGCTCGAAAGCTTGCCTCAGGCCTGCGACAGCACCTGCGGATGCAGCGTCACCGATACCGACAGGTTCACCGGCCTGTTTTCGCTGTCGAAGGCGATCTGGTCGATGACCAGGGCGGCTGCGGGCGCTTCGACCTGCAGCAGCACCACCTCTTCGCTGGTCAGCAGCCGCGCGCTGACGATCGTTTCTCCGCGCACCGGGACGACCGAATAGCGTTCGCGCAGTTCGCCATAGAGCGAGCGGTTGCCGCTCGACCAGTCGAGCTCGAGCAGGCCGGGGGCTGTCGCCGGCGACAGCCAGTCCTCCTGCACCGTCACCGGTACATCATCGAGAAAGCGCAGGCGCCGTAGATAGACGACGTCGGCGCCGTCCGGCAGGAACAGCGGCCGGGTGATCTCGCGGTCGGCCTTGCCGACCCGGCCTTCGATCAGCCGGCTTCCCGGCTTGCGGTTGGTGGTGATCGCCGTCGATGTGAAACTCTTCAGCAGGTCGAGCTCGAAAGGCTTGGTCTTGCCGCCGGTGACGTAGAAGCCCTTGCCGGGATGGCTTGCGATATAGCCGTCATGCTCGAGATCTTTCAGCGCCTGGCGCACGGTGATCCGGCTGACGCCGAGCAGTTCCACCAGTTCGCGTTCCGAGGACAGTTTTGAATTGAGCGGCTGCCGTCCGTTCTCGATCAGGTTCATGATGTGCCGTCGAACCTGCATGTAAAGCGGTGCCGGATCGTTGCGGTCGACTGGCTGGATGGGACGTGCGTCCTTCAACGATGATCTCCGGTTGGGCGGATGCCGTTATCGCTGGAACCGGCGCGAGGCATCGTGAAAATCTTCTGGCATGCCGGGCTGTGTTTAAGCAACAAATGTTCATTGACATTACTGGTTATATCCAGTTCTAATTGGCTTGTCACGGCACAGCATGAGGGACAGATGAAGCTGACATTGATCGGTGGTGGAGGCGTGCGCGCGCCCTTGTTCGTGGGGTCGGCCCTGCGGCGTGCCGAGCGAAGCGGGCTGACGGAAATCTGCCTCCACGACATCAATGCCGAGAAGCTGGAGGTCTTCGGCACGCTGAGTTCCGAACTCGCCACGCGCATGCAGTCGCGGGTGCGTATTTCGACGGCCTCGGACACCGAGCGGGCGCTCGACGGAGCTTCCTACGTCGTCACCACGGTTCGTCCCGGCGACGAGGAAGGCCGCATCAAGGACGAGCGCATCGCGCTGGCCCATGATGTGCTGGGGCAGGAGACGACGGGCCCCGGCGGCTTCGCCATGGCACTACGCAGCATTCCGGTCATTCTCGACTATGCCGCGCAGCTGCAGCGGGTCAGCCCCAAGGCCTGGCTGTTCAATTTCACCAATCCGGCCGGCCTGGTCACGCAGGCCCTGCAGGATGCCGGTTTCGATCGCGCCATCGGCATCTGTGACGGCGCCAACGGCGCGCAGGAAGCCATCGCATCGCGCTTTCACGTGCCTCAGAACGATGTCCGCACCGAGGTCTTCGGCCTGAACCATCTGTCGTTCACGCGTGCCGCCTATGTGAACGGCAAGGAAGTGCTGCAGGACCTGCTCGACGATGACGATTTCCTGGCCTCGACTTCGCAGCGCATGTTCTCGCCGTCGGTCGTGCGCCGTCATCGCCTCTGGATCAACGAATATCTCTATTATTATTACTATGCGGAAAAGGCGGTTGCCGCCGTGCAGAACGACAAGCGCACCCGCGGCGAGGAAGTGCGCGATCTCAACCGTTCGCTGATGGCCCGGCTGAAGGAGATCGGTGTCACGCAGAACGCCGATGAGGCGCTGTCTGCCTATTTCGCCTATGAGCAGCGCCGCAACGCCACCTACATGCATTATGCCCGTGGCGACGCGCCCAGCATGGAAGAGGCGGACCGCAATGCCACCCTGCCGGAAGAAACGACCGGCCATGAAGGAGAAGGTTACGCCGGTGTCGCGCTCAACCTTGTCGACGCATTGCAGACCGGTGTGCCCTGCTATAGCGGGCTCAACATCCGCAACGGCGATGCCATTGACGGCCTGCGCGCCGACGACGTGGTGGAAGTGAGCTGCGTGATCGACAGGGACGGCGTGCGTCCGACCAAGATCGGTGCGATGCCTGCGGCGCAGTCGCAGCTCGTCCAGAACGTCAAGCACTACGAACGGCTGGCGGTTGCGGCCATACGCGAGCGCCGCCGCGACATCGCGGTGGAAGCGCTGGCGGCGCACCCGCTTGTCTTGTCCTATTCGCGGGCCGAGCCGCTGGTGGATGAATATCTCAAGGCGCATGCCGCCTATGTCGGCGAGTGGCGCTGATGACGGAACCCGCGCCGGCCAATCGTTACGACGTCATGGTTGTGGGGGAATATTACTACGACCTGATCTTCACCGACCTGCCAGCATTGCCGCGCCTGGGAACCGACATCTGGGCCGGGAGTTTCGACGACCTGCCGGGTGCCAGCTACACGACGGCGCTGGCACTGACGCGGCTCGGGCTGAAGGCCGGCTGGTGGTGTGGTTTCGGCACCGACATCTTCAGCCGCATGGTGCTGGACGAGGTGCGGCGCGAAGGCATCGACGAAGGCCTGTTCCAGTGGCATGACGGTCCGCTGCGCCGGGTCAGCGCCGCTTTTTCCTTTCAGCAGGATCGCGGCTTCATCAGCTATGTCGACGAACACGACCGCGACCCCACAGCCGAAGATGTCGAGGTCGCGCAGCCGCTGGTGCTGATGCTCCAGGGGTTTTCCAGGAGCGCCGAGCGGCTTGCCCTGACCAGGGGTGCACGCCGGAACGGCGTTCTGGTCTGCGGCGAGTGCCAGCATCTCGATTTCGGCATCGAGGCCGAGGGGGTTGTCGATGTCCTGCAGGCACTGGACATGTTCGTGCCCAACGAGAGCGAAGCCATCCAGTTCACCGGGGCGGCGGATGCCGAGACCGCGCTCGGCGTGCTGGAACGTCACGTACCGACGGTGGTGATCAAGTGCGGTGCCAATGGCGCCATCGCCAGCCATGAAGGGCGCCGCTATGCCGTGCCCGCGCCGAAGGTCGAGGTCGTCGACACGACTGGGGCCGGCGATTCCTTCAACGCCGGCCTCATCTATGGCGTGCTGCGCGGCGCGCCGTTCGAGGAGGCGCTCCGCTACGCCGTCATCTGCGGCTCGCTCTCCACCACCGACTATGGAGGTCGCGCCCTGCCGCGCGAAGCCGATCTGCTCGCACGTGTTTCACAAGACGGGAAGGAGAAGCGCGCGCGATAGCCAGTCACCGACATCATCCGAAACAACAACAGAGGGAACGAGACAATGATGATGAGATCCATCGCGCTTGGCGCGGCCATGCTTTTTTCGACAGCGGCGACGTCCGCCTGGGCGGACACCGTCTCCATGTTCTGCGGCGCCAGCGAGTATGAGCTTTGCGCCAAGGCAGCCGCCGGCTTCAAGGAAAAGACCGGCAACGAGGTGAAGATCACCAAGATGCCGGCGCTGCTCGACGACGCCATTCCAATCTACCAGCAGCTTCTCGCGGCCCAGTCCGCCGATGCCGACGTGCTGTTTATCGACGTGATCTGGATCGGTATGCTCCAGCGCAACATGCTGGACCTCAAGCCGTTGGTCCCGGCCGAGGAAGTGGCGCAGCATTTCCAGTCGACCATCGATGCGGCCACCACCCAGGATGGCCGGCTGGTGGCGCTGCCCTGGTACATGGATACCGGGCTGATGTACTACCGCAAGGACCTGCTGGAGAAATACGGCAAGCAGCCGCCGAAGACCTGGGACGAACTGACCGAAACGGCCAAGCTCATCCAGGAGAAGGAACGGGCGGCCGGCAATCCCGACCTCTGGGGCTTCACCTGGCAGGGCAAGAGTTACGAGGGCCTGACCTGCGACGCCATCGAATGGGTAGCCTCCAGCGGTGGCGGCACCATCATCGAGCCGGATGGCAAGGTTTCGATCAACAACCCGGCGGCCGCGAAGGCACTGACGCGCGCCAAGGACTGGGTCAAGACGATCAGCCCGGAAGGCGTGCTTGGCTATGACGAGGAAACCTCTCGCGCGGTGTTCGAAGCGGGCAATGCCGTCTTCCACCGCAACTGGCCCTATGTCTGGGGCACGTCGCAGGCCGACGGTTCCAAGGTCGCCGGCAAGGTCGGCATGATGGCGCTGCCAGTCGGCGCGGATGGCCAGAAGTCGAGCGGCTGCCTTGGCCCGATGTATCTCGGCATTTCGAAATACACGGCCAAGCCCGAGCTTTCGACCCAGCTGCTGCGCTATCTCGTCGGGCCTGAGGTGCAGAAGATGCGTGCCATCGAAGGCGCCTACAACCCGACGCAGAAGTCGCTCTACAGCGACAAGGACGTGCTGGCGAAACTGCCGTTCCTTGCCGATGCGCAGGCGGCCTTCGACGGCTCCGTGGCGCGCCCATCCGGCTATACCGGGTCGAGTTACAACCGCGTCTCGCAGGCTTTCTACCGTGCCGTCCACGAGATCATCGCCGATGGCGCGGATGTCGACAAGACGCTGACCGACCTGTCCGGTCGGCTGGAGAAGCTCAAGGAAAGCCGTTAGCTTTCGCGACTGGTTCCGGAGTCGGACGGCGCCGGAACCAGTCATTTGCCTTAAATACAGCCAGAGGATGCCATGGCATCAGTTGCCTTGCGGTCAGTGTCCAAGTCATTTGGCCACGTTCCGGTCATCACCGACGTCGATCTCGAAATCGCCGATGGCGAACTCGTCGTCTTCGTCGGGCCTTCGGGTTGCGGCAAGTCGACCTTGCTGCGCCTGATCGCGGGACTGGTGCCGGTCGGCGCCGGCGACGTCGTCATCGACGGCGAGGTGGTGACGGATATCCCCGCCTCGAAACGCGGCATTGCCTTCGTCTTCCAGAGCTATGCGCTCTACCCGCACATGACGATCGCCCGCAACATAGGCTTCGCGCTGGAGACGCTCGGCCTGTCGCGGCAGGAAATCGACGCCAAGGTGGCGGAAGTCGCGGCAACGCTGAAGATCGATCATCTGTTGTCGCGGCGCCCACGCGAACTCTCCGGCGGACAGCGCCAGCGGGTGGCGATCGGCCGCGCGCTGGTGCGCCAGCCCGAGGTGTTCCTGTTCGACGAACCGCTGTCCAACCTCGATTCCGACCTGCGCATGGAAATGCGCATGGAGATCGCCAAGCTGCACGCCAACCTGGCGGCGACGATGATCTATGTCACCCACGACCAGGTCGAGGCGATGACGCTGGCCGACCGCATCGTCGTCCTGAACAAAGGGCGCATCGAGCAGATCGGCACGCCGCAGCAACTCTATCATGCGCCGCAGAACCGCTTCGTCGCCGGCTTCATCGGCAGCCCGCGCATGAACTTCATGGCTGTCTCTGCAAGCGCTTCCGGTGCCGGTTGCAGCGTGCAGGGACCGGGAAACCTGTCGCTGGATGTCGCGCTGTCCAGTCCTGGAAGGCCGGCCGAAATCGGCATTCGGCCCGAGGCCGTGTCAATTGCCGCCCAGGGACAAGGCAAGGTCACAGGCACGCTCGAACGGCTGGAAGACCTCGGTCACGAACATCTCGCTTATGTGCGCATCGCACCGGACATTGCATGGTCCGTCAGATTGCCGAATTCGTTGGGCAGGACGGCGCTCGGTACATCCGTCGACCTGGACTGGCGCTTCGAAGATCTCTTCCTGTTCGACACGGATGGCCGCCGGCTCGACCATTCCATGAGCCATGAGCGCTCGGCCGCGGCCAATGAGGTGCGGGCGTGAAGACGAGGCTCGAACGGCGCGAGCATCGGTCGGGGCTGCTGTTCGTCGCCCCCCTGATCGCCGTCCTGGTCCTGGTGGCAGGCTGGCCGCTGGCGCGCACGCTCTATTTTTCGCTGACTGACGCCTATCTCGACGACAGCGCCAATCACGTCCTGGTCGGTTTCGACAATTTCGTCGAGGTTGCCAGCGATCCGGTCTGGTGGCGGGCAGTCCGCAACACGGCAGTCTTCACCACGATCTCGGTCGCCATCGAGACCGTGCTCGGGCTGGCGATCGCGCTTCTGGTGCATGGCGCCATTCCCGGACGCGGACTGGTGCGTGCGGCGATCCTGGTGCCGTGGGCGATGCCGGTGGTCGTCTCCACCAAGATCTGGGAATGGATGCTCAACGACCAGTTCGGCGTGGTCAACCGTGCGATCGTCGGGCTGGGCCTCGCCGATCACGGTGTTGCCTGGGTGGCGAACGGCTCCCTGCTGCTCGGTGTCGTCATCTTCATCGACGTCTGGATGACGACGCCGTTCATGGTGCTGTTGATCCTGGCCGGTCTGCAGATCCTGCCCGAGGAGATCTTCGAGGCGGCGGAGGTCGACGGCATTCCGTGGTGGAAGCGGCTGTGGTCGATCATCTTGCCGCTGCTGGCGCCGACCATCGGCGTCGCGGTGCTGTTTCGCGTGCTTGATGCCCTGCGCATGTTCGACCTCGCCTATGTGCTGGCCGGCGCCAACGTCAACGCCATGACGATGTCGATCTATGCGCGCGACCGGCTGATCAACAACCAGGAACTCGGTGTCGGCTCGGCCGCCTCGACCATGGTGTTCCTGCTGATCGCCTTCGTGGCGATCTTCATCGTCGGTGCGATGCGGCTCGATCGCTCGGGAGCGGCTGAACGATGAGCACGCGCATCAAACGGCGCTCGGCCGCCTACTACAGGGCCATGCGCCGCGTGCGCCAGCTTGCCCTCGGCTGCGTCACCGCGCTGCTGCTGTTCTACGTGCTGTTCCCCTATTACTGGGCGATCGTCTCCTCGACCAAGCAGGGCGCGGAACTCTACAATTCGGTGCTGCTGCCGGCGCTGGATTTCAGGCACTACAAGGAACTGTTCCGCGACGCCAACTTCGCCACCTCGATCTTCAACTCGCTCTGCGTCGCCATCTCGACGACGGCGCTGTCGCTGGGCCTGGGGACACTGGCCGCCTATGCGCTCGGCCGTCTCAACTTCCCGGAGCGGCGTTCGCTGCTTTTGACCGTGCTGATGATCTCGATCTTCCCACAGGTGGTGGTGCTGTCGGGCATGTTCGAACTGATCCGCTGGTTCGGCCTCTACAACCGTGTCTGGTCGCTGGTCTTCGCCTACCTCATCTTCACGCTGCCCTTCACCACCTGGGTGCTGACCAGCTTCATCCGCGAGTTTCCGCGCGAGCTGGAAGAGGCGGCGATCATGGACGGATGTTCGCACTGGCGCATCCTCACCAGTATTCTTCTGCCGCTGATGGGACCGGCGCTGGTCAGCACCGGCCTGCTTGCCTTCATCCTCGCCTGGAACGAGTTCCTGTTCGCGCTGACCTTCACCTTGACCGAAGGAAGCCGCACCGTGCCTGTCGCCATCGGGCTGCTGGCCGGCAACTCACGCTACGAATATCCGTTCGGGCCGATCATGGCCGCGTCGGTCACCGTGACCTTGCCGCTGATCGTGCTGGTGCTGTTCTTCCAGCGCAAGATCGTCGCAGGGCTGACTGCCGGCGCCGTCAAGGGATAGCGGGTCTAGGGGACGACCGGCTTCGCGCGGGCCTGGGCGTCCAGACCGAGGATGAGGGTCTCGACCAGGAAGTCGTAGCCCTCGGTGAGCGGGGCGACATCGCCGCTCTTCCAGCGCATGACGAAGGAGCGGTTGTACATCTGCGGCAGGTGCTGCCTGACCAATGGAAAGCGCGATGCTTCGAGCGTATCGAGTCCCGCATCGAAAGCCTGCACCCATTCGGAACCTTCCGTCGCGCCATCGGCCGCCAGTTCCATGGTGATGTAGCCTTCCAGCGCACCGACCACGGCGTTGAAGGCGTCGATCAGCGATTGGCCCTCGAAACCGGCCTGTGTCAGCGCCTTCAGGATGACCTCGACCCAGGGCGCGTTAGGCGCACCATTGGAGCGGATATGCGGGCCCAGCAAGGGCGCGGCGCGCGGATGCTGGTGGACGCTGGCACGAAAGCGCCGGAACAGGATGCGGATGGTGTCGCGCCAGTCGTCGGGCAGGTCGTCGGGCCGCATCAGGCTGGCGATCAGCGAGCCCGAGATCTCGGCCAGCAGGTTGGTCTTGTCGCCGCCGACATGCCAGTAGAGCGCGGCCGGATAGACATTGAGACGGCGAGCGAGCGCGCGGACGGAGAAGCCGGTCAGGCCCTCGTCGTCGATCAGGGCGATCGCTGCCTCGACGACACGCTGCCTGGTCAGGCCGATGGCGGCGGCGCGGCCGACATAACGTTTTTCCGATGCCGGCTTCCGGGCCGTGCTGTCTTTACCGTCTGGTGATGGCGCAGTGGAGTTCTTCGGCAAACCGCTCATTCTCTCCTGCTGTTTCGACACCCATGCTCCATCCCGGTCAGTCGCCGGTAAAGCCGATGAATTTCCCGTGCAAGGCGGCGACCCTGTTCATGCGCTCTTCCACGGATGCATCCAGTTCGTTGAAGACGCCGTTGATCAGCAGATTGCCAAGGCTGGCCATGTGCGCGGTCGAATCCCAGAACATGCCGAACTCGGTCGGCACCACGAACATCTCATCGGCCAGGTCACGACCCCAGTCGCAAAAGGCATCGGTGATCAGCGTGATCGGTATTCCAGCCTGATGCGCTTCCTGCGCCAGCAGGAATGTCAGCCGGGAATAGCGACGTGCCTCGAAAAGCACCAGTGCAGTCGACTTCGGCGTGGCCAGCAGGATCTCGCTGAAATTGCCGCCGGCGACGTCGGCGAGCTGAACCCCGGGCCGCAGATATTGCATCTGGGTGGCGAAATATTGCGCCATGCCGCGCTCGGTCTGGAAGCCGGCGACAAAGAGCTGGGGTACCGTTGCCAGGCGTTCGACCGCTCGCTCCCATTCAGGGGTCTTGGCGATCTCGTAGATCCTGAGCAGTGCGGCGATCTCGAGATCGAGGCTGCGGGCGAGCGCATCGCCCTTGTGGCTGCGCTCACGGAATTCCTTGAGGCGCTCGCCGGCCAGCCAGGGCTTGTCGCCGATGCCGTCCCTCAGATCCTCCTTCAGTTCCTTGAAATGCGCATAGCCGAGCAAGCGGCAAAAGCGTCCCACTGTCGGTTCGCTCACGCCGACCTTGGCGGCCAGTGTCGCTGAGGTCTCGAAGGGCAGGCCGCCGAGGTTCGCCAGCATGTAGCTGGCAAGCGCCTTGTTTGCGCTGGTGGCGGTGGCGAGGCTTTCGGTCAGTCGCTGGCGAACGGATTCAGTCATTTCATCCTGCACCGCAGTTTTGAAATATTTCTAACATAATGGCGCTTGACGTTCTTTTTCTGTCAAAATAACGTCATCTTACCAGAGGGCAGGACGTAAGCCGCTCCAGGCATCACAGGGCACAATCACGCGCATACGGCAAGAACCGGCTCTGTCTCAACCGCAAAAAGCACGATTGACTCCGGGAAAAGTATATACATAATGTTTATTGTCCACTGAACAAAAAAGTTCAGGGCAAGAGGGCCTCCGACATCGATCCGGCTGCTGGTGTGCAGCCGTCGCTGAAGGTGTGCCCGCCGGGTTGGAGGCCCGGCACAAACGGACATCGAACCGGGGTGGGGAACCCTGGCCGTCAAGGGAGAGAGCATGATGATGATGGAAAAGATCGCCTTTCGCCGCCTGTTCGTGGGCGCGGCAGTGTCTGCGCTGCTGATCGGCGTGGCCCCGGCCTTCGCGGCAACGCCTGCCGATACGCTGGTCGAAGCCTATGCCCTCGACGAGATCATCACCATGGATCCTGGCGAGGCGTTCGAACTGTCGACTGCCGAGGTCAATGCCAACATCTACGACCTGCTTGTGCGCTTCGACCTTGCCGACACCACCAAGGTGACGAGCGATCTGGCGGAAAGCTGGACCATCTCCGACGACAGGCTCACCTATACTTTCAAGCTGAAGCCCGGCCTGAAATTCGCTTCCGGCAATCCGCTCACCGCCGAGGATGTCGCCTATTCGTTCGAGCGTGTGATCAAACTCGACAAGAGTCCGGCCTTCATCCTTGGCCAGTTCGGCCTGACTGGCGACAATGTGGCCGAGAAGGCCAGGGCGACCGGCCCGGATACCTTCGTTTTCACGGTCGACAAGCCTTATGCGCCGAGCTTCGTGTTGAACTGCCTGGCGGCGGGCGTGGGAGCGGTGGTCGACAAGAAGCTGGTGTCCGAAAACGCCAAGGCGATGACGCCAGGCGACGACTACAAATACGACAATGATTTCGGCAATGACTGGCTGAAGACGCATTCGGCGGGCTCCGGTCCGTTCAAGCTGCGCGAATGGCGGGCCAGCGAGGCGGTCGTCATGGATCGCAACGACAATTACTGGGGCGAGAAGGCAAAGCTCGCACGCGTCATCTACCGCCACATGAAGGAAAGCTCCGCCCAGCGGCTGGCGCTCGAAGCCGGTGACATCGATGTCGCCCGCAACCTGGAACCGAACGATCTCGATGCGGTGGCCAGGCACGGCGAGATATCGCTCGCCAGCGCGCCGAAAGGCACGGTGTATTACATCAGTCTCAACCAGAAGAATGAGAAGCTGGCCAAACCGGAAGTGCGGCAGGCGTTCAAATATTTGATCGACTACGGTGCCATCGGCGACACCCTGATCAAGGGTATCGGCAATGTCCACCAGACCTTCCTGCCGACCGGGGTGCTCGGTTCGATCGAAGACAAACCTTACAAGCTCGACGTGGCCAAGGCGAAGGAACTGCTGGAGAAGGCCGGCCTGAAGGACGGGTTTTCCGTCACGATGGATGTGCGCAACAGCCAGCCGGTGACCGGCATCGCCGAAGCCATCCAGCAGACGGCGGCCGAAGCCGGCATCAAGATCGAGATCATCCCCGGCGACGACAAGCAGACGCTGACCAAATACCGCGCCCGCAATCACGACATCTATATCGGCCAGTGGGGGCAGGATTATTTCGATCCCAACTCCAACGCCCAGACTTTCGCGTCCAATCCCAACAATGCCGATGACAGCAGCAACCAGACGCTGGCCTGGCGCAACGCCTGGGATGTGCCGGAATTGAGCAAGGAGACGGAAGCCGCCTTGCTGGAAAGTGATCCGGCCAAGCGTATCGAGATGTACCGGCACCTGCAGAAGGAAGTGCTGGAGAAGAGCCCGTTCGCGATCATCTACGAGCAGACCGAGGTCGCCGGCGTGCGCAACGCCGTCAAGGGTTTCAAGCTGGGGCCCAGCTTCGACACCAACTTCGTCGGCACCATCACAAAGGAATAACCGGTGGAAACCCGTGGCTTGAGTGCAGCCGGAGCGCAAGCCGAGGCTGATGGCACCCGTGCGTTTGCGCTTCTGGCGCCTGTCGTCCGCTTCCTGGTCATCGCCATCATGACTTATCTGGGCCTGCTGGCGGTCACCTTCTTCATCGGCCGGGTCATCCCGATCGATCCTGCGCTGGCGATCGTCGGCGACCGGGCGCCCGCCAGCGTCGTCGAGCGCACACGGCGCGAACTGGGGCTCGACCTGCCGTTGATCCAGCAGTTCTACATCTACATCAAGGGCGTGCTTTCCGGAGACTTTGGCAGGTCCGTGCTGACCTCCAATGCGGTCATGGACGATATCCGCCGTGTCTTCCCTGCCACCATCGAGCTGGCGACGATCGGCACGCTCATCGGCGCGTTTATCGGCATTCCGCTCGGCGTGCTGGCTGCGGTCAGGCGCGGCAGCCTTGTCGACCAGATTGTGCGCGTCATCGGCCTGATAGGCTATTCGGTGCCGATCTTCTGGCTCGGCCTGCTGTCGCTGGTGCTGTTCTACGCCAAGCTGCGCTGGGCCGCGTTCCCTGGCCGTCTCGACATCGCCTACGAATATTCCTTCACCCCGACCACCGGCTTCTACCTGCTGGATTCGGCCATGCAGGGGCAGTGGGATGTGTTCTGGGATGTCATGCGCCACATCTTCCTGCCGGCTTCGCTGCTCGGCTATTTCTCGCTTGCCTATATCAGCGGCCTGACGCGCTCGTTCATGCTGAACGAGCTGTCCCAGGAATATGTCATTGCGGCGCGTGCCAAGGGCGTCTCGGAAACGCGTATCATCTGGGGGCATGCGCTGCGCAACGCGGCCGTGCCGCTGGTGACGGTGATCGCGCTTTCCTACGCCGGGCTGCTGGAGGGCTCGGTGCTGACGGAGACGGTGTTCTCCTGGCCGGGCATCGGGCTCTACATCACCAACTCGCTGCAGAATGCCGACATGAATGCGGTGCTTGGCGGTACCGTCGTCATCGGCTCGGTGTTCATCGCCATCAACCTGATCTCGGACCAGCTCTACCGGCTGCTCGACCCAAGAACCAAGCAGCAGTGAGCCGTCTGGCCACTGCCAACATAGCAATCCCTGATTTCGGCCCGCGACGAGGAGACGAACCCGTGCACGCTATCCATTGGACCTTCCTGCCATGAGCACGGCACAACCATCGGCGCTCTCCCGCCGCGAGTGGCTGCTTTCGGATCAGCCCGCCTCGCGCTGGCAGGCCAGGCTCGGCCGTGGCTATGCGACATGGCGGCGCTTCCTCGCCAACAAGCCGGGCGTGCTGGGCCTTTTGATCATTCTCCTGTTGCTGTTCGTCGCCGCTTTCGCCAGCCATCTGACGAGCTATTCGCCAGTCGTCGGTGACCTGAAAGCCGCCCGGCTGCTGCCGCCGTCCACGCAGCATTGGCTGGGCACCGACGATCTCGGCCGCGATATCTATTCGCGTATCATCTACGGTTCGCGGCTGACATTGCTGGTCGTGGTGCTGGTCGCCGTCATCTCGGCGCCCGTCGGCCTGCTGGTTGGTGCGGTGGCAGGTTACGCCGGCGGCTGGACCGATGCGATCCTGATGCGCATCACCGACATCTTCCTGGCTTTTCCGAAGCTGATCCTGGCGCTGGCCTTCGTGGCCGCACTCGGGCCAGGCATCGAGAACGCCATCATCGCCATTGCCATCACCTCATGGCCGCCCTATGCCCGCATTGCGCGTGCCGAAACGCTGATGGTGCGCAACTCCGACTACATCAAGGCGGTGCAACTGATGGGCGCGTCCCCGTTCCGGGTCGTGTGGTGCCACATCATCCCGATGTGCACCTCCTCGCTGATCGTGCGTGTCACTCTTGATATGGCAGGCATCATCCTGACGGCAGCCGGTCTGGGGTTTGTCGGTCTTGGCGCGCAGCCGCCGTTGCCCGAATGGGGCGCGATGATTGCCTCGGGCCGTCGCTTCATCCTCGACCAGTGGTGGGTGGCGGCCATGCCCGGCATGGCCATCCTCATCGTCAGCCTCGGCTTCAACCTGCTCGGCGACGGCCTGCGCGATGCGCTCGATCCAAGGAGCTCCGGCCAATGAGCGCGACGGATGCAAACTCGAAGGGCGGCACCCTGCTCGAGGTCGACAACCTCAGGGTCCGCTTCCCCACCCGCACCGGGGTCATCGAAGCGGTGCGCGGCGTCTCCTTCTCGTTGGGACGCGAACGCCTCGGCATCGTCGGTGAATCCGGCTCCGGCAAGTCCCAGACCGGCCGCGCCATCATGGGCCTGACAGATCCGAGAGCCGAGGTGAGCGCGGACCGGCTGCAGTTCGACGGCATCGACCTTCTGTCGCTGCCGGCGCGCGAGCGCAGGGCGCTGCGCGGCAAGCGTGTCGCCATGATCCTGCAGGACCCGAAGTACTCGCTCGATCCCGTCATCAGCATCGGCCGCCAGATCGTCGAGACCCTGCGCACCCATGAGAAGGTCTCGAAAGCCGAGGCAAGGGAACGTGCCCTCGACATGCTGGCGGCGGTGCAGATCCGCGATCCGAAGCGTGTCTTCGATCTCTATCCGCATGAAGTCTCGGGTGGCATGGGCCAGCGCGCCAT
>NZ_JBHYIM010000018.1:0-93488 GCF_042739655.1 Mesorhizobium sp. NPDC059025 | reverse complement strand
CCGGTCGCCTCGGGCAGCATCAGCGTCAACGGCAAGCCGCTTGGCCGCAGGCGTGACAAGGCCTTCTACCGTCAGGTGCAGATGGTGTTCCAGGATCCTTATGGGTCCCTGCATCCGCGCCAGACGGTGGACCGGCTGCTGCAGGAGCCGCTGGCCATCCATGGCGTCAGTGACAGCGAGGCCCGCATCCGCCGCGCGCTGGAAGAAGTGGGCCTGAGTTCCGGCTTCCGCTTCCGCTATTCGCACCAGCTGTCGGGCGGCCAGCGCCAGCGTGTGGCGATCGCACGCGCCCTGATCCTGGAGCCGTCGATCCTTCTGCTCGACGAGCCGACCTCGGCGCTCGATGCCTCGGTGCAGGCCGAAGTGCTGAACCTGCTCGAACAGGTGCGGCGTGATCGCGGCCTCACCTATCTGATGGTCAGCCACGACCTCGCCGTCATCAATCACATGTGCGAGCGCCTCATGGTCATGCAGAACGGCGAGGCTGTCGAACAGCTCGCTGCTGCCGACCTCGTCTCCCACAACGTCGCTCAGGACTACACACGACGCCTGCTCAAGGCATCCGAAGGATTCGTCCGGGCGCCCGGGAATTCCGAACTTTCGAGACTTCAAACAAAGCCAATGAAAAACCAACAGAGGGAAGACAATGAAATCTGGTCTGGTTCTGGGGGGCTTGAGCGCACTCCTGTTTGAAATCCCACAACCCGCCGTAGCGGAGACGGAGATGATGTCCGATCCCGAGCCGGTCCAATACCTCCGTGCCTGCGATGTCATGGGCGCGGGGTTCATCCAACTTCCGCAAAGCGATGTCTGCCTGAAGATCGGCGGCTATGTCAGCTACGAGGTCTCGGCCGGTGCCGACGTCTACACCGGCGAACGCAAGAAGAGCTGGGGCCAGCACACCAAGGCCAAGCTGAATGCCGATGCCCGATCGGAAACCGAACTCGGAAGCCTGAACACATTTTTCGAGATCGAGGCGAACTTCACTGACGGCACCGACGAGGGCGCGAGCTTTTCCGCGGCGACGATCGAGTTGGGCGGCCTGCTGATCGGCGCATCGGACTCGCAGTTCGATGTCTGGCTGGGGTCGGCGGGCAACGTCTCGAGCGACGATGTCATTCCTTATGCCGGCGGCATGACCAACCAGGTCAGCTACACGGTGCGCCTCGGCAACGGGCTTTCGGCCATGTTCGGGGGTGAGCAGGGAGCGAGTGCCGACAAGAGCAGCAGCGGAGGAGAGGTCGAGGACGACGAGGAGGGCGAGGGACCTGAGACGCCCGATATGCAGGATCATCTGATCGACAGTTATATGCCGCATCTGGTCGGCGGGCTGAAACTCGAAAGGAAGTGGGGAGCGATTGCCACCGTCCTCGGCTACGACTCGGTGTTCCAGGAGATCGCAGCGAAGGTGCGACTGGATCTCAGGCTGGGAGGGCCTCTCACCGCCTTTGTCATGGCCGGTTATCAGTCCGATCCCGAGAAGCCGAACTACTATGGGGCTTGGGACGGCACCTACGCCGCGTGGAGCGGCCTTTCCGCCAGCCTTTCGCCGAAACTGACCCTCAACAGCCAGATCGCCTATGCGGATTCGGGGACATACGCACTGGCATTCAATGCCGACTATGAGGTGGTTCCGGGCCTGATCGTCACGCCCGAGCTCGACTACACCGCGTTCGGCAGCAGGTCCGCGACATCCGGCGATGCGTTCGCCGGCGTCCTCAGCATTCAACGTGATTTCTGATGCCGGGATCCCCGCTTCATCACCGGCTGAGGGGGAAGCATCAGCCATTCCGAACATCCGGGTTCAACCGGCGAATGAGAGCCAGACAAGGACATTGATCATGATTTCAACACGACGTTCATTGCTCAAGATGGGATTGGCGGGACTGTTCATGCCGCACGTGCAAATCGCTCTGGCAGACGACAAGCCGAAGCCGTCATTCGAAAGCTGGCGGCGCGACTTTGAAGCCAGCGTTCCGGAGCGCATGAAGGCGGCCCACATTGTTGGCGCATCCGTCGCCATCACGACGAAGGAGAATGCCACGCGTTACACGGCTGCGTTCGGTTTCGCCGACCTCGGGAAGCAGCGAAAGCTTACGGCAGACACGCCGATGCACCTCGCGTCGGTGAGCAAGCTGTTCACCGTCTCGGCCCTCGTGCAGCTGTTCGAGCGCAAGGGCTATGACCTGAACCGCGACATCAATGACTTCATCGATTTCAAGATCACCAACCCCAACCACCCGAAGATCCCGATCACCGTGAAGCAACTCGTCACCCACACATCGAGCATCTCCGATGAAGGCTATGGCGAGCCTTCCTTCCCGGGCGATCCGACGCAAAGCCTGCCGAGCTTCCTGAAGGACTATCTCGTCAAGGGCGGCAGCACCTATTCGCCGAAGTCGTTCCTCAAGGGAAAGCCCGGCACCAAGTGGGATTACAGCAATGTCGCCATCGCCCTGGTGGGCTACATCGTCCAACATGTCAGCAAGCAGGACTTTCCCACCTATGTGGCGGCCAATGTTCTGCAGCCGCTCGGCATCCGGAACGCGCATTGGTATCTGAGGGAGTTCGCGCCCGACGTGCTTGCCACGCCCTACCAGTATGAAAAGGGTGAATTCGTCGCACTGCCGCAGCAGGGCTATCCGGACGTGCCAGCCGGCATGCTGCGTTGCTCCGCCAGCGATCTGGCGAAAGCCTTGCATGCGATGCTGGGGCAGGAAACGGGCAGCAAGGCCATCCTGTCCAGGGCCGCGGTCCGCAACATGTTGCGCCGGCAGGTGGATCGCAAGATCTATCCTTATCAGGGCCTGTGCTGGACCGATGAGGAGACCGCGACACACAAGGTGGTTGGCCACACCGGCAGCGACAACGGCGCCTTGAACATGGTCGCCCTGACCCAAGACAAGAGCCAGGCGGTGGCGCTTCTGATGAACATCGACGGCACCGATGAAACCCGCAAGTTCCGGGCGTCGATCGTCGACGACCTGCTCGCCGGCGCGAAGCTCGCCCGATAGGCGAGGGCCGAAATCAAACAGAACAGGGAGCGCACCGGCTGTAGCCCGGCGCGCTTCCAGCCCAACACGCAAAGCACAAGACAATCATGCCCGATCTCATTCCCGTCTTCGACGGCCACAACGACTCTTTGCTCAACCTCCATCTCTCGACCGAGGCCGACAAGGCGCGGCTCTTCATGGAAGGCGCGCCCGCCAGCTGGCACATCGACCTGCCACGGGCCCGCAAGGGTGGCTTCGCCGGCGGCATGTTCGCTGTCTTCGCGCCTTCGGCGGGAGACGAGGATCCCGGCTTCACCGCCTCGGTGCTCGGCAATGACGAACCCTTGCCGCCGCCCCGGCCGATGGAACAGGCGCGTGTGCCCACCCTTGCCATGGCGTCTCTCCTGTTCAGGCTCGAGCGTGCGGGGGCTCTTGCGGTCTGCCGCAGCGCGGCCGACATCCGCGCCGCCATCGAGGGGGACACGATCGCCGCCGTCTTCCACATCGAGGGCGCCGAAGCGATCGACGCCGATTTCGTCATGCTGGATGTGCTCCACGCCGCCGGCCTGCGCTCGCTGGGGCCGGTCTGGAGCCGTCCCAACATTTTCGGTCACGGCGTGCCGTTCCGCTACCCGTCGTCGCCGGATACCGGGCCGGGCTTGACCGATGCCGGCAAGGCGCTGGTCAAGGCCTGCAACCAGCTGAATATCCTGGTCGACCTGTCGCATATCAACGAACAGGGCTTCCGCGATATCGCGGCCATCAGCGATGCGCCGCTGGTGGCGACGCATTCCAACGCGCATGCGATCTGCCCGCATGCACGCAACCTCACCGACTGGCAGCTCGATGCCATCCGGGAGACGCGCGGCATGGTCGGTCTGAACTTCGCCAGGGAATTTCTCCATCCCGACGGCCCCGACGGCAAAGGGACAAATCTCGATACGATGCTGCGTCACATCGATGCCTTGCTGGCAAGACTGGGTGAGGACGGCGTCGGGCTGGGCTCGGATTTCGACGGCGCGCCGATTCCTGAGGAAATCGGCGACGTATCGGGTCTGCCACGGCTGCTCGAGGCGCTCGGGCGTCACGGCTATGGACGCGAGCTGGTCGAGAAGATCGCCTGGAAGAACTGGGTCGGCACGCTGGAGCGGACGATCGGCTAGCTAGGCCAGCCACATCGCATCAGGCACGACCACCAGCTTGCCGACGAAGTCCTTAGCCATGAAGTCGGTCTGGGCGGTGTGGAAATCCGAGAGCCGGTAGACGCCGCCGACCAGCGGCTTGATCTTCTTCTCCTCGATGTAGCGCACGATGCGGCGGAAATCCGTGCGCGTGCCTTGCGAGGAGCCATGCAGCTGAAGCTGCTTCAGGTACATGGTCCTGAGATCGAGCTGCACCACCGGGCCGGCGATCGCGCCGGCCGTGGTGTAACGGCCTTCCGGCCGCAGGATGCGCAGCAGGTCGTTGAAGGCCGGGCCGCCGACGAGGTCGGCCACCACGTCGATCGGCTCGCCGCCGGTCGCCTCGGCAACCGCGCCGGGCAGGTCGGCGACGCCGCGCGTGATGACCTTCTCGGCACCGATGTCGAGCAGCGCCTGCTCCTTGCCTTTGCCGACCACGGCATAGGGGATGGCGCCGCGCGCGCGAGCCAGTTGCACGATGCCTGAGCCGACACCGCCCGATGCGCCGGTGACCAGGACGCGTTCGCCTGCCTGCAGCCCGGCGCGTTCCAGCATCTGCTCGCCAGTCAGATAGGCGCAGCAGAAGGTTGCCAGTTCGACATCGGTGAGTTCGGTATCCACCACATGCGCATTCTCGGCCGGCAGCACCTGGTATTCGGCGTAACCGCCGTCACGGCCATGGCCCATATAGTCGATGTCGGCCAGGGAATCGTCGTCGCGATTGTAGATGGAGAAATCCACCATCACCCGTTCGCCGAGCCGCTTGGGCGACACGCCTTTGCCGACGGCGACAATCGCGCCCACCGTGTCGGTGCCCTGGATGCGCGGAAAGGTCAGCGTGTTGCCCTGGCGACGCCAGGTGGAGACGGCCGCGGCATCCTCTTCCGTGCCGTAGGCGCCCTGGCGCACCCACACATCGGTGTTGTTCATGCCGCACGCCGTTACCTTGACGAGCACTTCACCGGCGGCTGGCTTCGGTACCCTTGCATCGGTGCGGTAGACGAGTTTCTCGAGCCCGCCATGGCCGGTCAGCAGCACAGCGGCCATGGTGTCAGGCAAAGGTTTTGCAATCGCATTCATGGTCGGTCTCAGATCTTGGAGAATACGGTCTTCACCGCATCCGTGGTCTTCTCGACAATGGTGTCGGCCTCCTGCCTGGTCAGGCAGAGCGGCGGCGCGAAGCCAAGGATGTCGCCCTGCGGCATTGCACGAGCAATGACGCTGCGCTCCAGCAGTGCCGCCGACACCTGCGGCCCGATCTTCTCGGAGGCGTCGAAGAACACGCGCCCGTCGCGGTCCCTGACGAATTCCACCGCCGCCAGCATGCCTTCGCCACGCACCTCGCCGACATTCTTGTGATCGCCGAGCGCCTTGGCCAGCTGCTGGTTGAGATAGGCGCCGGTTTCGCCGGCATTCTTCACCAGACCCATTTCGTCGATGAGCTCCAGATTGGCGACGCCGGCGGCAGCGCAGATCGGATGCGCCGAATAGGTCCAGCCATGGCCGATGGGCCCAAGCTTGTCGGAGCCTTCGACAAGAACCTTCCACATCGTGTCGCGCACGATGACGCCGGAGAGCGGCGCATAGGCCGAGGTCAGTCCCTTGGCGATGGTGATGAGGTCGGGCTTCATGCCGTAATGGTCGGAACCGAACATCGAACCCAGGCGGCCAAAGCCGGTCACCACCTCGTCTGCCACCAGCAGGATGTCGTATTTGGCAAGCACCGCCTGGATCTTCTGCCAGTAGCCGGCAGGCGGCGGCACGATGCCGCCTGTTCCCAGAACCGGCTCGCCGATGAAGGCCGCAATTGTTTCGGGACCTTGCGCCAGGATCAGCGCTTCGAGCTGGTCGGCGCAATATTGCGAGAACTGCTCCTCGGTTTGCGAGCGGTCAGCGCGGCGATAATAGTATGGCGCTTCCGTGTGCAGGATCGGGGCGCGCGGCAGGTCGAAGGCGTTGTGGAAGCCGGCAAGGCCGGTCAGCGAGCCGGTCATCACACCCGAGCCGTGATAGCCGCGCCAGCGCGAGATGATCTTCTTCTTCTCCGGCTTGCCACGGACGTTGTTGTAATACCAGATCAGCTTGATGTTGGTTTCGTTGGCGTCGGAGCCCGACAGGCCGAAATAGACGCGCGACATGCCCTGCGGCGCGCGGTCGATGATCATCTTGGCGAGCTTGATCGAGGTCTCCGTGCCGTGCCCGACATAGGCGTGGTAGTAGGCGAGGCTCCTGGCCTGCTCGGCGATGGCATCGGCGATCTTCTGGCGGCCATAGCCGACATTGACGCAATAGAGCCCGGCAAAGGCGTCGATGCTCTTCCTGCCGGTCGTGTCCCACACGGTCACGCCTTCGCCACCGGCCATGACGCGGTTCGGCATCTCGCCGCGCGCATGCATGCCCATATGGGTCGAGGGGTGGAAGAAGTGGTCGCGATCCCAGGCGGTGAGTTCGTTGGATTGCTGCAGCATGTTGTCTCCTTTTTGTCTCAGCCGCCGGCCTAAGCCAGATCGAAGCAGATGTATTTGAGGTCGGTGAAGGCTTCGAGGCCGTGGCGCGAACCTTCGCGCCCGAGGCCGGATTGTTTGATGCCGCCGAAGGGGATCGGGGCGCCGGTGATCTTGACACGGTTCACGGCCACCATGCCGTAGTCGAGCACGCTCGCCAGACGCCGCTGGCGCGCGCCGTTCTCGGTGACGGCATAGGCAACGAGCCCGTATTCGGAAGCATTGGCGCGGGCGATGACTTCGTCCTCGGTATCGAAAGGCGTGATCGCCGCCACCGGGCCGAATGTCTCTTCGCGCATGATCAGCGCGTCGTCCGAAAGGTCGGCCAGCACGGTCGGCTGATAGAACAAGGCCCCCGCCGCATGACGTTCGCCGCCACAGAGCAGACGCGCGCCTTTGGCGGTGGCATCCTTCACCTGTTCGTCGACTTTCCTCACTGCCCGCTCATGCATCAGCGGTCCGATATCGCTGTCGGCAGCTAGGCCGCTGCCCACCTTCAGCGCCGAGACCTTTTCGGTGAAGGCCGCGCAGAAGCGTTCGTAGAGCGGCCGTTCGACATAGATGCGGTTGGCTGCGAGACAGTCCTGTCCCGAGGTGGCGAATTTGGCGTCGACCGCGATCCTCACCGCCTTGTCGAGGTCGGCATCGGCAAAGACGATCAGCGGCGCATGCCCGCCCAGTTCCATGACCAGGCGCTTCATCGTCGGCGCGCATTGCGCGGCGATCAGCCGGCCGATCTCGGTCGAGCCGGTGAAGCTCATCGCCCTGACACGCGTATCGGCGCAGAGCTGTCCGACGATCGTCGCGGCATCGCCGGTGACCACGTTGAAGACACCCGCCGGCAGTCCGGCGCGCTCGCCGATTTCGGCGAGCGCAAGCGCCGAAAGCGGGGTCTCGGAGGATGGATGGGCAACGATGGTGCAGCCGGCGGCAAGCGCGGCAGCCGCCTTGCGCGTCAGCATGGCCGAGGGGAAATTCCATGGCGTCACCACGCCGACGACGCCCAGCGCCTCGCGCCGCACCGCCATTTCGGCGCCGGGCAGGTGGCTGGTGACGGTCTCCACGTTCAGTCGTTTCGCTTCCTCGGCGTACCATTCGACGAAGGAGGCCGCATAGTCGATCTCGCCCAGCGACTCCTGCAGCGGCTTGCCCTGCTCGAGCGTCATCAGCAAGGCGAGGTCATCCTTGGCGGCCACGATCAGCTCGAACCATTTTCGCAGGATGGTCGAACGCGCCTGCGGCAACAGCGCTTTCCAGCCGGTCAGGGCGCGGGCAGCAGCATCGATCGCCTTGCCGGTCTGGGCGACATCGAGTGCCGCCACCCAGGCGATGCTTGCGCCGGTGGCCGGGTCGGTCACCTCGAAGCCGGCGGCGGTGTCGCTCGCGGTCCAGTGGCCGTCGACATAGGCATGTTCGCGGTAAAGCCGCCGGTCGGTCAGGCCGTCGAGCGCTTCATGGCGCTGGTGGGGGGCGAAATGGGCGGACATGACAGGGCCTCCGTGTCGGAGCCTGCAGTCTAGGGACGTCGATGCGAGAGAAAGACCATTCCACGTGCGATTGGTAGAGAGACTCTCTCTTCTGGCGCGGATCACGAGAGAGTTTCAGTACTGGCTCAGTCGATCGAAAGCAGCTCCGGCAAGGGCAGGACAGCCTCGTCCTTGACCGTCTTGATGACGATGTAGGTGAAGTAGCGGTCGATGCCGAGCTCGCGCTCCAGCAGCGCGTCGACCAGGCGCTGATAGGCATCGATGTCGGCGGTCATCACCTTGAGCAGGTAGTCGACGCCGCCGCCCACCGACCAGCAGGCGACGATCTCGGGAATGTCGCGGATGGCGCGCTCGAAACGCTCGAAGTCGGCCTGCCTGTGCGCACCCAGCGTCACCTCCATCAGCACCGTGGCGATGGGAGCGATGGCGCGCATGGCGATGCGGGCATGATAGCCCGAAACGATGCCGGCCTTTTCCAGCTTCGCCAGCCGGATCCAGCACGGCGTCGGCGACAATCCCACCTGCTCGGCCAGCGCCAGCTTGGTGATGCGCCCGTCGCGCTGGATGGCGTCGAGGATCTTCAGATCGATGGCGTCGAGTTTCAGTCCGGTCATATGCGTCGCTTTTCCTGTCGCCAACACCATGCAGGCGCACGATTCCGATTGTCAATTGCACTGATTTAGATCTCTAATGAAGTCATGACATTGTGGCGTCCTGATCCGGCGTTGATCCGCCGTCCTGCCTATCTATCGCTGGCCGACCAATTCGCGCGCGCCATCCATGATGGCCGGCTGGCAAATGGCGAACGCCTGCCGACGCACCGGGCGCTGGCGGATGAGCTGAAACTGTCGGTGCAGACGGTCAGCCGCGCCTATGAGGAACTGATCCGGCGCGGGCTCATCGCCGGCGAAATCGGCCGTGGTTCCTTCGTGCAGACGCAGCGCCGCGAGCCGGATCCGCCCTACCTGCCCGAGCGGCCGGGCGAGGTCATCGACCTGTCGATCCTGAAGCCGGTCTGCGAGCCGATGCACCTGGAGAAGCTGAAGCAGGCGCTCGGCTGGCTGGCCGAGACGCTGCCGGCCAGCTCGGCGCTGTCATTCCGGCCGAACATGGTGTTCCCGCGCCATCGTGCAGTTGCCGCCGAATGGCTGAAACTGTGCGGTCTGGAGGCTTCATCGCAAAACATCACCCTCACCAACGGGGCCACCGCCGGCATGACGGTGGCGCTGATGAGCGTGGCGCCGCCCGGCTCGACCGTCGTGACCGAGGCGATCGGCCATCACACCCTGGTGCCGTTGGCGCGCTATCTCGGCTTCCATCTGGAAGGCCTGCCGATCGACGACCATGGCATCGTGCCCGAGGCGCTGGACCAGGCCTGCCAGCTTTCCGACATCCGCGCCGTCTTCGTGCAGCCGTCGGTGATCAACCCGACCGCCACCCTGATGGGCGGCATCCGGCGCTCGCAGATCGCCGAAGTGGCGCGCAAGCACGACATCGCCATCATCGAAAACGATGTGCTCGGCCCGCTGCTGGAGGATCGCCCGCCGCCGGTCGCCTATTTCGCGCCCGAGCGCACGCTCTACGTCACCTCATTCTCCAAGATCACCGTGCCCGGCCTGCGCATCGGCTATCTTGCTGCGCCCGATCGTTATGTGGCGGCGGTGGCCAACCGGCATCTGGTGTCGAACTGGATGGCGACGCCGATGGTGGCCGAGATCGCCAGCAAATGGGTGACGGACGGCACCGCCATGGAACTGGTGCGCTGGCAGCGTGCTGCCGTGCGCCGGCGCCATGACATCGCGGCGGAGACCCTTGCCGGGGTGACGTTCCATGCCCATGCCGACGGGCTGCATCTGTGGTTGCCGCTGCCGGAGGACCGGGCGGAAGAAGGGTTCGTGGCGCAGGCGCGGCTGCAGGGCGTGGCGATTGCGCCTGGCGCATCCTTCCGCATTTCCGAGGCCCCCTGGCATCCGGCCGTGCGCATCTCGATCGGGTCGACCACCGAGAGCGAACTGCGTACCGGCCTCGGCGTCGTCACACGCCTGCTGCTCGGCGATCCTGAGCATCTCCTGCTGGCAATCTAGACTTTCGGAAAGAGATTGGGCGGCGAGCCAGGGCCTCTAAAGGCCCTGGGCTTCCGCTCATGGTCTGAGCGATTTTGGAAAAATTGTCATGATATTATTTTGTCAATTGACATGATTTTGTTGCTTCCCCATCGTTAGGAGAGAAAAGTTCTCCAACACGGGGATAGGCGATTGGCCGCGCCCATCATCAAGATCGACGCGATTTCGAAGAGCTTCGGAGCCTTCAAGGTTCTGGACGGGCTCTCGATGCAGGTCATGCCCGGCGAGAAGCTGGCACTCATCGGTCCGTCGGGTTCCGGCAAGACCACGATCCTGCGCATCCTGATGACGCTCGAGCGCATCGATGGCGGGCACATCGAGGTCGAGGGCGAGCAGCTCTACCACATGCAGCGCGAGGGTGCCTTGGTGCCGGCGAGCGAACGGCATCTTGCCAGGATGCGTCAGAAGATCGGCATGGTCTTCCAGCTCTTCAACCTGTTTCCGCACAAATGCGTGCTCGACAACGTCACCCTGGCACCGATGCTGACCAAGGGCATGCCGCGTGCCGCCGCCGAGAAGCGGGCGATGGAACTGCTCGACATGGTTGGCCTGGCTGACAAGGCCAAGGCGATGCCGGCGCAGTTGTCGGGCGGCCAGAAGCAGCGCGTGGCGATCGCCCGCGCGCTCGCTTTGTCGCCCAAGATCATGCTGTTCGACGAGGTCACTTCGGCACTCGATCCCGAACTGGTCGGCGAGGTGCTGAACGTCATGCGCAAGCTCGCCGCCGAGACCGACATGACCATGCTGCTGGTCACGCACGAAATGGGTTTCGCCCACGACTTCGCCGACCGGGTGCTGTTCTTCGACCGCGGCAAGATCGTGGAAGAAGGCAAGCCCGACGACATTTTCCGCCATCCCAAGCAAGAGCGCACGCAGAGCTTCCTGAAGAAGATCATCGCGGCAGGGCATCGCGTCTGACCGCTGGCGGAAGCGAATGGTTGCCGCGCAGGCGGCAACACGACCACCAACAAAAACCGAAAAACATGGAGCTGGGAACAATGAGAACATTTGCAACCACGGCAGCACTCGCCGGTTTCGCGCTGGGTATTCTGGCCGCCACCACCGCCGGCAGCCGTGCCGACGACAGCAAGCTGGAACAATTGAAGAGCCAGGGTTTTGCCCGCCTGGCCATCGCCAACGAGCCGCCCTATACGGCGGTTGCCGCCGATGGCAAGGTTTCGGGTGCTGCTCCCGACGTCGCGCGAGAGATCTTCAAGCGCCTTGGCGTTGCCGACGTCGCGGCTTCGATCTCCGAATATGGCGCGATGATCCCTGGCCTGCAGGCAGGACGTTTCGACGTGGTGACGGCGGGCCTGTTCATGAAGCCCGAACGTTGCGCGGCCGTCGCCTATTCCGAGCCGGTGCTGTGCGATGCCGAGGCCATGCTGGTGAAGAAGGGCAATCCCAAGGGCTTCAAGAGCTATGAGGATGTCGCCAAGGACGCCAAGGCCACCATCGGTGCGCCGGGCGGTGGCACCGAGGAGAAGCTGGCGCTGAATGCCGGCGTGCCGCGCGATCGTGTCATCGTGGTGCCGGACGGCCAGAGCGGCATCAAGATGCTGCAGGACGGCCGCATCGACGCCTATTCGCTGCCGGTGCTTTCCATCAACGACCTGATGAAGAAGGCCAACGATCCGAACCTCGAGGTCATCGCGCCGGTGCAGGGTGCCCCCGTCTATTGCGATGGCGCCGCCTTCAACAAGAAGGACACCGCGCTCCGTGATGCCTTCGACGTCGAACTGGCGAAGATGAAGAAGTCCGGGGAGTTCGCCAAGATCATCGAACCATACGGCTTTTCGGCCAAGGCGGCGTTGTCGACGACGCGCGACAAGCTCTGCGCGGCAAAGTGAGACTCACTGCACGCCCTTCTCTCTGTGAACGGGGAGAGGGGCGCAGCCGCACCGTTTTCGTCAACCGGAAGACCCTATGATCGACTGGTCCGGATATCTCGACCTGATCTTGCAAGGAGCGCTGGTCACCATCAAGCTGACGCTGATGGGATCGGTGCTGGCACTGATCATGGCGTTCCTGGCGGGGCTTGGCCGGCTATCGCGTTTCTTCGCGGTGCGCGCGCTGGCCACGATCTATATCGAGTTCTTTCGCGGCACGTCGATCTTCGTCCAGCTGTTCTGGGCCTATTTCGTGCTGCCCATGCTCGGCTTCGAACTGACGCCATTGCAGGCCGGCGTGCTGGCGCTCGGGCTCAATGTAGGCGCCTATGCCGCCGAGGTGGTGCGCGGCGCGGTGCAGTCGATCGGCAGGGAACAATACGAGGCCTGCACGGCACTCAATCTCGGCCGTTGGCAGGGTATGCGCCATGTCATCCTGCCGCAGGCCTTCCTGGTGATGCTGCCGACCTTCGGCAACAATGCCATCGAGCTGCTCAAGGCCACGTCGGTCGTGTCGCTGATCTCGCTGGCCGACCTGACCTTCCAGGCGCAGGTGGTTCGCGCCCAGACCGGCAACACGCTGGTGCCGTTCGCCACCATCCTCGTCATCTATTTCGTGCTGGCGCTGCTGATCTCCTGGGGTACGCGCAGCCTGGAGCGCCGCCTGTCGCGCGGTCTCGACGGAGTGCGCGTCTGATGGAGTGGGCCAAATAATGGAATGGGATTGGGCCTTCGTTCGCGAGATCATGCCGACCCTCCTCGAGGGCGTGAAGATCACCATCCTGGCGACCATCCTGGGCTCCGCACTGGCTGCGGTGGTGGGGCTCGCCATAGCGCTGCTGCGGCGTTCGGAGAACCGCATCGTCTCGCGCACGGTCGGTTTCCTCGCCGAATTCATTCGCGGCACGCCGCTTCTGGTCCAGCTCTATTTCATCTTCTACGTGCTGCCGGATTTCGGCCTGCTGCTGCCGCCGCTGACCGCCGGTGTCATCGGCCTTGGCCTGCACTACGGCACCTATGCGGCCGAGGTCTATCGCGCTGGCATCGACAACGTGCCGCGCGGGCAATGGGAAGCCGCCAAGGCCTGTAATCTCAATGCCCGCCAGACCTGGACGCACATCATCCTGCCGCAGGCGATCCCGCCTATGATGCCGGCACTGGCCAACTATTTCATCGCCATGTTCAAGGAAACGCCGCTGCTTTCCGCCATCACCGTGCTGGAGCTGATGAACCAGGCCAAGAGCGTCGCCAACACCTATTACCGCTATGTCGAGCCGATGACATTGGTCGGTGCCTTCTTCCTGGTGATCAGCCTGTTCTCGGTAGTGCTGCTGCGATGGCTGGAGCGGCGCTACGGCAAGGTGGAGCGATAAGCATGGCACCCGATATCCGCCTGTATCCGGAGCGTCCGGCCCTTGACCCGCGTCCAATGGAAAAACGTGTCGGCCTGATCATCCTGGCGACCGACCACACCACCGAGCCGGACTATCGCCGCATCGTGGCGAGCGAGCGCATCGGCGTCTATGTTGCGCGTGTCGCCTACGCCAATCCGACCACTCCGGAAAACCTGCGCAAGATGCAGCCGGCCTTGACCGAGGCAGCGGCCCTGATCCTGCCGGACGAGAAGCTCGATGCCATCTGTTATTCCTGTACCTCGGCTTCGGTCGTCATCGGCGATGCCGAGATCGAAGCCGCCGTGCAGGCTGCCAAACCCGGCGTGACCGTGGTGACGCCGCCGATGGCGGCGATGCGAGGACTGAAGACGCTGGGTGCCAGGACGATCAGCGTACTCACACCCTATACGGTCGAGACCAGCCGTCCGATGGCGGACTATTTCGTCCGCCACGGCTTCGAGATCGCGTCCTTCACCTGTCTCGGCTTCGACGACGATCGCGAGATGGCACGCATCGCGCCTGCGACACTGGTCGAGCTGGCGCGCCAGGCCATGCATCCGGATGCGGATGCGCTGTTCGTATCGTGTACGGCGTTGCGTTCGGCGCTCGCGGCTGTGGCGATCGAGGCGGCCATCGGTCGCCCCGTCGTTACCTCCAACCAGGCGACCGCCTGGAATTGCCTGAGGCTCTGTGGCGACGACAACGCCCATCCCGAAGGGGGCCGGCTGATGACCAACCCATTGCCGCGCAGCTGACAGCCATGGATACAGTCACCTTCCAGCATATCCTGGTTGCGCGCGACCGCATCGTAGGCAAGATCGCAGCAACCCCCATCGTGGTTTCGACCAGTCTGTCGGAGCGCCTCGGCGTCCCGGTTTACCTCAAGCTCGAGCATCGCCAGACGACTGGCAGCTTCAAGCTGCGCGGCGCCTCCAATGCGATCGCGTGGCTCGATGCCGAAGACAGGAAACGCGGCGTCGTCGCCGCTTCGACCGGCAATCATGGCCGCGCGCTCAGCTTTGCTGCGCGGCTCGAAGGCATGCGTGCAGTCATCTGCATGTCGAAACTGGTGCCGTCCAACAAGGTCGAGGAGATTCGCCGTCTCGGTGCTGAGATCCGCATCGTCGGCAACAGCCAGGATGATGCCCAGGTCGAGGTCGAGCGGCTGGTGGCGGAGGAAGGGCTGGTCATGGTGCCGCCCTTCGATCATCCGGCGGTGATCGCCGGGCAAGGTACGCTCGGCCTCGAGATCGTCAGTGCCGTTGCCGACGTGGAGACCGTGCTGGTGCCGCTGTCCGGCGGCGGGCTGGCGGCAGGCATTGCCGCCGCGGTGAAAGGCACCAGGCCTGATATCAAAGTCATTGGCACTTCGATGCAGCGTGGCGCGGCGATGAAAGCCAGTCTCGACGCTGGACGGCCGGTACAGGTCGAGGAGATGCCGACCCTGGCGGACTCGCTCGGCGGCGGCATCGGCCTGGACAATCGGCTGACCTTTTCGATGTGCCGCGAGCTGCTCGACGATGTCGTGCTGCTTTCCGAAGCTGAAATCGCTGCCGGCATTACCCACGCCTACAGCGAGGAACGCGAGATCGTCGAGGGCGCCGGCGCGGTCGGTATCGCGGCGCTGCTGGCCGGCAAGATCAAGTCGCGGGGCCCGGTCGTGCTGGTGCTCTCCGGTCGTAACATCGACATGGTCCGGCATCGCGACATCGTCTGCGGCAAGGAGGAACTGGCGGCATGAGGCCAATGACTATCCTCACCGAGACGGACCTGCGGCGTCTCGTGAAACTCGATCTCGAAGCCGTGGCCTGCGTGGAAAATGCCTTCCGCGCGCTCGCCACCGAGAAGGTGGCGATGCCGCCGATCCTCAGGCTCGACATTCCCGAGCATCGCGGCGAGGTCGACGTGAAGACCGCCTATGTGCCCGGCATCGACGCCTTCGCCATCAAGATCAGCCCCGGCTTCTTCGGCAATCCAGCGCTCGGCCTGCCGAGCACCAACGGGCTGATGGTGCTGCTGTCGGCAACGACCGGTGTCACCGAAGCGCTCTTGATCGACAACGGCTATCTCACCGATATCCGCACTGCCGCCGCCGGCGCCGTGGCGGCAAAGCACCTTGCCCGACCGGATGCCGCGAGCGCCGCAATCTTCGGCGCCGGCATGCAGGCGAAACTGCAGCTGGAGGCGCTGAAGCTGGTGCGGCCGATCACCGAAGCCCGCATCTGGGCCCGTGATGCCGCAAAGGCGGAGGCGGCAGCCGGCGAATTGCGCGAGAGGCTGGGCATCGATGTGCGGCCCGAGCCCGATGCGGCGAAAGCGGCAGCGGGGGCGGACGTGATCGTGACGACGACACCGGCGACCGAGCCGCTGATCCATGCCGGCTTCGTCTCGGCGGGGCAGCACATCACCGCCATGGGATCGGATGCCGAACACAAGAACGAGATCGCGCCGGCGGTGATCCGCATGGCCGATCTCTATGTCGCCGACAGCGCCCGGCAGACGCGCCGGCTCGGCGAACTGCACCATGCCATCGATGCGGCGGTGATGGCGGCAGATGGCGAGGTCACCGAACTCGGCCAGATCATCGCCGGACGCAAGCACGGTCGACGAACCGCGGCCGATATCACGCTTGCCGATCTTACCGGCACGGGCGTGCAGGACACCGCCATCGCCACGCTCGCGCGGGACCGGGCGAGGGCGGCGGGTGCTGGAACAATCTTTGAAAGCTGATGCGGGTCCGAAGGGCCAAAACGAGGAACTGGAAGAATGCAGCCCAATTTGAAGTTTTCGCGCGAGGAGTATGCGGAGCGCCTCGCAAAGACGCGCGCGGCCATGGAGGCCAAGGGTGTCGACGTGCTGATCTGCTCCGACCCTTCCAACATGGCCTGGCTGACAGGCTATGACGGCTGGTCCTTCTATGTGCATCAGGCCGTGATCGTGCCGCCGGATGGCGAGCCGATCTGGTACGGGCGTGGCCAGGATGCCAACGGCGCCAAGCGCACCGCCTACCTGAACCACGACAACATCATCGGTTATGCCGACCACTATGTGCAGTCGACCGAGCGCCACCCGATGGACTATCTCGCCGGCCTGCTTGCGAAGCGCGGCTGGGATGGCAAGCGGATCGGCGTCGAAATGGACAATTACTGGTTCTCGGCCAAGGCCTTCGCGTCGCTGCAGCAGCACCTGCCCAATGCCCGCTTTGTCGATGCGACTGCGCTGGTCAACTGGCAGCGCGCGGTCAAGAGTGCCACCGAGATCGACTACATGCGCAAGGCCGCGCGCATCGTGGAAGCGATGCATCAGCGCATCGCCGACAGGATCGAAGTCGGCATGCGCAAATGCGATCTCGTAGCTGAAATCTATGACGCGGGCATCCGCGGCGCCGATGGCTTTGGCGGTGATTATCCGGCGATCGTGCCGTTGCTGCCGTCGGGCGAGGATGCCTCCGCGCCGCACCTCACCTGGGACGACAAGCCAATAAAGGCGGGCGAGGGCACCTTCTTCGAGATCGCCGGCTGCTATCACCGCTATCATTGCCCGCTGTCTCGCACCGTCTTCCTCGGCAAACCGACGCAGGCGTTCCTGGACGCCGAGAAGGCGACGCTCGAAGGCATGGAAGCCGGGTTGGCGGCAGCGAAGCCGGGCAACACCTGCGAGGACATTGCCAATGCTTTCTTCGCGGTGTTGAAGAGGTACGGCATCGTCAAGGACAACCGTACCGGCTATCCGATCGGCATCTCCTATCCGCCGGACTGGGGCGAGCGCACCATGAGCCTGCGCCCCGGCGACCGCACCGAGCTCAAGCCCGGCATGACCTTCCATTTCATGACCGGACTGTGGCTGGAGACGATGGGACTGGAGATCACGGAATCGATCCTGATCACGGAGACCGGGGTCGAATGCCTGGCCAACGTACCGCGCAAGCTGGTGGTGAAGGACTGACGATGTCGCGGCCTTCTCCCATTTCCGCGTCTGTCGACTTCGGTCGCGATGGAGTCCAGCACGGCTTCCTGCGCCTGCCCTACAGCCGCGACGACTCCGCCTGGGGCTCGGTGATGATCCCGATCTGCGTGGTGAAGAATGGCAGCGGCCCGACGGCCTTGCTTACTGGCGGCAACCATGGCGACGAATATGAAGGGCCTCTCGCCCTCTACGAGCTTGCCCGCACGCTCGACCCGAGAGCGGTCTCGGGCACGGTGATCATCGTGCCGGCGATGAACTATCCGGCCTTCCGGGCCGGCACGCGGACCTCGCCGATCGACAAGGGCAACATGAACCGCAGCTTCCCCGGCCGTCCCGATGGCACGGTCACCGAGAAGATCGCCGACTATTTCCAGCGTGAACTGCTGCCGCGCGCGGACGTCGTCTTCGACTTCCATTCCGGCGGGCGCACGCTGGATTTCGTGCCGTTCTGCGCCGCGCATATCCTGCCGGACAAGAAACAGGAGGCACGCGCCTTCGCGGCCGTCGAAGCCTTCTCGGCGCCCTTTTCGATGAAGATGCTGGAGATCGATGCGGTCGGCATGTACGACAGCGCGGCCGAGGAGATGGGCAAGGTCTTTGTCACCACCGAACTCGGCGGCGGCGGCACCTCACGCGCCGAAACGGTGCGCATCGCCAGGCGCGGCATCCTGAACGTGCTGCGCCACGAGGGCATCGTGGAGGGTGCTGTCGAGAAGCTGCCGACACGTTGGCTCGACATGCCTTCCGGCGACTGCTTCTGCTTTGCGGAGGAGGACGGCATGATCGAGACGATGGTCGATCTCGGCGAACCGATAGAAGCAGGTGCCGTCGTCGCGCGCATCCATTCGACCGGCCGCACCGGGCAGGCGCCGCAGGAAATCAGGGCGAAGATTTCCGGCCTGCTGACAGCCCGTCATTTTCCTGGACTGGTCAAGGCTGGGGATTGCGTGTCGGTGGTGGCTGTCGCGGAGTGATGAACCCGTCCACAGGCCCGTCTAGAGCAGTGCTTCGTAACGGTCGCCGATCTTTTCGATCGTGAAATCCGCGGCCCTGCCTGACAGGGTCGCGGCGGAGGTTGGCTGGTCGAGCATCCTGACCATGGCTTCCGCCAGGGCGTCGGCGTCACCGACCGGCACGAGGATGCCGAAACGGCCATCGCCAAGAATCTCGCGGGGGCCGTGCGGCGCATCGGTGGAAACGACCGGGACACCGGCAGCCATGGCTTCGACCAGGACATTGCCGAAGCCTTCGCTTGTCGATGACAGCGCAAACAGGTTGGCAACAGCGTAGCAGGCCGCGGGGTTTTCGACGTAGCCGGCAAACAGCACGTCCTGCGCGATCCCGGTTTCCCCGGCATAGGCGCGCAGTTCAGCTTCCAGCGGACCTTCGCCGAAGATGACGAGACGGGCAAGCCGGCTGGCGCGCAGCTTGGCAAAGGCTCGCAGCAAGGTCAGATGGTCCTTGACCGCAACGAGGCGTCCCGCGGTGACGATGACCGGACCGCCGCCCATGCTCTTCAGTTTTGCTTGCCAAGGATAATTGTGCTCCTGGCGTTGGGCCGGCGGTGGCAGTGGGTTGTTGATCACGGTCACTTTGGATCTGGAAAAGCCATTCGCCACCAGGTCGCCACCGACACCCTCGGAAACAGCGATGGCGCTGGTGGCGCGTGCCGCCACCAGCGAAGAGAGATAGCCCGCCAGTCTCGCCCCGATCCTGTCGGATGTGTGCGAAGCCGCGGCATGAAAGCTTGGAAAGAACTTGGCCCGGCTGCGTGCCAGCAACAGTGCCACCGCCATGAGCAGATTGGCGAATTCGGGAGCGCTGAACACCGCGTCGGGAGCCAGCCGCTTGAGCAGGCGTACTCCTTTTACCACGCCTTTCAGCGTGTCCGCCTTGCTGTAGCTTTCGCCGCGAATGGCAAAACCAAGGTCGATCAGCTTTACCGCGGGCGAGCGCAAGGCAGCATTGGGACCTTCGGCATTCCAGGTAAACAGCGTGACGTCGTGACCACGGGACGCCAGCTCATTGGCCATGAGGACGAAGACGCGCTCGGCGCCGCCGCCCCTCAGGCTGGCAATGTGGAAAACGATGCGCTTTGCCATGTTCAGGCGCCAGCGATGTTGGGTTCCCGGCGGCTGGGCGGACGGCGCATGTCGCGCAGGATGCCCCAGGCGATGGCAAGCAGCATGCCAAGGCCAAAGCCGCCGACAGCTCCCGCGCCGACCAGGATCGTCGTGCTGGGTGGCCATGAGCGCTTGTTGGGGGGCACTGCCGTGGAGATCACCTGGACGTTGGTGGTGTCGATCTGCTCGCGCTCGGTGATCTGCCGTGCGCGCGACAGGAAGCTCTCATAGATCGCCGTCTTCGACGTCGCGTCCCGTAGAAGCTCGCGCAAAGCGACCTCCGATTCGTTGTCGGCGAAGACCCGGCCCTTCAGGTCATTCATCTTGGCGTTGAGCGAAGCCAGTGACGCCTTGGTCCTGCTCAGATTGACCTTGGCCTGGTCGACGGTGCGCGCGTATTCGGCTCTCAGTTGCGAGTCCACTGTCACCAATTCCGTCTTGAGACGGACGATCGTCGGATGGCGGGGCCCGAACGTCATCGCCTGTGAATCGATCTGCTGCCGCAGTCCGTTTGCCCTGTCACGCAGTGCGGCAAGCGCCTCGGACGTTTCGGGGGCGGAGGGGGTTCCATTGATGCCCGAGGCGACCAGGGCATCGTAGTTCGCCTGCGCGGCGACGACGCGCGACTGTTCCTCGACGATCTGGCTGTTGAGCTGCGTCATCGTCTGGGAGCTGACAAGCTGGCCGTTGCTGGAAGACAGGCTGTGGCTGCGCCTGTAGGCCTCGACTTTCTCTTCGGCGGCCTGCACGTCGCTCTTGAGCTGGCCGAGCCGTGCATCGAGAGCCGTGGCGGCGCGATTGGCGCCGGAAGCCTCGGCGCTTGCCAGTTCTTCCTGGAAATGCTTGACGATGGATTGTGAGATCTCGACGGCTTTTTCCGGGGTTTGCGCCGATACGGTAAGCGTCGTCACGAACGACCTCTCGTCCCCGCTCGTCTTGACCTTCAGCGCGAGGCTTTTCTGCGCGGCCAGTTTCGGGTCCGCTTTGGGGGCGTTGGCTTTGCCGGCGCTTCGGCTGGCATCGAAGAATTCGGGGTCGTTGAAGAGTTCAAGCTCATCGACGACGCGGGAAAGCACGCTTCCCGACGTCATGATACGCTGCTTACTGCGTGTGCTCAGGATCTGGCCGTCGACCTGGCCCGATTGAGGGTAGAGGTCATTCTGGATGACCTGCAGATTGGCGGGATTGATCAGGATATCCGTGTTGACCGTATACAGCTGCTTGCCCAGCATCGAATAAGCGCCGCCGACGATCGCGCCGACAATCGCCAGCAGGAATGCAAGGAGCAGACCGGAGCGCAGCCAGACAAACAGGCGCCGGAAATCGAGCTCGAGGAAAGTCCCGATCTTGTCCAGCGTCACCGTTGCGACCGGAACGGCCGCCTGAGGCTGTGGCGCATGTGGTTCAGGGGACGTAAGGGCACGCGCTGCGCTCGAGGTACCTTGCTGGAGCTTCGCTGCGCTGGCACGGCGCGCGTTTTCGATCCGCTCGTACGGGCTGATGCCGGCGTCCGCCGCAGAGGTAGGAGGACGGGTACCGGCGGACATTTGCTAACCCTTGCTATTCTTCATCTCGCATAGATGGCTTACAGAAACATCGTTAACATTTTATTTTCCATGTTTGGACATAACTTGATAACCGGCGTGTCATGACCATCCGGCGAACCTGCGGATCCGGTTGCTGGACCATCGTGTGAATTGGAATAGGCTATGAGCAGCCTGACTGCCGGATCGGAACAGCAATCCAGCCGGATGCGCCGTCAGAACGCGCTGACACTTCTGTTTTTTCTGTGCGCGGCCGCCGCATTGCTGATCCGCTTCACCGTATCGCAGCAATTGATGAACATGGTCGTCAACTACACGGAAGACGGCGGGCCCTTCTATCAGAAGCTCCATCTCGGCACCTACGCCATCTTCTTCCTGTGCGCGCTTGTTCTCTTCAGCCGACCCTTCCTGCTGCGCGGCGACGAGATCAGCGTGTTCAAGGCATTGCTCCGCTATTCGGTGCTGGTCTTCGTGCTGGTGCCCTATCTCTTCGCTGCTGGCCGCGCAGGTGCGTCGGGTTTTGTGGTCGACACCTATCTGGTGGCCGGTGCCGCGGGTCTGATGATGCTGGCCCTGAACGAGGACACTCGACGAGCCTTGGGGGACGTGGTGCTCGCGACGCTGATCCTGAGCGCCGCGATCGGCATCATGGAAGTTGCCACCCAGCATCGACTTTTGCCCTTCACCGAGAGCGAACCGGTGTTCAGGCCGATCGGGTTGGCTGGACATCCACTGTCATTGGGCGGGCAGTGCGCCATCGCCATAGGCTTCGTCGCATCGACCCGCTGGCGCATATGGGTTCGGGTGCTCGCCATCCTGATCCTGTTTGTCGGCACCGCCGCGTCGGGCGCGCGCACGGCCCTGATCCTGACCGTGGGCGAGATCTTCATACTCCTGATGTTCGTGCGCTGGCCTCGGCTGACGAACGAGCATCAACGCGAAGCCAAATTCGTCGTGCTGCTGTTCACCGCGGTCATTGGCGTGGCGATGGTTGCCGTCATGTTGTCGGCCGGCCTCCTGAGCCGGTTCGACAACACCATCTTCGACGCGAACTTCATGGCGCGCGTGACGATCTACCAGGTTTTCGGACTGGTCAGCTGGAAGGACATCCTGTTTGGGATGGACGCCAACGAGCTGCTGAGGATCGTCAACGAGCAGCTGGGGCTGCCCCATATCGAGAGCGCTCCAGTAGTCTTCGGCCTGCTGTTCGGCGTGCCGATAGCCATACTCTTCTTCATTTTGATTCTCTGGCTGATCTTCAAGCTGCTGCGTGAAGCGCCACTGCCGGCGAGGGTCGCCACCACCGTCTTCCTGCTTGCTTCGCTGTCGAACAACGCCCTGTCGTCGAAGACGCCGGATGTGACGATCATGGTGGTCTTGCTGATTGCCACCAGGAAGCAGCAGGAGGTTCCGCCGGCCGTTACCTTCGAACAGGCCCGCGTTCGATCCTAGAGCGTTTCCGTTTTTAACGGAAACGCGGAAGTGTTATAACCTTATGTTTTTGCTGCATTTTTGTGACGCAAAGTGATTCCGCTTGGCTGCAAAAATGCTCTAGCCGGCGCTGTCCACGACTTCGACACGACCTGCGCGGTTGAGCGTATGGATGCCGGCACGCGCCCATGCCGGTCCGGGGCAGATCGGACGCGGTGTCGAGAAGCGGACATCGCTCTCGTCCAGCTGGTCCAGGCTCATCAGGCCAAGACCGCCGCCATAGGCGCGCGAGCCATCCTGTACCGGCAACACCAGCTTTGCGCCGTGACGGAAAATGGCGCCGCCGGGCCGGGCTGCCGAGTGATCGACGGCGATCGGGTTCAGCGCATGCGCGGCCCATGGGCCGCGCAGCGAAGGTGCGCTGTAGACGGCCAATGTATCCGACGCGCTGCCGAAGCCGTATCGTTCGGTCCCCAGCAGCCAGAAGCGACCGTTGGCTTCGAGCAGCGTCGCATCATTGAAATCGCTGTCCTTCATCAACACCGTGTCGCGGACCCATCGATCGGGAAACTGCTCGGCACGGTAGAGCACGACTTCGCGCGCCGAACCGCTTTCGGGGATCATGAAAATCTCGCCATCGCGGGCGAACACCTGCGGATAGGACAGGTGGTGTTTTTCCTTGAGTACGATCCGTGGAACGCCGAACGTGCCGTCGTCGCCAAGCTCGGCGACGGAAATCACGCCGCGGCCCGTCGCATAGGGAAACTCCTCCACAAAGAGGAAGTGGCGGCCATCGTGTTCGAAGACAAACGGGTCTGCGTAAAAACGTTCGCCGTCGTCGGGAAGGACGCTGAATGGTGAGCCGTCCAGTTTTCCGACTTCTGCAACCCCCGGCCCATCGATCAGCCGGTAGGCAACCTGCCAGTAGAACGGACGTCGTCTTTGCTGGTATTTCTGCACGGCGCGGTTGACCACGCCCTTGCAGAAATATGGCACCGCATGGCGAATGAAGCTGCCGTCCTTTCCGGAAGATGGCTCGCTGTCGGCGATCGGCTCGATCTTACCTGCAAAGAAACGGGCAACGCTCTGCATGATCAGCGATATGGCGCCGGCAAGCAGGTCGTTCGATGTCCGGGAAAGCCAGAATTTATCCGAGAGCATCGGGCGCGCCCGCGCCACGACAACGCCATCGAGACGGGCGGCAAGTTCAGGCGAGGGGCCGCCCGCCAGGAAAGCGGTGATGCCAGCAGGAAAGGTGCTCCTGCCGCAGAACTCGAGCGTCAGGATTGGAGCAGCTTGTGCCGTGGCAGAGGCCGTGAGGTCGATGACGAGATCCGGTGCACCGCGATCGACGGAAGGTAGCGGTTTTGCGCGCGTTGCCAATGAAGAACCGTACCGACAACTCTCGATGGCCAGGACGGCATCGAGCGCCAAAGTTCTGGGCGCAGCCGCCATCGCAGGCCGGCTCGAGACGACGTGGCCTGAGGCGCCCAGCCGTTGCATAAGCTCATTTTCCCAGCGCCGGGACGAGCCGGCGTGGCTGATAATTAAAATGTTACCCAAGCCCAGGTATTCTCTTTAAAGTGACTCTGTTTTGATATCTGCAGGTATAGTTCTTAGCAAGGGATACTCGAGGGGGCATGGGAATCGCCATTAATCAAGTGGTAATATTTTCCACTGGGGAGACGCTTGCTGACGCTATTGTCACAGGGTTGGGCGGCAACGCGGACCTTGGCGGCCAAGGTCAACCATGAGCACTGTTTCGCATTCCAAGTCGCACGGCAAACGAAAACTGTTGATCGTGTTCGGCACCAGGCCTGAAGCGCTTAAATGCTTTCCGGTTGCGCGTGCTGCACTGGCCCACCCGGACTTCACAACCGAGATCTGCGTCACCGGCCAGCATCGCGAGATGGTGGCGCAAGTCATCGATCTGACCGGCCTGCCGGTGCACCACGATCTTGACATCATGCAACCCGGCCAGACCTTGTTCGACGTGACGTCGCGCGTGCTTCTCGGGATGGCCGATGTGCTCGACAAGTCCAAGCCGGACATCGTGCTCGTGCAAGGTGACACCACCACCGCGATGACTGCGGCGCTGGCCGCTTTCTACAAGCGCATTCCCGTCGCCCACATCGAAGCCGGATTGCGCAGCCACAACATCAATTCCCCCTTTCCCGAGGAACTGAACCGCAAGATAGCCGGCGACATCGCCACCTGGCATTTCGCGCCCACCGCCGAAGCCCGCGACAATCTGCTTGCCGAAGGAAAGGCCGCCGATACGATCTTCGTGACTGGCAACACGGTCATCGACACGCTGCTGCATTTCTCCAGCGAGATCGATGCCGACACGGAGATGAACGCCAGGCTTGCCGCGCGTTTTCCGTTCATCGACCCGACAAGGAAGATGATCCTCGTCACCGGTCACCGGCGGGAGAACTTTGACGGCGGCATTCAGCGTATCTGCAGTGCGCTGAAGACGCTGGCAATGCGCAAGGACGTACAGATCGTCTACCCGGTCCACCCGAACCCCAACGTACGGTTGGTGGTCGACAAGGAACTGGGCGGAGTGGCGAACATCCACCTGATCGACCCACAGGACTATCTGCCGTTCCTGTATCTGCAGAAGCAGAGCTATCTGGTGCTGACCGACAGCGGCGGCGTGCAGGAAGAAGCGCCGTCGCTTGGCAAGCCGGTGCTGGTGATGCGGGAAAACACCGAGCGTCCGGAGGGAGTCGCGGCGGGCACCGCCCGGCTTGTCGGCACGGACATCGAAAAAATTCTGTCCAATGCCAATAGCTTGCTCGATGATGAGCGCGTCTATCGTGGTATGACGGAACGACACAATCCCTACGGCGATGGCCGCGCCGCGATCCGGATCATTGAGGAACTACAGCACCATGGCTGAAATCAGAACCGTTTCCGTTATCGGCATGGGCTACATCGGCCTGCCGACCTGCGCCATCTTTGCCAGCCGCGGGTTCGATGTCATTGGCATTGATGTCAACGAAGCGGTGGTGGCCAAGGTCAATCGCGGCGAGATCCACATCGTTGAACCCGATCTGGACGGTTTGATCCAGAAGGTCGTCGCCAACGGCAAGCTCAAGGCCTTCAACACGCCTCAGCCGGCTGACGCCTATATCATCGCCGTTCCGACCCCGATCACCGAAGACCACAGGCCGGATGTCAGCTATGTGCTTGCGGCGGCGCGCAGCATCGCTCCGGTGCTGAAGCGCGATGATCTCATCGTGCTGGAATCGACGTCGCCGGTCGGCACGACGCGCGTCATGACGAACCTGCTTGCAGAGCTGCGGCCAGATCTCAAATTCCCTGTTACGCATGGCGAAGAGGCCGACGTGTTCGTGGCCTATTCTCCCGAGCGCGTGCTGCCGGGAAAAGTGCTGACGGAGCTGATCAACAACGACCGTTCCATCGGCGGGCTGTCACGCAAGTCGTCGGAACGAACCGCCACGCTTTATTCGAGCTTCGTCGCCGGCGACCTCTTCATAACGCAGGCCGAAAGCGCGGAGCTCGTGAAGCTGACCGAAAATGCGTTCCGAGACGTCAACATCGCCTTCGCCAACGAACTCGCGGCGGTGTGCCAGGATCTGTCGCTCAATGTCTGGGAGGTCATCGATCTCGCCAATCGGCATCCTCGCGTGAATATTCTCCAGCCAAGCCCGGGCGTTGGCGGCCACTGCATCGCGGTCGATCCGTATTTCATCATCGACGCCGCTCCCAACAGCACGCGGCTGATCAGCTCGGCGCGCCGCATCAATTCAGAGCGCCCGCTCTCGGTGGTGAAGGACATCGAGGCGTTGCTCGACCCGACCCGTCAGCAGACGATCGCCTGTCTTGGCCTGAGCTTCAAACCCAACATCGACGACATGCGCGAAAGCCCGGCTGTCGAGGTGGTGAAACTTCTGTCCAGGATACCCAATCTCAAGATCGTCGCGGCCGAGCCCAATGCACGTGCCCTGCCACGTGAGCTCGAAGGCCACGACATCGCATTCACCGACGCGCTTTCCGCCATCGATCAATCCGACATCGTCGTCCTCCTGGTCGATCATCGGCAATTCAATTTCGTCGATCCCGAAGCGCTCAAGGACAAGAAGCTGGTCGACACCAGAGGTCTCTGGACCTGGCGCAAGGCGCGCAAGCCCGATGCCCGCATCGAAGGCAAGAAGTCTGCGCTGGAGCGGACCGGAGAGGCCGCATGACCATGCATGATGCGGCATGGGCGCAGCATCCCCTGCTGGCATCACGGCGTCGGGAATTTCTCGATGCGCCCATTCATGCCCTGACCATGGCCGAGACGCTGGCCATCGCCGATGAGGCCATGGCCGCGCATCGACCGCTGCACCATGTCGTCGTGAACGTCGCCAAGCTTGTGAACATGCGCAAGAATGCCGAACTGCACGATGATGTGATCACGGCGGATCTGATCAATGTCGACGGCAAGGGGGTGCTCTGGGGCGCCAGGCTCTGCGGCGTGAGCCTGCCGGAACGGGTCACGGGCGTCGATGTCATGATCAACGTGCTCGCCCTCTGCGCGGAGAAGGGTTACCGGCCGTTTCTTCTCGGGGCCGAACAGCACGTTCTCGATGCGGTGGAAAGTCAGCTGGCTATCGATCACCCGAACCTGGTCATTGCCGGCAAGCGCAACGGTTATTTCAAGGCCGAGGAAGAGCCGGAGGTCGTCCAGGCCATCAACGCTTCAGGCGCGGACTGCCTGTTCGTGGCGATGCCGACGCCGAGGAAGGAGCGCTTCCTCAAGCGCTACCGCGATGAGCTCAAGCCGAGTTTCGTCATGGGCGTGGGTGGCAGCTTCGACGTTTATGGCGGCAAGGTCGCCCGGGCGCCGAAACTGGTTCAGGCCCTCGGCATGGAGTGGCTGTTTCGTGTCGCGCAGGAGCCTCGGCGTCTGTGGCGTCGTTACTACGACACCAATACCGCCTATGCGTGGTTGCTCTGCCGGGAGTTCTGGCATCGTCGCATACGCGGGGGCGCCAAACCCTAGGGCAATTTCAGGAAAAGTGTGTAACGGTTTTCCGTCCGAAACTGCGCAAAACTCCGTCCGAAATTGCGCAAAAACAGAGAGCTAGAGCGTTTCCGTGAAAACGCTCTAGGGTTACGCGCCGGTCTACGAGATCGGCAGTCGCGCCTTGACCTTGTCGATGAAGAGCATCGCCTCTTTCGGATAGAACATACAGATCAGCGCAAAGAACGTCGCGGTCCCGGCACTGCCGCCTGCCGCCAGCGGCAGGATCGGCGGTGCGTGGCTGAGCAGCGCCGCGGTGAGTGCGGCAGCCACGCCTGTGCTCGCGGAAATGATGACGGAGACGCCGATGTCGCGCCACGGCACGGGCACCGGCGTCAATCTCTGGGCGATGACGATGCAGCTTGCCAGGGCCGCTACCGATCCGCCCGCCAAAGCCAAGGCGGCACCCAGTTCCGCCATGGTGGGGATCAGCAGGAAAGACAGCGAGATCGTCCCGACCGAGCCGACGAAATTGACGATGATCAGCAACCACGGCCGCTTGTGCGCGTGCACCACGACGCCGTAGACGAACGTCGCGAGATTGGCGCACAGCACGCTGAAGGCGATGACCGGAAACAGCAGGCCGAAGCGGCCATGATAATCCGCAGGCAGCATGAGCCGCGTGATATCGGTGCTGAGCGCCACCAGCATTGCCGCGACCGGCAGGCAAAGGCGCATCATCAGGGCCATGAGTTGCGACAGCAGGCGGCTTGAGGCCTCGGGCCCTTCTTCGTCGAAGCGGTTCACCACTTCCGGGAAAGCGCCGGTGTTGATTGCATTGGCAATCATGTCGATCGGCTGCCGGGCCAATGCATAGGCCGCAGCGAAGACCGCCACGGCGCTGGCATCGTAGTAGACCTTGAGGAACAGTCGCTCGGCGCTGTTCAGCCCGAAGCCGACCAGGGCCATGATGACCAAGGGAGCGCCGAAGGCAAAAAACTCCTGGCGCGTGAAGCGCGACGGGCCGGGAACGATGTGTCGGGATGCGACGATGCCCGCTGTGATGCCGGCAATCAGCATGCCGAGGCTGGAGCCGAGGGACACCGCCAGGAAGGAGCGCTGGAACAGGAAGACTGCGGCGATCGGCAAGACGAGCTGCAGCAGGCTGCGCAAGGCTTCGAGCATCGAATAGACCGAATGCCGCTGCTGCATCTGCAGGATGGTCAAGGCGAAGCGGCCGATGGAGCCGGCGATCAGGTAGCTGCCCACGGCTATGGCAAACTCGCCCCAATGCTCCGGCACGATGAGCACCGAGGCAATCGCGGAGATAACCAGTGCAATGGTCGTCGTGGCCAGAAGCACCTGTCCCGCCAGGATCAGGCTGCCCTTGCTGATGTCGCCCTTGCCGCCGAGTCTCAGCAGTGAAATGCGTAGCCAGCTGGTGACTGCGACATCCGTCATTTCGCCGACCGTAACCACCAGCGTCAGCAGGCCATAGTGGTTCTGGTCGATCATGCGGGTCATGATGACCAGCAGGAGCAAAGCGGAAATGCGTGTCAGCAGGATCGCCGGGGCGTATATTAGCGTTGAGCGAAGCAGCAAAGGGTTTTTCCCGGACAATTCCGCCTGATTAACCGTTGGGAGGCGGGAAATCCAGCATCATGGCACTAAAGAACAGCATATCACTTTGGCCATAAGCTTTATTTGAGACCTTTGCTTTATGGCTGGTCCGCATGTGTTATCCGCAATGGTGTCATGTTGCAGCCTTCCGCAAGCCATCAAAAAATGCATGTCCTGGTCGCAACACCCTCGGGTGGCCTGGGGCAGGGTGGCATCGACCGGCTCATGGGCGCGCTCAAGCTGCAACTCGACCGGCAGGATAGCGCGGACATCGACGTGCGCTTCATCGCGACCCGCGGCCCGGGACATGTCGGACTTTCGGTCTTCTACACGCTCGGTTTTTGTCTGCGCATGCTCGCGGCCCGCCTTGCAGGGCGCGCCGATGTCATCCACATCAACGTCGCAAGCATGGGCAGCACCTACCGGAAGCTGGTTATTGCCAGGTGCGCGCGAATGCTCGGTGTTCCTTATGTGCTGCATTTGCACGGCGCGGAGTACCGGTCTTTCTGGAGCGGAGATGGCGGTTTTCTCGACCGCCGCATCCGAAGCATGTTCGAGCATGCCAGCCGTGTCGTCGTACTAGGCAGGGTGTGGCGCGACTTCATAGCCAGTCGCGCGTCCGGTGCGGCCGGCAACATCGTCATCGTGCCCAACGCCACTGAAACTCCCTTGCTGGCGCATGTTGGCGGCGGCGACAGCATTCATATCCTGTTCCTTGGGCGCATCGGCGAACGCAAGGGCGTGCCGCAACTGTGCGATGCCCTGGGGAACATGAAGTCCGTCGGGCATTGGCGCGCCACGATAGCCGGGGACGGCGAGGTCGAGGAGACGCGTGCGCGACTGACGGAACTCGGCCTCACGGACCGTGTCCAGCTTCCCGGATGGGTTGGACCCGATCAGGTTGCGGCTCTGATCGCATCAGCCGACATCCTGGTACTTCCCTCCTTTGCCGAAAATCTGCCTGTATCGGTCATCGAAGGCATGGCCAGCGGCCTCGCCGTGGTGACGACGCCGGTCGGAGCGGTGGAAGATATCGTGACCAATGAGCAGAATGGCTTGCTGGTCCCTCCCGGCGACGTCGCGGCACTGACGAAAGCGCTGACGCGCCTGGTCGAAGATCCGGCTCTGCGGACGCGCCTTGGCGAGGCCGCCAAGGCCGTGCATCGCGAGCGGCTGGAAATTGCTCCGTTCGCAATGGCATTGCGCCGCGTGTGGCACGATGCGTCGATCGGCAACGGAGGGGAGGCGAGATCATGAAGTTGCTCGACATCGCGCGCGGCGCTTATGTGCGCAGCCCTGAACCCCTGAGACGTCTTCTAGCGCCGTTGGTGGCGCGTGTCCCGACCACGATGAAGTTCGGCGCGACCTATCGTTCGTGGCGGGAACAGATCGCCCACGCGGCCGCGGATCCTGCCTATGCCGGGCACGCGCATCTGGCCGCGCTGCGGGCGCTGCTGCAGAAAGCGCATGCGGGCAGCCCCTTCTATCGTGGCTTGATCGACAAGGCCTTTGGTCCCGGCTTTGACCTTGCGACGCTGCAGCTCACCGACCTTAGCCGCCTGCCGGTGCTCACCAAACAGGCTTTGCGCGATGCAGGCAACGATGCGCTGGCGGAGCCTGCATCGAACCTTGACGAAGCCACGACCAGCGGAAACCACACCGAGCAGCCCTTTGTCTTCTACCTGGACAAGGACCGCAGCACCCGCGAGATCGCCTTCGTCTATGACGCGTGGTCGCGCATAGGCTATGGCGAACAGACGGCACGCGCCTGCTTCCGCGGCTTTGGCCTCGACGCCCAGGGCAAACGCCTGCACGAGTGGGAGCCGGCGTTGCGCGAACTACGGCTTTCGGTGTTTCCGATGACTGTCAAGGACGCCGCTTTGTATCTCGACCTGATCGATGAACGCGGCATTCGCTTCCTCTACGGCTATCCTTCGGCGATCGAGTTGTTCTGCCGGCATATGCGCAAGCTCGGCCGGACACCGAAACTGCGCATCGAAGGCATCATGCCGATTTCCGAACCCCTTTTCCCTCACCAGCGTGCCAGCATCCAGTCCGTGCTGGGCGAGGTGCCTTTCGCCTGTTTCTACGGCCTGAGTGAAAAAGCGCTGTTCGCCGTTGAAATGCCCGGACGCATGGACAGTTACGAGTTCAATCCGCTTTACGGGCTGGCGGAACTGGTCGACGACGATGATGCGCCCGTTGTGGAGCCTGGCAGGCTGGGACGGCTCGTCGGCACCGGCTTCCTGTCCACCGGCATGCCGTTCATCCGCTACGATACCGGGGATCGTGCGCGGCTGCTCGAACTGCCCAGTGCCGAAAACGGCCAGCGGCTGCGGGTCGATGCCATCATGCCGCGTCGTAACATCGATTATCTGATCGCTGCCGACGGCAGCCACGTGGTGAGTTTGTCGCTCGCGCCGGAAGATCCGATTTTCTTTGAGGGATTGCAGGAATTCCAGTTCTATCAGGATACGCCGGGTGAGGCGGTGGTTCGCTATATTCCGGTCGAGGGGGCGGTTGGCGATCCAGCCGGGCGCCTGATCGCCAATCTGAATGGGCAGACCCATGGCGCTATCCGCTTTTCGGCGAAACAGGTCGAGCGCATTGCCTGGGGGCGTGCCGGCAAGCGCGCTTTCGTCGACCAGCGCCTCAACATGGCGGACTTCGAATAAGGGACTACTGGCCCCGGGGCGTGAGGCCCAGCGCCTTCAACAGTTCTCGGTCCGGAAACGCAGGCCCGGTCGGCTGGATGACTGTCATTCCATCAGGATTGGTGAACTCCCAGATCGACCACGGCATGCCATCGCGCTCCGCCAGTTGCCGCACAGCCGTCAGATAGCGCAGACGGTCGGCGTCGAAGGCACCCATCCGGCCATCGGCCGACATCAGGATGACGCCGAATTCACCCATGAACAGCCGCCTGCTTGCGATGTTGTTGGCCTTGGCCCAATCGATCGCCTGCTGGAAAACCGCTTCGAGCTGGTTCGGCCCCCAGTTTTCCGCGAAATACTGGGCGACCCTTTCGCGTGCCGAAACCGTATTCATCATGCGCTCGACCTGGCTGAGGCCCGCAGCCTCCATCTGCGCGCCAAGGGTCTCGATCACGATTTCAGGCGTGGCGCTGTCGGCCGGCCAAGGCAGGCCCGATGCGAAGGTGGTTGATGTTCCGTCAGGCCGCTGATGCGTGAAGCTGTGCGGCTCATACATATGGAAGCTGTAGTAGAGATTGGGATCGTCGAAATCGGGTTTCAGATTGACCAGTCCGGCGACACTGCCGCCGCAGCCGCCTGTCGCGACGATGGTGAGATCGCGACTGACCGCACGGATATCGCGCACCGTGTCCGACATGATCCGCTGCCAATCGTCACTGCCGCTTGCATCGCAGGGGTAGTGGGTCGGTTCGTTGTAGGGCTCCAGGGCAACCTTGTCGGTGCCGATCCTGGCCAGCCTTGCAGCGACTGCCGTGACCATATCGCGATAGCGCGCCACTCCTTCGCTGTCGGCGCTGCCGGAGAAGACCTTGAGGCCATAGGCTGGAACCTGTTCAACGCTGTGCAGGTTGAAGACCACCTTGAGCCCGTTCGAAGTGACGTGCTCCACCGCGGCGGAAAGGATGTCCAGGGCCTGCTGGCGTTTGGCGCCATCGCTGGCAAGCAGGGGGCCTGGGTCGACGGTCAGGCGGACGAAGTCGAACCCCATGGCGCGGATGCTGGCAAACACCTCGCCATCGGGCCAGTCGGAGAGGGGCCTGCCTGCACCGAGCCATTCCTTCTCGGTTCGGTAGGGCGGCCATCTGTAGGAGCGGTCCTGTTCGACGGGAGACCAGTTCAGCCACCCATGCACGCCGACGCCTTTTTGCAGGGCAATCGGCTCGGCTTCGGCGGCTGTGATCAGCGAGAGTGCCCATATTGCGACAAACGCCACTATTCTCATCGCCAATCTCCGTATCATGATCGAAGATATTAACCGGGGGAATGCAAAGGAAGAATTGCGGCCAAATGGCTTCCCGGCGGCATGGAGTATAACCGTGGCTGAGCTTGCATGAGGATCGGCTGGTACATCAACCGATTGCGCAGCATGGGCCCTGCCGAGATCCTGCATCGGCTGGGCGAGCACCGCCGCAAGGTCGTTTCCAGGCGCCGTGACGATGGCTGGCAGCGTTATGACTCGCCCCCACTGCATCCCGTGTTCGCCGGATTGAAAGATGTCATACAGGCAGCCGCCACGGCTGAGCAACGAGAAGCGGTCGCGGCCGCGGCTGACAGCACGCTCAAGGGGCGGTTTTCGGCCCTCGGGCGGACATGGCCGCCCCGCGATCCCGGCCTCCTGTTTCCCGCCGAACTCTGGCGCCTCGATCCGGTAAGCGGCACGCTTTGGCCGGGTTCGGAGGTACATGCCTTCGATATCGACTTCCGTTCGATCGGTGACCGTGGCGACATAAAATATGTCTGGGAGATCAACCGGCTGCAGCAGCTGCCACCGCTGGCTGTGCAGTGGCTGCTCTCCGGCGACGACAGATGCCTGGAGGCCATCGAGGCCGCCATCGACAGCTGGCATGCCGCCAATCCGCCTTTCCGCGGGGTGGCCTGGGCATCCGGCATCGAAGTGGCGCTGCGGGCCATCGGCCTGATCGTCACGCTCGACATCACCGGTGACCGGCTTGCCGCAGCGACACGTGGCAACATAGGTGAAATACTGGCGGCAAGCGCCTATTGGCTGCCACGGTTCCCCTCCCGGTTTTCGTCCGCCAACAACCATCTCGTCGCCGAACTGGCCGGCGAATATCTGATCAGCATGGCTTTCGGGGCCGAGTCCTCATCCGTGCGCGCCGCACTTGTCGCGGAGGCAGAGAAGCAGATCCTCGCGGACGGCGCCGCAGCCGAGCAAACCCCGACCTATGGAGCCTTCACCGCCGAGCTCATCCTGCTGTGCGCCTTTGCGGCTCGCCGGGCCGGGTCGCCATTCCCCGCTTCCGTGGATGGGCGCCTGGCTGCTTTCGCCGATTTTGCTGGCTGGCTTCCTGCAAGGGCCGGCGGCTTCGGCGATGACGATGAGGGCCGGGCGCTCACGCTGGGCGACGAGCACGATTATGTCCGCTCGGTCGCTGCTGCCATCCATGGCCATCTCGGCATGGCGGGTGTCGCTCCGGCAGCGGACGATTTTCGCGCGCTTTTCTTTGGCACGCCACCGCGCTCCGCGCCGGTTCCGGAAGGTTTGCGCACATTCGCCCAAGGCGGCCTCTCCGTCTGGCACGGCGCGATGAACGGCCGCCGCATCGACCTGACCTACGATCACGGCCCACTCGGTTACCTCTCGATCGCGGCGCATGGCCATGCCGACGCGCTGCAACTCACCTTGTGTATCGACGGCGAGCCGGTGCTGGTCGACCCAGGTACCTGGCTCTATGGCTCGGGGCGGGAATGGCGCAACTGGTTCCGCTCCACGCCGGCGCACAACACCCTGAACATAGACGGTCAGAGCCAGAGCATCATCTCGGGTCCGTTCAACTGGTCGCACAAGGCGCGCGCGATATTGGTCGACAGCCGGGACGGATTGCCCTGGCAACTGCGTGCCAGCCATGACGGATACAAAGCCCGCTTCGGCGTTGTGCATCAACGCACCGTGACCGGAGAAGCCGGCGGCATCGTCATCACCGACCAGTTGCTTGGTGACAGCCGCATGGCCGAGATCGCTTTCCAGCTTGCGGCCGGCCTCGAAGCAAGCCGGGAAGGCGGTTTGGTCAGGGTTTCGCGTGGTGGCGAGACGTTGATGATCCTGCAATTTCCCGACGACGCGGTCGATATCCGCGCTGGCGGCGATGCGCCGGGACAGGGCGGCTGGGTCTCGCCGCGTTTCGGCGCCCGGCAACCTGCACCACGTCTTGCCTGGCGTGGCCAGGTCGGCAAGGACGGTGTCGCCATCCGCCTTGCGGTCAGCCCAATGCGGTAGCGAGAGATATCTCCGGCTGGCTTTCCGTCCCGTCCGACATCATTTAAAAGACGTTCAAAGGTTTAGCAGTTTCGACACGGTTGATCTGCTATTCGGGGCGGTGTGTATGTCCGCTTTCGCATCTTGAATGATCGCGAGCCCTACGCGGCGCGCTTGGCAAGTTTGCGTTTCGTATCCAGCCGGATCGCCAATCCACATACTGGGGGGCCATGATATCGATGTTTTCAGAACTCGTCAGAGTGGTCACCACAAAGCTGTCGAACATCGACTACGTGACGCTCGGCCTGCTTCTGGCGACGGCGCTGGGCAGCGCGCTGGTGGTCTACTGGCGAACCGTCAAGGACAAGTCCTTCCGCGACTTCTTTGATTTTGCCTTTCCGGCGGAAGTGATCCTGCATCCGTCGGCGCGGGCGGATGCCCTGTTCTGGATCACCAAGAAGCTGATGATGCCTTTCCTGCTCATTCCTGCCGGCGTCACCTTCATCGCCGCCATGGGCTACGCAACCAATCAGACCTTCGGCTGGCTCTTCGGCATTTCGGGGCCGCTCATCGAAGGGCCGGCCGGACCGGTGACCCTCGTCCTTTTCACCGCATCCATGCTGGTGGCCTACGACATCTCCTATTACCTCTACCATGTCGCCCAGCATCGCTTCCCGTTCCTGTGGGAGCTGCACAAGGTGCATCATTCGGCGGAGGTGATGGTGGGGATCACCAAGGACCGGGTTCATCCGCTGGACGACCTGATGAACCGCGCCTGGGATGGCGTCATCCCGGGGACCTGCTTCGGCATATGGAGCCTGATCGCGTTGAATCCGGTCGAAATCGCGGTCTTCGGTGTCAACGTCTACGTCATCCGCAACATCCTGATGATGGACTTCGTCCGCCACACCCATCTGAAGATTTCCTTCGGTCCGCTCGACAACGTCATCCTCTCCCCGCATTGGCACCAGGTGCACCACAGTGTGAACCCGCGTCACTACGACAAGAATTTCGGGTTGCTCTTTTCATTCTGGGATCGCCTGTTCGGAACGCATTTCGTGCCGGACCCGGACGAGGAGCTGAAATTCGGCCTGATGGACCGCGATGTTCGTGACTATCAATCGCTCTACGGACTTTATGTCCTGCCTCTCAAGAAGATGGCGGGTCATCTCATCCGACCGCTCAGGAAACGCCCTGCCGACGTGGTGCAGCCGCAGGACCCCCTCCAGCCATGAATGAAACTGTTTTGATCGGCACAATCGGGATGGAACGCCTGGAGATTGTCAGCTCGGCCGACCGCCTGGCAGCGATCGAGGCTGACTGGACAAGTCTGTGGCAGCGCACCGAGGGATTGATCTTTCAAAGCCATGGCTGGATTTCGGCATGGTGGAGCACGGTGGCCGACCGCCGCAAGCGCACGCTGAAGATCGGCCTGATCTGGAATGACGACAGGCTGGTCGCCGTCGTTCCCCTGGCGACCTGCAGGCGAAAGGGCCTCCGGTTCCTTGAATGGGCTGCCAACAGCTATTCGGACTACGGAGACATTCTTGTGGCGCCGGAATGTTCGCAATCAGCCCTCGATCAATTGTGGGCTCGCATCTGGTCCGAGGGCGGTTTCGATATCGCTTTCATCAACCGCCTATCGCCGGATGCGGCGGCCCAAAGGGTCTTTGCACCAGGAGTTTCCGGCGGCATCAAGCTTCGTCGCAATCATCGGGAAGAGGTCAGCTATCGCGTAGCCGGGGAGTGGGCGAGTGGAGCCGAATGGCTGGCGACGCATCCGAAGAAAACCCGCCAGAACTATCGGCGTGGCCTCAAGATGCTGGAAGAGGCCGGCGAAGTGACGTTCCGCCTGCTCCCACCGGATGAGCCGCTGCAGCCGGTGCTGGAGCGGTTGTCCGCACTCAAGCGCAGATGGCTGGTGCAGACCTCGCGTGAATCCGATCTTTTCCAGGAAGGCGAATCCGTGCTCGCGGCGCTGGTCGATGTGCTTGCGCGTGCCGGCGTGTTGCGCATTTTTGTGATCGAGTGCAATGGCGTGATGGTCGCGGTCTCCATCAACATCGTCCAGCGCGGCGTCATGATGGCATTCGTCACCACCTATGATCCGGAGTTCAGCCGGGCATCGCCGGGTGTGGTCCTGATCGTGGAATACATACAATGGTCGATCGACAACGGCCTGCGGATGGTCGATTTCCTCTGCGGCGGCTATGCCTTCAAGAGCAGATTTGCGACCGAGGGAGTGACGCTTCAATCCGTTCTCGGCGCGCGCACCCTGCTGGGTTCGCTTGTTTCCCTCGCCGACCGTACGCGGCAGGAGATCAAAAGCAGGCGCGAGAGTGGGTCGGAGCAGCAGGACGGTTCGCCTGACGACGCCTGACCTTTCTTGGTCAGACGGCTCTTTTGCGCGTCAGCAGCCAGAGCAGGTAGAACCCGCCCAGCATGCCCGTGGTCAGGCCGACAGGCATGTTCACCTGGAAGGGCGTGCGCTGGCTGACCAGATCCGCAAGCAGAAGCAGAACCGCTCCCATCAGCGCTCCGCTCGCCAGTGGCAGGCCAGGTGACGATGTCAGGCGCCTGGCGAGCTGTGGTCCGGCCAAGGCGATGAAGGCGATCGGGCCGGCGGCGGCCGTGGCGATTGCCGTCAGGCCGACAGCCGCCATCACCATGGTGAGCCGCGTGCGTTCCGGAACCACGCCGAGCTGACTCGCTATGTCATCGCCCATCTCCAGAAGGGTCGTCCGGCGGGCATTGAGGACGACAACGGGAACGATCGCGGCGAAACCAATGGCTGTCGGTATCACATGCGCCCATGTGCGCGTGTTGAGGGAACCGGCCAGCCAGAGCTGGGCGGCTGCAGCCTGATCGAGACCGCCTTTCACCAGGAGAAGGGTGTTGATGCCGGACAGGATCGCACCAATGCCGACACCGACGAGAACCAGCCGATAGCCGCCGGTTGCCCCATGCCTCATGGAGAGCAGAAGCACGGCGACAGCGGTCGTGATGCAGGAGGCGAATGCCGCGAGCGACACGCCGAGCGGGCCTGCATCGAAAAGCACGATCTGCAGGATGGCGCCTGTCGCGGCACCCGTGGTGAAACCGATGATATCAGGCGAGCCGAGGGCGTTGCGTGACAGGGACTGGAAGATCGCGCCAGCCATGCCGAGCGAGGCCCCGACCAGCATGGCTGTTGCCAGGCGCGGCAGCCGGACGCGCAGGATGATGCGCTCCGCCGTCGGATTGCCGCCGGCACCAAGCAGGCTGTCGATCACCTCGGATGGGGTTAGATGCAGCGTTCCGGTTCCGAGCAGCAGCACACCGAGCACGAGGCCTGTCAGCACGAGCGCGGCACAGACTGCGAGCGACCGGCGGCGCAGTTGTAACGAGAAGCCGCCGATCCGGAGTCCGAAGGAGGACCGTCCCATCATAGCCGGGCCAACCGGTATCTGCGCGCTACTGCGACGAAGAATGGTCCGCCGATGAGCAAGGCAATGATCCCCGCGGCGACTTCCGCAGGGGCGACGATAACGCGTCCGACGATATCGGCGCACAAAAGCAGGATCGCGCCAAACAGCGCCGAAAAAGGCAGCAGCCAGCGATGGTCGGAGCCGGTGAGGAGCCGGGCGATGTGCGGGGCGACCAGCCCGATGAAGCCGATCGGTCCGGTGGCCGCTGTCGCAGTCCCGGCCAGAAGCATGACACAGAGGCAGGCGAGGCCCCATGTCCTGCCGAGCCGGACCCCCAGTGCTTCACCAAGATCGCGGCCGAGCGCCACGGCGTTCAGGTCCCTTGAGATGAACAGGGCAATCGCAAGACCGATCGTGACCGCGACGGCGAGCACACCTGCCACATCGAAACCTCGTCCTTCGATGGAGCCCGCCCACCAGTGGCGAAAATCGTCGACCACGTCCAGCGGTGCGTTGAGCATGATGATGCCGGTAAGCGAGCCTAGCATCATGGAAAGGCCGGCGCCGGCCAGCACCAGGCGGACGGGATTGGTGCCGGTTTCGTGGGCACGTCCCAGGATGAAGACGGCGGCCCCCGCCAGGCCCGCGCCGAGGAAGGCGAACCAGACATAGTGGATCATGGCCGTGAGATGGAACACTGTGATCCCGATGATCACTGCTGTTGCCGCGCCCGCATTGATGCCGAGCAGTCCCGGTTCGGCGAGCGGGTTTCTGGTGGCCGCCTGCATGATGGCGCCGGCGGTGCCCAGTGCCAGCCCGGCAAGGATCGCCACGATGGTGCGGGGTACCCGCAATTCCCAGATCACGAGGTGCCGGTCATTGAGCGGGTCGTACGCCCGGAATGTCTCGAAAAGCGTGGTGAGCGGAACCGGGCGCGAGCCGACAGCCAGGCTGAGCAGACCGACAAGCGCGAGTGTGAGGCCCGCACCTGCAAGCCCCCAAAAAAATCGCCGTCGTCGAAGAAGCCGGGCTGGTTTCCCGGCTTCCCGCATCCCTGGACAAGCCATGCTACCGGAAGTGCCCGACGATCGCGTCGATCATCTGCCGTCCCGAATAGTAGTCGATACGGAATGATGTCGGCCCAAGCGCATAAACCTTCCTGTTCGCGACAGCTGGCAGATTGGCGAGCATGGGGTCGGCGATGAAGGCCTCGACATCCTTTTCGGTGCCGCGCAGCAGGAAGACGGTGTCGCCTGCGACGGCAGCGGAAAGGTTCTCACGCGAGATGAAGTCGAAGTCCGAACGTCGCGTCACATCGCGCTGGATCTCTTTCGGCAATCCCGCCACTTCGAAACCGAGGGCTGTCAGCAGCCTTGCCTGGGGGCTTTCGGGCCGGCCGATCGAATAGCTGCCGCCGATATTGTATCCGACAATGCTGACCTTGCCTTTCGGGCGCGTCATCGAGATGGCGGCTTGCGCGGCATAGTCGTCGAAACGTTTGATGGCATCGCCTGCTTCCGCCTCCAGGCCGGTGGCCTTGCCGAGCTCTATGGCGATCTCCTGCCAGCTCTGGTTGGAATAGTTGACGACCATCGTCGGGATGCCCTGTGCCTGAAGCTCTGCCTTGTGCTGGGCGACGCTGTCGGCTCCCGTCGCGGATGCGATCAGCAGGTCGGGTTCCCGGCCGATAACGGCTTCGATATCGAAGTTGAGATTGGGGTAGAGGACCTCGACGCCGCGCTCGTCGGCTGCAGCTGCCCACTGCGAGAAGAAGCCCTTGTCGTCGGTCAGGATCGTCGGTGTCGCAGCGGCGCTGGCTGTCACCGGTGCGCCGATGGCCAGCAGAATGCCGGTGATGCTGGGCGTGGTCGAGACGATCCGTTCCGGCTTTGATTTCAGGGTCAGCGTTTCGCTGCCTTGAACGATCGATCTTGGCCACTGCTGCTCCTGCGAAAAAGCGTGATCGAAGCTTGTTGCGACAACCGCAACGGTCACCAGGGCGAGGGCAAGTTTCTGGATCGGTATCATCATCGATGGTTCGTTCGGAATTGTGGGGAGCTGTGGTGCGGCCTGCGTCATCGCACCGGATTTTAAACTTGACTTGTTTATTCCACAATAAACGTTGTATCCCGCAATGCAATATGCATTCCGTGATGCGACATCGAAGTCGCAATCTTCCGGCATGCACTCAGGCAAGGAAAGGCAACATGGCGCATCGTCTGCATGCCGATGGCGTGACGCTTCGTTATGACAAGCGTCTGATTTCGGCCGGACTGTCGGTGGCGATCCCCGAGGGCTCCTTCACCGTCATCATCGGCCCGAACGCCTGCGGCAAGTCCACGCTTCTGCGCGCGCTGTCGCGACTGCTGGCGCCATCTGCCGGTCGGGTGGTCCTCGACGGCAGGAGCATTGGCGAGCTTCCTGCAAAGGAGGTTGCCCGGCGGCTCGGGCTGCTGCCGCAAAGCTCCGTTGCGCCGGATGCGATCACGGTTGCGGATCTCGTTGCGCGCGGCCGCTATCCCCACCAGTCCTTCCTCAGGCAATGGTCGCAGGCCGACGAGAAAGCCGTCGCCGCCGCGCTCGAAGCCACGCATATGGCGGATCTGTCCGACCGGTTGATGGATGAGCTTTCCGGCGGTCAGCGGCAACGTGCGTGGATCGCCATGGTGCTGGCGCAGGAAACACCGATCCTGCTGCTCGACGAGCCGACCACCTTCCTCGATATCGCCCATCAGATCGAATTGCTCGACCTTCTGGCCGACCTTCATCGCCAGGGGCGCACCGTTGTTGCCGTGCTGCATGATCTCAACCATGCCTGCCGCTACGCATCCCATCTGATCGCCATGAAGGATGGCGCCATCGTTGCCGAAGGCAGCGCGGTCGAAATCGTCAGCGAGCAACTGGTGGAGGCGGTTTTCGGCCTGCCTTCGGTCATCATCGCCGACCCGGTCTCGGCGACGCCGCTGATCGTTCCGAAGGGCCGGCCCACCCCTGCAATTCACACTCCATACGGCAGAAAACAATCGGCATGAGCACGGACAGAAAACTGCACATCGGATTGAGCCTGACCCCTACCTGGCTCAAGGGACCGCGTCCGCACCCGGATGAGGCTCTGTCGGCGGGCATTGGGCCGGTGGAATATCATGTCGAGCTCGCTCGGCTGGCCGAGCGAGCTAAGCTCGATTTTGTCTTCCGGCCCGACTATCTCGTGATGAACCAGGCCATGGTGGCGCACTCGCCGACCCATGTCGGCCTCGATCCAACGATGATGCTGGCCGCGATCGCGCGGGAGACTGTGAAGATCGGGCTGGTCACCACCGCCTCGACCACCTTCAATCCACCCTATGTCATTGCGCGCCAGATCCAGTCCTTGCACTGGATCAGCAACGGCAGGGCGGGCTGGAACATTGTGACCTCGATCGAGGGCGCGGAGAATTTCGGCACCGAGCCGATGCCGTCGCCGGAAGTGCGTTATCGCAAGGCAGCGGAGTTCACCGAGGTGGTGCGACAACTCTGGCAGAGTTATCCGGGGGTCTCGTCCGCGGTTCAGCCACTCGACCACACCGGCGAGTTCTTCGGTGTCAAAGGGCCTCTCAACGTTCCGGGACATGAGGCTGGCCCGCCGCCGCTGTTTCAGGCAGGCGCGTCCGAGGTCGGCCGCAGCTTTGCGGCCTCTGTTGCCGACGCGACCTTTGCCGCGATGCCGGACGTTGGCGACGGCATCGAACTGCGCGCGGATCTGCGCAACAGGGCGGAACGGCACGGACGCTCGCCGAATGCGGTTCGCGTCCTGCCCGGGCTTTATTTCTTCCTGGCAAGGACGCGAGAGGAAGCCTGGAAGCTGCATGAACGTGCCCACGCGCATCTGACGCGCGAGCGCCGCATCGAGGCGCTGAAGAATGTGCTCGGGCTGGATGTCGGCGCGCTCGCGCCGGGCAGCCGCGTCTCCGGCGATCTGCTGCCGGCTTGCGATCATCCGGTCCGCAGCCGGACCCATGCCGAACTGTTGCGCCGTTTCATTGTTGCCAACAACCCGACGGTTGAGGAGGTGCTGTCACGGCCCGAGGTCGTCGGTTCCGCGCACTGGGTTTCCGTCGGCACCGTGGACGATGTCCTGAACGACATCGTGGAACGGTTCGAGGCGGGCGCGATCGACGGCTTCATCGCGCTTCCCGGCGGCTCGGTGGGTTCAATGAACCTTTTCTTCGACGAACTGGTTCCCGAACTGGTCCGGCGAGGCCTGTTTCGCGGCGATTATGAAGGCTCGACCTTGCGCGAGCACCTCGGCATCCATTGAAGTGCGGCGCTCACCCGCTGTTGCGAGAGGCTCCGGATTCGAGCGAGGCCTGTGTCGCCATGGTCCGCAGGGCATTCCAATGATCGGCCGCTTCCGCGGTCTTCACGAAGGAAACGGTGGTGACGACGCAGGCGATCTCGTTCTGCGCGTTGAACACCGGCGCTGCCTTGCCGGTCAGCAGCGAAAACAGATGCTCGTTGAGTTCAACGCCGGCGGCCTGGCGCGCTGCATCGAGCGTCTCTTTCGAGGGCGGGCTGCCCCTGAACGTGGCGGGTTGCCGCTTGCGCGCCGCCGCGACCGTCTCGCGCGGCAGATAAGCCTGGAAAACCAGGCCGCACGCGGTGTTGTCGAGCGGAAGCACGTCGCCGAGCGAGACGGTGCTGATCGAGAAATCCGAGCTGCGGTACCAGCGGATGATGGTCGGACCCTGGTCTGTCCAGATCGCGACGCCGCAGCTTGCGGCGATTTCCGACGACAGCGTCTTCATCAGGCGGGCCGCGACTTCGATCGGCTCGATACGCCGCAAGGCGCCGATGCCGATGCTGAGTGCGGCCGGCCCCAGATCATAGCGACCGGTCATCGGATCCTGGGCCACCAGCCGTTCGCGCACCAGGCTCTGCATGTAGCGATGTGCCGTCGAGGTGCCCGTGCGCCCCTGCCGGGCAATTTCACCCAGCGCCAGCGGACCATCGGCTCTCGCCAGTATGTCGAGGAAACGGGCGGCGATGGACACCGATTGGATGGTCGTGGAGCGTTTGCCGGCGCTGCCGCCGTTGTCGTCGGAACGGTCTGGTTTCACGAGTGGTGTTCCGTTCCGTGCGGCAAGAGCGTGGAGGTCGAGGCAATCATGCAGGCAACATCTGGGCTGGAATGGGCGAGAGATGGATCGCCGTATCTTGGCTAACGACCGCGCGACGTTACGGTGCTTCGGCCTTGCGATCAATCGCGCTGGCAGCGCCCGCTCCAGCCTGTGACAGGATCGGCAACAGCCAAGGCCAGAAGCGCTCTGTGTGTTGACATGCGGAATGCGCTATGCATTGTGGAATTCATCCTTCAATCCGCGAGCCACGGTCCGTTCCCAGCCAGCGTTTCTTGTTTGGGCGATCGGGGACTTCATGCCTTCTTACTTCTCTGCCTCACTAAAAGTGGGCGCCAGCACGCTTTCGATTGTGTCGATGTTCGCGGCCACTGCCGCCTCTGCACAGGAAAAACCGCAGGCCGCTGCTGAAAGCGGCACCTTGCTCGAGCGCATCGTCATCACCGGCGAGAAGATCGCGCGCAGCCTGAAGGACACCGCCTCTTCCGTCTCGGTCATCACCGCCCAGCAGATCGCCAGGGAAAAGACGGGCGATGCCTCCGTGTCCGAGGTCATCCAGGACGTACCCAATGTCGTCTACACAGACACCGTCAGCACGCCGGTCATCCGCGGACAGGACACGCAAGGCCCCCTCACGGGGCAAGGGTCGTTCTGGGGCGGCACTGTGCCACGCGCCACCATCAATCTCGACGGCCACTACCTGAACTACAACGAGTTCTATTTCGGCGCCGCATCGGTCTGGGATGTCGACAGCATCGAGGTTTTCCGCGGGCCGCAGACGACCTCGCAAGGCGCCAACGCCATCGCTGGTGCGATCATCGTCAACACCAAGGATCCGACCTTCACGACAGAGGGCGCCTATCAGGCCGAGATCGGCAGCTACAATTCGAAGCGGGCCTCGTTCATGCTGTCCGGCCCCATCGTCGACAACCAGCTCGCGGCGCGCCTTGCGGTGGATTATTCCGGCCGTGACACCTTCATCGACTACATCAGCACCAAATTCCAGCACGGCGACACCGACCAGGATTTCAGGGCGCTGAATGCCCGCTTCAAGCTGTTGTGGCAGCCGGCTGAAATCCCCGGCCTGGAGGCGAAATTCACCTATTCGCACAACAATTCGAACCGGCCATCCCAGGAAGCGGCATCGATGCCGTTCGAAAATCTCGACCACATCACCACGACGATGCCGACCTGGAAGCAGGACACCAACACCGGCATCCTCGACATCAGCTATGACGTCGGCAACGGCTTCAAGTTTTTCAACCAGACGCAGTATTCGGCTTCGTCCGTTCATCGCACCACCGGGCTTGTCAACAATGGCGACGCCGATGTGGAGCAGAAGAACGTCTCCAACGAAACGCGTGTGACCTTCGGCGAGCAGGGCGATGCCTTGAGCGGCGTGGCGGGTGTGTATTACGCCCACACCAAGAGCGACGAGGTGCTTTACCTCAGCGGTCTGTCGACCTTTGACGACACCAAGCAGAATCTCGGTCTCTTCACCGAGGCCAGCTACCGGCTGACCGATGTCTGGACGCTGACTGGCGGCCTTCGCTACCAGCAGGACCAGATCCAGCGTGCCGGCAGGTCGGTCTTTGCACCGCAGCCGGTGAATTTCGACACCACCTTCAGCGCCGTGCTGCCGAAGGTCTCGCTGGCTTATGCCGTGACGCCCGACCTCACCGTGGGGGCTATGGTCAATCGCGGCTACAATCCCGGCGGCGTGTCGCTGAACCTCAATGCCCGGAAGTGGATGCCGTTCGAGGAAGAGACGCTCTGGAACTACGAGCTGTTCACCCGTGCCAACCTGCTCGACGACACGCTCACGCTCAACGGAAATCTGTTCTACATGGATTTCAAGAACGCCCAGTACACGATCCCTGTCGTGATCTCGTCGGGTGTCGCGCAGTCCTATACGATCAATGCCGAAAAGGCGCATGCTTATGGGCTGGAAGTCGGGGCGGACTATCGTGTCCTCGACAATCTGACGCTTAAGGCCAGCGCCGGTGTGCTGCGTACCCGTATCGACAGCATCTCCAGCAATGTCGCCTATGAGGGCAATGAGTTCGCCAAGTCGCCCGGCTACATGCTGAGCTTCGGCGCCAGCTGGGACGTGACGGAGAAATTCAACCTGTCCGGCGAGGTTCGCCACATGGACAGGTATTATTCCGACACCGCCAACACGCCGAGCTATCTGATCGAGCCCTACACGATCGCCGATGCCCGTGCGAGCTACAACTTCAACGAGCATCTGCAGGTCTACGGTTACGTCAAGAACATCTTCGACGAACGCGCGCCGACCTACATGCAGCAGAACCGCGGCATCGGCGGTGTCGAGGCCAGCATGACCATGCCGCGCACCTTCGGCCTTGGCGTGAAGGGGAGTTTTTAGCCCCGTCGCGGGGGGAGGGCGGCCGCACAGCATCTGTCGCGGCCGCCTGCCGCTAGCCTGGCTGCGTATCGAGTGCGCCGGTCGTGCCCCGCTCGATCAGCGTGACCGGTATCGTGAAGTTCAGTGCACCTGCGGACAATTGCCGATCATCGTCGAGGCAATTGAGAATGGCTTCGATGAAGGCCTCGATCGGGTGGCTCACCGTGGTCAGCCCATGCGACGGCCAGGCGGTTTCCGGGATGTTGTCGAAGCCGATGATCGAGAAGTCACGCGGTACCTGGATGCCCAACTCGAACCGGGCTGTGTCGTGGAAGCCGAGCGCAATGAGATCCGTTGCGCAGAACGCACCGTCGATCGAGCGATCGGTCAGGAGCTTGCGCGCGGCTTCCTGTCCCGTCTCGAAACCGTTCGGCCCGCTCATCCACGGCGTGACCCTGGCTCCCGCCTCGCTCATGCGGGCAACGAAGCTTTCGATACGCCGCTTCTGGCTGACGCTGCCGTTGCCGCTGCGCACGATCGCGACATGACGGCGACCATCCAGCAGCATGCGGTCGGCCGCCAGGCGCCCGCCGGTCAGGTCGTCCGTATCGATCTTGTCGGCGTTACCCGGCAGCATGCCGCGGTTGATCAGGATCAGCCGCACATCGTTGCGCAGGCAGGCCTCGATAATCTCCTCGGGTGGTGCGCCAGAAAGAATGATCACCGCCCGTACCCGGTATTCCAGGACCTGGTTGACCAGGGTGCCGATGTCGTCGCGTGCGGCTTCGGCATTCAAGAGCATGCACTGCAGGCCGCGCTTGAACAAGGCCGCGCTGATGCCGTCGAGCAAGGCGGTGTTGAACGGCGAGGTCAGGTTGGCGGCGACCACGCCGACGAGACTGGACTGCGCCATCTGCAGACCCTGCGCCAGCCTGTTGACCCGGTAGCCAAGCTTTTCGGCTGCACGCAGGATGCGTTCACGCACGTCTTTCGACACGCTGGCGCCCGGAGTGAAGGTTCGCGAGACGGCGGAACGGGAAACGCCTGCTTCCCTTGCAACATCCGCCGCCGTGATGAAACCGCTCTTCATTCTCCATGCTCCATCGGGGCTGCTCGGACCCAGCGAACAATCTGAACTTTTGTCTTTGCCGTCATAAAACTGAAGCACAACTTCGCTAGGTTGCACACGTGTGCAAAAGCATTGTTATGAAGTTGCAATGCGATTGTCCAGACTAAGAAATCAAGAAAAAACCTTTTCTTTTCAATTTATTGAGGAAGCCGCCTTGGCCGATATCGTCATCAGTGACCTGTCGAAGATGTATGGCGGCAAACGCGTTCTCGATCGCGTCGCAATGCACATCGTCGACGGTGAATTCATCGCGGTTCTCGGCCCTTCCGGTTGTGGCAAGACGACTTTGCTGCGCTTGCTTGCCGGCTTCGAAACCCCGGACGAGGGCACGATCCAGCTCGGTGATCGCGTCGTTTCTTCGAGGGAGGCCAACGTGCCCCCGGAGAAACGCAACATCGGCATCGTCTTCCAGAACTACGCGCTCTGGCCGCATATGAGCGTGGCCGACAATGTCGGCTATGCGCTGAAGATCGCCGGGGTGCGTTCACAGGAGCGTCTACAGCGCAGCCGCGATGCCCTCGCCGTTGTCGGTATGGAAAATCTGGCTGAGCGCGCGCCTTCCGACCTGTCCGGCGGCCAGCGCCAGCGTGTCGCCCTGGCGCGCTGTCTTGCTGCCAGGCCATCGGTGATGCTGCTGGATGAGCCTCTGGCCAATCTCGACGTGCATTTGCGCGCGGCGATGGAAAACGAGTTCGTCCGTTTCCACCGCCATACCGGCGCCACCATGGTCTACATCACGCATGACCAGTCCGAGGCGATGGCGCTGGCCGACCGTATCGCGGTGATCGATCGCGGCCGGCTGGTGCAGTTCGACCGGCCGCGCGATCTCTATCGCGAGCCGCAGAGCGAGATGGTCGCCCGTTTCATAGGCAACGGCCAGGTACTGCCGGTGCAGGATGTACGTCCGGATGCCGAGGCCGCGATTGTCAGCATCTTCGGCAAGGATCATCGTGTCCGGGCACGCAGGAGCGAGCAGGTTCGCTCTTCGGCCAGGCTTTCCGTCCACACCTCGGCGATGCGCCTGGCACAGCCCGGCGAAGATGGCTTCGCCGGCAAGGTCGAACGGGTCATCTATCGCGGCAACCACAGCCAGATCGATTTCCTGGTTACCGCAGAACCAGAGCTGCAGCTGACGCTGCACGCACCGGCGGATGTCGCCATTCCATCGGACGACTCTATCCAGGTCTGCATCAGCGACGGCTGGGTCATCCCCGCCGCCGCCTGACGGTTTTCCCACTCTCACAGCAACAGGAGTTCCATATGCGCCTCACCACTGCCCTCATGCTCGTCTTGTTGAGCGGGACGGCCGTCAACGCCGAAACCTTGACCCTCTACACGTCGCAGTCGCCGGAGATCGCCCAGCAGACCGTCGACGCCTTCCAGGCCAAGTATCCCGACATCAAGGTGGAATGGACCCGCAACGGCACCAGCCAGCTGCTGAACGTGCTGCGCGCTGAAATCGAAGCCGGCGACGTCAAGCCGGACGTGCTTCTGGTGGCCGACACCATCAACCTTGGCCAGTTGAAGAAGGAAGGTCGCCTGATGGCCTATCCGCAGGCGCCGGTCGGCTCTTACGACAAGAGCACCTACGACAAGGACATGACGTTCTTCGGCACCAAGATCATCTCCACGGGCATCGCCTACAACACCGAGAAGGCCAAGCCCGTCGAAACCTGGAGCGCCCTGCTGACAGAAGACAACAAGGGTCAGATCGCGGTGCCGAGCCCGCTCTACTCGGGTGCCGCGCTCAACCACCTGCACAGCGTCGTCAATGTCCCCGGCATCGGCTGGGAATTCTATGAAGGCCTCGCCAAGCTCGATATCGCTCCGGAAGGCGGCAACGGTCCGGCCCTCAAGGCCGTCGCCAGCGGTCTCGCCAAATACGGCATCATCGCCGACGCCGACGTCATTCGCGCCAAGGCCAAGGGTTCGCCTGTCGACCTGATCTTCCCGAAGGATGGCGTTTCCTTCATCACTGAGCCGGTCGCCATCATGTCGACCGCCAAGAATGCCGACGGCGCGAAGAAGTTCATCGACTTCCTGCTGTCCAGGCAAGGCCAGGAACTCGTCGTGACCCAGGGCAACCTGCCGATCGATCCGTCGATCACGCCGCCCGCCGGTTTCCCGAAACTGTCCGAGATCAAACTGCTGCCGATGGACGCCGACAAGGCCGTGGCCACCGACAAGGAGACCCGCGAGAAGTTCACCAAGATCTTCGGCGGTTGATAGAAAGATAGAAAATGGCGTTGATTGCCATGGAAAGGGTCGAGGAGCGCCGGCGGTTGCCGGCGCTTCTTCCCAAGGCGGAATGGGCGGTGCTTGGACTGCTGGTGATCTTTGTCGCCGGGCTCTCCTTCGCGCCGTTGCTGCGCCTTGCCATAACCGCGATCGCCCCTGCCGGCGCGATCGATCTCGGCCATGTCGCCGAGTTGCTCTGGAAGAAGAAGGTCCTGACCGCATCGACCAACACATTGGTCGTCGCCTTGCTGTCCACCTTGCTTGCCATGGTGCTTGGGACCATCGCCGCGGCGCTCACCGTGCTCACCGACATGCGCTTCAAGACGGCCTGGGTCTTTGCCTTCGTGTTGCCGCTGATGATCCCGCCGCAGGTCACGGCCCTTGCCTGGGTGCAGGCTTTTTCGCCGTCGAGCCCGGTTCTGGGTCTGCTGGGTCTTTCGCTTCATGACGGCGGCCGGCATCCGCTCTATTCGCCGGGCGGCATCATCCTGCTTTTGGGCTTCTATCACGCACCGCTGGTGTTCCTGACGGTGAGGGCAGCCCTGCGACGCCTGCCCGCTGAACTGGTCGAAGCCGCGCGCGCCGCCGGCGCCACCAGCTGGCCGCTGATCTTCACCATCATCCTGCCGCTGGCGCGGGCCGGCCTGTTTGCCGGCGCTGCCCTGGCCTTCGTCTCGTCGATCAGCAATTTCGGCATCCAGGCCATGCTGGGTATCCCGGCGCGATATCCCACCCTGATCACACTGATCTACCAGCAGATGAACAGCTACGGCCCATCGGCGCTTGCCGACATGGCGGTTTTGGCCCTGCTTCTGTCGACATTGACCATTGTCGGTGTCGCCGTCAGCGGCTGGCTCGGACAGCGTGGCGACGTGCGCGTCGACGGCATCGGCCGCTCGCTCGAGATACGGCTTGGCCGCTGGCGTCCCGCCGTCGAGGCGGCCAGCTGGCTGTTCATCGTCATGACCATGGCACTGCCGCTATCGGCGCTCGTCGCAACCTCGCTGGTCAATGGTTTCGGCCAGGAACTGAGCTGGAAGACGCTGACGCTGGTCAACTATGCCAACGCCCTCGTCCACCAGGCTTCGATCCGCAATGCGTTCCTGACCAGCCTGCTGCTGACGTCTGTCACCGTCGTCATCCTGATGGTCGTGTCGCTGTTCATGGCCTATTTCATTGTCTGGAAGCGTGGCCCGCTGGTGCGTGTGCTGCATCTCTTCAGTGAGCTCGCCTATGCGCTGCCCGGCATCATTCTCGCCGTGGCGATGATCCTGTTCTTCCTGAAGCCGCTGCCGTTTCTCGGTTTCAGCATTTACGGCACCGTCTGGATCATCCTGGCCGCCTATCTTTCCAGCTTCCTGGCGCTCGCGCTGCGTCCCGTCCTTGGCGGATTCGCACAGATCGACCGCGCCATGGAAGAGGCGGCCCAGGTGGCGGGCGCAGGCTTCCTGGCGCGCATGCGCGACGTCATCATCCCGCTGGTCGCACCAGCGGCGGTCGCCGGAGGCGTCATGGTCTTCATGAGCGCCCTGAACGAGATCCAGGTCTCGATCCTGCTCGTCTCGTCCAATGCCCGCACCATCGGCCCGATGGTGGTCTTCCTCGAAGAGGGCGGGTCGTCGACGCTCGCCGCGGCAGTCGGCTGCCTGATGATCGCGGCCGTGCTGATCCTGATGCTGGTGGCGACCCGCTTCTCGCGCTACCTGCCAAAAGGGGTGTTGCCTTGGCAAAATTGACCGTTGTCAGCGGGCAGGGCGGCAAGCTTCCGGCCGCCTTCCTGCTGGAGATGCATGGCCGCCGCATCCTTCTCGACCTGGGCGAAGGCCCGCAACCTGGTGTGAAACCCGATCTCTCGCAGGTCGGGCCTGTCGACGCGATCTGCCTTTCGCATGCCCATATCGACCATGTCGGCTCGCTGGACCTTGCGGGGCAGCTCGGCAATCCGCTGGTGTATGCGACAGGCCGGACGTTCAGCCAGATCTCCGAAGCGGTGGTCCCGCCGGAACGGCGTGTGCAACTGCCGGTCAGCGGCAAAGCCGAAATCGCCGGTCTGCCGGTCACCGTCGGCCGGAACGGCCACGCGCCCGGCGGGATATGGGTCCATTTCGCTGGGAGTGGCGGCGTTCTCTACATGGGCGACTGGAGCGCGGAATCGCTGCTGTTGCCGTTCGACGAGCCGCCCGCAGCAGGCTGCCTGATAACCGATGCGTCCTATGGCGATTTCGACGAGGCGCTTTCTTCACAGGTCGGAGCGATCGCGGATTTCGCCGCGTCCGGTGCAGTGCTCTGCGTGCCGGCCGGCGGCAGGGGGCCGGAGATGATGCTGGCCCTGAGCCAGCTCGGACTGAAGGCCATCGCCTGTCCTGTCGTGCGCCGGGAAATGCGCTCTCTCGCCAGCGACGAAGACATCATCATCAGCGCCGAAAGCCGTGCGAGCATCGCTGAATTGCTACGCTCGATGCCTTCCATCGACGAGTGGTCTCCGGATCAGGTGATCGTGGCGACGGAAGCCAATGCCGAAACCGGACTGGCGGCGCAGCTTCTGCAGCGCCGGGACGAGGGCTTTCGCTTCCTGTTCTCCGGTCATGTCCCGGCGCGGACGCCAGCCTGGGATATGCTCCGGCGTGGCGAAGCGCGCTGGCTGCGCTGGAATGTCCATCCACGACGGCAAGATACGATGGACCTCGTCACCCGCACCAGTGCCGACAAGGTCGTTGCGGCTTTCGTCCGGCCGGAAGAGATGCCCCTGCTCGAACAATGGCTTGGCGAGCGCCTCTGCCGGACAAGGGTCATCCCCTTGCCTGTCGATCGGGAACAGTTACTGAAAGCGGCGGAATAGGACTGCAAGCATGAACATGAACCACAATGACAACCGGCCGATGACCGAGGAAGAGGAAGATCGCCTGCCGGTGCTGCTGCCGGTTCTTGCCGATATCGATGCTGCCGGAAGGACGCTGTTCATCGGCAACGCGGTCGCGGCCAACGATGCCATCCTGCTTTTGCGCAACGGCATCACCTCGACGATGAATCTTGCGGTGAACATCGAGATGCCACCGCTGGCTTTGGACGACGGCTCGGTCGTCAGGCGCACGCATATCGGCCTGATCGACGGCCCGGGCAACATTGCTCATCATCTGCTCGGCGCCGTTCTGGTCCTGCACGGCATCATCAACCAGCAAAGTCCGGGCAAGGCGCATTATCCGCCTCACCGGGCCGGCAATGTGCTGGTGCATTGCCGCGGAGGCCGCAGCCGTTCCGCCGGTACCATCGCGCTCTATCTGCACCTTGCGCGGCCCGAGCACTTCCCGGCTTTCGAGGATGCGCTGCTCCACGTGCGATCGTGCCGGGGGCTCGACGAAACCCAGCCGCAGCCGGCGATGCTGAATCTCTGCCGCCAGGCAGTGGCGATATGGAACCGCTCGGCGGAAAACGGCCACGTATTGCTACGCTAGCGCTGCAACCTGTTGTGGAGTTCCCGTATCAGCCGAGCGCAGCAGCGCATCGATCAGCCGATGCACCTTCAGCGCCTCGTGGCCGCTGACCCTGGGTTGGCTGCCTGTCGCAACCGCGTCGAGAAAGTCCGTCAGCACGGCGCGGTGATGCTGATGGGAAAACGCCATCGGATCGGCCCCGGTGCCGCCACCGGCGCCTTCGTCCTGGAGATGGAATTCACTGCCATCGTGGAAGGCCGCTGACAGCTTCGTGCCCTCGAGCCGCGCCATGCCCTTGGTGCCGATGATGTCGATGGCGTCCGGGTGACCGGGATAGGCCGAGGTGGTGGCTGTCAAGGAGCCGATGGCGCCATTGTCGAAGCGCATGGCGCCGGCCACCAGATCCTCGGTCTCCATGCGATGCACGGGACTGGTCACCGCATAGGCGGTCACTTCGCTTGGTGTCCCGGCTATCGAAATCAGCAGGTCGAGCGTGTGGATGGCCTGAGTCAGCAGCACGCCGCCTCCGTCGCGCTCCCTGGTGCCCCGCCCTGGCTGGTCGTAATAGCTTTGCGGCCGCCAGTTGTTCAGGCGCACCGATGCGCTGACGAGAGCGCCCAGCCGGCCGCCGCGCACCAGTTCGGCCAGTGCCGTGCCGGTCGGCCGGAAACGATGCTGCAGCACTACGCCCAACTTCACGCCGGCTGCATCAGCCGCTGCAACCAGTGCTCCGGCACGTTCCAGGCTGGTTTCAAGTGGCTTCTCCAGCAGGATATGCTTGCCCGCCGCCGCTGCCTGCCGCACCAGTTCGAGATGCGTGTTGGGCGGTGTCAGGACGAGCACGGCATCGATGCCGTTGTCATCGAAGATCGCGGTGGGGTCGTCGCAGGTGGGCAGGCCGTAGCTGCTCGCGAAAGCCTCGCGGCGTGCCCGAGTCGGGCTGTAGGCGGCGACAATTTCGACACGGTCGGCAAGGTCGAGCAGGCTGCGGGCGTGCGGTGCCGAGGCCATGCCAAGCCCGATGACGCCGAAGCGCAGCCTGCTCACCGGGCGGCTCCGCCAGGAATGCCGAAAGTCTCGAAGCTGCGCATGATGCCGCGCAGTTCCGCCAGGCCCTTCAGCCGGCCGATGCAGGAATAGCCGGGGTTCACCTTCTTGCCGATGTCGTCGACAATGGCGTGGCCGTGGTCGGGCCGCATCGGGATCTGCCAGTCGGCGCGTCCTTCGGCCTTGCGCCGTGCTTCCTCCCGCATGAGGGCCGCCACCAGCCGCACCATGTTGGTGTCGCCTTCCAGATGTTCGGCTTCATGGAAGGATCCGTCCGCTTCCTTGGTGACATTGCGCAGATGCGCGAAATGGATGTCCGGTGCGAATTCTCCCGCCATGGCGACGAGGTCGTTGGCGGCGTTGGCGCCGTAGGAGCCGGCGCAAAGCGTCAGCCCGTTGGAGGGCGAGCGACAGGCGTCGAGCAGCTTGCGCGCATCGGCCGCCGTCGAAACCACGCGTGGCAGGCCGAAGATCGGGAAGGGCGGATCGTCGGGGTGGATCGCCATGCGCACGCCGGCCTCCTCGGCCACCGGCACGATCTCGCGCAAGAAGGCGAAGAGGTTTTCGCGGAAACCATCCGGCGTGATGTCGCGATAGACATCGAGCGCACGCCGGAAGCTGTCGCGGTCGAAGATGAATTCCCGCGCCGGCACCCAGCCGATCAGGTTCTTCTCCAGCGTTGCCAGCGTGCTTTCGCTCATGCCGGCCAGACGCTTGCGGGCTGCCTCGATGCGTTCGGCCGGATGGTCGGCCTCCGCGCCGGGGCGCTGCAGCACCAGCACGTCATAGGCGCAGAAGTCGACGGCATCGAAGCGCAATGCCGTGCCGCCATGCGGCATGGGAAAATCGAGATCGGTGCGCGTCCAGTCGGTGATCGCCATGAAATTATAGCAGACGGTGCCTATGCCGGCTTTGGCGACGGCACGGATCGACTGTTTGTAGTTGTCGATCCAGTCGCGGTAGCGGCCGGTGCGGGTCTTGATCTCCTCATGCACGACGATGCTCTCAACCACCGACCAGGTCAGGCCGGCTCGTCCGATCTCCTGCTTGCGTTTGGCGATTTCATCATCGGGCCAGGTGCGGCCATCGTTCATGTGATGCAGCGCACTGACGATGCCGGTAGCGCCGGCCTGCCTCACATGCGCGAGCGTGACGGGATCGTCGGGCCCGAACCAGCGCCAGGTCTGTTCCATCTATTCCCCCGAGACAGTTGCGATTGCAGCGCCGATGCCGGCGGCGCGGATGGTTTCGAGATGGGCGATCACCGCGCTCCGCAATTCCGTCCGTCCGGCTTGGCGCGAGGCGAAGCCGGCAAGGTCGAAGACCTGCGTCACGGTGGTGGTCGCCGATTGTGAGTCGGCGAATATCGTCGCAAGCCCAGCATCGAGCGGGTCGGAGAACTGGCCGGCATCCGGTGTGCGGCCCCGTGCCTCGCAGGCCGCGATCCACGCGGCGATGACCAGCGTCAGGTGAGGGACCGGGGCGTTCCGTCGAACCCGTTCGATCGCCGTCGCCACGATGCGCTGCGGCAGTTTCTGGCTGCCGTCATTGGCGATCTGGGCGGTGCGGTGTTGCAAGGCAGGGTTGTCGTAGCGCGCGGTCAGCCTGTCTGTATAGGTTTGCGGGTCGAGACCGGCATCGTCGGGCAAAGTAGGAATGGCCTCGGTCCAAAGGCCCTGTACGAAACGCCGGATCGCCGGGTCGCCGAAAGCGTCCGCCACTGTTTCGTGCCCGGAAAGCAGGCCGAGATAGGCGATCGCCGAATGCGAGCCGTTGAGCAGGCGAAGCTTCATGTCCTCGAAAGGGCGGACGTCCTCCACCATGGTGACCCCGAAGCGCTCCCACGCCGGCCGGCCGGCCGCAAAGCGGTCTTCGATCACCCATTGGCAAAACGGTTCGGTGCGCACCGGCCAGGCGTCCGTCATGCCGAGCCCGGTCGCAATGCGTGCGCGGTCGGCATCGGTCGTTGCCGGCACGATGCGGTCGACCATGCTGGAAGGGAAGGCGATCGATCGGTCGATATGAGCGGCAAGCCCTGCGCCACGGGCCTTTGCGAATTCAAGCAGCAGGCGGCGCAGTGTTTCGCCATTGGCCGGCAGGTTGTCGCAGGACAGCACGGTGAAGGGTGTCATCCCTGTCGCCTGACGGCGCAGGATGGCCTCGACGAGGAAGCCGTAAATGGTCTTCGGCTGATCGTGATTGGCCAGGTCCCAGACGACATCGGCATGGCTGAAGTCGAGCTCGCCTGCCGCGTTGCGCAGATAGGCCTTTTCCGTGACGGTCAGCGTGATGATGCGCACCGAGGGCAGGCAGAGCGTATCGATCAGCCTGGCCGGGTCCTCTGGTGCCACGAGCAGTGACAGGATCGAGCCCACAACGCGCAAATCCTCGCCCTGGCCGCTGCGCACGGCAAGCGTATAGAGGCAGTCCTGCGGCGCCAGTGCATCGCGTGTATCGGTGCTGCGCAGCGATGCCCCGACGATACCCCAATCGGTTTCGCCGGCGGCGAGGCAATCATCGATATAGGTCGCCTGGTGGGCGCGATGAAAGGCGCCGACGCCGAGATGCACGATGCCCGGAGCGATGGTCGAACGGTCATAGCGCGGCCGCGCCACATTTGCCGGCAGGGCGGTCAGCGACGCATCGGACAGGACCGTCACGTGGTGGCTCGCTGTTTCATGGCATCCCTCCCGAAGCTGCCGTTGTCGCCGAAAAGGCGCCTCCAGTCATCAGCAGCGTCATATCCGTTGCGTACACCGCGATTTGGACAGGTGCAATAAACTTATCATACAACATTATAGTTTTTGTATGTTGACATTACCGCATGCTGCACCTAGCCATTAAGGCGCCGAAGGAGGAGCGGCACGGTCACATGAACTCGCTTGTCGATCCAGACTTGCTGTTTCCGGCCGAGCCGTCGGTTCGCGGCATCGCTCGCGAACTCTACGGCCTCGTCAAATCCCTGCCGATCGTCAGTCCGCATGGCCATACCGATCCACGCTGGTATGCGCTCGACGAACCGTTCCCGGATCCTGCGCAACTGCTGATCGTGCCGGACCACTATGTTTTCCGCATGCTGTTCAGCCAGGGTATCAGGCTGGAAGACCTTGGTGTACCGACGCTCGATGGCGCACCGGTCGAGACCGACGGCCGCAAGATCTGGCGCCTGTTTGCCGAGAACTATTTCCTGTTCCGCGGCACGCCGACCCGGCTGTGGTTCGACTACGTGCTCACCGATCTCTTCGGCATCGCCGAGCCGTTGACCGCGACCAACGCCGACCGTCACTACGACGCCATAGCCGACTGCCTGCGGCGCGAGGAATTCCGGCCACGCGCGCTATTCGAGCGTTTCAACATCGAGGTGATCGCCACCACCGACGGCGCGCTGGACGACCTTGCCTGGCACCGTCAGATCCGCGACAGCGGCTGGTTGGGCCGCGTCGTCACCGCCTACCGGCCGGACGCCGTGGTCGACCCCGATTTCGAAGGTTTTGCCGCCAATCTCGATCGTCTCGGCGACATCAGCGGCTGCGACACCGGCAACTGGGCTGGCTACCTCGACGCGCATCGCCAGCGCCGTGCCTATTTCAAGGGCTACGGGGCCACCTCCACCGATCACGGCCATGCCACGGCCGAGACCGCCAACCTTTCGCCGGCCGCCGCGCAGGAGCTGTTCAACCGCATCCGCGCCGGCTCATCCGATGAGCGTGAGCGCCGACTGTTCCGTGCCCAGATGCTGACGGAAATGGCCAGGATGAGCCTGGACGACGGGCTGGTGCTGCAGATCCATCCGGGTTCCTGGCGCAATCATTCGCCAGCGATGCTCAGGCAGTTCGGCCGCGACAAGGGTTTCGATATCCCGACGCGCACCGACTATGTCGCGGCGCTGAAGCCGTTGCTCGACGCGGTTGGCCTCGAGCGGGACCTTTCCGTCATCGTCTTCACGCTGGACGAGACCAGCTATGCACGCGAACTGGCGCCGCTCGCCGGCGTCTATCCGGCGCTGAAGCTTGGACCGGCCTGGTGGTTCCATGACAGCCCCGAAGGCATGCGCCGCTTCCGCGAGATGATCACCGAGACCGCCGGCTTCTACAACACCGTCGGCTTCAACGACGATACCCGCGCCTTTCCATCCATACCGGCTCGCCACGACGTGGCGCGCCGAGTCGACTGCGCCTTTCTCGCCCGCCTCGTCTCGGAGCATCGCCTGAGGGAGGACGAGGCGCGCGAGCTGGCGCCGGAGCTGGCCTACAGTCTCGCGAAGAGGGCGTATCGACTTTAGCCAAACATAAGAGGGAGGAACCAATGCTGCATATCTCAAAACTGGTCGGCCTGGCACTGCTGGTGGCATCGCTGACCACCGGTACTGCCGCCTTTGCCCAGACGGTGCTGAAATCGTCGGACACGCACCCGGATGGTTATCCGACCGTCGAGGCGGTCAAATATTTCGGCGAACTGGTCAAGGAGCGTACGGCCGGCCGTTATGCCGTCGAGGTCTACCACTCCGCCCAGCTCGGCGAGGAGAAGGACACGATCGAACAGGTGCGTTCCGGCGTCATCGAGCTGAACCGCGTTTCCATGGCGCCCTTCAACGGCACGGTGAAGGAAACCATCGTTCCGGCGCTACCCTACATCTTCCGCTCGGAAGACCACATGCACAAGGTGATGGACGGCGCCCTTGGCGACCAGATCAAGGCAGCGTTCGAGCCGGCCGGCCTGGTGGCGCTGGCCTTCTACGATGCCGGTGCCCGCTCCTTCTACAACAAGAGCAAGCCGATCAATTCGGTCGCCGACATGAAGGGGCTGAAGTTCCGCGTCATCCAGTCTGACATCTTCGTCGACATGGTGGCGGCGCTGGGCGCCAACGCCACTCCGATGCCTTATGGCGAAGTCTATTCGGCGATCGAAACCGGCGTCATCGACGGCGCGGAGAACAATTTCCCGAGCTACGACACCGCCAAGCATTTCGAGGTGGCGAAGAACTTCTCCCTCGACGAGCACACCATCCTTCCGGAGGTGTTCGTGATGAACAAGGCGGCCTTCGACAAGCTGACGCCGGAAGACCAGGCGATCTTCAAACAGGCGGCGAAGGACAGTGTCGCCAAGCAGCGTGAATTGTGGGCTGCCAAGACCGCCGAGTCCCGTTCCAAGGTGGAAGCGGCAGGGGCTGCGATCACCTCTCCCGACAAGCAGGGGTTCATCGACGCCATGAAGCCCGTCTACGAAAAGCACGTTACCGATCCGGTGCTGAAGAAGCTCGTCGAAGACGTGCGGGCCGTGCAGTGACGCAGCCGACAGGCAGGCCCCGGCCTGCCTGTCGCCTCCGGGAGGCAAGACCATGTCGACAAGACTGGAAAAAACGGGCCAGACCCTGTCCTGGCTGAGCACGCTGTCGCTATGGCTGGCCGGCGCCGGCCTCGTGGTGATGACGGCCATCGTCGCCTGGCAGGTGTTCTGCCGCTACGTGCTGAACGACTCGCCGAGCTGGACCGAGCCGGGTGCTGTCATGCTGATGAGCTGGTTCATCTTTCTGGGTGCCGCCGTCGGCGTGCGCGAGAACTATCACATGGGTTTCGACGTGCTGCTTTATGTCGTGCCCAGGGGCGGCAAAGCCTGGCTGCGCATGATCTCCGATATCGTCGCCTTCGCTTTCGGCATCGGCATGGTCTGGTACGGCTCGCAGCTGGTCTTGCTGACGTGGAACACCACCCTGCCGTCGCTGCGCATATCGGGCGGCTGGGATTACGTGCCGCTGGTCGTCGGTGGCGCGCTGATCTGTCTGTTTTCGCTGGAGCGCATGGTGCTGCGGCTCGCTGGCCAGCCGATCGACGACATTCTCGACGAATTGCCGCCGGCGGAGGTCGCCGCCGAACTCGACACCGCTCAAGTGAAGGCCTGATACGATGGAAATGCTGATCCTTTTCGGTGTCTTCACCCTGTTGATGCTGATCGGCACGCCGATCGCCTTCTGTCTCGGCGTGTCTTCCCTTGCGACCGTGCTTTATATGGGCCTGCCGCCGCTGGTCGTCTTTCAGCGGCTCAACTCCGGCATGAGCGTCTTCTCGATGCTCGCCATCCCATTCTTCATCTATGCCGGCGACCTGATGGTACGTGGCGGCATCGCGCAGAGGATCATCGCCTTCGCTGCCTCGCTGGTCGGCCATATCCGCGGCGGCCTCGGCCAGGTCAACATCGTCACCGCCACGCTGTTCGGCGGCATTTCCGGCTCGGCGGTGGCGGAAGCCGCGGCCGTTGGCGGCGTCATGATCCCGCAGATGAAGGCGCGCGGCTACGGCGCCGACTATGCCGTCAACGTCACCTCGATGGCGGCGCTGATCGCGCTGCTTTTGCCGCCCTCGCACAACATGATCATCTATTCGATCTCGGCCGGCGGGAAGATCTCGATCGCCGACCTGTTCACCGCCGGCGTCATCCCAGGCCTGCTCTATGCAGCCGCACTCATGGTGACGGCCTATTTCGTCGCCCGCTCGCGCGGCTATCCGACCGAGCCGTTCCCGGGTTTTGCCAAGGTCGGCCAGTATTTCCTGATCTCGATCCCCGGCCTGCTGCTGATCGGCATCATCTTCGGCGGCGTGCGTTCGGGCATTTTCACCGCCACGGAAAGCTCCTGTATCGCCGTGCTCTACGCCCTGGCGGTCACCACCTTCGTCTACCGGCGGATGACCTGGAACGACTTCGTGCACGCCACCTTCGGCGCCGTGCGCACCACGGCGATGGTGCTTTTGATCATCGGCATGGCAGCAGCCTTTTCCTGGCTGATGGCGTTCATGCGCGTGCCGGCCTCGCTGATCGCCTGGATGAACACGATCTCAGACAACCCGATCATCATCCTGCTTTTGATCAACGTGCTGATGCTGGTGCTGGGCACCTTCATGGACATGGGACCGACCATCATCATCTGCACGCCGATCTTCCTGCCGGTGGCGGTGGCCTACGGCATCGACCCGGTTCATTTCGGCGTCATCATGATCCTCAACTTCGGTATCGGGCTGAACACGCCGCCGGTGGGGGCCGTCCAGTTCGTCGCCTGTGCGGTCGGCAAGATTTCGGTCTGGGAGGCGATGCGCTCCATATGGCCCTTCTATGCCGCTGGCCTCGTGGTATTAGGTCTCGTCACCTACATACCCGCGCTCTCGCTCTGGCTGCCGAGCGTATTCAGATAGGCGTTTGATCATGGCATCGGAAACCGTCGAAGACCTTCGTATCGAACGCAAACCCAAGCTCGCCGAGCGCGTGGTGGCGACCTTGCGCGCCCAGATCGTCGGCGGCCAGATCATGCCCGGCCAGAAACTGCCGACGGAAGGGCAGATGACGGAGACCTTCGGCGTTTCGCGCACCGTGATCCGCGAGGCCATGGCGAGCCTTTCCGCTGATGGCCTGGTGGAATCCAGGCAGGGCGCCGGCGTCTTCGTGCTCGAACATCCGACGCTGACGTTCTCGTCCTTCAGCCAGGAGATCAAGAAGGTCAGCCAGGCGATCAATGTGCTGGAAGTGCGCATGGGCATCGAGATCGAGAGCGCGGGGCTGGCAGCGATGCGCCGCAATGCCGCGCAGGAAGCCCTGATCCAGGAAGCCTTCTTCGAATTCGACCGCCTGCTGCATCTCGGCGAACCCACCGGCAAGGCCGATTTCGCCTTCCATCGCGAGATCGCTTCTGCCACCAACAATCCATTCTATGTCGAGATCCTCGACGCGCTCGGCGACCGCACCATTCCCTGCGACCGCGCTTCGCCCTGGTACTCGGTCGAAGTGCTGTCGAACGACTATCTGACTGGCCTGCAGCGTGAGCATCTTCTGATCCTGCAGGCGATATCGGCGGGCGATCCCGATGCAGCGCGGGCCGCCATGCGCGCGCACCTGATCGCTGCGCAGGACCGCTACCGCCAGCGCCTCACCACCCAGCAGGCGGAATATCTGGCCGCCGAGAAGTTACCCAAGAAGCCCTGACCGCAGAGAGAAGCATCCCGAAATGACAGTCACCAGCTATTCGTCCCGTTATGCCATCGACCCCAATGCCGCGGCGGCCATGGGCACGGACGAGTTGCGCCACAACTTCCATATCGGCGATCTCTTTCATGCCGGTGCTGTCCATCTCACTTACACCCACTACGACCGCATGGTCGTCGGTGGCGCGGTTCCGCTGGCAACACCACTCGTGCTGGAGGCGATCAAGCCGACCGGAACGAAGAATTTCCTCGACCGGCGCGAACTGATCGCCGTCAACATCGGCGGTGCCGGCACCGTGCAGGCAGGCGGTGAGACCTTCGCAGTCGGCACCCGCGACATGGTCTATGTCGGCAAGGGCACCGAGACCGTTGCCTTCGCATCGACCGATCCGCAGACCCCGGCGAAATTCTACCTGCTGAGCGCGCCAGCGCATCAGGAACTGCCTGCAAGGCTGATACGGATCGCCGATGCCCGACGGCTCGACCTCGGCAGCCAGCAGACCTCGAACGAACGCTCGATCTTCCAGTTCATCCATCCGGAGGGCGCGAAGACATGCCAGCTGGTCGTCGGCATGACGCAACTGGCGCCGGGCTCGGTGTGGAACACCATGCCATGCCATGTGCACGACCGGCGCATGGAGGCCTATCTCTATTTCGATCTCGCCGACAGCGCGCGCGTGTTCCATTTCATGGGCGAGCCCGATGAAACCCGCCACATCATCATGAAGAACGAGGAAGCGGTGCTGTCGCCGGGCTGGTCGATCCATTCCGGTGCCGGCACCTCCAACTACGCCTTCATCTGGGCGATGGCGGGCGACAATGTCGACTACACCGATGTCGACCCGGTCGATATTGGTGAGCTGCGGTGAGCGATCTTTCCGCCTTCAGCCTGCAGGGCCAGCGCATCCTGGTGACTGGCGCCAACACAGGCATCGGCCAGGGCATCGCCGTTTCGGCCGGCAAGGCTGGCGCCCACGTGCTCGGTGTCGGCCGCTCGGCCATGGACGAGACGGCGGCGCAACTGGCGTCGGTTGGTGCTTCCTTTACGCCGATCGCCTGCGACCTGTCCGATCACGAGGCCGCCGCGGCGATGCTGGCTGCGGCCTGGGCCGAACACGGGCCGATCGACGGCATCGTCAACAATGCCGGCATCATCCGCCGTGGTGATGCGATCGACTTCAGTGAACAGGACTGGGACGACGTGATGGATGTCAATCTGAAATCCCTGTTCTTCCTCACCCAGGCCTTCGCCCGCAAGGTGCTGGCGGCCAACCGAACCGGCCGCGTCGTCAACATCGCCTCGATGCTGTCTTTCCAGGGTGGCATCCGGGTTGCTTCCTACACAGCCTCCAAGCATGGCGTGCTCGGCGTCACCCGGCTGCTTGCCAACGAATGGGCGGCCAGGGGCATCAACGTCAACGCCATCGCACCCGGCTATATCGTCAGCAACAACACCGAGGTGCTGCGCAATGATCCCGACCGTAACTCCGCGATCCTCGGCCGCATCCCGGCGGGTCGCTGGGGTGAGGCCAGCGACATCGGCGACGCCGCCGTCTTCCTGCTGGCGCCGGCTTCGAAATACATGCACGGCGCAGTCGTGCCGGTGGATGGCGGCTGGCTCGCCCGTTGATCAGAAGGAGTTCGGCTTGTGACAGAGATCGAGGTCTTTTCCCGCGCGGTCGATCGTGAATGGGTTGCTACGCCGGATGGCAATCGCCGTCGCGTGCTGGTCAATACCGACGAGCTGATGATGGTCGAGTTCGGCTTCGAGAAAGGCGGCGTCGGCGCCCTGCATTCGCATGCGCACGTGCAGGCAAGCTATGTCGCCGAAGGACGCTTCGAGGTGACCATAGACGGCAGGACGGAAACACTCGGTGTAGGCGACTCCTTCATCGTGCCGTCCAACCTCGTCCATGGGGTCAAGGCGCTCGAAGCGGGCCGTCTTGTCGACAGTTTCACGCCGCACCGGGCCGATTTCATCTAGAGCAATTCCAGGAAATGTGCGTAGCGGTTTTCCGTCCGGTATTGCGTAAAAACCAAAATGCTCCAGGCCGTGTGGGACGCAGGCTCACGATGCCTTGCGGCTCGACAGCTGTTCGATCTCTTCGGCCGGAAGGTGCTTAACCTCGTCCCAGAGCCGCGATTTCGCCGAATTCAGCAACCCGCGTGGATCGAGCCGCTTCTTCCAGGCGAGGTGACGGAAATCCGGTTTCATGGAACCACCTTCCACATAAGGCACATGCGGGTTAGAGGTCGGGCAACCGTGGTCGTCATAGATCCTGGCGAGTTCGAACAGGCGCTCGTCCGTCGTGTAGCGCACCACCGGCAGATCGAAAGCCACGAGCTGGTCGTTGAGCAGGGCGAATTCGTGATGCATGAGCACCTCGTCACCCAGTATCGGCTGCAGCTCGTCGATCCTGGCGCCGTCGAGCGGCGGCCGGAACGTGACCTGCAGATTGGTGACGCTGCGATCCTGCTTCAGCACCTGCAGTGTGGTGTGGTTGTAGGAGAATTCTGAAAGCGCCGGCAGGTCCGATGCTTTCAACGCCGCATTGTCGAGTGCGAGCTCCTTGACGCCGCCATGCTGCGATATCAGGCGCAATGCCTCGTCGGCATCTGCCTCGGCGACCATGACAAGCAGCAGGTCGCGCCGGCGTGTTGCGATATCGCCGAGTTTCGTGATCGATGCGGCGATGCGCCTGTCGATCGTGGTCAGCAGCTTCAGGTCGATCTGCCGCGCTGAACCGAGCGCGATCCCCGCCTCGAAGGCGTGCCTGTAAGTGTCGAATGCGGCGATGATGTTGATCCACCGTGCGGAAGGCACCGTACCCAGCACGAGGTCGGTGATCACGCCATTCAGGCCCCAGGCATGGTGGATCGCCGAGATGTCCTTGCCGGTGAACTCGTGCTGCCTGGGCTCGTGCTCGACGGAGAGGGCCGCGATGCGCTCGATGTTCTTGCCGTCGCGCAGCATGCCATGACGGATCGAGCCGATTCCGCCCGAACCGCCGGCGATGAAGCCGCCGATCGTGGCGATCGCTTCGGTCGAGGGAAACAGCGGCAGTTCCCGGCCTTTCCCGGCCAGCGCCTCGTTGATTGAACCTATCCTGGCGCCGGCTTCCACGCGGACCGTGTCGCTTCCGATCTCGAGGATGCGGTTCAGGCTGGTCATGTCGACGATCAGCCCGCCCTGCATCGGGACGGCCTGGCCGTAATTGCCGGTGCCGCCGCCTCTCAGCACGATCGGCACGCTCCAGTCGAAGGCGGTGGCCAGACATTTCGACAGCTCTTCCATCGATTTCGGCACCGCCACCAGATCGCCGAAGCACGACGACAACTCGCGGCTGAGGATAGGGCTGTACCAGAAGAAGTCGCGCGAGCGCTTCTTCACCACCGAGGGCGTGTCGATGGTTTCGACATTGCCCAGCACCTTGGCAAAGGCTTTCCAGTCGATGTCATTCTTTCCCGAGATGGACATGTTTCTTCCCGCCGCTTTTTCAATGCGCTCGGTCCCGTTGATCTTGCTGGTCGCAGAAGCGCTCGAATTCACCGAGGAAACGCGCGAAGTTGCGAGCCGCCGTTTCCAGGAGCTGCTCTCCGATCGCCGGCGTAGCCGTAGCAGCATTGCCGCACGCGCCTGGAGCGCTGAGGTCTTCGATCGTCCAGGCGGGCCGGGCGCGGCCGGGCGAAAGGCCGATATGAGTAAAGTCGCGCTGCCAGGTCTCCGCCTGATTGGCGAAGTCGTCCGCCCGATCCATTGCTACGAGCGCCGGTTTCAGCGCCAGCATGGCGCTTGTCTCGATCAGGCCTGCATGGATGCCGAAGGTGCTTTCGCGGGCATCGCCATGCCGCTCGGCCTCGTTGAAATTGTACCAGTGGCAGGTGGCGATCCTCAGCCCGTAAGCGATCTTGAGGTCACGGGCTGCGATCTCGAGTACCGGGGTGTTGCCGCCATGGGCATTGAGCAGGACGAGCCTGCGGAAGCCGGTTTTTGCCAGGCTATGGGCGAGGTCGTCCAGGATCGCGAGCAAGGTTGCGGCCGACAGCGAAAGCGTCCCCGCAATCGTGCCGTGCTCATTGCTCTTGCCATAGGCAAAGCCGGGCAGGGCCAGGATCGACGGGCCGTCGTCCAGCTGGGCAAGGGTCCGCTCCAGCACCGCCTCGGCGAGATCGCGATCGACCGAAACCGGCAGGTGAGGCCCATGCTGCTCAATGGCGCCGACGGGCAGGACACAGATCGTGCGCGCCCGATCCAGCGCAGCAAAGCCAGGGCGCGATAGATCTGCCCAGTAGGAGGCGCGGCGTGTCATGCGGATATCCCGGGCTGAATGTTCAGAATCGTCATCTGCCGGCCTATTGGTAGGACGCGCCGGGAATGAACGGATATTTCCCGATCAGGCTCTCGTCGATCTCGACGCCGAGCCCTGGCCCTTCCGGTGCGCTGATCGTGCCGTCAACGACTTTGATCGGACTGCCGAGCTCATCCCTGAACGCGTTGATAGCCGACACGTCGGCTTCGTAGATGAAGGCGTTCGGTGCGACGGACAGGACATGGGCGGATGCCGCGGTGCTCAGCACCGACGCGCTCGTATGCGGTGCGAACTGCAGGTGCCAGGCGCCGGCGAGCGCGGCGATCTTCAGGATTTCGGTGATGCCGCCGGTCTTGCAGCAATCTGCCTGCACGAACTGGATCACCTGCTCGCTGATCAGCGCGCGCAGCTCATGGCGGGTGAAGTGGTTTTCGCCCGCGGCGAGTGGTGTCGAGGTGATGTCGCGCAGGCGCCGGTAGCCTGGCACGTTATCGGGCGTAAATGGCTCCTCCAGCCATGCCAGCCTGCCGGCTTCGCATATCTCGGCGATGCGGTGGACGTCCGCCGTGCGGTAGCGGGTACCGGCATCCGCGGCCAGCACGATGGCGTCACCGAATGCTGCGCGTACGCCGGCGACACGCTCGAGGTCCTTTTCCAGCGTGTCGCCGACACGCAGCTTCATGAAGTTGTAGCCCTGGGCGATGTAGCGCTCGATCTCCGCCGTAAGCTCCTCGACCGGCTGGAAGCCGAGGCTGATCCCGCCGGCATAGGCCGGGATCGGTCGCCGCTTGCCGCCAAGCAGCCTGTAGACCGGCTGGCCGAGGTCCTTGCCCTTGATGTCCCAGAGAGCGAGATCGACGCCTGAAAGACCAATCACGGCGGCGGCACCCGGGCCGTGTGTTGCAATGAAACGGCGATAGCTCCTGTCCCAGATCGCCTCGGTCTCATGGGCTTCCAGGCCGATGATCGAAGGACCGAGGGCGTCGTTGATGAAGGCGGCGATCGTGCTGGGCGTCTGGGCATGATGCGCCTCGCCGTAGCCGACGATGCCGTCCTGCGTCTCGATGCGGACCAGCACCATGTCGCGTTTGGCCGAACGACCGACGGCGAAGGTCGCTCCGCCCGGTGTCGGGCAGGACAGCGCGAAAGCCTGCACGTTTTTGATCTGGGACATGGTGACGCCTTTCCGGGATCAGCCCTTCACGGCACCGCCGCCGACGCCGGCAACGAGGTGCTTCTGAAGGAAGAAGAAAATTAGCAGGATGGGTGCCGCCGTCACCACGCCGCCAGCCATCAGCATGCCCCAGTCTGTGGTGTATTGGCCGATCAGCCCGGAGAGACCCAGCGGCAGCGTGCGGTTCTTTTCCGACAGGATGAAGGTGGAGGCGTAAAGGAACTCGTTCCAGGTGTGGATCATCACCCAGGTCGCCACCGCGACGATGCCCGGCCGCGCCATTGGCAGGATAACGCGCCAGAAGGCCTGCCAGCGCGTGCAGCCGTCCAGTCGCGCGGCATCCTCCAGCGAATGCGGTACCTGGGCGAAGAACCCGCGCATCAGCCAGACGCACAGCGGCAGCATGTAGCTCAGATAGACCGGGATCAGGCCGAAGAGGCTATCCAGCCAGCCGAGGAACTTCAGCTGGATGTAGAAGGGGATCAGCAGCAGCACCGGCGGGAACATCTGCCCGTAGAGCATGAACAGCGGGAGCATCACCGAGCCCTTGAAGCGGTGGCGCGCCATGGCATAGCCGGCGGTGACCGACAGCAGGACGGTGACGACGGTGACACTCAGCGTCAGGAACAGGCTGTTCAGCGCAAAGCGCCAGAACTGCGCGCCGACCAGCAGGTCGACATAGTTCTGCAAGGTGATGGTGTGCGGCACGATCGAGGGCGGCCGCGCGAAGATCTCGTCCTTTGCGCGCAACGACGTCGCGATCATCCAGTAGAAAGGAAAGATGCACCAGATGAAGGCGGCCCACAGGCCGGCATAGAGCAGCACCAGGCGCACCGGTTTGGGCGTGCGTCTTCGCTTGAGGGGAGCGCTGGAGCGGTCCCGTGCCGTCTGGCGTGCCGGAGAGGATGTCGACATCTCAGTCGGCTTCCCTGGCCTGGATGAGTTTCAGGTAGATCGTGGTGGCGATGACCAGCCCAACGAACAGCATGGTCGCGACGGCTGATGCCCTGCCGAGGTCGAAGCGCTGGAAGCCGTATTTGTAGGCCAGAGTGAACAGAATCTCGGACGAGTTGAGCGGTCCGCCCTCTGTCATCAACCAGATCGCATTGAAGTTGTTCACCGTGAGGATGAAGGTCAGCACGGCGGCGATGGCGAAGGAGACGCGGATCTGCGGCAGGATCACATGCCACAGCATCCGCCAGCCCGAAGCTCCGTCCATCGATGCGGCTTCCAGAATGGATTTGGGCACGAGTTGCAGGGCGGCCAGCAGGAGCAGCATCACGAACGGTGTCCCTTTCCAGATGCTCTCTACCGTCACGGCGTAGAGCGCTGTGGCAGTATCACCGAGCCAGGGATGGTAGTCGTTGATGACGCCCAGCCGCACGAGCATCTCGTTCACGATGCCGACGCTGGGGTCATACATCCAGCGCCATGTCAGCACGGCGACGACGCTCGGTACTACCCATGGCACCAGTATGCCGGACCGGAAGAAGCCGATGCCCGGAACGATGCGGTGCAGCAGCAACGCCAGGGCGAGGCCGAGTCCGAGTTGCGCCACGACATTCAGCACCACCCAGATCACCGTGTTGATCGAAGCGCGCACGAAATTCGGATCGGCGAAGACTCGTTCGAAATTGCGCACGCCGACGAAGGGCATATCGCCGCTGTTCAGCGTGCGCAGGGTCACGTCGTAGAAGGCCGAAGTGATGCCGGATACCACCGGATAGACCACCACCCCGATGGCAATCAGGATGGCCGGCATGACCATGAGATAAGGGTAGAGACGTGCACCTGTGCCGTTCTCGAAAATCGAGGACCAGTGCGGTTTCAGTCTCGTCGTTTCTCGCGCGCGCGTCGTCATTTATTTGGCCAGCAGGTTCTCGATTTCCGCGTTGGCTTCCGCCAGGGCCTCTGCCGCCGGCTTTCCACGTATGACGGCATCCCACATATTGCCCAACACGCCATGCATCTCGCTCCAGGAGGCAACGACGGGACGGGGGTGACCCGCGCCGGCTTGCGCCATGAAGGGCTGCATTTCCTTCGGCAGCTTGGCGATTGCTTCGGGTGTCGCTGCCGCAGCGGTCGCTGACAGGCGCTCATATTTGCCCATCAGTTCGATGCTGTGTTCGGCGGTGAGCCATTCGACCAGTTGGAACGCTGCCTTGGGCGAGGCGGTACCCTGGCGGATGGCAAGGTTGTAGCCACCGATGACTGTGGCGTCTTGTTTGCCCTTGGGCAGAGGGTGGATCGAGAAGGCCAGGTTTGGCGCGTTCTTCTTGATGGCGGAGATCGCCCAGTCGCCGCTGATCACCATTCCGGCGCGCTCCTGGATGAACGGGGCGTGGACTTCGTCCCAGTTGCCGGCCGTCAGCACCGACTCCGGCATCGCCTTGTCTTGCGTGTAGAGCCTGGCCAGGAAGTCGACCGCCGCGACCGCTTCCGGATCGGTGACATGCGACTTGCCTTTGTCGTCGATGATCTCGCCACCGGCCTGCCAGATGAAGGGATAGAGCTGGAAGGCGCCCATGCGGTTGGAGCCGAAGCTGATGCCGTAGGTGCCTTTTTCAGCGTTGGTCATCGCCACGGCCGCCGCCCGCAACTCTTCCCAGGTGGTCGGGGCCTTGTCGATGCCAGCCCGCGCCAGCATCTTGTCATTGACGATCAGGGCTGCGTTGTTGGTGTAGAGCGGCAGGGCATATTGCTTGCCCTGGTAGCGGCCGCCCGCGAGGGGACCTGGCTGGAACTGCGCCGCCAGCGGCGCGGACTGCTCGGTGATGTCCATCAGCAGTCCCGCATCGGCAAGCCCGGCCACCCAGGCGATGTCCAGCGCCATGACGTCGGGCCCGGCACCGCCGGACATGGCAACGAACAGGTTGCGCTCCATCTCCATGTGCGGAACGGCCTGCACCTCGACCTTGTTGCCGGTTTCCGCTTCGAACTTCTTGAGCTCGGCATAAAGCGGTGCATCCGGGCCGGACGCCAACGGCGCGTTCACCCAGAGCACCAGATTGTCGGCCCAACCGGGTGCCGTTCCCATCCCGGCCACGATCGCGGCGGCCATGGCGCCACTCTTCAGCACGTTCCTCATGTTTCTCCTCCACTTATGCCCGCCGCAAACCTTCTCCCAAGGCTTCACGGTGGCGGATTAAGTCATGACGCTTATCCATTCGATGTCGGCGCCGAACCACTTCGAGAACACGGCCAGTTCAGGCTCCGATGTCCCGCCCTTGTTGGCGCCTTTCACGATGCCGACCGCCTCCACGGACCAGCCGTCCTGTCCTTGCGGCGTCTTCGAAGCCTGCTCGGCGAAAACGATCTCCACCGCGCGCCGCGTCTGCGCATCAAGCGCCAGCACAAGGCGGGCGCCCTTGCGGATGAAGATAGGCATCCTGTCGAGGGGGACGTCGTGGATGCGCCAGGTCGACCCGTCGACATAGGTGCCGGAAAGCACATCGAACCAGCTTCCTTCGGGCAGGTAGACCGCCCGCGTATTGCCGTAGAAGGCGACCGGCGCGACCAGTATGTCGTCGCCCAGCATGTATTGCTGATCCCAATCGTTGATCGCCGACCAGTCCACCTGCGGAAAGGACAACGGCATCATGCGCAGCAGTGGCAGGCCGCCGCTTGCGGCCACGTGCCCATGACGTTGGAACACCGGCAGCAAGGAAAGATGCAGGCGCGCGTAGTCGTCATACACCGCGACGGATGTGGCATCCATGTCCCACGGCTCGCGGCAACCCAGTCCGTGCAGCATCATCAGCGGCGTGAAGCAGGAGAACTGCGCCCATCGCGCAAAGACCTGCGTGGTCGGCGTGCCGAAGTAGCCGCCGAGATCACTGCCGACGAACGACCAGCCTGCGAAAGCGGCACTTTGCGCGGCGCGGACCGCCGAGGGCAGGCCGGTCTTGGGGCAGAAGTCGGAGGTCTGGTCGCCGCTCCAGATCGGGGCGCGAACGCGCGGCGAGCCCGAGCGGCTGATGATGGCCGGAGTTCTCCCGTCGAAAGCAGCGATTGTCGCCTCGAGGTAATAGCGGACGAAGGCATTGTGAGCCTGTCCGCCCGTTTCCCCGGAATGCAGCAGTGCGTGTTCGGGAAGCTGCTCGCCGAAATCCGCCTTGAAGCCCTTGATGCCGCGCTCGAGCAGTTTCCGCAAATTATTCGACCACCAGGCGCTGGCCTCCGCATTGGAGAAGTCGATCAAGGCGGCGACGATGTTGGGATTGGCGCCGGGCCTGCGGGTGATGGCTGAGCCTTCCGCGTCCCTGATCGTGTAGCCCTTTGTGCTGGCATAGGTGAACGATTTCGTGCCGACGACCACCCAGGGACACAGCCATAGGTAAATATCCGTGCCATCCGCGGCCATGCGGGTGACCATGTCCCAGGCGTCGGGATACTTCGCGGTGTCGAATTCGAAGGAATGGACCTCGCTTGCCCAGTAGGCATCGATCAGCTTGACCGCCATTGGCAGGGAGAGGTTGCGGTAGCCCGCAATGTCGGCCTCCACGGTCCTGGCATTCTCAATGCGCCAGTCTCCGGCCTTCCACAGGCCGAAGAAGGAATCCTCCGGCAGTATCGGCGGGCCGATGCGTTCGATCAGTGCCAGATAGAGCTGGTCCAGGGTGCCGAGATCGATCTCGAGCTCGAGTCGGTTTCCCTCGATCTGAATGCGCAGGACGTTCGGGTCGAACGGAGCCGCGACATGGAATATCGCAGCCGCCTCGCCAGGCAGATAGACGGCGTAGCCGAGCGAGGTGGCAATCCAGGGTGACGGCAGGTAGGTGCCGTTGCCGAGGCCGAAATTCTCGAGATAGTACCGCACCGACTGGCCGCGCAGGTTCAGCGTCTCGAAGCGTTCGCCACCGCCGAAAGCCTGGAATGCCTTTGGCACCGCGAAGACGATCTCCATCGCTTCGGCCTGCGGATGCGTTGCAACGATGTGTCGGCTGTCGCCTCGTCGCGTCGTCGATACGGAAAGTTCGCCGCTTTGTTCGAAGGCACCACTTGTCCACGATCCGCCGGCGGTACGCCAGCCGAGGCCGATCGGTCGGTATGCCGCGCCGGCCGGAAAGTTTGCTCTGCCCATCGTCTCAGACATGGTCGACCTGCACGCCAAGCTGGCGACCGAGATGTAGCACCGCGTTGGCCCAGCGCCCGTACACGGCGGTGACGTGGTGTTCGTAGCCTTCATCGATGAAGTGGCGGATCAGGGTTTCTGAATCGGCCCTGTCTGGCCTGAAGAAACCGGCAGCACGATTGGCTTGCGATTGCTGGGCCAGCATCTCGCCCTCGCTGACGAAGATGCGCAACTGCCCGTCGGCACGCAGCGACAGGCGCATCAAGGTCATTGGTCCGGCTTTCAGCGGAAAGGTCTCCTGCTTTAGCACGGGGTCGAGCGAACGTGGCCCATCGGCCAGGCGCGGGCTTACGCCATAGTGCCAGAGCACCAGCCTGTCGTTGTGACGATCGATGCCGGAGATGTCCGTCAGGAAGGGCAGGGAGGCTTCGTCGAATGCGCGGGCGACCAGGGCCGTGACGGCGCCCATGACATCCCCTTCCGGCGCAAGCGGTACAGAGCGATCGGACAACTCGCCAAGCGCTCCCCAGGTCCCCTTGAAGTTCTCGGCATAGAGGATCTCTGGCCAGTCGCGGATCGCGATGGCATCGGCCTTGACCTTGTCCAGTCCCGCCGCAAGCCGCGCATAGGTGCGGCCGAGCGTGGCGCGTCCCACCTCGTCATCACCGCCGTCGAAACTCGCCTCCGCCCAGCGCTTGCTGGCCACGGCCTCGGCCTCAGGCTCGGCCTTGCAGCCGTCGAGGAATTTGACCAGCGTCATCTGCTCGATCGTCACGTCCAGATGCCGGCGGATCGTCCACGGATCGACAGCCAGGTTGGTGAACCAGTCGGCATGCGCTCCGACAAGGGCGATGCGGGCGCCGCGAATGCGCCCGTGCGCACGGGACGCTGCGGTGAAGGCGGTCAGGTCCTTGGCCAGTTCGGCATCGTCGGGATTGCCGAGCAAAAGCGTGAAACCGCGCCCGAACCGCGTCAGGGTCGAAGCCCAGAGCTGCACGCCGCACAGCGAGTTGGTGATGATCTGGTCCGTCTCCTCCAGCGCCCACAGGGCGATAGGCAGGCGACGCTCACCGAGATGCGAAAGTGCTTCATGCAGCAATTCCGCAGTCGCGAAGGTGGAGAGCTGAATGATGAGTGCGTCCAGGTTATCGAGGTCAAATTGCTCGAATGCTTCGCTGCAGCTTGCGCGGTCACGCGCCAGTTTCGATGCAATGGCGAACTGGCCGGCCAGCCGCTCCGAGCCGAGAAGCGCCGAGGTGTGCGTTATCAATTCGGTTGCCGCGGCTTCCGAAAACAGCGGCGAGGCGACAAAGACAACACCGACACGCCCGGTGGCCTGCGGGTTCTGGGTCAACATTCAGGCGATCTCCTCCAGCGTGGCATGTTGACCGGTCTTGTCGTCCAGTGCACCGCCACGTACGAAACAGTAGGCCGCATAGTGCAGCGCCGCCTTAGGGTCGTTGCCGATCAAGGGTTCGATGAACGAGAGCTCCAGGCGCTCCGGCGAATAGCCGCCAAGCAGGCTCTGGTTCAGCCCGTCAGCGATCGCCGTGCGATCGACCTCCGGCATCAGCGAGGGCCAGCCGCTGACGACGACCTTGGGGACGGAATGCAGGTTGAGCGCGTTGCCGAGGGCCAGCCCGAGCAGGAACTGCCGCTCGCGGAGCGCTTCGCGGGCGGCTGGATCGACGCTCAGCGCCTCCATGAAACGGTCGCCCTTCGTCAGGATGTCCGCATCGCTCAAGCCGATGATCGGCGAAATGGCGCGCAGCGACGTGTAGGCCTCCAGGCAGCCCTTGTGGCCACAGCGGCACGGCAAACCATCGCGCTCGATCACCATGTGGCCGATCTCGAAAGCAGAGAATGCATCGACGGGTGCCGCGTCATTGACGATGACCCCGGCCACGCCATGTCCCGCGAACAGGAAGAGGTGGTCGCCCGAAATGCCATAGCCGGCCGGATGCGAATAGCGATGGAACGCAGCCTGGGCGATCACAGAATTGGTGAATGTCAGCGGCACGCCCGGCAGTGCCGCACCCAGGGATTGCGCAAGACGGTTCATATCCCAGGGATAGATCGGATTGCCGCCTTCGCGTCCGAAGCCGGGGATGGACATTGCCGCCTGGCGCAACGCGATGCCGCGCGCGCCGATCCACTCGCGGACATTCGCGGTGCCCTCGGCGAAGAGACGTTCGAATTCCTGCTGCGAAAGCTGCGGCGATGCCGGCACGCGTTCGACGTAATCCAGCGTCCCCTTCAGGTCTCCGACACCGAAGGAAAGCCGGCTGTTGGACAGTTCGATGCCAAGGACAGCAATATCTTTGCTTAGTGTAACGAAAGCGGTCGGTGCGCCTGCATTGCTGGTTTGCTGACGCTTCTCCTCGACGATGTTCTCCTTGCGCAGTTCGTTGAGGATTCTCGAGACGCTGGCTTCCGTGAGATTGGAATCTCGTGCGATTCCGGTTCGGAACGCGCCTTTCGATCGCAGAAGGCTCTCCAGAACGCTGGCTCGCGTTTCCCTTCGGCTGCGTGGAACAAATCGACCGGACATTCTGGGATCACATATTTACACAGTGTAATTATCCTGCTTTAAAAATGGCCGTTGTCAACGGGGAGCGAGAGAAGAAGTGACTGAGTTGACGCTGCGAGGTGTGCACAAGCGCTTCGGTACCGTTGACGCGGTAAAGGCGGTGGACCTGGATGTCACCGACGGCGAGTTCGTCGTGCTTGTCGGGCCGTCCGGCTGCGGCAAGAGCACGCTCCTGCGCATGATTGCAGGGCTGGAAGAGATCAGCGGTGGCGACATCATGCTCGACGGCCGCAGCCTCAACGCCGTCGCGCCGCGTGACCGCGACATGGCGATGGTCTTCCAGGACTACGCGCTCTATCCGCACATGACGGTCGCTGAGAATCTCGGGTTCTCGCTCAAGATGCGCGATCTGCCTGCCGATCAGATCGACGACAAGGTGCGTGACGTCGCGCAGATGCTTGAACTGGAACCTTATCTCGGCCGCAAGCCGCGTGCGCTCTCCGGCGGCCAGCGCCAGCGCGTGGCGCTTGGCCGTGCGCTGATCCGTGACCCCAAGGTCTTTTTGTTCGACGAGCCTCTGTCCAACCTCGATGCCAAGCTGCGCGTCGGCATGCGTATGGAAATCCGCAAGCTTCAGGCGGCACTCGGCACCACGAGCATCTACGTGACCCATGACCAGACCGAAGCGATGACCATGGCCGACCGGATCGTCGTGTTGCGGCTCGGCGAGGTCCAGCAGATCGGCTCGCCAAACGAGATTTATCAGCATCCCGTGAACAGCTTCGTGGCAACCTTCATCGGTTCACCGCCCATGACTCTTGTGCCGGCAACCATCGACATCGGCACGGGCGGCGCGGTGCTGGATTTCGGCGAAGGCCATCGGTTGCCGTTGCGGCCGGGCCGGGCTGAAGCAGCACGCCGCGCTGGCATCGACCGGATCGATGTCGGCTTGCGCGCCGAACATGTCAGCCTCGCAGGGGACGCCGCGGATGCCGGCACCTTTGTTTCCGACGTCGTCCTGGTCGAGGACCATGGCGCCGACTCCATGGCGGTGGTTCGGCTGGGCGGACGCGAGGTCATGGCACGCGTGCGCCCGGGCAGCGTCCGCGTCGGCGAAACGTCACGTCGCTTCACCGTCGATCTCAACGCGATCCATCTTTTCCATCCCGAGACGGGCATGCGTCTTGTCTAGAGGCCGGCCATGAAATGCTCCGTCTTCTGTGTCGGACTTGCGCTCCAGGACACCATCCTCACCCTGGACCGCATCCCCGATCATGCGGTGAAAGTGTACGCGAAGCGGCGGCACGAAGTGGGCGGCGGCCCCGCCGCGACGGCGGCGGTGACGGTGGCCCGGCTCGGCGGGCATGCGTTGATCGCGGCGCGGACAGGCGAGGACAATACCGCAGCCACGATGCGCCGGGAATTCGAGGCCGTGGGTGTCGATACGACCTGGTTGCGGGCGTTCCCGGGCGTGCAATCCTCCGGCGCTGTCGTGCTGGTGGATTCGCGCGGCGAACGGCTCATCGTGGCCTATACGGACCCCGAATTACCCTCTGCGGCGGACTGGCTCGAACCGAAAAGCTGGGGCGATGCGGTGCTGTGCGACCTGACCTGGCCTGAAGGCGCACTGCGATGCCTGCACGCCGCCCGGGCCGCCGGCATTCCTTCGCTGCTCGATGCCGACATCTCGCGTCACGCATCCGGCACCGTCGCCGCGATCGTGGGAGCTGCCGACCACGTCCTCTTTTCGCGCCCCGGCCTTGCCCAGTTCACGGGAACGGATTCGATCGAAGAGGGGCTCAGGCGCGCGCGTCGCGCGTCACACACCCTCGTGGGCGTGACGGATGGCGCGGATGGATTCTTCTGGCTGGAGGATGGCAACCTCCGAAATGCGCTGCCGCCTCGTGTTGACGTCGTTGACACCACGGGCGCCGGTGATGCGTTCCACGGTGCGTTTGCACTGGCGCTGGCGAAGGGCCGTCCTGTTGTGGATGCGATCGCCTTTTCCAACACGGTTGCCGCGCTGAAATGCACCCGTCCCGACGGCCGCGCCGGCCTTCCCGATCCGGTTGAGCTTCGCAACTTCGCCCCCGGACTCGACCTTGACTGGCTAGTGGCCAGGGCGTGATCCGGTCCCTGGCGGCCTAGAAAGTCGGCGGCGTACAGGTCCACAGGATGCTGGCGGGTTCGTCGCCGGTGTTGCGGTAGGAATGCGGCACATGCGAACGGAAGCAGAAGGCATCGCCTGCCTGCAGGCTGTGCACGACGCCGTCGAGGTTCAGCTCGATCCTGCCGCGCAGCACATAGCCGGTCTCTTCACCTTCATGGGTGATGGCCTCTCCGCTTTTGCCGCCGACATCGATGTGGTGGATCGTGCTCTGCAGGAGATGGCCGCCCTTGTAGGGAATGATGCGCTCGAACGAGACGCCGGCACCATCACCCGGCCGGTTGTCGAGCGTCACCACCGGCCGTTCACCGGCGCGGAAGACGGGCGTGTCTTCCGGCTCGGTCTCGTCGAACAGCCAGCTGATGTTGGTCTCCAGCACCCGCACCAGCCGATGGATCAATGGCAGCGAAGGCAGCGCCTTGCCGTTCTCGGCCTTGGAGAGCAGGCTCTCCGAACAACGGCTGCGGCGGGCAAGCTCCTTCAGCGTCAGGCCCTTGGTCTGACGTGCAAGTTTGAGCTTGATGCCGACCCGGCGCCGGGCGTCGGACAGGTTCTCGATTTCCTGGTCGAGCACCGACCCTGCCGCATCCATCATGTATCGGACCTCCCTGGTCCGTTGACTCGATCGTTACCGGTTCAGTGCGCCATGCCGCCGTCGACCATCATCGATTTGGCGGTAATGTAGCGCGCCTCCTCGGAGGCGAGAAACACATAAATCGGCGAAACTTCCGCCGGCGTTCCCTGCCTTCCGAGCGGCACGATGCGGCGGACGATCTCTCCGTGTGGTTCGACGCCACCCATATAATCAATAGCCGGCGTGTTGAAGGGGGTGTCGATCCAGCCCGGCAGGACCGAATTCACGCGGATGTTGGCCGGGGCCAGTTCCTGCGCGAGCGTGGTGGTGAAGGCGATCACCGCGCCCTTGGCCGCGGCATAGGCAGTCATGCCCGGCGCGCCACGCAGGCCGGCGAGTGAAGATGTGGTGATGAAGCTGCCGCCGCCGGCGCGCTTGATGGCCGGGGCGCCATATTTGGCAGCGAAGAAGGTGCCGCGCGCGTTGACGTTGAAGATCGCATCCCAGGTCGTGGCTTCGACGTCGTCGATGGCGCCGGTGCGCATCAGCCCGGCCAGGAAGACCAGCGTGTCGAGGCCGCCGAGTTCGCGCTCGGCATAGTCGACGGTGTTACGCACCGAGTCCTCGTCGCGCACGTCGCAGGCCACGCTGTGGGCGGTTGCGCCGTGCGAGCGGGCAAGTGCGGCCGCTTCCGCCGCCGCCGGCTCGTTGAGGTCGGCCACGACGACGGCGGCGCCATTGCGGGCGAAATCCTCCACGCAGGCGCGCCCGATGCCGGTTGCGGCGCCGATCAGCAAAGCCCTCTTGCCAGCTAGTCTCATCTGTTGGTTCTCCTCATTGTGTGAAGGGCGATCACGCCTGTGCGGCTGTGCCGATTGCGGTTTTTGGCCAGGAATTGACGAGCGCGGCCCAATAGAGCGCGCCATAGGGGATCAGCGCGTCATTGAAGTCGAAGCCCGGATTGTGCAGCGGCGTGCGGTTGCCGTTGCCGATCCAGGCATAACAACCCATCTTGGCGTCAAGCATGAAGGCGAAGTCTTCCGACGCCATGCTCGGCTCGAACTCGGTGATCACCGACTGCTCGCCCCAGGTCTCGGCTGCAATGACCGCGGCTGCGGCCGCCACACCAGGGTCGTTGATGGTGGCTGGATATTTCGGCGTGAAGGCGAGCACTGCCTTCACATCATGCGCGATGGCGATGCCGTTGACGATCTGCTCCAGCCGCTGTTGCACCGTTGCCCGTGCCTGCTCGGAGAAGGCCCGCACAGTGCCGTGCAGCACGACTTCCCCCGGCAACGTGTTGAGTGAATTGCCGCCATGGATCTGCGTCAGCGACACCACGACCGGTTGCATGGCATCCACGGCACGGCTGGTGATGCTCTGCAGGCTGCTGATCAAGGTGCCCGCCGCGACGATGGCATCCGTGCCGAGATGCGGCAGTGCCGCATGGACGCCCGATGCCTTGATGGAGACGGTGAAAAGGTCCATCGCCGCCATCATCGGCCCGGGCCTGACCGCAACGGTGCCGAGCGGCAGCCCCGGCCAGTTGTGCAGCCCGAAAATGGCATCGACCGGGAAGCGGTCGAACAGCCCTTCCTCGACCATCCTGCGGCCGCCGCCTTCGGCTTCCTCGGCTGGCTGGAAGATGAAACGCACGCTGCCGGCGAGGCGGTGACGGGACAGATAGTCGGCTGCTGCAAGCAGCATGGTCATATGCCCGTCATGGCCGCAGGCGTGGCTCACACCATGGTGACGCGAGCGATAGGTGAGCTTGCTTTCCTCAAGGATCGGCAATGCGTCCATGTCGGCGCGCAAGCCGAGTGCCGGCCCGGGCTCATCGCCTTCCAGCGTCGCGACAAGACCGGTTCCTGCAAGACCCGTCTCCACCGCGAGCCCCATTTCGGCGAGGCGTTCCGCGATATAGGCAGCAGTCTTGTGTTCCTGGAAGGCCACTTCCGGGAACTGGTGCAGATGCTGGCGCCATCCGGCATAGATTGCCTGGCGGTCGCGGAAAAAAGCCTCTGCCGATCCCATGCGCCGACTTCCATTCTGGTTTTCGATGAGGGTCACGCAGGCGTTCCAGTCGATGCGCTTGCTGGCTCTGACGGCGGCAGGCTGTCGGCGCGCAGATGGCAGGCGCTGGTATTCACGCCGACGTTGGCCCCGCGCACCGGATCATCGATGGCGCAGCGGTCGAACGCGAACGGACAACGCGTGCGGAAGCTGCAGCCCCGCGGGATGTCGATCGGGTCCGGCGGCTCGCCTTCCAGCAGATAGGTTTCCATCCGGTATGGCTTGTGTTCGACGGTCGGCACGGCGCTGAGCAGCGCCCGTGTGTAGGGATGCGCCGAACGCTCGAACATGGTTTCGTTGTCGGCCAGTTCGACGATGCGGCCGAGATACATCACCGCGACGCGGGCGCAGACCCGCCGCACCATGGCGAGATCGTGCGAGATGTAGACGTAGGTGATGCCGCGCCGGGCCTGCAGCGTTTCGAACAGGTCGAGCAGCTTTGCCTGTTCGACCTGGTCGAGCGCCGACAGCGTCTCGTCGAGGATCAGCAGTTCAGGTTCCAGCACCAGCGCGCGGGCGATGTTGACCCGCTGCCGCTGGCCGGCGCTCAGCCCGACCGGCAATTGATCGTACAGCGTTTCGGGCAGGCCGACCTCGGCCATCACCGCCTTGACCTTGGCCTCGATCCCGCTGCGGCTGCCGAGCCGGTGGATCAACAGCGGTTCGGCAATCGTGCGGCCGATCGAACAATGCGCAGCGATGGCGTTGTATGGATCCTGCAGCAGCAACTGAAAGCGTCGTCGCAGCGCCAGCAGGTTGGTGCCGCGCAATGTGGCGATGTCCTGGCCTTCGAACAGGATCTGGCCGCTGTTCGGCGCTTCGAGGCAGCTCAGCAACCGCGACAGCGTGGACTTGCCGCAGCCCGATTCCCCGATGATGCCGAAGTTCTCGCCGCGCCGGACGGTGAAGGAGACGCCACGGACCGCCTTGACCTTGCGATGGGCGAAGATCGCTTTGCGGTCGCGGACTTCGTAGGTCTTTTCGACATCGCGGACGTCGAGCACGACATCGGCGGAAGATGGCCTGGGGATTGTCGCGCCGATCGACCAGAGCTTCGGCACCTTGGCGATCAGCTCCCGCGAGTAGGCATGCTGGGGCTTCCGCAGCAGGTCGGAAACCGGGCTGTGTTCGACGATGCGGCCGCGGTCGAGCACGATCAGGTCGTCGGCGATCTCGGAAACAATGCCGAGCGACGACGAGATGAACACCACCGCCGTGTCGAAGTCCTTCTGCAGGTCGCGCAGCAGGCGCAGGATCTGTGCGGCCACCGTGACGTCCAGCGGCTGTGTGATGTTGTCGGCGATCAGCAGCCTGGGGTTGGAGACCAGCGCATCGACGATCAAGGCGCGCTGCATCATGCCGCCGCTGAACTGAAACGGATATTCGTCGAAGCGCTGGGTCGGCGAAGGAATGCGCACGGCATCCAGCGTGTCGATCACGCGCTTGCGTGCCGCCTCGCGCGAAAGCTGCGGTGAGACGGTGCGCAGCTTTTCCAGGATCTGGTGGCCGACCGGTACGGTGGGATCGAGCGCGCTGGTTGGATTGGCGCCGATATAGGCGATCTCGCGGCCGCGCAGCCGCGCCATCTCGGCCTCCGGCAAGGTCAGAAGATCGCGCCCGCCATAGCGGACGGTGCCACTGGTGACCTTGAGCGGCTGCCGTACCCAGTTGACAAGCGCCCGCGACAGGATGGTCTTGCCGGAACCGCTTTCGCCGATGATGCCCAGCACCGAGCGGGCGTTCACCGTCAGGTCGATATCCGACAGCAGTTGCCGTTCGCCTGCGGGTCCGTCGATGGCGACCGAGAGGCCGCGTACCGTCATCAGTGGTTCGGAGGTTGCGGCAGGCAGCGTTATGATCTTGCCCATCATGCGCCTCCCTGCAGGATCTGGTTGCGCGCACGTTCCAGCACGCCGCCCATCAGGTTCAGGCTGCTGAGTGCCAGGGCGAGCAGCACGCCGGGCACGATGGTGATCCACCAGGCGTTGAGCAGATATTGCGTGCCCGACGAGATGATGGTGCCGAAGGTCGGGGTCGGCGGCTGGATGCCGATGCCGATGAAGCCGAAGATCGCTTCGAAGATCATCATGCGCGCGACGTCCAGCACCGCCACGAAGGCGATTGGCGGCAGGATGTTCGGCGCGATGTGAAGCACCATGATGCGCAGGTCGCTGGCACCGAGGATCTTGGCAGCGCGCACATATTCCTTCTGCCGTTCCGACAGCGTCACGCCACGTGACACGCGGGCATAGACCGGCCAGCTTGCCAGGATCAGCACGGCGATCACCGATGCGGGTGAGGGGCGTGACATACCGAGGATGGTGATCGCCAGGATGACCACCGGGATCGACATCTGCACGTCGGTCAGCCGCATCAGGATCACGTCGACCCAGCCCCCGCGATAGCCGGCATAGATGCCGATGGCGCAGCCGATGACGAACATGCCGACGACGCTGACCACGCCGATGGCGAAGGCGTTGCGCAGCCCGATCAGCGATCGCAGCAGGAGATCGCGTCCGAGCTGGTCGGTGCCGAGGAAATGCGGCAGCTTGCCGCCTTCCATGAAGATCGGCGGCAGGAACTTGTCGGTCACGTTCATTTTGGTCGCCGAGGCGTCGATGATGAAGGGGCCGAGCACGGTGAGCAGCGCCAGCGCCAGGAACACCGAGGCTGCCACGCGCATCTCTGTATAGCTCCAGGCACGGCGCAGGATACGGGCGGCGACGCTGCGGCTCCTGGCTGGTTGGCTGGCTTTCGGCAAGGTAGCCTGTGCGGTCGAACTGTTCATCTGCCGGCCTCAGAACTTCAAGCGACGGTCGATGGTCGTCGAGGCGAAGTCGACGAGCATGTTGATGGCGACGAGCACGCCGCTGGCCAGGATCGCGACGGCCTGGATGATCGGGAAGTCGCGCTGGAAGACGGCGTTGATCGTCAGCATGCCGAGTCCCGGGTAGCTGAAGATGTATTCGACGACGAACAACCCGCCGAGCAGCATGCCGATCATCTGGGCGCCGAACAGGTTGAGCAGCGGCACGGCGGCGTTGCGCAGGACGTGCCTGGCGATCATCGCGCGGCGCGACAGGCCTCGCACCAGGCCGACATCGAAATAGGTCTCGCCGAGATTGGCCGCGACGGAGACGGAGATGGCGCGGATCAGCACCGGCGACAGCTCGATGGCGAGCACCATCGCCGGGATGATCGTGTAGGCGAAACCCTTGTAGCCGATCGCCGGCAGCAGGCCGGTCTTGGCCGACAGCAGGAAGATCAGCACCACGCCGACCCAGATGTTGGGCAGCGATACCAGGAAGGAACTGACATAGAGGCCGAGCCGGTCCGGCCAGCTTCCGCTGCGCAGGCCGGCGGCAAGCCCGATCGGCACCGAGACCAGCAAGGTGAAGGCGATGCCGAGCGCGGCAAGCTGCAGGCTGTAGGGCAGGGCAGTGCCGATGAGCTCGGCGACCGAGGCCCGGCTCTCCGGATCGAAGCCTGCGCTATCCTGCGACCCTCCGGTGCTGCCGCCCTGGACGCCGCGGATGAACGACCGCCCGAGGTCGCCACTCGCGACCTGCGTCACGAAGCGGCCGAACTGGACCAGGATCGGATCGCGCAGCCCAAGGTTCCTGGCTGTTTCCTCGAGCACGCTGGCCGGGGTCATCGGCCCGAGGATGATGCGGATCGGATCGCCCGGAACGATACGCAGCAGCGTGAAGATCACGAAGGCGACGAGAAGCACGATGACCAGACCCTGGCCGATGCGGCGCAGGAAGAATTCGAACGCGAATGCCATGACCTCTTTCTCAGACAGCAAGCGCAGGCGATAGCCGGATCGACCGCCGCCGCGCGGCGCGTGATCCAGAGATCATGCGCGAGACAAAGTGATGTGCGGCACCAGCGGTGCCGCACGCGTCTGCCAGGTTCAGGCGAGTGTCGCCTTGCTGAGATCGATCGGGCCGTTCGGGTAGAAATAGACGCCCTGCAGGTTCTTAGACATCGCCCGCAGGAACACCGACGAGAACAGCGAGACGCTCGGCACCTTGGCGGCGATGAGCGGCAGGGTTTCCGTCTGCAGGATCTTCAACCGCTCGTCGGTCGAGGCGGCATTGCGCTCCTTGTCGAGGGCCGCATCGATCTCGGGATCGGAGATGCCGTTGATCAGCGCGAATTTCGACAGGTAGTTCGGGCGCAGCACCAGGTCCGGTTCTGGCGAGCCGGTGATCCAGCCGACATCGACGATGTGGCCGGGGCCTTGGCCGTCGGCGCGGCGATAGAGCTGTTCTTCCCAGGCAGCAGGTTCCAGCGTCGTCAGCTTCACCGGGAAGCCCTGTTCCTGCAGCATGGCCGTGATCAGTTCGCCATATTCGCGGGTCTTCGGATAGAAGCCCACCGAGGTGATGTATTCGATCTCCGGCAGGCCCTGGCCCTTCGGGAACCCGGCCTCGGCAAGAAGCTTCTGGCTGAGTTCAGGGTCGAACTTCGGATAGGTGGCAACGTCGGTGTAGCCGAACTTCACCGGCGATATGTGGCAGTTGGACGCCTGTCCCGCGTCACCGACCACGGCGAGGACCTGTTCGCGGTCGATGGCATGAACGGCAGCCAGGCGCACGCGAACATCGTCGAAGGGCGGCTTGTTGCAGCGGAAGTGCAGATATTTGTTTTCGCTGGAGAGGCCGCGCTGCGTGGTGATGCTGGCCTCCTTGGACAGTGAAGCAAACTGCTCGGGTTCCAGGCGCTCGGTCAGGTGATACTGGCCGTTCAGCAGGCCAAGCACGCGCGTATTGGCGTCGGGCACATAGTTCCACAATATGGTCTCGATCTGCGGCTTGCCGTCATGGAACTTGTCGAACGCCTTGAAGATGATCTGGTCGCCCTTGGTTGCCTCGTAGCGGAACGGACCGGTGCCGTTCGGTCGCTGCTTGAGCACATCTGGAGTGGCGACATCCTTGGCCGACAGGATCGGCAGGAAGGCCGAGACATACCAGAAGTTGAGCGCCGGATAGCCGAACTTCTCGGTCTTCAGGCGCACTGTGTAGTCGTCGACGATCTCGACTTCGACCTGCCCCGGATACCAGGCCGATGCCGGCCGGCTCGGCTGCGAGGCGTATTCGTAGGTCGCCTTGACGTCTTCGGCCTTGAACTCCTTGCCGTCATGGAAAGTGACGCCCTGGCGCAGCTTGTACTCCAGGGTGAAAGGATCGATCACTTTCCATTCGACCGCGAGGTCGGGAAGGATCTCGCCCGGATTTTCGGGCGTCATCGGGCATTTGGTCAGATGGCCGAACAGAAAGCCTTCGGCAGTGATCTGCGGTGCAACCGTATGGGAGCTCGGGTCCCAGCTGCTGGTGACGGTACCGGCGGCCGCGAAGGACAATGTCTTGCCGTCCTGAGCGAAAGCGCGGCCCAGTTTGCCCGTCGGTCCGATGATGAGTGAGCCTGCGCCGAGCGCGGTCGCGCCGGCCAGGAACATACGCCTGGTCGTTTTCATATCTCCCCCCATTTGTGCAAAGTCGAAAACTTAGCACGTGAAGGATTCAACTATGGTGAGTGATTGTCAAGTGACTTGAATGAAGAGTCATGAGTCTTGAATTCATGCACTTCGGGGGAGCCGCGATTCCAGCGGGGATCGCGTTTCGATAGGGCAGATCGCAGTGTCGGCGACATGGCGGAAGGGCCAGCCGCGTTCATCGATCTGTTGCGGGATTTCGCAGACTTGGCCCTATGGGCATTATCGAAGAACTAGTTCTTCGGCAGGCCGACCTCGACCATCGTTTGCACGATGCCCACACTCGCCTCGACAAAGGCCGGGCTGGCATTGCGCTCGGGCGGCAGCACGTTGAGCGCAGTCGAATTCGGGCGCAGCGCCATCCCCTTGGCTAAGGCGATCTTTGCCTCTTCGGGGCGGCCGGCGCGTTGAAGCGCTGCCGCCAGCAGCAGATAGGGTCGTCCCGACGCAGGCGTGATGGCGATGGACTTCTTGATCCATTCCACGGCCTCGTCATTGCGGCCGAGCATGAGATGAGCCCAGCCGATACCGATCTTCCAGGTCCAGCGGGAGACGGCGGGGGTGTCGAAGACATCTGCCTGTTGGAACGTTGCAAGCGCATCCTCGGTGCGGCCGAGCTGAAGCTGCGTCAGGCCAAGCTGGTAGAGCGCACCGCCGTTCCATGGGTCGAGGTTCAATACGCGCGCGCAGGCGACCAGGCTTTCGACGAAGTTGTTGGTCGCGGTCAGGAACCGGCAATAGGCTTCCAGGCCGGGCAGGTAGCGCGGCTTGGCCTGCAGCGCGCGCTCCAGCAGCGATCGCGCTCTCGATTCCGCGGCGGTCATTTCAGCGGGACTGTACCAGACCATCTGGATGCCGCGCGTCTGCAGCGCCGCAAGCGTCACCTGCAGATCGACATTGTCGGGCTCACCGGTCAGGCCGTTCTCCAGCATCGCCTGAGCGGTGGCGAAGCGTTCGCGTGTCGTCTGGTTGATCGAAGCGAGGGCCTGTTCGACGACGACCTTGGCATTGTCGGCGGGGGAGGTGAGCGTGGTTCCTCTGGTCTCGGGATAAAGCGACGCGTTGATGCGCAGTGCGAGCTCGTGCCCCAGCCCCGCGGCAATCCTCGTCTGCTGGATGGCCGGCTCCGTGTTCTCGGTGCTGACCGAAACCGAGGTCGTCCACTTCACCTCGCCGGTTGCAGTGTCGGTCAGGCGCGCTTCCAGCGTCCAGGCATTGGCGTGTCGCTCCAGTTCGCCGTTAACCAGGAAGTCAGCATCCGTCACGGCAGCAGACACGCCGGCCAGCAGCGCTGTCGCCGGCTTTGTGCGCGACGTCACCACCCGGATCGTGTCGATCCTGGCCAGGCCGTCGCTCAGGCGTTCGGTCACGTTTCCGGCCGTCGACATGAGTTGAGCATCGCCGCCGGCGGCGGTGATCGGCATCACCATCACCATGGGCGGCTTGGGTGAGAAGATCAGATTTGGCGCAATGGCTGGCGCCGCCACGGCGAAACCGATCACCGCGCAGAAACTGACGACGATGGCCGCCCAGCCGCGCAGGCCACGGAAGGGCTGACGCTGTGCCGCTGTCATTGCAGGCATCTGTGCAGATGGTACGGACTCGCTGGTGGTAGCGGTTTCTGGCTCGGCCTGCACATCGGGGCTGACCGGCAAACCCGACACTTCGGCATCGAACATGTAGCCGCGACCGGAAACGACCTTGATCAGGCTGCGGCCGTCGTCGCCGAGCGCGGTGCGGATCTCGCGGATGCATTGGAACAGGCTGTCTTCGCCGACATGCACATTCGGCCAGATCGCCTCCATCAGCTCCTGCTTGCTGACGACGCGGCCGGCATTGACCGCAAACAGGTAAAGCATGTCGAACGTCTTCGGCCGCAGCCTTATCGGGCTGCCGCCGGCATCACGCAACTCGGCGCGTCGTTGATCAAGCTCAAAGCCGGCGAACCGGAGCACGTGCTTCCCCTTTTCCACGGCTGCGCCGCGTATCGTTCAAATATCAGAAAATCTTCAGAAAGTCTTCGTCGCCGCTTCAGGACGTACCCGCACCTTCAATGAGATGAAAGCTCGGGATGCCGTTTCAGGGCAGGGCTTGTTGTGCGGGGAAGTTACTTTGAAATCAAGGATGTCGGAGGCGGCTTCAGCCGGCCGAAGCGGTCGTCTGCCGGCCTTCCTGCCGGATACCCCCCAGTTGCAGCGCTCGACTTTTTTCGGGTGTTTCTGCCTGGCGTGATGCGCCGGCCGCCCCTCTCCAATCCTACCGCCGATACCAAAGCATGCGGAGCATTTTCGTGATTTCTGGAAAGAAGAACCTGGCGCAGACCAACCGGCTTGCGCTGCCGTCCGCTGTCCGGCGTATGGCCTGGCTTGCCGCTTCAGTGGCTCCGCTGGCGCTTGTGGCGGCCACCGGCGTGCTGGCAGACGGAGCAGGCGGTTCTGCCGGCACGAACGCCCCGAATTTCAGCACGCCTGGTACGGGCGGCAATGCCGGCCAGTCGGGAAATGGCGTGGTGACCGGCACACGCGGAGGTGATGGCAGCAGCAGTGGCCCTATCGGTGGCGGCGGCGGCGGCGCTGATGCCGGCGGCGGCGGCGGCGGGGGGTATATTATCGGTCAAGGCGGCGGCGGTGGTGGCGCCGGTGGTGCGGGCACCTCCGCCGGGACCAGCAGTTCGATCTCCACCAGCGTCACAGGCGGTGTCGGCGGCAACGGCGGCAATGGTGCGGCGGAAACATCCGGTGGCGTGCGCAAGGGCGGTGGCGGTGGCGGCGGCGGCGGCGGCAGCGGTGTCTTCGTCGACGGGACGAATGCCGGTGTGACCGTGACGGTCAACGCCGGTGTCACAGTCGCGGGTGGAGCGGGTGGAACAGGTGGTGGTGCCCGCATTTCGACTGCCCTGGCGTCCAATCTCGTCTCATCGGATTACGGCGCCGGCGGTACGGGGGGCAATGGCGTTGCCGTGAGCAATCCCAATGGTGCGATCATCGTCAACAACGGCACCCTTCGGGGCGGTAATGGCGGGGCGGGTGGGTCCTGGGCGTTCAACGCCGGCGTCACTGGTGCGGGAGGCCAGGGCGGCTTTGGCGTGTATGGTGCCAACATTGCCCTCACGAACAACATCACTGGCCAGATCCTGGGCGGCATGAATGCCAGCAACAACGCCCAACGGCAGGCGATCTATCTCACCGGCGGCACCAACAGCGTTCATAACGAAGGTCTGATCTACGGTTCGATCGAACTGGCCGGCGGCACCACCACGATGTCCGGCACATACAGCAATGTGCTCAAGATCAATCCGGGCGCGACACTCAGCCTGGGATCCGACTCCGCAAACGGTTTCACGAGCCTCAACAACGCCGGCGGTACGATCAATATCGGCGAAGAAAACACGTTGTCCGCCGTAACGATCTTCAATAGCGGCCAGATCAACCTGGCCGCCAGGGCGGTGCTGTTCGGTACCGGAAACACGCTGAACAACAACAGCACCATCAATGTCGGCACCGACGGTGTCGTGATGGACAATGGCGACATCAACAACAACGTTTCCGGCATCATCAATTTCAACGGTCCTGGCGGTACGGCGAAGCTCTCTCCCGGTGTGGGCTACAGCGTCAACAACACTGGCGCGATCAATGTCGTGAGCGGCGACGTCGATGCGCAGATGAGCAACATAAACAACCAGGGTACCGGCTCGATATCGCTCACCGGCGGCAACATGTCCGGCGTGTCGACGCTCACAAATTCCGATACGGCGACGCTGAATGTTGCCGCCGGCCGCAAACTCAGCCTCGGAACGCTCACCTTCAACGGCGGCACCATCTCGGGCACCGGCACGATCGAGGCCGCGAACGGTTTCAACCTTTGGGGCGCAGGTACGATTGGAGCGACGCTGGCGGGCAACGCCGGCCTGGTCAAGACCGGACCTTCCGGCATGGTCATTCTCACGGGCAACAACACCTACACCGGCGGGACCACCGTCAGCGGCGGCGGCGGGCTGCAACTTGGCACCAGCGGCACTTCCGGCTCCATCCGCGGGGCGGTGACCGTAAACAGCGGCACATTCAACCTGACCAATGCCGACACGACGGCCATCACCGGCATCACGAACAAGGCCACCACGAATTTCTACAACGCCACCACCGCAGGCAGCACCACGATCACGAACACGGGCGAGCTCTATTTCTACGACACCAGCAGCGCCGCCAGCGCTAGGATCACCAACAACTTCTTTGTCGAGTTTCACGACGGCAGCAAGGCCGGCGCAAGCAACATCACCAACAACAACACGCTTCTGTTCTATCAGAACAGTCTGGCGGGAAGTGCCACCATCACCACCAACAACGGTGGTTTCCTGAACTTCGATAATTTCAGTTCCGCGGACACAGCGCACATCACCAATGGCGGCACGCTGGCCTTCTATGGCAACAGCTCGGCAGGCAATGCCGACATAACCAACAATCAGGATCTGACTTTTTATGAGGCCAGCCAGGCCGGTACAGCCAGGATCACGAACAACGGCAACCTGACATTCCGCTCCACCGCGACGGCGGGCAGTGCCAGGATCAGCAACAATTCCAGCGTCGTATTCCTCTTCAACAGCGACGCGGCCAATGCCGAGATCAGCAATGGCGGCACCGTCGATTTCTCCGGCTCGACCGGTGCCAGCGGGAACAAGAAGCTCAACGCGGGCTCCATCGCCGGCGGTGGCTCCTATCTGCTTGGCGACAACGAGTTGACCGTCGGTTCGAACAACCTGTCGACCGAAGTCAGCGGAACGATCAGTGGTACCGGCGGTTCGCTGGTCAAGACCGGCAACGGCACGCTGAAGCTCTCGGGCACCAGCAGCTATACCGGGTCGACGGCGGTTGCCGGCGGCACGCTGCAAGGCGGCGCGTCCAATGCGTTTTCGTCCATTGGCGCGTTCAGCGTCGTCGGTGGCGCGACCATCGATCTCGGCGGCTTCGACCAGGCGATCAGCGCGCTGACCGGTGACGGGATCGTCACCAACACCGGCATTTCCGACGCGACATTGTCGATCGGCGGCGTCAACGGTTCGAGCGTCTTTGGCGGAACGATCCTGGATGGCGGTGCGGGTTCCCTGGCCCTGAACAAGGTCGGCACCGGCACGCTGACGCTGACCGGTATCGGCAATCATCGCGGCGGCACGAAGGTCAATGCCGGCACGCTGCAGCTCGGCACCAGCGGTGTCGGCGGTGTTGCAGGCAAGATCACCGGGTCCGTCGATGTGGCCGCGAGCGGCACCTTCGACATCGTCAATGTCGATCCGAGCAGCGCCCTGTCCATAACCAGCAGTGGCACCACAAATTTCCGCAATACCACGAGCGCCGGTGGCAGCAGCAACAGCATCAGGATCAACGCCGGCACGCTGAATTTCTACGACAGTGCCACGGGCGGCTCCGCCGAGATCAACAACAGCAGCGGCGTCCTCAACTTCAGCGACAGCAGCAAGGCCGGAAACGCCGAGATCTTCAATCTGCAGATGGTCAATTTCACCGGCGACAGCTCGGCGGACCAGGCGCATATCCGCAACATGTCGGCCATGAACTTCAAGGACCGCAGCACCGCCGACGGGGCGCGGATCGAAAGCGACGGCATCACGACTTTTTCAGACACCAGCACCGCGGGCACGGCTGTCATCACGGCCCGGGGAACGGTGGAATTCAAAGGCAGCAGCACCGCGGCAAGCGCGGCCATCACCGTCAACTCTGGCGGCTCGGTCAAGTTCCGTGACGGCAGCAGCGGTGGCAACGCGCGTTTCGCCGTCGAGGATGGCGGCAGTTTCCATATCGGCGACCTGACCTCGGCCGGCACGACCGCCGGTTCGATCGAAGGCGCCGGCAGCTATTATCTGGGTTCCAAGAAACTGACCGTCGGCTCCAACGATCAGTCGACCGAGGTCAGCGGGACGATCAGCGACGGCCCCGCAGGCACCGGCGGCTCTCTGGCCAAGACCGGCGCAGGCACACTGACGCTGTCGGGCGACAACACCTATACCGGTGGCACATCGCTGCTGGGAGGTGTCGTACAGGCTTCGCGGGACACCAATCTGGGTGCTGCTTCCGGCTCCCTGACCTTCGATGGCGGCGCGCTGAAGCTGGGTGCGTCGTTCGATTTCGCCGCGACGCGCCAGATCGCTCTCAATGGTGGTGGCGGGACCATCGATACCGACACCTTCGACACCACCATTTCGCAAGGCATTACCGGCAGCGGTGGCCTGACCAAGGTTGGCGCGGGATCGCTGACACTCACCGGCACCAGCACCTATACAGGCACGACGACGGTGAGCGGCGGCAAGCTGCTGGTGAACGGCTCGATCGCTTCGTCGTCGGGCATCACCGTGGATGCCGGTGCCACGATCGGTGGCAATGGCACGCTGGGCAGCACGGTCGTCAACGGCACGCTTTCGGCCGGCAGCAGCCCGGGCAAGCTGACGGTCGCCGGCGACCTGACCCTGGGGGCTGGCTCGACCAGCCTGTTCGAACTCGGCGCTCCGGGCGTTGTCGGCGGTCCGTTGAACGACCTCGTCTATGTCACCGGCAATCTGACGCTTGGCGGAACCCTGCTGACGCCAGGGGCGGTATCCGGTTATTACCGGCTGTTCAATGTCGACGGTTCTGTTTCAGGCAGCTATTCCAGCCTGCCGGCGAGCGCCACCATCCAGACCGCGATCCCGCACCAGGTCAACCTGTTCATCCAGAATGGCGACCAGATCGTGCAGTTCTGGGACGGCACCGACGGCATCGGCAACGGCACCGTCGACGGCGGCGCCGGCATCTGGAGTGCAGCAGGAACCAACTGGACCGGCGCTCCGGGCGCGGCTGACTTCAACGATCAATGGCACGGTTCGGTGGCAGTGTTCACCGGCACCGGCGGAGTGGTGAAGGTCAGCGGCCCGGTCGGCTTCGAGGGCATCCAGTTTACCAGCGACGGCTACAAGATCGAGGGCGATGACCTGACGCTCACCGGAGACAGTGCCAACAACAGCTCGGCGAGCTTCGTCAACGTCAATGCCGGTGTCACGGCGGAGATCGCCTCGATCCTGACGGGCGCCGCCGGCATCGGTCTGGACAAGTTCGGCAGCGGCACGCTGATCCTTTCGACCGTCAACGACTATACCGGCGCCACCACGATCAAGGGCGGCACGCTGGCGCTGAATGGTCTCGGCAACATCGGCATGTCGAGCGTCGTGAATATCGAAAACGGCATATTGGATATTTCAGGGCGGTACATGCCGATCGCGGCGATCACCAGTCTTGCCGGAACGTCTTCCGGAACGGTCGAGTTGGGCAGCAAGGGATTGGTCATCACCAACGGTTCGACCGAGTTCGCCGGTACGATCAAAGGTAGCGGCGGATTGTCGATAGAGGCTGGCACGCAGACCTTGTCCGGCGTCAACACCTACACCAACGCCACCGAGATCTATGGCGGTGCCAAGCTGGCGCTGAAGGGCAGCGGGTCGATCGCCAGCTCTGCCTATGTCGGCTTCATATCCAACGGCACTCTCGACATTTCGCAGACGACCGCAGGTGCGCGCATTGCCGGCCTGTCGAGTGCGACGGGCGACGGCATCGTGGCGCTGGGTTCGAAAACCCTCACCATCACAAATGGCTCCCTGTTCGGCGGCTTGATCCGCGACGGCGGCATCGGCGGCGGCACCGGTGGCAGCGTGGTCATCGCCAACGGCGCGACGCAGATGTTCTCCGGCGCCAACCTGTACACCGGCGCGACGACGATCGAGCAGGGCGGCACCTTGCAGCTTTCGGGTGACGGCGGTGTCTTCTCCTCGAGCGGTGTCGTGGCTAACGGCGTCTTCGACATTTCCGCACAAAGCACCGGATCGGGGCCGGGCATCAAATCGCTGACCGGCAGCGGCGAGGTCTATCTCGGCGGCAGGAACCTCGGCATCGTCAATGCGAACGGCACCTTCTCCGGTGTTATCAGCGATTGCGGGACGACGGGCACCGATTGCTTCAACAATTCAACCGGCGGTTCGCTCACGCTGAGCGGCGGCACGCTGACCTTGACCGGTGTCAACACCTACACCGGCGGCACCACTGTTGGTTATTTCGGTGGCAACACCAAACTCATCGTGACGAACAACAGCACCGTCGGCACTGGGCGTGTGCTGTTGAACGATACCGGTGTGTTCCAGGCTGGAGCGGATGGCCTGACCTTCGCCAACCGTTTCGAAGTCGGCCCG